>JAFTVU010000030.1 GCA_017465665.1 Oscillospiraceae bacterium | reverse complement strand
TATCTCCAGCATAGCCTCTACATAAGCGGTTGCGGCAAGATGATACTGCACATCGGATATCTCGGCATGAGGAAGTCCCTCGGCGTCCATAGCCGCCATCATCTCTTTTGCGGTGTCCTCCTCCATTTGAATGAGAATATCCGAAAAGTTCTCGTATTTAGTCCCTTTTGAGCATACGACCAGCAGACGAAACTCGTCAAAATACTTGTAGATCAGGTCGAGCATAGGGTTGAGCCATTTGTTGTCATCATCGTCAAAATGCGTAGTGGTGTGATCGGTATGTATCTCATTTTTTATCGCTGACATACTTCTTTCACACAGCTTGTTGAACTCGTCCCAGGCGGGCTTTACAAGTGCCTCGAACATAGCCTCCTTGCTTGTGTAGTGTCGATACACCGCCGCTGGAGTTATCCCACACTGCCTTGCGATATTGTTGAGCGAGGCCTTTTCAAAGCCCTTTTCCAGAAATTCCGCACGCATACATTCATACAGCTTTGCGTGGGTGGCTGTCTTATCCTTTGGCATAGACACCTCATAGTAAATAGCATTAACTCACTCGGTTAGTATAGCATAACTCCATCTGTTTGTCAAGATGTTTTTTAATATCTTTTTTGAACTTACTATTGACATAATGTACATAAAAGAGTAAAATAGGTATCAGGGTTAGTAGATGCTAACCTCTGCTTTTGATAATAAGTTAGCTGACGCTAACATTTACGACGGCTTGCGGAGGTATAGCATATCGGAGTTTGTGACGATCATGATCGTGGGAGGACAATAAAATGAAATACGATGCTATGGCAAGGTTATACTGGACAGTATTTAAAGGTGGCTTTGAGCGCGAGCTGACGAATACTCTGGGAATAGCCGATACAAAAGCTGTAATGAAAAAGGCTCGCAAAAAATACAGAGAAATGCTGGAGAGCGTTCAGCCGTTTGAGCGAAAGACAAGATTTATCTCCAACATAATCATTGCGTCTATCCTCGGCTCGGTATATCTTTCACTTGATGAAAAGCCCGATATTGAGAAAATGACGGTCTATACCCGTGAAGCTTTGATGAATAATCGTGTTATGCTGAAAGCAATCGTCAGCGAGAGGAATTACACTGCCGAGGGACAGGAGAAGCTCCGTAAGGACGCTGAAATCAGCCTGACTGACAGCAACCCGTATTCGTGGCAGTACACCTTTGAAGCAGGTGCAAATCTTATGGAATACACCGCCACATTCAAGACCTGCGGAATTCTTCATCTTTACATAATGTGGGGCATTGAGGAGCTTACTCCAGCTATGTGCAAGCTGGATTACGATATGGCGGCGGCTAACAACACGGAATTCATTCGCGAACAGACCCTCGCAGGCGGCGGAGAATACTGCGACTGTCACTATATACATACGCCGAAAGGATAAGCAAATATTATGAAATTCTACTGCTACGGAAATAAAGAGAATCCGCCCATAATGCTTTTCCCCGGAACGTGGTGTCTGCACACAAGCTTCAGTGAGGTCATACCTCTGCTTGAAAAGAGTTTCTATGTGATCGCTGTTTCCTATGATGGCTTTGATGAAACGGAAGATACCGTTTTCCCCGATATGATAACCGAAACGGAGAAGATAGAAGTCTACATAAAAGAGAACTTTGGCGGCAGACTTTTCGCTGCTTACGGCTGTTCGCTTGGTGGCTCGTTTGTGGGACAGCTTATTCAGCGGAAAAACATTCACATTGACCACGGCTTTATAGGAAGCTCCGACCTTGACCAGTCGGGTAAAGCTAAAGCATGGCTTATGACAAAGCTGTTCGGCGGAATGATGGTTAAAATGCTTCAGACGGGTAAATATCCGTGGTATATGAAAAAAGGGTTTGAGAAAAATCTACAGACAGAATACGGGAGGCAATTCTATGAAATGCTTGGCATAGGCAAGGGTGGCTATCCTTTTATTAAAAAGGGAAGTGCGGAAAATCAGTTCTACTCTGACCTTATCACGCCTCTTAACGAACAGATCTCTGCCGAGGGAACAACGATATATGTTTTCTATGCGCAGAAGATGGGAGAAAAGTATCTTGATCGATACAACAGGCATTTCAAAGATCCGCATATTGTTGCGCACGATCTGCGTCACGAGGAGCTTCTTATCTGTTACCCTGAAAAGTGGGTCGAAGAGATTGTAAAATGCTGTTTTGGAGGTTAATTAAATGAACTGGCTTAACATAATTTCAGACGGTATAGCAATGGCAGTTGTATTTGCACTTACACTCTGTCTTGTCTCATACATAGACCCGCAGGCGTTTACAAAAATGTATCCTCTCGGCATTCAGAAGATAGCGCCGCCTATTCCACCGAAAAGTGCAAGAACAAAACGCATAATGCTCTTCTCCCTCTGGTCATTCACTATTGTTTTTGGTATCATCAGCAATTTTTCATCGGGAGCAAAAAGCTTTGGCGAGCTTTTTCTTGTTGGCTATATCCAGATGTTTATTGTTGATATGGGCGATTTTTTCGGCTGGAACATTCTTTTCAGAGAGAAGATGGGGGTAAAGCTTCATTTACCGAATACAGAGGGCAGCGAGCTTTACAGCAGGAAAAACTGGCTTATAAAAATGGCAATACCTAATCATTTTGGGATATGGCTGCTGCTAATTTGTCCGCTGAATGGGCTTATAAATGCTTGGATAATAACGAGCATAAGAGCTTTGGCGGCAATATAATGAAATAGATAATCTTAAATAAAACGGTGGACAAACATGAAGAAAAAATATGATCCCGAAAAAATGATTGCAAAAAGCAGATTTAAAGACTTTTACAATGAATTGAAGAAAGAAGAACAACTCCGATTGACAGCTTTAATGACACGGCTTATTAAGGAAAATTCGGAATATGCCGACTCAAAAAACTACGGTCATTTATGTAATCTGATAACATCGCTGGCCATAGTGTTAATGCTTGAAGAAAACGGAAGATCCCGCAAAGAAGCCGAGGATATCGTTGCGGCGGCAATGTACAAATTTATAGAGCCGCAGATCGATGTTATGCAAAAGCTTGCAAGCAACAGTTGGTTTGTAGGCTTCTTGAAAATATCCATGCCGATAAAATTCAGGAATACACTTGGTTACGGCTGGAATGTGGAGTTTCCCGAATGTCCTAAGGACACTTTTTCAATGATAACGCACAGCTGTATTTATCATCAGATATTCAGCAAATACGGTATGCCTGAAATGACGGCAGTATTCTGTAAGGTAGATGATATTCTGTATAGTAACCTGCCTAGGGCAGAGTTTTTGTATACAGAGCAAATAGGCAGGGGTGGAAGAATGTGCGATTATACTTTTAAGAAAAGATAGAAGGGTGATAATACTATGAAAAATAAAAAACATCTTCCGTTATTTGGGGTAGGTCCCATCTATGCCGCTGTATGCGTGATTTTAACAGTTGTTGCCGTGAATCTGGGACAGCAGGATTTTGCAAAGGCAGGTATAATTCCTGCTCTGAAGATACCGTCGCTGATAACAGGAATTATCCTGACAGTATTCGGTATATTTATCTGGTGCGGTGCAGTGTTCCATGCAAAACTTGACGCAAGTATTATCCGCAATAAGCTTGTTACAACGGGGGTTTACGGACTTGTCCGCAACCCGATTTATTCTGCGTTTATGTTTGCCTGCACGGGGGTATTGTTTATTTCGGGCAATGTGTTTTTCTATCCGCTGTTTTTCTTTTTCTGGGCTTTTATGACAGTGCTTATGATAAATACCGAGGAGAAATGGCTTGAAAAAACATACGGCGACGAATACAGGGAATACAAAAAGAAGGTAAACCGCTGTATTCCGTGGAAAAGGAGCAGGAAATGATTATTATTCAGCTCATTTTATACTGCCTGCTGTTTACACTTATGGTAAAGCTTGCAGTGCGTAACAACGCAATAAATGCATTGTATTTTTATCCTAAGCCCGTACAGGAGCGTGCGGTTGCTCTCGGACTTGCAACAAGAGAAAAGGTCAGCAGGGATATGAAGATATTTATGACGGCTTTTTATCTTGTAATGCTCACAGTACTTGTTTTGATAATAGGATTATGGAACAGCGTTTCAGACTTCGGTACGGCATACTTACAGGCTGTTCTGTTTCTTGAGGTTATGAACTGGTACGATGGCATTGTTATTGACAGGCTCTGGGTAGGATACAGCAAGCTTTGGCTAATAAAGGGTACAGAGGATATCCCGTATATCAAGACATGGAAGCAGGTGCTTATAAAGCGACTTGTTCTTACGCTTGTGTGGATGGTCGGCGGTGCGGTAGTTGCAGGAATGATTGTATTGATCTTTTGAGGAAAAACATTATGAAAAAGAAGATTATCATTTCTCGTATCTGCGTAATGTTGGGATGTATCATGACAGCGTGCGGAGACTGACTGATGATGTGCGGCGATATCTCACATCCTGCAGTGATATCCCTACGAAGAGTTGATCTATGTGTCACATAAGGTCACCCCGAGAAGATTATGACCTTTTCTCGCTCAAAAACAGTGGATTTTATGGATAATCCGAACAAACCGAATTCCACAAATGGCTCTGTTAAGCCACTAAATAGCACATAAAAATTGCGTGGACCGAGTGGGAATAATAACAGACCCCATGCAAACGGCTTAGCTACGCTGTTTCCTGTTATCACAACAGCAAAATGGCAACGTTTTGGCAACATTTGAATTATTCTAAAAATTAAGAGCTATCTGATTTTGATAATCGGATAATCAAATTATCCACATAGTTTCTCCAACAATTCTTTACAACTCTTACACTCGCTTTATCAGCTTTAAAATCATATTTCGTGCTTGCTGATCTGTGGTATAAGCGCGGTAGTGTTTTGGCAATATTCATAGCAATAAAAACAAGAGCTGATCGAAGTGATTTCGGTCAGCTCTTTTACTTTGTATGCTTATGTATCGCTTTTCTTGTTTTTTTTCATCAGCAAGATGAAGCTTACTACGGCAGTCGTTCCGACAAACGGGAACATCAACAGCGGAGAGATCCGAGGCAGGCTCTGCAGGAAATCTTCTGTGCAGAAAAGCGTCATCAATGCGGTTGCGCCCATATTGTTGTTCACCATATGGCAGAACGATGCGGGATAGATGCTCTTTGTGCGCTCTGTGAGCAGCGTCAGGAATGTGTTCATCAGTACGCACAATCCGCACATCATCAGTACCGCCAGCAGCGGATTGGTATCCGTGCTGAAGTTGTGACCCGATACCGTCAGCGGTGCGTGCCACAATCCCCAGATGACGCCGCCGACAACTATTGCGGCAGGTCTGCCCATGAGTTCGGTGAGCTTCGGCATCATGTAGCCGCGCCAGCCCCATTCCTCGCCGAATGAGGGAAAGAATACGATGACAGAGGCCGCAAGCTGCAGCAGAAGAAGTCCAGTAATGAGTGCAGGGTCTTCCACGCTGAATATCTCAGAGAAGCTCCTGCCGTCTGCGTAGATAAGACATATCATCACAGCGCACAGCGCGGACTCGGCAAGCTTTACCGCAACGGATGCAACGTACCATTTCACATTGCCCTTTACGTTTGTGGCAAGATAAGTATTGCGGAAGCCCTCATTTGTGACCAGCCTTGTGACAAGGTGCGCCACGGACGGTATCATCATTCCGAATACGCCGAGAGCGTACACAGCAGACATGGCTTCCTCGCACTCGAAGATGGGAGCGCCGTAGTGTGCGTTCATTATCGGCACTATTATGAGGAAGGGCAGGAAGGATATCAGCAGGAATATTCCCAGTCTGATAAGGGTGCGTTTTTTATCAGTCATAGTTGTCCGCCCCCTTTCTGAACAGCAGTACCGAGATACGGAACGAAAGATAATACAGCCCCATTGCGATATACGGGAAGATACCCAGCATCAGCATGATGTTTCCCTGTGAGAAGAACTGCTTCACCGCCGCAAGGAAATTATCTTCCAAAAACATCGAGATATCCCCGAAAAGGATGTACATACCGAGGATATAGCAAAGCACCAGAAGCGTAGTGCCCTTTGCATTCGTGCCCTGTGCAGAGCCGAAGTACACCATGAACGGCAGGGACAGCGCCTCAAGGAAAAGTGCGCCGCTGAAGATGATGATAAGCGGCAGGGTGACGGATATCGTTGCATCGCCTTTTATCGCAACGGCTGCGGCGTCTGTCAGGAAACAGCAGGTGAGAACGCTGAGGTATATCAGCAATACGCTCAGGTACTTGCTGCCGATGTGCTGCTTTGCGCCTGTGGGAGCGGAGATGATGAATGACATTGCGGTGCGTTTTTCGTCAGGGGAGAACATGCCGCTCTCGAAAAATCCCAGCACGAAGAACACCATCGCATACATCAGCACGGAGGTCATCACCATGTCGTCGCCCTTTGTTTGTGGGCTCATTGCTGCAAGTATCACAGTGAGGGTAGCGATGAACTGCAGCACAGCTATCACCAAAAGCTCCCATCTGTACTGGAAGAAGTTTTTGTAAAGAAGACCGCCCATTATCTCTCCCTCCTTTTATACAGCAGTGTAAGTGCGACAAAGCCGAGTGCCAGCGTGCCGATGAGTATCAGCGGCAGGAATGGCAGAAGCTCCGTGCAGATATCCTGTGCCTTAGCCGCAAACTGCATCGCCTGTTCCAGCTTTTCCTCGTTGGGAACACGCGGTGCTTCTTTGTCGAATAACAGAATGAACGTCACCACCATGATAACGCCCAGCATTGCGATCATTCCCTTGTCCACCGATCTGAAAAAGGTCACGAACAGCATTGCGAGCACGGAAAACAGTGTTAGTGCCGCAACTGTGCCTATCGCCAGACCTGCGTCTGCCGCACTGAATTCCACACCGAGCGCGAGATCCATCAGCCACAAGGACAGCAGGGACAGGGCAATTCCCGCCAGTGAGAATATCCCCTGCGACGTCATTTTGGAAAGAGCCATCCTTGCGTGAGTTACGGGCGTACTGCGGCGGAAGTGATCCCACTTCGCACTGATATCAGGCGTCATGTTTTCGGAACTGCCCATGGTTATCATCGCACCGCCCATTATTGCGAACAGTTTCAGATTATATCCGTCCATACCGAGGAATACCCAGTGCACATCCTCGGGGATGAGTGTGCCGAGGTTGCCGTGCCTGAAGCTCAGCAGGATGATGAACGGCAACGGAATTATCAGCAGACACATGATGATATACGCTCTCAGCATCTTCTTCATGCCGATGAACTCACGGGCGAGAAGTGCTCCGAATGATGGTTTTTTCATCACGACCACTCCTTTTTCTCTCTGTTCACATAGAACAGCATTATCTCCTCGAGAGTAGTTTTGTCAAAGGTAAGACCCGAATACTTCGCCTTTGCGGCGTTCACATCCGCCACCATGACCTCCGCACCGAAATCGCTGAGCCTTGCACTTACGAAGTCATCCTTTGCGAGGGCGGAGTAATCGTCCCTGGAGCACTTGATGACAGCGTGGCTTTCGAGTATCTCGTCCTTGTAGCCTGTCAGCAGGATGTGTCCCTTGTCGATAAAAGTCACGCAGTCCGCTATCTTCTCAAGGTCGGAGGTTATGTGGGAGGACATGAGGATGCTGTTTTCCTCGTCCTGTATGTATTCGCGGAAGATATCCAGTATCTCGTTGCGGACAACGGGGTCAAGACCTGTGGTAGCCTCGTCCATGATGAGCAGCTTTGCACCGTGGGAGAGGGCAGTGGCTATCTGCAGCTTCATCTTCATGCCCTTGGAGAACTTCTTTATTGCCTTTTTACGGGGCAGGCAGAAGCGGTCGAGGTACGCGAAGTATTTCTCCTCGTCCCATGCGGAGTAAAGACCGCGGAACATAATGGATATCTGGTTTGCGTTGAAGCTCTCGTTGAACGGCATCTCATCGAACACCGCTGCGATATGCTCCTTTATCTCGTACTCGTTCTTCAGGTGGTCCATGCCGAGCATCGTGATGCTGCCGCCGTCCGTCTTTGTGATGTTCAGCAGGGAGCGGATGGTGGTGGTCTTTCCTGCGCCGTTCTGACCGATGAAGCCCATCACACAGCCCTTGGGCACGTTGAAGCTCACATTATCCAGCGTGAAGCCGTCGTACTTTTTGGTAAGGCCGCTTATTTCTATCGCATTTTCGAAGTTACTCATCTGTATCTCCTCCGTACATTAATTCAAGCATCTCTTTCATATCTTCCAGTGAAAGCTCACACAGACGTGCCTTTTCGCATGCCCTTGCGAGAAGCTCCTCCGTCTGGCGGATGCCCTCTTCACGCAGAAAATCCGTATTCTGCGATCTTACGAAGCAGCCCTTGCCTGCGAAGTTCTCGATGAACCCGTCACGCTCCAGCTCCTCGTATGCTCGTTTTGTGGTTATCACGCTTATTCTCAGCTGCTGAGCAAGCACTCGCATTGACGGCAGGGCGTCCCCTGCGGCAAGCGTGCCGTTCATTATCTGAGCCTTTATCTGGGTGATTATCTGCTGATAGATAGGCTCGGCTGAGGAATTGCTGAGTATTATATCCATAGTGCACCTCTGAATAAATTGTATATATACGGTATACACAGTATAGCATGGATATACACAGTTGTCAAGAGGGCAGAGGAAATTTTTCCGAAAAAATTTTTACGGGCATAAAAAAGACGCCAGCCACTATGAGCTGACGTCTTATATTTATCTGTTATTCCTGTCCGAGGAATTTCTTTATTTCACCGAGCCTTTTTTCGGCTTCCTTTCTGCCCTGATCGTAAACATATTTCAGCACTGCGGGGTCTTTTTCCGTCTTGCTTATCTTCAGTGCAGTTTCGGGGCGGATGACCAGTACCTCGCCGCGGCGCTCCTTTTCGGCTATGTAGCGGGTGGCTTTGTTGTATTCAATATGACGGTTTGCCATCAGCTCTACTAGCTTAGGATATTTTTTGTATCTCAGCTTTATCAGCGGCATGGCGCTGTTCTTTTCCTTGACATAGCCCTCAGGCTGGGTGAGGATGACGATGTTCCTGTCGTAGCCGATGCTTTCGAAGTATTTCAGAGGTATGGAATCGGACATGCCGCCGTCCAGCAGCTTCCTGCCGTCTATCTCAACGTTTTTTGACACCAGCGGCATGGATGCGGAGGCGCGTATCCAGTCGAAGCCGTGGTCGTTCCGACCCTCGTAGCGGTGGTAGACTGCCTCACCTCGTTCTATATCCGTGCAGACTACCCAGAACTCCATCGGGTCTTTCATGTATGCTTCAAAATCGAAAGGGTCGTGCTTCAGCGGTACTTCACCGTAGGCGAAATCCGCACTGTACAGATCGCCCGTTCTGAGAAAGCAGCGCACGCCGAAGTAGCGCTTATCCTTGCAGAAACGTGTATTGTAGCGCAGCACTCTGCCTATCTGCTTTGATTTGTAATTGACGCCGAAAGCCGCTCCCGCAGAAACACCTACAGCACCATCGAAGATGATGCCGTTTTCCATCATCACGTCTATAACGCCTGCTGTGAACATTCCGCGCATTGCGCCGCCCTCGAGTATAAGTCCTTTTTTCATTATGTTATCTCTTTCCCTTGTTTTGTGGTACAGTTTATTTTAGCACGTTTCAGAGGATTTTGCAACATAAAAAACTATCCGGAGAATACAGGCTTCTCCGGATGTGTTCTATGTGATAAAAGAATTATCTGTTGTTGATAAGCTTTGTCAGCTCAACAGGATCAACGATCTTATCGCCCTTGTAAACTCTCATGTTACCGGAAGCGATCTCATCGATGAGGATAACCTCGCCGTTGTTGTAGCCGAACTCAAACTTGATATCCCACAGTGTCAGACCGATGGTCTTGAGATCGTCAGCAACGATCTGTGTGATCTTCAGTGTCTGCTGCTTCATGCTCTCGAACATCTCGGGAGTCATAACGCCCAGAACTGCCAGACCTTCGCTTGTTACCAGAGGATCGCCCTTGGCATCGTTCTTGAATGTGCACTCAACGTAGCCGCCCTCGATAACTGTACCGTCCTCAATGTACTCGCCGTATCTGCGGATGAAGCTGCCTGTTGCAACATGGCGGCAGATTACCTCCAGACCGTGACCGAATACGGTAGCGGGGAGTACCTCCATTGTAGCGTTCTCAAGATCAGCGCTTACATAGTGAGTCTTGATGCCTGCTTTCTTGAGCATCTCGAAGTAGTATACGGAGGTCTCAAGATTAGCCTTGCCGATGCCGTCGATAGTCAGTCCTACTGTGTTCTCTCCGGGATCAAAAACGCCGTCCTTGCCTGTGCAATCATCCTTGAACTTCAGCATTACATTGCCGTTGTCAAGCTTGTACACGTCCTTGGTCTTACCTGTGTAGATCTTTTCCATAGTAATTCTCCTTTTTTTGTTGTGGGGTATTATCCTATTAAATTTTAATACGGATAGCGCAGTTTGTCAAGATATTTTTTGCATTTTTTTTGAACATTCATCATATTAACAAAAAATGGTCTTTATATATAAAAAAATTTGGAATCCTCGGCGGTGTGACGGTTGACAATACGGCTATTTTATAGTATCATTTTACCATGTCCGTAAGGGCATGGTAAAATCGTCCGATACGTAGGGAGCAAATCTCTGATTTGCGTATCTGCGAGGACATTGAAAGAAAGCTAAAATAAATGCTTTGCATTTATTTTACCGTAAAACTGTTTGAATACAGAGATGACAGTGTGCATAAATGAAATTGCTGAAATTTGTGCATGTTTTTACCATAAAAACTACCATCCGCAAACGTATATTAAGTGCAAGGGGTGATAAGGGTATGACAGACAGCCGCTTTGAAAGCTGTATTGCTCTGATCAGGCAGGGCAGCACAGAGGGGCTAAAGGAGATCTACGAGGCTTACTACAAGCTGATATATTCCGTGATGTATTCCGTGGTGTGCAACAGGATGACTGCGGAGGATTTAACGGCAGATCTCTTTGTGAAGCTATGGGAAAGGCTTGCCGAATCCTACAGGGGCGGCAGCGGACATAAAGCGTGGCTTGCAGCCTGTGCGCGCAACATGGCGGTGGATCACATCCGCAAGAGCAGCCGCGAGGTGTATACCATAGACGCTCCCGCTGATGAGAACGCTCCGCAGAGCGAACCGATAAGCAGCGGTGACTTCACCGATACCATTATAGGAAACATCTCCGTAGAGGAAGCACTGAAGCGGCTGAGCGACAGCGAGCGCACGATAGTGGAGCTGAAGCTGTTTTCCGACTTCACCTTTAAGGAGATATCAAAAGCCCTTGCAATGCCGCTTGGCACGGTCACCTGGAAATACCGCGGGGCTATCAAAAAGCTGAGTGATCATGTCAGGGAGGTGCAGGATATATGAACGAGCAGATGCTCAAGGAGCTGCTTACAGCCGAAATGAATAATTCTGCGCCTGATAAGGACGCACTCTGGGCGAGGATAGAGGGCAGACTTCAGCCGAAGTCCGCAGCAGCTCAGCCCCATCGCAGAAAGGTCATCAACATCAACGCATTAAAGGCCGTTGCAGCGGCAGCGGCAAGTATACTGCTGATAGTGGCAGTACCTGCTGTGCTTCAAAGAAGCGGCAGCATGGACGAGGATAACTTCACGGCAAACGGCGGCGCAATGAACGCCGAGGACAGCGAGAGCATGGTTATGGACGATGCGCCTGCCGACGACGCTGTGGGCGGTACGGTAAACGTTGAGCCGAAAGAGTTCATGAACTACAACGAGCTGGAGTTTGATTCGTATTCGCTCACCTACATCGAGTGCTCGGGCGAGCCTTACGGTGAAAGCTATTTCGTGGAGGAGGACATCCTCGCGGATACCGAGCGTATTATCCGTGCGGAGGTGGCAGCCGTGTATCTCAGTGAGGACGGCGAGAGCCTCTGCTATGAGATGCAAGTGCTTGAAAGCTACCCCGAGAGCACCGAAAGCGTTATTACGGTGGAGAGCCGCTCGGCTTATGCCATGAAGCGCGGGCGTGAGTACCTCGTACCCCTTGCAAGAACGGACGAGGGCTGGCGCACCGTGTTTGACAGCGTACCGCAGACGGAGTTCACCGCAAACGGCGGAGCGGTCTACTACAACGGCTGGAGCAGCCTTGACACAGGCGGCTCGCAGAGCCTGATATATCCGCAGGAGCACGAGGACGAGTATTTCTACGACAGGATGATGTACTCGCACAGCGGTGATATCACGGCGCTGATAAAGAAATGGGAGACTCTTGAAAGGAATTAATTATGAAAAGAAGAATTACAGCTCTTACATCAGTATTAATGGCAGCGGCAATGCTTACTGGCTGCTCCGATGGCGGTATGATGATGGATGCCGCAGGAAACAGCTATGCAGGCGGAATGGATGGTGGAAACTATGCTGCGGCAGATTCGGTGCAGGGAGTAAGACCCAATGCCGATTACGCAGGAAATGAAATGGGTGATGCCGCTCCCGATTACAACACCGAGGAGTACAACTCCATCGTTGAGAACAGCTACAGGAGCGTTGCAGCAGAGCCGCTCTCCACATTCTCCATTGATGTGGATACGGCTTCCTATACAAATCTCCGACGCATGATAAACGAGGGCTGGGATATCGTTCCTGATGCCATCCGCATCGAGGAGATGATAAACTACTTCAATTATGATTATTCCGAGCCGAATGAGGGCGAGCCTTTCTCTGTCACCACTGAGCTTACCGACTGCCCTTGGAACGAGGATACGCAGCTGATGCTCATCGGACTTCAGGCGGAGGAAGTGGATATGTCCGACCGTGCACCGATGAACCTTGTGTTCCTTATCGATGTCAGCGGTTCTATGTACAGCGATAACAAGCTGCCGCTGGTGCAGAAGTCCTTTACACTGCTTACGGAGAACCTCACAGCGCAGGACCGTATCTCCATCGTTACCTACGCAGGCGAGGACAAGGTGGTGCTTGAGGGTGCGGACGGCAACGATCAGGCGGCTGTTCTGGAAGCCATCAACGAGCTTACCGCAGGCGGCTCTACAGCAGGTGCGGCAGGTATCACCACAGCATACAAGATAGCTGAGAAGTACTTTATCTCGGGCGGAAACAACCGTATCATCCTTGCGACTGACGGCGATCTCAACGTGGGAATCTCCAGCGAGGCGGAGCTTACCGACCTTGTGGAGGAGAAGCGTGAGAGCGGTGTGTTCCTTTCAGTGCTGGGCTTTGGCTCGGGCAACATCAAGGATAACAAGATGGAGGCGCTTGCAGATAACGGCAACGGCAACTATGCGTATATCGACAGCCTGATGGAGGCAAAGCGCGTGCTTGTTGAGGAGATGGGCGGAACGCTCGTTACCGTGGCAAAGGACGTGAAGATACAGGTAGAGTTCAATCCTGCGTACATCAAGGGCTACCGCCTTGTGGGATACGAGAACAGGATGCTTGCCGCTGAGGATTTCGAGGACGATACCAAGGATGCGGGCGAGATAGGCGCAGGTCACAGTGTGACGGCGCTGTATGAGGTAGTTCCCGTGGACAGCCCCATGGAGCTTACTTCCTCCGATCTGAAGTACGAGAGCGGCGAGGCTGCAGGCATAGAGAACGGCGAGCTGCTGACAGTGGCTCTGCGCTACAAAGAGCCTGACGGCGACGAGAGCAAGCTGCTGGAGTATCCTGTTGAGGCGGCGGCATATTCCTCTGAAATGAGCGATAATCTCGCATTTGCGGCGGCAGTGGCTGAGTTTGGTCTGGTGCTGCGTGAGAGCGAATACAAGGGCACAGCGGACTGTGAGAGTGTGCTGGAGCTGCTGGCTCAGTGCGATTACGCAAACGACATCTACAAGACCGAATTTGAGCAGCTCGTTGAGGAGATGCAGGACAGAGGCTACTGATACTTTTATCCCAGCTTATTTCTGAAAAAACAAAAACGTGAGAAGACATCTATCTTCTCACGTTTTTTCATGTGATGTGAATTATTCTATGCCGTCCAGAAGCTCTGCGGCGGAGATGCCGAACAGCTTTGCAAGCGCAAGCAGATTGGAGGTGCTTGGCTCGGAGGAGTCTGTCTCCCATTTGGATACCGCCTGTCTGGTGACATCCAGTGATTCGGCTACGAATTCCTGCGTCATTCCGCAGCGGATGCGGTGCTGCTTGATGACTTCGCCCAGGGTAAGTACTGCTTTGGGCTGAATTTCGCCGGAGGAAGCATCAGCGTGAGCTTCCTCCACAGGCTGGGGTATCTGTTGTGCCTGTTGTGAGTCCTGTGATGTACCTGACTTATGTGAAACGACGATTGTTATCACTATTATAGCTACGATCACTGCCACTGCAAGAAAGAGCCCGAAACCAAGAAAACCTGCAATATTTAATGACATATTCAATTCTCATTCTCCTTTCAGATGTCATGCCTTGATTATACACAAAGCACCCGAAAAGTGCCACCAACTATCGCTTGATAGCGTGTAAAAAATCAGTTGACAAGCGTCAGATGGCTCTGTTATGCCAGATATCCGTTATGCCTGCTCCGATTCGTCGTATGCTTCATCGCTGCTCTGGGCTGCTGCTGTGAGCCAATCGCTGTTCATGCGGCAGAGCAGACGTGCGTCGATATACGCCTGCGGTATGGTGAGAATGGTCTGTCCCTGGTAATTGCCCGAGGGTGTAAGCTCCACCACCAGCGCCACATCGGGCTGCTCCTCGTCTGTAAGGCAGAGCGGCAGCATCAGCGACATGGTATCACGCTTGGGGAAGTAGGACGGTATCGCGGTCTTGTAATTGCGGCGGACGCGCTTTCTCGCAAGCTCAATGGAATCCTTGATGCGGTTCTGTATGCGGATGAACAGCCTGCTGTTATCGGATATAAGCTCCGCAAGCTGATCGTACAGTGACTTTTTCGTGTAGCCGTCAGCGGTACGCAGCTTTACTGTAAGCTCCTGCGCTTCGGGGCAGTCGGTGAACTGATCGTACAGGAAGTCAAGCGGCAGTCTGCGGATGTTATCGATTATGATATGATCGAAATCGGGGTGCAGCGGCTTGTTCAGATCGAATATCAGATCCTCGTTTCGCTTGAAGTACTGTGCAGGCTCGGGCAGGGGATTGAAGTAATTCACCAGCAACTTGCCAAGTCCTCTGGACGCTGCTGTGGAGAAGCCTGCGAACTTCCACTTTGTTTCGCTGCCGCTGTCGTTGGGGACAAAGCAGGCATAGATATCGTCATAATGCCTGTCTACAAGTCCTGTATTGAATGCAGCAAACTGCTTATCGGCAGAAATGCAGATCTTATTTTCTTTTACAAGGCGGAAAAAGGTGTATTTGATATACTGGATAAGGATGTGATGATCCTTGTTGGGAGAATCCGCAAAATCCCATTCCTCGGGGATAGCCTTTTCCGAAAGCTCCGCAAGGAAGCCTGACCAGCTTCCGAGGAACGCGAAGCCCTCCAGCAGCTTGCCTGGATATGTCTGCTTCGGAGAGGCGCTGTGCGGCTGCATATCAATGTAATTGAGGAACCAGGGCTTGCCCTCGTAGGTGCTGCGCTTGAGCGTTATCTCAACAGGTGTGCCGTCTGATTTCGTATAGCGGCAGGGGAATATCATCTTGCCCTCATAGAAGCGTATACAGCTGTTTCTTGCCTGCTCGAAATCTTCACAGAGCTGCTCGCGTATTTCTGTAGCGCTTATCTGCCTGCCCTGCTTTGCAAGGAACGACGCGATTATAGCTATCGGCTTTGGCGGCAGGTTGCAGAATTCATCCAGCCGCTGAACAGGGATATCCTCTGTTTCGTCCTGCTGCTCTGAGAGCACAGGCAGCTCTTCGGGCTCAAATTCCTTGCTTTTGTGAAGTGTTACCATTATCTGCGGAACTCCGCCCAGTACCACATCCTCCATCGTAAGGTAGTCCATGCGCGCAAGCAGGTCTTTCATCTTGAAGCAGCCGTACTTCGCACGGTCTATGTGGTTATCTGTCAGCAGCTTGCTTACCGCTGCCATGTGCTGCGGCTCTTCAAATGGAAAATGCGATGAGAGCAGGCGGTAGATATCCTGTTTATCCTCCATGCTGACGTTTTTGGAGACGATAGCGCTTCGTGCGGGAAGCTGCACGGTATCATTGCAGATGATAGCTGTCTTTTCAAAGGAGAAATACAGGCTCTTGCCGCGAGGGCTGAGATTCTTTGTGATTATTCCGTTGACTAAAAAGCCATCTGTACAGCAATCGATAGGGAAAGTGTAGCGCTCTCCGAGGAAGCTGAGGGTGTTGGTATCCTTTGCGTAGGCGAAGCGGTCGTAGATGCACTGCTTCATCTCCTGCACGGAAAGTCCGTTGCCAAGCACCTTTGTAAGCGCATACAGCGATTGCTGGGACATTTCTATTATATCATCGTTGAGTATCAGCGTTCTGCTGCCGAAGAAGCTGTCGGCAGGATGTCCGCCTGTGGGCTGAGCTTCCGCATCATCCCAGTGTCTTATGATCACATAGGTATTGCCGCTGTCCTCGGGGTGGAGTGAAAGCGCTTCGGGAAAGTCCTCGGCAAAGCCGCGGAAATCAGCATAGCCGAGCTTTTCAAGCGAGTAGCCGTTAGTTGCGAGCCATTCCTCTACTCTGGTCATTTTGTAGATTCCCTCATCGGGGAACTGTCTTAAAATACATCCGTATATCTCGGATTTTTTCTCGTTATTCATTTTTTTCCTTTCAATATAGGGGTCAATATCTGCGGATACTTAAATATCAAATATCCGTCTGATTAAATGATATTGACCTTTCCTGTTTTATATTACTGTGTTTTATACTTCTGCTGTTTCTGCGGTCTCTGTGGTCTCGCCCACGAAATCCTCCAGATCATCGATGTAATCATAATCCTCTACATAGACATACGCTATCTCGTCTATCAGATCGCTTTCGGAGTAGTCCTGCATGAACTGTCCGTTTACATCAAGCCTGAATGAGCTGAACTTGCTGTCGCTTATAAAATGAAAACCAGTGACGGGGATACCGAGGAAACGGTACGCATCTATGACTGTCTTGCACTCCGCTGCGAATGCCGCAGGTCCGTTATAAGCGCCTGAGAAAGTCACTGTGAGTATCACCGTATCATCCGCGGAGAGCGATTCGATGCCCTCAATACGGGCTGCACCGTCGGGATTGAGGTCTACCTGCACCTCTATCTCCTTTATCTCTGCCGCATGGCGGAGCTCATGGTAGCCGCTTTCGTATATCTGTGCGGCGATGGTGCGGTTGTTGTACTCGGTCTTTGTTTCGGTGTAGGAATCGTTCATCACTACTGCCATGGTGCAGCAGCCTGCAATGATGAGCGCCGTGATGATTATAGCAGGGATATGTATGCGGAATCTCCTGCCTGACGCTATATGGTAGATGAACAGCTCAAGTCCCAGAAGTACGGCGGAAACAGGCGCAAGCTTCATCGGCAGAAGATAATCGGGGGCATCTGCGAAAAAGCAGCATATCACCACTATGCCCATGAATATCAGCGTTATTGCGAGAGAAAGTATGCCGGCGCCCTTTCTTACCACGCCAACTGCGAATTTTTCTATCGGAGATTCTTCGGGGGGCTTTGGCGGCGGCGCGTGATGGCGTTCCAGCATCTGATCCAGTGCGGCGAGGATATCACGGTCCCTCGCTTCGATATCTTCCTGCGTGTGGTATACAGGCTCAGTCTGACCGCTTACCGCCTGCACTACGGTTTCCTGCTGTACGCTTTCTATGATGATCTTTTCTTCAGTTGCCATGAAAGACCTCCTTTCAAGTATAACTATACAATTTAATTATAGCAAAAAACAAGGGGTATGTCAATCACATGGCGGATAAATGCAAGACCTTTACAGGAAAAAATACAGCCGCCCTTTCACAGGCGGCTGTATGATGTGATATATCAGAATATATCCTTTTTGTTCTTGATATATCTGCGTATCAGTATCGCTATCATCGCAATTATACACAGTGCAAGGAACACGGGGACAATCCACTGGTTTGTGTTTTCGGGCTGGGCGGATTTCATCTCTGTCCAGAGGGTCTGCATCTGTGCGTTCGCTTCATCGGAAAGATTTACGAATACGGTGGTGTTGCTTGCAAGGTATTCGTCACCGGGGTAGGATACGGGGTCGGTCTGCACTTCCTCGTCCAGCATATCGAATGCCGCGGAGTGCGGTGTGGAATAGCAGATATAATCGATGTTCGCAAAGGCTATATCAGGCTCGCACATGAAGTTGATGTACATTTCAGCGGCCTCTTTCTGCTTTGCGCCCACGGGGATACACATTGCGTCAACGAAAAGGTTCGTGCCGCTTGCAGGAACTACGAAAGCGAGGTCCTCGTTCTCTTCGAGGATGGTGAGCGCGTCACCTGCGTAATAGGGCGCAAGCCATGCGTCGCCGCTTATCATCTTGTCGAAGATCTCGTCCATTACGTACGCCTGTACGACGGATTTCTGCTCCTTGAGGCGCTCGGACGCTATGATGAGCTCGTCACGGTTCTCTGTGTTGAGCGAGTAGCCGCACATGATCTCCGCTATAGCGAAAGCGTCACGGGGGTTATCGAACATCAGTATCTGATCTGCGTAGGTCTCGTCCCACAGGATATCCCAGTCTATCTCCTCCTCGGGAACATCCACCTGAGTGGTGTTGTAGATGATGCCTACCGTTCCCCAGGTATAGGGCACGGAATAGAGGTTTTCGGGATCGTATGCGGGGTTCCTGAAATTATCCATGATATACTTGAAGTTGGGGATGTTTTCAAGATCTATGGGCTGTATCATCTCCTCCTTTATCATCTTGGAGATCATATAATCCGAGGGGATGACAACATCATAGCTTGCACCGCCGTTCTTCAGCTTGGAATAAAGATCCTCGTTGGAGGGGTAGGTGGTGTAGTTTACTTCAATGCCTGTCAGCTTTGTGAACTCTGCATTGACGTTCAGCGTGTCCTCGTCCGCACCTGTGGAGATGTACTCGCCCCAGTTGTAGACGTTGATGGAAAGTCCTGCATCCTTAAAGCGTGTGTAGTAATCCATATCCTCAACGGTGAGGGTCTGCTGGTATACCTCTTCGGTCTCGGAGCTTTCGGCACTCTCGTCAGCGGCGCTGCCATCGGCACAGCCGCACAGCAGGGAAGCTGTCAGCAGCAGGGAAGCGGCGGCTTCAAAGTATCTTCTTTTTTTCATCAGATATCCGCCTTTCCCGAAGCCGCAGGTCTGTACTTGCGGTTTTCGATGAAGTTCTTTACGATGAGCACTATCACTACCACTACAAAGATGATGGTGGAAAGTGCATTGATCTCGGGAGATACCTTTCTGCGCACCATGGAATAGATGGTGATGGGCAGGGTCTGGGAGGTAGGTCCGCTGGTGAAGTAGCTTATTACGAAATCATCCAGTGAATAGGTGAACGACATCAGGAACCCGCTCAGCACGCCCGGCATTATCTCAGGCAGGATGACCTTGCGGAATGCGGTGAACGGTCCGCAGCCGAGATCCTGTGCAGCCTCGAAGAGGTTGGGATCCATCTGGCGGAGCTTCGGCATTACGTTCAGGATAACATAAGGCACGTTGAATGTGATGTGCGCTATCAGCAGGGTCCAGAAGCCGAACTCCAGATTCATGCGGGCTGCGAAGAATACGAACAGCAGCATGAGCGAAACACCCGTTACGATCTCAGGGTTGATGACAGGCATGTTCGTGATGTTCATCACCACTGCCTTTGGCACCTTTCTCATGGTGTGGATGCCGATGGCGGCAAGAGTGCCGAGCAGTGTGGAGAGTATGCTTGCGGCAACCGCTATCATGATGGTGTTGATGAGGGAGGAGATTATCATCTCGTTCCTGAACAGCTTCTCATACCATTCAAGGGTGAAGCCTGTGAAGACCGTACTCTTGGACTCGTTAAACGAGAACACGATGAGCACGAATATCGGTACATACAGGAAAAGTATTACCAGAGCCATATAGATCTTTCCTAGCTTTTTCACTGCCGCACCTCCTTACATCAGTACCTGGTCGTCGGGATCGAACTGGTTCATGATGGTCATGATAAGCAGTATGATGACCATCAGCACCAGCGATATCGCCGCGCCGAGCTGGGGGTTGTATGCGTTTCCGAGAAACTGCATCTCGATAAGGTCGCCTATCAGCAGGTTGGAGCCGCCGCCCAGCATTCTGGAGATGATGAATGTACTGATGGCAGGCACGAATACCATTGTGATGCCCGAAGTGATACCGGGCAGGCTGAGAGGAACTATAACACGGAAAAGCTTTGTCATGTAGTTGCAGCCGAGGTCGTCCGCTGCTTCCAGCACAGACTGGTCTATCTTCACCATGACGGAGTAGAGCGGAAGTATCATGTACGGCAGGTAGTTGTATACCATGCCCAGAACTACAGCACCCTCGGTGTTGAGCATCTTTATCGGCTCAAGACCCACGAGGTCAAGCAGGGTGTTGATGACGCCTGTATTGCCGAGGATAGTCACCCATGCACGGGTACGCAGCAGGAAGTTCATCCACATCGGGAGCATTACTATCATCAGCATAGTGCCCTGGTGGTGCTTCTTCATGCGGGAGAGCATGAACGCAACAGGGTATGCGATTATAAGACAGATAACTGTGGCGATTATCGCGAGCCATATAGAACGCACGAAGATGTTCGTATACTGACCTGCGCTTGCCACGTTTTCAAGAGTGAAGTTTCCGTCCTTGTCTGTGAAAGCGAAGTACGCTACCATCAGCAGCGGTACAACGATGAATACCACCATCCACACAAGGTAGGGAGCAGCAAGAAATCTGAGCTTTTTCAATTTCAGTCTTCCTCCTTGGTCTTCTTCATGATGTGGATATCGAAAGGATCAAAGGTCATGCCGATCATGCTGCCGACAGGCTCTGCCTTGGTGGAGTGTATCATCCACTCGTGGTCTACGCCGTCAACTATCATCTCGTAATGCACGCCCTTGAATACCACGGAGGTAACTATACCTGTAAGCTTTGCCTCAGCCGCAGGGATCACCTTGATATCCTCGGGGCGGATGACCACATCGATGGTCTCGTTGGGCGAGAAGCCCTTATCCACGCACTCAAACTGCTTGCCGCAGAACTCTACCAGGCAGTCACGGGGCATGGAGCCGTTGATGATGTTACTTTCACCGATGAAGTCTGCGACGAAAGCGTTCACGGGCTCGTTATATATATCAGTGGGTGAGCCTATCTGCTGGATGTGACCGTTGTTCATTACAACTACGGTATCCGACATGGTCAGCGCTTCCTCCTGATCGTGTGTTACATATACGAATGTAAGCTCAAGCTGCTGCTGGATCTTTCTCAGCTCTATCTGCATCTCTTTACGCAGCTTTAAGTCCAGCGCGCCGAGAGGCTCGTCCAGAAGCAGGATCTTGGGGCGGTTTACAAGTGCTCTTGCAATTGCAACACGCTGCTGCTGTCCGCCTGAAAGACGATGGATGGTGCGCTTTTCATAACCGCGCAGGTTTACGAGATCCAGCATTTCGCCTACACGCTTCTGTATCTCCTTTTCGGGGGTCTTCTTGATACGCAGGCCGAACGCGATGTTCTCATATACATTCAGGTGAGGGAACAGAGCATAGCGCTGGAACACGGTGTTTACATCACGCTTATGGGGCGGCAGATCGTTGATGCGCTTGCCCTCAAGCATTACATCGCCGCTGTTGGGTGTAAGAAATCCGCCGATTATTCTCAGTGTGGTAGTCTTACCGCAGCCGGACGGGCCCAGAAGCGTTACGAACTCCTTGTCCTTGATATCGAGATCGATGTTCTTCAGTATCTGCTCTCCGTCGAATTCCACGACGATATTTCTCAGACTGATGATGTTATCCATTTTTGGCATGAACCTTCCTTTTCATACAAAATGCGTCATGACAGACCGCAGCTTTTCTGTTTTTATCACAGAATACACTAGTATAAAGTATATTTAAAAACATGGCGTATGTCAATAGTTTTTGTAAAAAAAGTACGATTTAGCGTGATAATATGATAAATTCTACATAAAACCCGATAATAAGCTGCTCTATCAATATGAAAATATCCATAAAAGTGAGGAAAACTGCGGATTTCTGCGTGTTTTGTCTTGACTTGCAGGGGAATTTTTGGTATAATATAACCAACTATAAATAATATAATATACAACTATGCCATTTTTTATTGCCGCAGGGGAATGCGGTATGGGGGAAATATGAAGAAACTGACTATGTGCGCACTGTGCGTGCTGCTGGCGCTTGCTCTTACAGGCTGCGCCTCGCAGACCACAAGCGACAAACCTGATATAAACATTCTGGACGCAGGCGGTGCAACTGCCATCGCAAGCGGAGGAGCTATACAGACCTCCGTTGTGGATAGCCCAGTGGAGGTACAGACCACCGCGCAGACGGAGCAGAGCACATCTGCGAAACAGATCGCTCCCGTGGAGCAGACCACATCTGCACAGCAGGAGACCAGCGAGCCTGAGCAGGCTGACACGTCCACAACGACTACAGCCACGACTGCTTCAACGACTGCTTCTGCAACCACAGCTGATACCACCGAGGAGACCGCGGAGGTCACCTCAGCCACGACAACTGCGACCACAACGACAGCGACCACCGCTACAACTACCACGACTACAACCACTACTATGACCACAACAGTTTCAGAGCCTGTTGAAGTGCCTGTGGTGAGCGGACAGAACGGCTACAGCGCTCTCAACCATGACGAGGTAAAGGGCGTGTGGATAAGCTATCTTGAGTATACCGAGCTTATGACGGGAAAGAGCGAAAGCACGTTCAGAGCGAACATCAGCGAGGCGTTTGACAACATCTGCGGGCTGGGTCTGAACACCGTTTATGTGCATGCACGCTCCCATGGCGACGCTTATTATGACAGTAAGCTGTTCCCCTGGTCGAAGTACGCTTCGGGCGGTATAGATACCTCTCCGAACTATGACCCACTGGAGATAATGGTGGAGGAAGCGCACGAGCGCGGACTTTCCATCCATGCGTGGATAAATCCGCTGAGACTGTGCAGTGCTTCGGATATGAAGCAGTACGGCGATCATATCGTATCGCAGTGGCACAGGGACGAAAAGACTTCGGGGAAATACGTTGTGGAAGTGAACGGCATATACTACCTCAACCCTGCGTATGAGGATGTTATTGAGCTTATATGCGAGGGCGCACAGGAGATAGTTGCGAATTACGATGTGGACGGACTTCACATAGACGACTATTTCTATCCCACAACGGACGCATCCTTTGACAGCGCGGCTTTTGCAGAGAGCGGCGAATGGATGCTTTCGGATTTCCGCTTCGATAACTGCGACAGGCTGGTGGAGGGTCTTTATGACGCGGTAAAGGATGCAAATCCCACTGCGCTGTTCAGCGTGAGCGTACAGGGAAGCATCGAGAACAACTACGACAATCTCTACGCTGATGTGGAGAAATGGTGCGGCGAGAGCGGCTACCTTGATTACATCGTGCCGCAGATATATTACGGCTTTGAAAACTCCGCACAGCCCTATTCCACATGTCTGGGCCGCTGGGAGGAGATGTGCTCCGCAGGCGGCGTGCCGCTGGTGGTGGGGCTTACGGTCTCCAAGATAGGCTATGAGGACGTATGGGCAGGCGCAGGCGAGTTCGAGTGGATAGACGACAGCTCCATACTTGCACGTCAGCTCACAGAGGCTCAGGAATGCAGGAGCTACGGCGGCGTGTGCCTGTACAGCTACCGCAGCATCTACAGCGCAGACAGCAGCGTTGCGGAGCAGGTATGGGATGAGATAGAGGAATTTACGGCGATATTATAAGCCTTTAAAAAACAGATAAAAATAAAAGTAACGATAACGTTGCAAGGGGAAAATCGAATGAAAAAGAAGTTCAGAATGCTGCTTTCCGCTCTGGTGGCGGCGAGCATTGCGGCAAGCTGTATCACAGCCTATGCCGAGCCTGCGGAGGATACTGCGGAGGCTGTGGCAGGTGCGGCTGACAGCGTATCATCGGAGATAACGGATATACTGCCCGAGATGTCGGAGAGCAGGGTGTATCTCAGGAACGGCATGCGTGCCGCGACTATAACTCCCGGGCTTGATTACTGTGTGGGAGATACCTCTGACAGCACGCTTGCGCAGGAACTGCCCATGCTCATTTCCGAGATAACGGGCTACGGAATGAACACAGTTCTCATCAATACAGACTATGAGGAGCAGTCGTTCTACGATCTGGAGCTTAATTCGGGAACGTGCGTTCTCGGAACTACGATAAAGAAACTGCGTGAGGCAGGTCTTTCCGTGTTCGTGGTGCTGGACGTCAACAAGCTGACAGAGCGCCTTGCGGCTGACGGCATCGGCATAAAGAGCGGCTTTTCGGCGGCGGTGCATAAGTTCGTTATGAAGTATGCCTGCGACGGCATCCTGCTCACGAACTACTACACCTCGGACAGTGCGGAAATGTTCGCGCAGTACATGGAGAGCGGCTCAGGCATCGGCTATGAGAACTGGCTGTATGAGATAAACGAGTATATCATCCGCAGTATATCGGAGGTAGTCCGCAGGACGAACAACTCCGTTGCTGTGGGTCTTATGATAAACGATATGTGGGCAAACGACAAGGTGAACGCCGAGGGCTCGCCCACTCAGGATACCGTACAGGCGCTGTACGATGGCTTTTCCGATACGAAGAAGTATGTGGAAAAGAAATACGCGGATTTCGTTATGGTCAAGGCGTACGGCTCAACTTCCGACTGGGCGCTGAACTTCGACACCGTTGTGAAGTGGTGGTACGAGCTGGCGGAAGAAAACGGTTTAAAGACCTACATAATGCACCTCAACGAGAAGATAGGAAACTACAACGGCTGGTATGAGGACCAGCTTCTGCGCCAGCTTACCGTGCTGGAGGATTATGAGAATATCGGTGGAAGCGCGTTCAATTCTTTCGGCGGTCTGCGTGACAATAAGCTCGGCACTACCGATACCCTGCTGAAATATTTCTCCGAGCAGATAAATACGGACACCATCTTTGAAGACCTTGAGATGACATCCCCGACGGAGCTGAGCTTCGTTACATACGATTCCAACGTGAAGTTCATGGGTACGTTTGACGAGAACTTCGACGTTTACTTCGACGGTGAGAAGATAAAGCTGAACGAGGCAGGAAACTTCTACTTCAACGAGCCGCTTTCCGTCGGCTGGAACAGCTTCACCATCGAGCATAAGGGCAAGCAGTACCGCTACGATATTGAGCGCAGGATAGACGTTATGACCTCCATCGAGGGAACAGACAACGTCACTGTTGAGGGCGGTGCGCAGATATCCCTTGTGGCGGTTGCATACAGCGGAGCTAAGGTGAGCGCCACCATCGGCGGTCAGACTGTTACCCTCAAGGAAAAGGAGGGCAGTGCGGAGGAGCTGGGCGCTAACTCATCCTATGCGAAGTTCGTCGGCTACTACAATGCGCCCGACGGTCTTGTGGGACAGGAGCAGTATCTGGGCGATATCGTGTACTACGCATCCTACAGCGGCTATGACGAGAGCATGGCAGGCGGAAGCGTGACGATAGCGGCAAAGCCCGAACCGCCCAAGACCATCGTTGCGGAGATCCTTGAGGATCAGAGCGCTGTCGGTACGGGCGAGGTGGTAGGTACGATGCCGCCCATCGTAAGCGATACGGAATATATCAGGTACATACGCGTGCTCAGCAATTACACCACTGTGTATGACGCAATGACAACGGGCGGAATTGCATCCCCTGCATTCTCTCAGCTTCCTGCGGGAACTATCGATTACATTAAGAGCGAATCGGGCGGATACATCACCACCACCTCGGGCAAGCGTTTTGACGCGGAGGATGTAACCACGTTTTCTGATACGGGTCTGGGAGAGAATGCACTGCTCGTCAAGGAGATCGGCAACATCGGCGGCAAGAGCTACATAAAGATACATCTTGATTACAAGTCATCCTTTAATGTGACGACAAATGCGGTGTTCCATGACGCTGTGGACGGCCCTTACGGCATAGAGCGCTTCAATGCGGACAAGGTGTACATCACCTTTGACAACATCACAAGCGTGACAAAGCTCCCCGATTTCAGCGCGTGCTCGCTGTTCAGCGGCGGCGTGTGGGAGACCGTGGAGGAGAACGGCGTGCCGAAGTTCAGGCTGACGCTCACTCTTACGCAGGCAGGAATATACAGCGGCTGCGGCGCATATTATGACGAAAACGGCGACCTTATGCTGACTTTTACCGTGCCCACAGGCTCGCTTGCGGGACAGGTGATAGTCATAGATCCCGGTCACGGATATTCAAAGACAGCAGACAAGCTTGACCCCGGCGCTATCGGAAACGTTACGGAGCAGTCGGTAAATCTCGCAGTATCAAAGAAGCTTGAGCAGAAGCTGACCGCTCTCGGAGCTACTGTGGTGCGTTTGAGGACAGAAAGCGAGTTTATCTTCAGAGATGATCGCCCTGTGGTTGCAAGAGGCTACGGCGCGGATATGTTCATTTCCCTGCATTGTAACTCCGCTACGAATGAGAACGCAAAGGGCGTTGAGGTGTACTACTTCACACCGTTCTCGCAGCCCCTTGCAAGCGCTATAAACAACGAGCTTGCGGCTTTCTATACAAACAGCATCTACGGCACTGACTACTCACGCGGCGACAAGTACAGCTATTACTGGGTAACTCTGCAGCAGGATTTCCCCTCTGTTCTGGTGGAGATGGGCTTCATCTCCAACGAGGAGGAGTGCATGGTCATGGCTAACGACGCTAACCAGGATAAGATGGCGGCAGCTATCGCAAACGGCGTGTACAGCTATTTCTCGCGCAGCGGCATTTCCTATTCGGGAAGCGGCAGCAGCGGTGTGCAGGTAGACCCTAACACATCCGTCGTGCCCGATGAGCCTGTTATCGATACTCCCGAGGAAACGGAAGAGCCTGACGTTCCCGTTGAGCCTGCAGTTCCCGAAACGGAGGAAGCAGTTCCCGATACAGAAGAGCCTGCATACACCGAGGAAGCGCCTGAGGTGGATACCGAGGAAACAGAGGAGTACACTGCGGCGGAAACATGGGATCCATGGGCAGGTATGGAGACCGAGGAGCCTGAGGATACCTCAGAAACGGGCGGTATCGATGTTTCGGGCGGCGGAGGAATCCGCGTGGAATAAGTAAAAAAACGCTAAATGTTTCGTTTTTGAGTAAAAAAATGTTGAAAAACGGTTGAAAAATCCCGAAAAGTATGGTATTATATTAGCGTAAAGTTAAATTTTCCTGCTTTTGCAGGAGTAACTCATAGTTTTTGAAAGGAAAAGAGAATTATGGCAAAGGTAACAAAGAAGACCACAGCTCCCGCAGAAGTTAAGGCTGCTCCCAAGGCAGAAGTAAAGGTAGAAGCTCCCAAGGCAGCTGCAGCTCCTGTAGCTGAGGTAAAGGCTGCTCCCAAGGCTGAAGCTCCTAAGGCTGCTGCCCCCAAGGCAGAGGCAAAGCCCGCTGCAAAGAAGCCTGCCGCTAAGAAGCCCGCAGCAAAGAAGGCTGCTCCCGCTAAGAAGGAAGAGACAAAGGCTGCTGCTAAGCCCGCAGCTAAGAAGGCTGCTAAGCCTGCTACAAAGAAGGCTCCTGCTAAGAAGGCTGCTCCCAAGAAGAAGGAGATCACAGTTGAAGATGTAGCTGCAAAGCTCGCTAAGAAGCTGGACGCTAAGAAGGCTAAGAGCATTGATGGCAAGGTTGCTGCTGATATCAAGCTGTACGGCGCTTTCGAGGCTCATATGTACATCGAGGTAAAGGACGGCAAGCTGACCGTTGCTCCTTATGACTACATTGAGAAGGACATCGAGGCTGCTATCGCAGTTGAGAACGCTCTCGCTATCATCGATGGCAAGCTCACTATCGCTGACGCTCTTGCAGACGGCAGACTGTACGCTTTCGGTAACATCGGCGCTGCTGCTAAGCTTGCTAAGCTGTTCTGATAAGGCTGCCTATAAAGTACCATCTGCGTCGTCAGTGGCACTTTACGGTTCGCCTTGAATACGCAAAAACCAAGACCCGTGATCTCTCACGGGTCTTTTTGTGTTATATGAACATTGCGTAGCTTTCGGGCAGTGAGGATGCAGGCAGATAGCCGCTCTTTTCCAGTGCTGTGCGATCGCCGATATAGGCTTTCAGCAGCTCGCGGCTCATGTTGGTGATATCGGGTCGGGCTATCGCTTCCTCCGCTGTGAGCAGCAGCACCTCGCTGTTTTCGTAGCCGTCTGAGCGTGGCGTGCCTGAGATATGCTCCATGATGAATACAACGCACCACTGTTCAGGCTTGAACTGCACCGCCATCAGCGACTTCACACGGGCCTTCACGCCTGTTTCCTCCAGCAGCTCTCTTTCTGCTGCGACGGTTGGCAGCTCGCCCTCGTGTACATATCCGCCAGGCAGCAGGATGCGGTCCTTTGCGCTGCCGTAGGTGTGGCGTACCAGCAGCACCTTGCCGTTTATCTCAACTATTCCGCATACGGTGAAGTGTTTGTTGTTCATATTTTCTCCTTTATCTGTATCGACCGCAGGACTTACATTCCGATGCGTTGCTGGGATTGGTGTAGCCGCAGCCTGCACATCGCCATTCAAAAAGGGAAGAGGGCTTGAGATCCTCTGAGCTTATAAGCTCCTCAGGCATATCGTGGATCTTCATTACTTGTACACTGCCGATCTCTCTGTCTTCAAAGCTGAGCGTCAGTGATGAGCCTTGGTCTTTCAGCAGGTCGAGCATTCGTTCCTGCTCTCCATCAACTCCGCAGATGTAGAGGTCTATAGAGCTTTCTTTGATCGAGGCGGCATAAAGCCGAAACACCTTGCCGCCAACCTTTGTGGAGAATATGTTTGCTTCCTGTCGGTATTCTTCGGGAATGCAGCTGCTTACAGTGATAAGCGCAGGCATTTTTACAAGGTTGTCAAACTCATCAACAGGCGCAAAATTATTTGTGTGCTTTATCTTTTGAAAGGATATCAGCATCAGTATCAGGAATATTATCGTTGCGATCAGCGCAGGTATAGGCAGTAACAGCAGGATAAGCGGATGCGGAACTATGCCCGATGTGATAAGCAGGGCTGCTATGACATAAAGCATTAGCGTCAGCAGCCACAGAAATACCATTATCCCGCCTGCCTTGTTGAAATAAGGATTTTCGTTTATTGCAACGATATTGAAACACTTCTCGCACTGAAAGACCATGCGACGGTGCAAAAGCGCATTACCGCCTTTTTTTATCTGATTTCTGACATATATCGTGGGAACAAGTCCGACAGGAGCAGTTTTTCTGTGGAAATCAATATAAACATCATTCTGTTTCATCCATATATTGCTGTGTTCCAGAGAAGCTATTTTTGCGGTAGGTTGATATGATTTGTTTGCTATCGGTTGTTTGGTGTAGCTATCATAGCGATAGGTGTCGCACATACGGAATTCAATACCGTTCGCTGAAACTCCCATTGTATGCGGCAGATACTCCCTTGACGGCGGCATCAGCCTCAGTGTCTTACCGCAATACGGGCAGAGCTTTCTGCTGATATCCATAGCTTACTCCTTTCCGAGATACTCTATGACCTCTTTCAGTGAGGGCAGGATGACATCCGCAAGCTGCTCCATCTCCGCTGTGGGCGGAGCAAGATCGGGCACCATCACGGGATGCATGCCTGCTGCATGGGCGGAGCGTATGCCGTTGTAGCTGTCCTCGATGGCAAGGGCGGAGGACGGCTCAACGCCCAGCTCCTCGCAGGCTCTGAGGAAGATATCGTGCGCAGGCTTGCTGCGGCTGACCATATCTCCGCACACCAGCTTGTCGAAATACGAGATTATGCCTGCGTCACGGAGCTGATCGTGCACCACCTGAGTTCTTGTGGAGGACGCAAGCGCAACTCGTATACCGTTTTCTCTGAGGAATTCCAGCAGCTCCTTTATATGCGGCTTCATGGGAAGTCTGCCGCCATCGTAGCGCTCATGGTACAGCGCGGACATCTCCGCCTTGTACTCATCATAGGGGAAATCCTCTCCGTAGAACTCCAGTGCGATACGCTTTGTTTCTGCGGAGTTCGTGCCGAGGCATTTGTGGCAGAGAGTTTCGATATCCTTTATGCCGTATTTTTCGGCGGTCTCCACCCAGCACTCCACCACTTTTGCTTCGGAATCGAAGATGATACCGTCCATATCAAAGACAACTGCTTGTATGTTCATGTTTATTAATTCCTTTCTGTCAGTATATTTATCCTACCATATTTCCGCGGAAATGTAAAGCTCAGAACAGGCTGAGCTGCTCGTTTTCGGGGAACTCGTGCAGGTAGGAGAATATCCTGTCCGTATCGTATTCTATGCCTGCTTTTTCGCAGGCGGAGGTGAATACGCGCCACAGTCTCCTCACATCGGGCGAGGGAAGCTCGTAGCTGTCGCGGTAGCGCTGTATGTAGCGCTCCTTAAGCTGCGGAAAGTGCCTGTCCAGAGCTGCGTAGTAGTACTGCCTGTCACCATCACGCAGCGTCATGCCTATGCCGAACGAGAGGATACCCTTGCAGCCTGCACGGTCGGCATAATCCACCAGTGCGAGGATGTTTTCCTCGGTATCGTTGATAAAGGGGAGTATCGGGCACATCCACATTACCGTGGGTATGCCTGCTTTTTTCATCTCGCACAGCACCTCGAAGCGCCGTGATGTTACGCAGACATTCGGCTCGATGATGCGGCAGAGCTCGTCGTCTGCGGTGGTGAGGGTCATCTGCACCACTGCCTTTGTGCTGTGGTTTATTTCAGATAGTAGGTCGATATCACGCAGCACCAGATCGGATTTAGTCTGCACCGCCGCACCGAAATCATACCGCTTTATCAGCTCCAGACACTGCCGCGTGATACGCAGCTCCTTTTCGAGCGGCATGTACGGGTCGCTCATTGCGCCTGTGCCTATCATACAGCGCTTTCTCTTTGAGCGCAGCGCAGCCTCCAGAAGCTGCGGCGCATTTTCCTTGACTGCGACATCGGTGAATTCGTGGTCTATACCATAGCAGATGCTGCGGCTGTCGCAATAGATGCAGCCGTGGGTGCAGCCGCGGTAGACGTTTATTCCGTTGGAGGATGAGAGTATGCTCTTTGCCTGTATCCTGTGCATGGTATCAGCTCCTGTATGTGTGATATCGGCGTGGTTATCTCTTCAAATATAAATTATATTCATACGCATCGCCTTGATACTCTTCTTGCTTTCTAAGTACAAATTCATTAAAGCCCAAAGAATTATACATATGAATTGCTCGGAAATTGTCATCTTCAACGCCTACAGTAAATTCACAATAACCTTTTTCTGATAAAACAGACAGAACTGTTTTCAAAAGGAATGTTCCATATCCCTTATTCTGAAAATCTTCACGAACTCTAAAAGCGTACATATACGCGCGTCTTCCTCGTACAGCATAATTTTCATCATCACACTCATACATTACGTGAAGCTCACCTACTAAAACAGCATTATCATATAAAACAAAGATATCAATAATCCCATTTTGAATATCATGCGTACATTCAGATATCATTTGTTCAACATCGTTATAATCAAATAACTCTGTCAAAACATATAAATCATGTACTGTCAATCTCTCTATCTTCATAATATTTTCTCCACAAACTTTTATTTTCCGAGCATTATTGTACCACACTTATGCGAACAAATCAAGGAGAAACTTCTGAGTACATAAAAAAAGAGAACTCCCGTCTGCCGAAGTCCTCTTACTGTTGTCTGTGCTAAGCGAAAACGTATCGCCTTAAGGTGATACTGGCTGAGCTTTTGCAATAAAAAACCCGTCCATTGGACGGGCGTTTAATATGGCGGAGAGGAAGGGATTCGAACCCTTGTGGGGTTGCCCCCAAACGGTTTTCAAGACCGCCTCGTTATGACCACTTCGATACCTCTCCATGTGTAAAGAAAGCGCTCCACTGTGGAACGCTTTCTTATTGGAGCTGCTAATCGGAATCGAACCGATGACCTCATCCTTACCAAGGATAAAGTGCAAGCGCCGTGAAGCGTTTTGTAGAGCGGGTTCGCAGACTTTGTGGTTTGTCTACTATTACAACGTTATTACAACCCGATTTCATTTTGAAAACTGTTATGACATAACGCCCTTCAAATTACTTGATTATTATATCATAATTACAACGGATTGTCAAGCGGAATAATTACAAAATATGTCGTAAAAAAATAGGGAGTACCCAGTCGGATACTCCCTAAATTATTTTAGTAAAACTTTGCAAAGCCTACTATGTTATATTTTATGTATTCTCCAGCACCTTTTCTACGTCTGCTCTCCACGCATTAGGTACATCATCCAGTGTCATTTTGTCATGCTGTATTCTATTGACATAAAATCTCACGATGCTGCTCATATCATTAGCCTCCTATCATTGCCAGAGCTTCAACAAGTGCTGCCTGTGTCAGCTCGATTTCTTCTGCCTGCTGTGCCTGTGTAATCTCTACATCAGACATCTGTGCCATCTTCACGCACCACACCTTAATGTCGTTGATGGTCTTGAGAGTAAGTTCCATAGGCATAGTGAAATTGAGATACTGCGACTGCGCCGAGATAACCTCCTCGGTCTTTTCAATCTCTCCTGTTTCGCTGTTTGTTGTGGTTTTAGTACTGTGCTCTGTAAGGTTGACCTTAGCCATAGCCTCTGCATTGGTGTACAGTGCCTCAACCTGCTCGAATGTTATAGCATCGTAAGGGATGCGATATTCCATTGTGTGGCGGTATGCAGACTGATGTGTAGCTGTGCCGCCAAGAGGCGCTATAGGTGTTTCCACTACAGTGCCATCTGCAAATTCAAGCACTGTTCTGCCGTAGGTTGTTGTTGTTTCTGACATAATTTTTTTCCTCCTTATTATGAAAAAGATATCTGAGCGGTGATTTTTGCAAGAGTGCGACCGCTGGATGTTGAAGCGTAACCAGATAAAGCAAGATTATAAACACCGTCCTCAGTTATGCTGAACACCAAGTCATGATTGGCTATTGCGTTTTGGTTTGAACACATAGTATAGCCTGAGGAGTGCCCATCATAGTGTTGCATCAATTTAGCTACAATAGCACCATCGGATATGCTGCCAGAATTTGCGTTTATAATTTCTGTTGCCGATACGACTATAATAGTACCAGCTTTGAGCCTCATATCGCTACTCCATATAGAGCAGTATATATCCGAGCCACTATAGGCATCTCCAGTCATATTAGCAAGGTACTGTACGGTAAGACCGTCATTCGATGTGTTATTGACTTTGCCGTTAGGGTCAACTTGACTAGGATACGGGGGACACGATACGCTCCAACTCAGAGAAGTCGGAAGCTGATATGCGCTGAATATCTCATACAGTGTGCCGTCCTCGTTGCTATGCACGGTATTGAGTTCATATAGTGTACCGCCCTCATTAGCGGTTACGGTTTTCAGTTCGTAGAGCGTGCCGCCCTCATTTACTGTGATAGGCATACCATCACCACCTTAGTCATGCTGACCATACCAAGCACCGCTAGGGCAGTTGGTGGTTGTGGCAGCGGCTGTTCCGCTTGACATATTTCGCAGACATACATTAGATGCTGTTGCCATATAAGTGTGGTTCGCAGACACAGCGTAATCAGCATTTGTTGCATAATTAACTCTGGTTTCGTGTGTATCCAAAGTTAATCCAAATCTTCCATCTCCGAAGTGGTTGTATTTACAATACAGCGGGTAAGCAGTTCCATGAGAATTACCACTTGCATCGAGAGTACCTAACTGATAAGCATGCAGACCATCTACTGTATCAGCATTACCACCGTCATTCACTCTAGCCCACGCAGTCCAATTTGTCTGTCCGATAATAGCCGCTCTGTTGATGATAACACCAGTCTCATATCTTATTGTCTGATATACGATAGAGCCGTAACATCGTACATCCAGCAGACCATAATTACCATAATCAGGGTAGTCTGGTGTATAAGCCGCCGCAACACTATAAGTTCCAGCGGTATAGCACTCATTGACAGATGAGGTCAGCTGTGTGAATGTCGAACCTGTAATAAGTTCACTTGCATGCAGTCCATCGAGAGTATCAGCATTGCCTCCATCATTAAAATTTTTCCAAGCATCCCAAGTTGTACCCAAAGATGTTCTATATCTCGGTGGTTGGCTAGGCCCGTTTAAAGGAAATGCTATCTGCATACCATATCCATCACCGTTGGAATGTCGCATATATTTAATATGCCACCAGCAAGCAGGTAGTCCTATACTTGTTGCATCAAATTCATTGATTGTACACTCATAAGGCGCTCCTGTATAAGCGGCATTATTGAGAAGTTCTACATCGTTGACCTGACCTTTGTACATCACGAAATTATTACCGATGTTATCATACGATAAAACTTCATGCCACTCGCTAAATGCATTCGCAATTGATGTGCGATACCACATAGAAGTCTTACTGTAATCGCCAGTAGGAATGAAAATCTGAGCCACATAATCTGGTATTTCATTACCGTAAGGCTTTCTATATGGCATAACGAGTAGTGAGCCACAATCAACGTTAGGTGGAGTATTAGTGCCGCGTGATACTAGATACACACCAGCATCGAATAGTGTGTTACAGTCGTATTGAGACTGATGGTTTACAGCAATACCATCAGTCGAGTTAGCAAATTTATACCACTCACTCCAAACGTTATCGTGTAAGTATCTCACATATATTTTCTTCTGATGATTGTAACAACCAATAGCTATCTGAAAACCTCTGCTATATACAAGGTCATCTGTAGAACCGCCCGTAAACACCTCATACCATAAAGCTTCTGATATTTCGGGGGCGTTTTCTATATATCCATCTGTATCAGGGGTGTTTGATTGACCGCTTACAATACACCATTTATTCCAACATCCGTGTGTAGAATTTAATGATGTTGAAAAGATATCAGCATAGGTAGTGCCATCGCGTAATCCAGTAGATTTGTTATAGTAATTTTCTAAAGCTTCTGCGATGACTTTATTCTGAACAGCATTTTCGCTAGTCTCGGAAAGAGAAGAATCAATAACATAACCACCAGCACCGAGTTTGTTATATATATCTATAATAACCTCATCCATTTTGGCATCATAATGCTTGAAACTTTCCCAATTTAAAAAGGAATTATTATCTGCCATAGAAAATCTCCTTTCTATAGTAATTAGTAATAAGTGCGTGAGCCGAAGCCCACGCACCATTTACTATTTAATTATTAATTGCATAATTAGAATTAAACGCCTGTACCAGCGAAGAGGGAGTCGATATCCTCTGGGGTAACTGTGTTGGATGTAGCGGTCTCCAGAGCCTCAACGCGAGAATCCATAGCTGTATTCAGACCATCAGCATACTCCTGAGCGGCAGTCTGAGCAGCGGAAGCAGCAGTCTGAGCAGCACCTGCTACCTCATAGTAATCCTCAGCCTTGTAAGCTGCTCCGCCAAGCCCTGTAACAGCAACATCTGTACCATCAACTGCGATTGTACCGTTAGCAGTACCAGCAGTCACCTCCTGTACAGCGCCGTCAGCAGTCTCCTTAACAGCTGCAATAGCCTCAGTGTTCTTACCGATATCCTCAGCGTTCTTTGCGATAGCTTCAGCGTTATCAGAAATCAGACCGCGAACCTCTGTGTCATCGTAATCCTCAATAGCGTCTACGAGTTCCTTTGCATAATCTACTACAGTTGCAGCAGTTGCGCCTTCGGGAATAACGCCTACGAGGGTCTCAAGAGCGTCAACCTCGTCCTGAGCCTTTTCTACAGCAGCCTTATTCTCTGCAATAGCTGCCTCGTTAGCAGCGATCTTTTCCTCAGCAGCGTCTACCTCAGCCTGAACAGCAGCAATCTTGTCATAGATAGACTTGATGATTGTACCGTCAGCGGGAGCTGCTACTGTACCTGTGCCGTCAGCGCCCTCGTACAGAGCTTCCTTTGTTACACAGCCAGAGATATCTGTTGCTGTAGTACCCATAAGCTCCCACTTAGAGCCATCCCAGTAATACTCATCGAAAGGTGCGGTAGTACCTACCAGATAAATATCGCCTGTCTCGTTACCATCAGCAGGGAGGGAAGCGATATCTGCAACTGTACCCTTGAGTGTAAATACATTACCAAGACCTGCAATAGCCTCGTCAAGCTCAGTTGTTACCCAGCTCTTGATCTTACCATCATAATAAGTAAGCATACTAAGGGTCATAATTTTCTCGTTTGCCATAATACATTTCTCCTTTAATAGATGTTGTCCTAGTAACTCGGAATTAAGTTACTATAAGTGATATATTTTAAAAGGACTATCGCCCCTTTAAAACCTAATAAAATACCGCCCATATTCAGAGCGGCTTGTTATACATTTGTTTCAGCAGGGAAGAGGTCGTCAATATCATCGGGGGTAACATAGTCATAATCGCCACCGCCACCAGAACTACCGCCACCGCCAGATACAGTTTTCTTTACCCATTTGTTTTCACCTGTGAGTACGTAATAAACCCCATCCGCGCCTGTGATTTTAGCAATACTGCCCATTCCACAAGCGTACACTCTCTTAAGCGGGTCGATCTGCCCAGCAGTGGTAAGGGTAGGAAGCAGGGCTACTTCCGATTCGTTATCAACAACAAACTGACATGCCTGAGTCTCGTAATTCTTTCTAAGTAAACTAATCGCCATACTTACACCTCCTTACCCAAGAACGGGGATAATAGTAGCTATCAGATACCCAATAACTGCGCTACCCAATGCACCTAATACAGCCCCGACTACTTTCTTCCATTTAGCCGCATCCTCACGGATAGGGGCAAGTGAGACCTCATCAACCTTCTTTGAGAGTTCTTTCTGTCCGTTGGTTACTTCACCAATCTTCTTATCCATACTATCCAGTCTCTTTGTTGTGTTCTTCATCTCATTCGCTACGACCTCAACTGATGTAGCAAGCTGATAGATAGCTTCTGTGTTCTTCTCGACGCGCTCAAGGCGTTCATTGTTATGTTTAAGATTTGTCTCAACGATACCCATTCGCTCTCTCATTTCAGCGCAATCCGCCATATTACTTCTCCTTTCTTAAATATTTCAGGGGAAGCCATATCGTTTGTTCGTTGTAATCTGCTTGCACCCATATAGTTCCGTTAGTAGCCTTTGTGTCTGAACCAAGGTGTACAACCACACTAATACCTTTATGAAGCCAGCCCATCGTCTTGGCATCAGTTGCGGGGATTGCTTTGTATGCAACCTTATTCTGCGTTGTCACATATCTCGCGTAATACTGTTTGGGCTGATATACCAACTTACCCTTTGAGTTATACACTTTATAACCTCGGTTAAAGTCAGCCAACGCTTTTGCACTTTCAAGGTTAGTGTACGCTCCGATTTGAGAGATAGCATTAAGCCACGATCTGCGAACTCGGTATATCTCAGGGTTATTCAATTCATCCAGATATTTCTTTACAAGAGCTTTAAACTCCGACCAGTGCGGAAGTATATAATAAGGACAATATTTCCCCGCTTTAGGATGCTTATATGTATTCATATAATCTACGCTACCTTTAACACCTAAGCCGAGATTTATCCAGTAGGTATGTGTCCTCAGTGCGGTAATATCGAGATTGTTTTTATAGAGCAGATACGCCGCAAGACGAGCAGCATTATCCTCCGCCTTTGCGTCAGAAACCGCATCTTCGCCCATGATACACTCAATAGAGATATCATCTATAGCGCCAGTATTTTTTGTCCCACGACCATTGCACCAACCAACCTCGTCAAATCTGAGAAGCTGCCATGCCTCGATATCATCTGTATATAAGTGAGGGCGCGTTGAAAGCATATTCTCGTTATAGGTGGCAAGCACATATCTCTCGGCATCCTTTTCAATATGGTCAAGATCTTCGGTATTGTGCATAGTAACGGTTTTAACTTTAGTCATCCGTACCTGTGCTTTATACAAAGCGTTAGCTTCAAATCCTGCTTTGATTGCCTTAGCACTGTCTTTCCATCTCGTTCCATCAGGAATGATTTTCTGATTTACTTTCACACCATTCAGTTCTATAATTTTATCAGCAGTCATAATGTCACTCCTTTCATTAATAGTTCATATTATCATCAGAGATATTATTAATCACGTTCACAGTTTCTTCTTCAATCTGCTCTTTCTGTATTTCTTTACTCATACGGATTTTATTCTCAGTACGGGCTTTCCAATAATAGAAACCTGTAGCCGAAGCAGTTTCAGTAAAAACGGCAGGAATAAGATATGTAAATGCCATCATATCTTTAGTTTCCCATATCATGTACATAGTAAAAGCGGTCACTAAAATCGTAACCGCTCCTACAAATATAATGATAAGTTTACTGAACTCAAATTTCTTCTTATTCATCGCTTTCACCGCCGACATATTCAGCGACAGCTTTATTTGTTTCAAGTATATGTTTCATACACACCAGTGCCTCGTCTACCCACGCAGAAAACATCTCAAAAGAAATTATCTTTGAAACCCAAGGAAATGAGTCTGCGAACCAAGACCACGCCTGACGGAGCTTCAATACGCCTGTTCCGCCGCCGAGATCTCTTTCACATTCTGTAACCGCCCATAACAGCCACTCTTTAATTTTTCCTCGCTGCATAGCAACAGGCAATTTAAAGAATGCCACAATAGTAATTACAAGCACCGCAACTACTATAAGCGCCGTAAGTATAAGTGTCCAGTTCTCAATAAACCATTCCATATTTACACCTCCGTAATATCATAAGTTATTTTCATTGTCTGCTCTTTGGTTTTGGTTACTGTAGTAGCAAGATTATTGATGGTAGCAAGATATGTCCTGTCAAGAAATAAATACGCAGTACTGCCATACTGTCCTAAACAATATGGATGCAAATCGATATAGGTATACGCATACCTATATATATAATACGAACCATTATATGAGGAACTGCTACACTTAACTACGTTTAAATTTTCATCTACCCATTCATCTGTGTTATAATGGAAGTTTAATATTTTGTCATGCGTATCATAACTGCAAGATTTTATTTTACCGCTCCATCTCTGATTAAACTCTTTAATAAAATTACCATCCATATCTGTAGCTACTATAACGAAACTATAGGACGAATGATAATTAGGATGAGAGCTTGTCATCTTGACTGCAAATAAACAGTAGTTATCCATAATAGAATGATGTTCAAAATCATTAATATTATAGATAGTATCATCAAACCCTTTAAGCGTAAACGTCTTATCTAAAAGTATAACTTTATTAATAGCGTCTATTTTGCATACACTTACAACATACTGCCCATCAACATAACGAGTACCTATTATTCTTATAACTCCATTAGAATTTGTGTTCCAATACTCATAATGTTCACCACTAAAATAAGCATTAGACAACTCAAACGTTACTGTTTCCTGTAAAACCAAACTATTGTTAGCTCTACGCGAAAGCAGAACTTTATCAGTATTAAATCCTTTATAATAATCCAGTGTAACGGTTCTATAAGAGATATTAGCCAAACAATAAGTTGCTTTATCTGTAATTCCTACAAAACTATTGGAATTAATATTGGTTTCAGTGATATGACTAATTTGTTTATATCTGTACGCATATTCATCATAACCATTTAATCCACAATTACCACCATCAATATGCGTAAGGCATACACAACTGATATCTCCGTTAGCTCTATCTGACGCAAAATCCCATACATGGCGATAGCCGTTGCTTAACGCCTTACTTTCATTAGAGTTATATGTTCCGCGAGAGGTGTTTGTACCAGAGTAAACTTCGCCAGCATTACCTACGATATTAACATCATTAGGCAGCGATGTAATATTCACATCTTCTTTAATGTTTTTATCTAATACAAGAACGCCAGCCATACCCTCAGTCTGTATAGGAGCAACTTGGTCTACAATAGTTGCAAAAGGTATTGCAGAATAGAAATCCATTGGTAGGTTAAGCGCGTTGGTTATCGCGTTTGTAACCATATTAGTCTCATTGACTTCCTGTTCCAACTCTCCTGTTTTTGCGTTGAAAAGCTGTATCTTTGTCTGTCCCTTTAATGCCATATCTTACTCTCCCTCCAAATATGTTGTAGTATATGTAAATGTTGTATTAAAGCTGTTCAGTTTCTCTGCGTCCAGATAGCGCATAATATTCCCGTTCTCCGCTTTATACAAAACGCTTACCTCTCCCGAAGCCTGCGCAAAACTTGAAGTAGTTAGCTTAATAGTATTGTGATCGCTGAGTTCTACCGCTTCAGGCTGCATTGTATACATAACGCCGCCGAATGTGCCAGTCACTGTAAATGCTCCCGTATTCGCGGCTATATTATCCGAGTACACAGGGTTATCCATAACAATATATATAACAGTATCTCCCTCGCAATAAGTAGAATTAACTGAGTAGGGGAGAACCGCAGATATATCAGATGTGTATACGCGCGTAGGTCTTATGCGAGTATCAACTATTTCTGTAAATACAAGGTCAATGTATTCCTGAACATCCAGTATAAGCTCCTCGGTTATCTGGGAGGTTCGTACAAGCTGCTGACGAATACTAGGCGGCTTAACACGCTCCTTAAAATGTAAATACCCGTCCCATAGATTCATCTTATCTATGGTACGTGCGATAGTAACACCCATCGCTATAGCATTATTCCATTTTAAGTCCTTTGCATTTGTACTCCAGCGTATCGGTATCGTAACATCCGAATCCGACACGCCCGTTATTCGCTTCTCATCGATATCAGCCACTGTATTCACCTCCAACTCCTCTACCCGTGCAGGCTATTGTTATTACGAAGTTGCAAAACTCAATATCCAAATCATCTTTCGCCCATGTTATCCGAGCGCATTTATCCCCGCGCACCACCGTAACAATCCTACCCTTATCATCCTTTATAAACTGCATCTCATTCATATCAGTCATCCTCAAATACAGCGATATACTTTTCAATACCAGCATTAGTAGATACCATATAATCTGTATCAGAATTGATAGTGATTGCTGTGATCGGCTCAAGAACTCCAGTGTAATTACTGAGAGGGGAGGGATCCCCGTAACGTATTGAAAGTATGCCACGGGCAGCGGACGTGTAGTATGTTACCCCAACGCGATCTCCCTCAAAAAGATTTTCACCGGTCTTATTAACGAACTCGTATGTACTGCCTTCTTTATCCTCGTCAAACTGTATCAGCGCTGTGTAGGTCTCATCGTCATACGATATAACTGTACCTTTCCTGAGCTTTGAGAAACGTTCGCTCGCGGCTGTGATAAGTTGCTGCACACGATTATCTATCAGAGCCATAAATTCAGTAACAGAATTTTTCTTGCTCCCGTTTTCTTTCTGCTTATCCATACTACGCCTCCTTATATCTCGTTATAATAAAGTAAATCCACCACATTAGTAACACTCAGCGACATCGTGCCGATATTACCAAACGGAATATTCACTGAGCTGACGATATAGCGCTTATAGTCGCCGCTTCCATCACTATCAATAGCGATGACCTGATCGGCATCCATATGCGGTATAACTATGCTCTCTATACTTACAGACAGAGCAAGCACGGATTTTTCACGCAACCAGTACTCGGCGTATTCCTTACAGCGCTGGTCTGAGTATCCCATATCCGTCTCTATAGTTGCCGCCGCCCTCTCTCCGATCGCGTAAATATTAAGAGGGGAGGCGTGGTTTGTGTTTCGCGCCGTGTAATAGTGATGCACTTCATCTGCGTCAGTCCCCGTAACAGTAACCATATTAATCGCTGTGCTTAGCTGACTGTCCGTACCTGTCGATATAACGTTAATATCATGGTTATCGAAATACCACTGAGCGCCACGCTGAGCATAGCTGGTATCTGTTGTGCCGCGATGTACGCAAAGTCTGCCGTGCCCATCGTAGTAGATATCCGCCCCCAGACAGAGCGCCAGCTCCACAAGTATATCACCAATATACTGCCCCGCAGATACCGATATATCGTACGGTACTTCCTCGTCAAACAGGTCTGCGTCAAACAACGGCTCTATCGGGTCGCAGATACGCTTGTTACCCATCGACATCCTGATAATATCGCGTATAGCCATCACTATCTTCTTTCCTCTTGCGATGCGATGTTCTGCAGTAAGTATACTTGCGTTAAAGTCAGCAGTGAACAAGCCGAATTTATCAACACCTGTTATCTGTAGCTTGCAATCACTCGTAATGTTGAATTGTGTGGTAAGATACACACCCTGCGGAAACCAGTATATATTTCCCGTGGATTCATCCTCGATACCACACCATAACTTAAACTTCTTTGTCAGCCAGAAGTCGCTGTTGTAGCTCGGCTCTGTCTCACTGTCGAAGTTGAACAGTGTGAGTGAGCAACTGCGGCGCACGCCCTGAGAACGGTTAATAGTAATAGAGCCACTGTCTATAAGCTCATCAGATATTTCTTTAGTAACAAACTCGTACCAATCAAGTATCTCAAGCTTATAGCGGTATCTGCGCAGTTTATTCTTGCATAAATCAATGTAGGTGGTATCAAAGCAATTGTAAATATCAGCCATTTACACACCCCATTCCGTAATAAGTACTTTATCCATAGGTGTCGTTTCTGTAAAGTCTATATTTACCTTATACTCTACGCGGCTTCCGTAATAAGTCTTATCATAAGTGTTCGCAGTGAGCGCCCCAGCCCACATATTACCGTCAGGGTCTTTCAGAATAACCAGATTGCCTTTCGCCAGAAACTCTTTCCACGCCTTGATATCGCTGATAGTCCCCAGCACAATTCGTCTGCGCGGACATTCTACCTTACCAAGTGAGAAGCTCAGCGAGAAGCTGTCGTAATTATTGCTGCCGACAACTGCCACAGGCTTTGGATGATCCCCCGTGTACAGAGTGCGGTTAAGGTTCTGTGTGAATGCGGTGTGCGGCTCAAGGTCGAATGCAGCGCACCAATAATCCTCTACCTCGTATTCATACAGCCCGTCCTGATACGGATACCAGATGCGAGTATCATCTTTGGCGAGCGCGGTAAAAGGCTGTTTGCGAAGCCCGTACACAGACCATTCACGGAAGCGAGGAGTAGTCAACTCAAGCTCCTGTTCTGCGTAGAATGTGCACTTCCCGTCACTACCTTTGATATATGGGATTATATAATACGTGTACGTAGTGTTCGCGGCGCATGTGTAATCATAAAAGGTCTCACCGTGGAAATGACCTACAAGCTTTATTCCGTCCGCATCCTTGCGCAGCACCTTAAAACCGTAATCGAGAGACCCTACCCACTCAAAGCGAACCGCATGTCTTTCGCTATCATACTCCGCATACATATCGGGGATGCTTACAGACTGCGGGTTTATCATAAACACAGAGGATACATTCGTTGCCGTAGAAACCGTTGCAGAGGGAAACCACGGCGCATCCTCCTGATTAGTCATCCCATCCTGCGTTACAACATGGAATACCGCGTGATAGCTCTTGCCTGGTCTTGCTTTGCGGTAATAGTAATCCAGCTTCGCCATAAAAATGCGCTGCGTAGTCTCTATCAACACATCATCCTCATAGATATCCAGCCAATAATACTTAATCAGAGATTTGGAAGTCATACCATTAGAATAGAAGCGAATATTCTCGCCGCACATCTCAACGGGCAGAACACTCATATCTTTAAAGTAGGGCGTCTTTTTTGCCATAATAGGGAAGTAGCGCGAATCAATAAAGCACGTTCTGACTACCAGCTCTGTCCCCACATCAAATACGCGGGAGAATCCGCCGCCTAATGTGAGCAGTCCAGTTCTGCTATTATAATCAAGTATTGGGTAGTATCCGATCTCGCCGCCCTCCATTGTGGGCGCACACTCTATGTACCACGGGTTTATCGTTTCGCTCTGTCGGGTATCTACGAACTCCGCGTTTGCGAACTGAGTAATCCCTTTCTCAACGAATATCTGGTTTATCTCTTTCTCTTTCGTAGGGACGTATGAGCGCACAGAGCTCAGCGAGTATGTAGAGCCCGCCGCAGGATAAGTCGGGAATTTGTTTTTAAGCTTACAAAACCCTGTAACTGTATCATAGCTGAGTACGATACGATAGGTAGGATCGTCGCCTATGCGCATCCACATAGGAAGCGTGATATCCAGATTAGGCTCTATGTATACCAGTAATTCCTCGTTGGGCGTAAGGCTCTCCTGTACCGTACCAAAGAAGTACGGCTCTTTCATAGTGGTAATACTATCATGAATAACAGAGGGTATCTTACCGTTATCCAGATCAACATCCTCGTAAAGGCGTACCTTCCAGATGTAGCGGCGGTCGTTAAGAAATTCGCCGTTAAGGTCGGCTGGTCTATAATAATTACAGTCAATCTCCTCGCCGTTATAATAAGTGCGGCGCTCATCGTGCAGGAATTTATACAGGCGCACGGGCGCTATCGTAGGGTCGGTGACATCGTAAAGGAGAACATTAGCCTCCGTACAGCCGTCGCCCCAGAATACAAACTTAAACTGAACTCTTTGTTCGGCATCGACTGATACATTACAAGGCGATGCGTTGGTAATATCACAGATCATATTATTCTCCTTTCTGGTTATATAAAAAGAGGCTCCGTGTAAAGAGCCTCTTATAATTTATGCGATTACTTTCTTAACAAGCTTCGAGATACCAACCTGACCTCTCGGCTTAACCTTGGTAGTGCGCCAGATGTTTACCTTGCCCGATGGCAGCAGATATGTTTTCTCCACTACCTCAAACCATCCGTTCTCAACGTATGCCTGATAAGGTTCGTTATTATCCATCAGCACCTTATTGTCTCTCAACAGCTTGAATAATCTTGTGCGCCCTATCTTAGTTCCTTTCTTACACAGAAGCTTAGACATAGTACCCATACTTATACTATCATCGGATGCGAGTACTGCGTCCGCGAACTCTACCTTCGGCTTCTGCGTCTCAAGAGTATCCCTAAGCTTAGCGTTCTGCCCCTTTAAATCAAGCACCATGGTGAGCTTAGTGTCCTCGGAGAATGAGGGAAAGTAGAATTTAATAAACTCCGCCTCTCTGCCGCTATCCACATAGCCGCCCGTCTGTCTGATAGTAGGAAGAACTTCATCAAATACCCAGCTCTCAAACTTCTCTGCAGCGGGGAGTTTGCTATGTGCGATAAGGCGGTAAACATCACCCTCGGAGATGAAAGACATTTCGATGGTCTTATTTTGGGACTGGGGATGAGGTGCGTAACGTTTCGTTACATACCTGCAATGGTCTGATAATGCTTTTCGGGCATTGGTGTATCCGAGTGCCTTAGCTACATCTGAACCACAGAACAGCACCTTATCTCCCTCGCGCACCGTTCTTACACTTCCGAACTCTTCACTTTCAAATACTGATACCTGAGTTCTTGCTTCTTTCTTTTCGTTTACTACATCTGTCATAATAGTAAAGCCTCCTTAATAATAAATTATGTCTTTAGAATAATAGCAACAGTGTTGTTTTATTCTGGTTGTATTATATCACTGTGTACTAATCTGTCAAGTCTTTCTAAAGATAATTTCCATGTAAATAATAAAAGACACATACCCTTGACATTAACAAGGAAGAGGTGTTATAATTTAAATGAGGTGATAATATGCAGAGTTTTATTTGTTCTTCTTGTGGCGGTAATGATTTTATTAAAGTAGGGGCGTTCTATGAGTGTTTGTTTTGTGGCACTAAGGTTATTCCTGAGCATAATAAAGATACTAGCGAGATAATAGAGCGGTATGATTTTATGAGAGAAAAATGTGTAGACGCTGGAGATATAACTAAGGCTCTTGAATATACTGATAAAGTTTTAGAACTTGATCCACATCATTATCTTGCAAATCTTAATCGCTTTATTTACAAAATAGAGCTAGAGCCAGAAAAATATGGCGCCAAGCAATATGCTCAGTACACAACTAAAATGGTTATCCCTATGATATTACCCGAAGAACTGCCTATAGAGGAGAGAATTGAGAGAATAGAGTCTATAGTAAATCAGTGTATCATAGTTGCGGATCATTTTACACCTAAAGCTGTTAGCAAAATAAAAACGGATAAGGTTTCTTTGGGTTTAGAACCACTGGTTGATGTTATAATCATGCTTAGAGATATATATAGTACGTGCTATGATATTAATATAAAAGTTAAACCAGATAATTTTGCCGCCATCAAAGAAACACTATCTTTACTTTTGATCCACTCGAATAAGTTACATTGCGATATCCTGCTTTCATTTGAAAATCAACCAGTTCATCAAAGCGTTGCAAATGACACAACCGAACTGATACGTAAAACCAACCCCTCCTACACACCGCCCCCATTCCGTTCCTTTGAAGAATCTTACCCATAATAAAAGAGGCTCTGAAAGGAGCCTTTTTTGTTTCAATTGAAACGCCATTGAGAGGGCATACAAATGTACACCCTCATCAACTTAATGCGTATATGCGTAGCGTGTAGCCTCGTGCAGTATTTCTTCAAAGCTGTCGCCAGAGTATGTCACATTGATATTCTCAATGTAAATATTTCTCTGTGTCGGCGTTTCGGTAGTGCCTGTTTCCGCAGACGCCTTAGCCGCCTCGATAGCTTTCTTTTCTGTCTCCACGAACTGCTGTACCACATCAGGGATGAAATAAGAACCATCCCAGCTATTGATAAGGTTCTGCATAGTAATACCAAAGTTACTGCCAAACATCTGAGCTATCTGCTCATCTGTAAGCGTAGCGTACTGAGATATCTTCTCCGCATTATCCTTTTTGTCGCTGGCAAGAGAAAGGCTCTGATAGTTTGCCGCAAAAGACTTTATCTGCTCATCGGAAAGACTCAGCAGCTCCTCGGGGTTTGTAATACCAAGGTAGCTCATAGCCGCGCTGATATTCTTCTGCCGCTCAACTGCTTCTGTAATATCATCTATGCTATCCACGTATTTATTGATAGCCTCTATCTGCTTATCTATCGCGTCTACCTGTGCGTTCTTTTCCGTCTCTGCTAAATTTTCTTCAGCCTCTGCTATAGCTTTCTGGTCAGCCGCCCAGATAAAACCCTGTCCTTCATGATACTCACGGATAACCTTGTTATTACGCGCATCCTCAAGCTGCTGCTTAGCCTTGATAAGATCTATCTCTTTCTGTTCTTCCTCATTCTTTTCTTCAAGAGCTTCCTTTTCAGCTTCCAGCGATTCAATGCGAAGCTCAGCAACATTCTTTATTCCGCTGAATATCTGGTCATACAGCGACACCATCTCACTGAGGATATTATTAACCTCTTCCATTTCCTCGGGAGCAAACAGGTCTGCGAATATTCCCTCGTAACTTCCATCCAGTGTGCCGAACAGGTCGTTAAGCGCCGTAAGGTACTTAACACGTAACTGGCTAAGGTATGCCATATCGCTATCGCTACCTGTATCATTGAACAGCCCAGCAAAATCCGCCTTACCGCTTTCACTGATATACTTGCCGTATATCTCGTTCGCTACTACCAGCTGTTTGTATAGCTCAAGTTTAGCGTCAAGATAGTTTTTACAGTTGGAAAGGTCTACGCCGTAATTGTCTTTCATATAGTTTACAGCAGCCGCGTCCAGTTTGCCGACCAGCTTATAGTAAAGCTCGTCCTGTGCCAGCTTCTGCTTATTCTTGTATTCGTTGAGGAACGCTTCCTGTTCGATGTTGCCAAGGATATAATCGCGCACCGCATCCTCCATTTCGGGGATATCCGATACGATAGACTTTAATGTGTCAGCGGTCAGCCTGCCGTATTTAGCAAGGTCGCTATCAACTGATTTCATCGTATCTTTAAAAGAGGACGCCTTATCGATAGCTTCGGTTATACCATCTATCTCATCAGCCGCTTCTCTCGCTGTAGCAGCCATATCCTTAAACAACTTGATAGTTGCATCATCCGCATCGGGAAGCATAAGCATCAGATCATCCAGAGCTGTTCCAGCCATAGCAATAGCCGCCGCTCCAAAATCTCCAACGCCTTCCTCGCCAGTAATGCCGTAGCGCTCCCAGTCAAAGTCAGGGAACTGCATCATGAACTGAAGAAGCTCCGCGCTGCTCATTTCCGCACCCTTAGCAAGAGTACTTACCTTTTCAAGTGATTCGATATAAGTGTTGATATGCTCCTGATTTCCTGCATCAAGCAGATTGAATTCTACCTGTCTCTTCTCCTGAGCCTTTGCCATCTGCTTTTCCAGCTCAGCGTCAAACTCCTCGATATCCCATGTTGGGTCGATATCCATCTCAGCTGCAAAGCTAAGCTTGTTAGCGGGGAGATTGTTGATGTGCTCTTCGAGCTCGGAGTTCCATAGGCCAGAGATATAATCCTTACCTCTTTCTATCCATGTGTTATATTTCTTTCTTTCTGTATTTATCTCATCTTGATTAAAAGGGTTGAGTATTTCAGAGTCAGGTACAGGATCTTCGGAATTGAATATAGATTTTGGTTCAGGGTTTTCAGCTTCAAAAGCTCTCTGCAGAGAAGCTTTATATTCCTTAATGATCTGCTCCGTATATTCATCAAACATACCCTGCTGCACACTAAAGTCGAACAGAGTTGAAACATCCACGCCCTCCTCTGTAGCAATAGCGTTAGCCTGAGTGCTGATATCATACATTGCGTCAAGGTAATCCTGATAACCTATCTTGTTTTCGTTGAGCTGTTTATTAAGCGTATTCATCTGGTTATACAGAGAAACTAGTTCGCTGTTATCTACGGCGTTAATTATCTTAACTGCAGCTACAGAAATATTGTTAATATTATTAGTTGCATCCGCTAAGAAATCCTTATCTTGAGATAGACTATCAACAATAGAGGATACCATCGAACGAGCAGACTCAGAAAGTTTATAATACTCATCGTTGCTTTCTAGTTGCGTAGAAAGGGCAAGCTTCACCCCTTGGTTCACTAAAAATACTTCGTCTTTGTATTGCTTTACAAGCGCTTCTATTTCCGATAAAGTAATCTCGTCCATTGAAGAAACACCAAGGTCATCAAGAACCTCGCGGTAAACCTTAGCTATATCCCCATCAGAAGAAGCTACACCCCTCATCGACATCTCTATAAACTGCGCGAGAGGAGTTATTTCACCCCAAGAATTATGATTTACGAGAATCCCGTTCTGAGTATCCTTAAAAGCTTGTAGTAACTCTTCTGAAGCATCGTATTTATCATATAGGGTTACATTATTTGGAGTATCGAAAGACCCAGTTAATACCGTTTGAGCATTATCCATAGTGTCTTTTGCGCTTGCCAACGCAGCATTCTTAGCCATTCTAGCATACTCATCCGCCGCATTACCCGCCGCCTTAGCAACGCTCAGTAACGCAAGCTGTTCATTGTTATGTCCAGCCACAAGGTCAGGGGAGAGCTCTGCAATTCGTGTAACGGTATCTTTATATGTTTCGTATGCCTCTGCACTCAGAGAAATATTATGTCCGTAGGAATTTACACCCTTAGACAAGCTTTCATAGATAGGAATAAGTTTATGTAGCTCATCCGCTGTATCTTTCATACTCTTGTTATTATTCGCATATTCTTTAGTAGACTGTGCAACGACATTAAGAGTATCTTCATATTCCTGTCTGAGTTCCTCCTGCTTCTCAATAGCCTTGTTAATACCACCGATAATCAGCGTGATAGCAACTGTTACTAAAGCGGCAATAATATTTGCTTTGGTTAAGCCAAGTGCGGCTAATATTCCAGCGTCGCCTGTTTTATTAGTGGGGGCAGTTGGGGTATTAACATCATTTTTATTTACATTTTCGGCAGCTTCGTTTAACATCATATTCTCACGAATCTTTTTAGAGTTATTATCAAGAGCTGCAGAATTTTCGTTTATGTCTTTAGTTGTATCATCTAAAGTATCACCAAACGTTCGTTCGGATTTCGTGACCGCATTATTAACCGCTATTGTTTTAGTCTTAATAATGATAGATTCTTGCTGTTCCTTATTGGCTTGTTTCTGCTGTCTTTTCTCTTCTATCTTAGCTGCCCATTCTGCACCTTTGTTACGAATAGCTTCCTTTACGGCATTCGCCTTTTCGTGATTACCAGTGACTGCTCTCAGAACAGCTCCCAGTCCAGACTGGGACTGCTTAAGTTCATTAACGATATTAGGAATTGAAAGGGCTATAAATCCAGCACCAAGCGCTCTTACAGCGTCACTTAAAACGGGTATCTTATTTGTAAGAGTATCAACACCTTCTGCTATAGTAGTCAACCCTTCTACAGCAATCTCTAACCCTGTTGTATCCACCAGATTGTTATAGAACGACTCAAGAGTAGCCTTTAACTTACCGAGCTTCGCCTCGTATGCATCCATTCTGTCGGCGTTAGCCTCAAGTGCAAAGCCTGCAGATTGCTCCGCAGTCTCCACCAGTCCGAGCGTAGAAGCATAGCCGTCCATCATTGACATGAACACAGAACGGTTTCTATTACCCGCGGAGACCTCGGCAATGTAAGCCTTTTCAGTATCCGTCATGGTCTGCCATTTTACACTGAGCTCCTCGAATACATCGGGCAGGTCGCGGAAATCATCCGTGCCATCTCTCAGCGCAATACCCAGCGAAGCGTACGCCTTTTCTGCTTTTGATATCTCTTCCTCGGTGGCGTCGCCCTCAAGGTTCTGTCCCAGTCGCGCAAAGATCATCTTAAGCCCGTTTGCGACCTCGGAACCACTGCGTCGTGTGCGCTCAACAAGATTACCTATCTGCGCCGCAAACTCCTGATACGAATATCCCGAAGCGTGCGCGATAGCACCTGAAGCCTGAATGCCCTCGGAAATCTGCTCAATGCTTCGCTTAAATTCAACGCCTGTTGCAGCCGAGATAGCTTCGATAGAGTCAACCACCCTCATAAGTGATTCCGCACTGTCGTCCAGATCGAACTGGTAAACAACGCCCTGAATTAGGTCGGCTGCTGCTGTAGCTTCCATGTTCGCCGCCGATGCAAGCAGTGCCGTAGGCTCGGCTCTCGCAATGATATCATTAATAGAGATGTTCTCGTTTGCGTAGATAGTAGCCGCCTGCATAACGCTGTCCAGTGTAATGCCGAGCTTTTTGGAAAGCTGGATACTGTTATCGCCCAGCTCGCGCATCTCAGCATTAGACATACTCATAGTCATGCGGATATTAGCAAACGCGCTGTCCAGCATAACGATGGATTGATAAGCGTCCGTGAACTGGCTCTTTATCTGGCTTATGATAATGCCGCCGCCAAATAAATTAAATAAGCCGCGTGCTGCTTTATCTATATTCGTGAAAGCATTCTTACCCTTATAGCCAGCCTGCTCAAACTGAGTTGTCAGTTCCTTGAGCTGTCGCTTTGCTTCCTTAAGAGTTTCGGGGTTGCCGCCGATAAATTTATCGTCCACTCCCCAGACCTCGTCCATAGCCGCCGTGATAGCCAGCTTGGTTCTCTCTATCTCGGTGTCGAACTCAGTAAATGCCTTACCGCTCGCACCGGCAAGGAGCTGGTTGAGCTTACCCATTAGCATCTCAGCGGAAGTAATATTATTAGCTATCTCCTGAGCTGTGGGATTACGCCCTTTAAGTCCGCGGCTCTGCGCCTCAGCGTTTATTGAACTGAAACGATCATTCAGCTTTTCAAGAGCATCGCCCTGAGCGTCCGCGATCTCCTCCTCAATCTCACGGATATTGTCAGCGTATACGTGCGCCGCCCTCTCGTTCTTTGTACGCCAGTTATTGATATTGTTCTGAAGAGTAATACGCTTCTGTGCTGTCTTATACTCCGCATCCATCTGTCGCTCCAGCGCCTGAGCGTTCTTCTCCATACCCTTATTATACAGAGCGTTCTCAGGATCGTTGGCTACTCGCTTCAGGTTGCTTACGCTATCAAGTAATTCTTGTACATACTTCTGCTGCTCGCTGTAGCCCTCTGCCTCCACGTCCATACCAAGAAGTTTTATTCTTTCAGCGTTGTATTCCTTTATCGCGTTCTCAAGCTTAGTATATAATTCGACCTTACCTACCATAAGGTCTCGTTCTGTCTTCAGCTTTTCTACGCTGGTATCTAACGTTTTGTCGGTCAGCCCCATCGAGCCTATCGCCGCATAAACACTATCCGCCTTTTCCAGTATTGCGCTTGAGTCTGTGTTACTTTTGCCCTCACGTATCTCCTGTATTCTTGTAGCGTAGTATTCTCTCAACAGGCGCATATATGTATCGTATGCGCCGCGCGTTGCCTCGGCTTCCTTTTGGTTTATAACACCTGTAACATATTTCTCAGCTGCAGAATAGAGAATGGATACACCCAAAACTTTTCCGAGCAGCATAAGTGTGTAGCTTATATAGATGAAGAAGAAAAGATTGTTGAAAGTCAGGATTTAAAGGCTGGCGATAATTTTCTTATATCATCAAAGCCGTGGGGGATTGATAATAGGGTAGGCGATTATAACAGCGGACGTATTATTGGGTATTACCTTGCGGAGGGGTGGGTTTCTCATCATTCGCATAGTGAGATTTGCTTCGCTATCAATATTAATAGAGAAGATATTGTAAATGAAATCAGAGACTATTTCAGCCAGTTTGGATGTGAGGTTGCTGTTGATAAACAGACAGATAACAATATCTTCAAGATAAAAGTATACGGGTTACAGGCAGTAGGGTTTGTAAATCAGTATATTACCGGAGATAAAGCTATTAATAAGAGGATAGCTAGTGCTACTTGGAACACAAACGATAATTTTAGAAGAGGTATGTATGATGGATATTTGGATACTGACGGTTGTCGCAAGTATAACATTTTTTCACATACCACCAACAAGAAGTTAACAAGAGATTTAATAACTCTTGCATCTTCTGTTGGTCATATTCTAAAGTATCGAGAAAACAAGAATAACACAAGATATTTTGGTGACAACAAGGAAGATAAAGAGAGATTTGTTAGCTACGAGTTAAAGATAGCTGACGATAAGTATGCTAAGTATAACGATTACTACGTTGTCCCAGTGAAAGAGGTAAAGGAAGTAAAGTCTACTACTAATGTTATGTATAACTTCACAGTAGACACACCAGAACACCTTTTTGAACTTCCTAACGGTATTATAACTCACCAATGCTGCCGTCTCCGCCTTGACCTTACCGAGCTTCAGAAGCGTAATGGCGGTCTGTTTGGCAGTGGTGATAGCACAGGTTCAATCGGTGTTGTTACTATCAACCTGCCTCGCCTTGCATATAAGAGTAAGGGTGATAAGGCTAAGTTCTTTAAGCTCCTCGATGAGGTGCTCGTTGTAGCCAAGGACAGCCTTGAAATCAAGCGAGATTGGCTCCAGAAGCACGTTATAGATACCCGCCTCATTCCAGCATTCAACACCTATGTCGGTACGATGCGCAACCATTTCAGCACGATTGGTGTGGTTGGTATGAATGAGATGTGCGAGAATTTCTTCGGCAAGGGTAACGATATCCTTAGTGATGAGGGCAGAGAGTTTGCTCTGGAGGTAGGAGCACATATCCGCGAGAAGCTCCTTGAGTTCCAGCAGGAGACAGGTAATCTCTATAACTTCGAGGCTACTCCCGCCGAGTCAACCTGTTACCGTCTCGCTCTCAAAGACAAGAAAGAGTATCCCGATATCATTACACGCGGCACTGCTGAGTCGCCGTACTACACCAATAGCTGTCACATTCCTGTGTCAAAGGTCGAGGGTATTAAGCAGGTATTCGACCATCAGGAGGATTTACAGATCATGTTTACTGGCGGCACAGTAATTCATATCTTCTGCAATGGCGCAATCAGTGGAGAGACCGCTAAGAGCATTATCCATACCGTATGCAGCAACTACAAGACGCCGTATGTTAGCATTTCGCCGCTCAATAGATATTGCCGTGAACATGGTTATATCGCGGATGCAGTAGACAAGTGTCCTGTTTGCAACGAGCCTCTTCAGATGTACCAGCGCATCACAGGATATCTGCGTTGCGTAGATAACTACAACGATGGCAAGCGTGCGGAGTTCAACGAAAGGAGCCAGCTTGAGCTTGAAGGTTAATTATAAGGCGATCGAGCACGAGCGATTAGGAGACGCCCCCTTTGTGGGGGCACTCATCTCCGCCTGTGATTGCCCCTTTAACTGTCCGAACTGCTTTAATCAGGAGCTTAAATACTATCCTATCCTGAGCGAGGATGTAGACGATATTATCTCCCATGTAAAGGAGAATATCTTTAATGATGGTATTATTCTCGGCGGTTTGGAGTGGTCGCTTCAGGCAGATGAGTGCTTAGCTTTATGTCGCGCTGCAAAGCAGCAAGGATTGAAAACGATGGTATACACGGGATGTGATTATGATTCGCCGTATGTGAAGCGGTTGATTGAGAGCGGCGTCGTTGATTACGTGAAGTGCGGCAGATACAAAGAAGCTGAGCGTACCGCCAATCATATCGAGTTTGGTGTGACGCTTACCAGCGCAAACCAACACATTTATAAAATAGGAGATGATTAAATGTGGGTTGATAGATCTATGGATTATAAGCTCACTATAGAGAAGAACCCTGATATGGAGACTTATCATAGAGTTAAGGAGGCTGTAAAGGCTAACGACGGCTATTGCCCGTGTCGCCTACAGAAAACTTCTGATACCAAATGTATGTGTAAAGAGTTCCGTGAACAGCAAACAGAGGGCTTATGCCACTGTGGATTATATGTGAAGAAAGAGGTATCAATATGAATACAACAATTAAGTTTGCAAAGGTTAGACCTGATGCTATTATTCCTACAAAGAGAGTAGAGGATGCTGGCTTCGATATCTACGCTAATTTCGAGGAGCAGTATATGATAATCGATGCACATACCACGGTGATGATCCCAACAGGTATTGCATCTTGCTGCGATGAGGGTTATTGCCTTATTGCTAAAGAGCGTGGCAGCACAGGCACCAAGGGATTAGCACAGAGAGCTGGGGTTATAGATAGCGGTTATCGTAATGAGATACTTATCCCTTTAACTAATACTACTGAGCATGATATTGTGATAGCAAAGCACGGTATAACATTAGGAGAAATTTTCCATGAACACGCCACTAAGAATGCAAATGATTTCGAGTTCTTAACACTAATGCTTGAAGGACTCGACACTCCCGAGGGTTGGCAGAAGTACGCAGAGAGGAGTAATATCATCATTTATCCTTATGAGAAAGCAATTGCTCAGCTTCTTGTTGTACCTGTGCCCGAGGTCGAGGTAGAGGAGATTACATACGAGGAGCTTCAGGCGATTCCGTCGCAGCGCGGTATGGGTAGGCTGGGTAGTAGCGGAAAGTAAGAGGGTAATATGAGCGAGTTTTATGATTATAGCCTGCTGTCAGTTAAAGAGCTTAGGCAGTTGATTGGCTGTGGGCGCAATAAGATGTATGAGATTTTGGCTACTAACACTATGCCTACTATTAAGATAGGGAAGCAGTATTACGTTCCGCGTAAAGAATACGAGAAGTGGGTTAATCGAAATCTTAACAGCGAGATACGCCTATAAAAAAGATAAGGGAGCAGAAATGCTCCCTTGTTTTTATATATCATCAAGTAGTTTAACACTGGTTTCTTTCTGTTCTGGAATAAGATGTGCGTATATATTATAAGTAGTACTCACCTTTTCGTGTCCGAGCAGGTCTGATATTATCTTTATATCAACGCCTTTTGCGAGTAGGGTAGAGGCGAATGTATGCCGTAAGGCGTGCAACCCACAATTCTCACCTTTATCATCTGATTGTAGCCCACATGACTTAAGAACTGAATCAAGGCATCTGCGAATATTACGAGCGTCTGCTATTCTTCCATTACTAGTAACAACAACATAATCTTCATCAGATAACCATTTATTCCTAGAATTCTTAATATTAAGAATAGCTTCCTTAGCTGTACTTGACATAGGAATTTTTCTGTTAGACTTTCTCGTTTTCGGGGATGTGTTTGTTATTTTAGTCTTTTTACTCGACCGCTTATCTCGATCAACCACTACTGCAATGGTGTTATCTATATTAATAGTGTTGTTTTCAAAATCAATATCACACCATCTCAACCCAAGACACTCACCTATTCTCATACCAGTAAACATAAGTAGCACAATGACATTACCATAAGCATACACAGGCACTCCATTTTTAAACTTCGCATAACACCTATCTCGAATAAGTTTTATTTCGTCAGTAGTAAAAAATCGGGATACCTTTTCGGGCGTTTGTATTTTATCAACTGATGGGAGATTAACCAGCGCCATAGGGTTTCGTATTATATCTCCGACCGCCTCCGCGTATCTCAAACAACTGTTTATTGTGTTATACGTTTTGGTAATAGTAGCCAGACTATATTTAGCGTCGGATCCAGTCAGGTCATTTATGTACCGCTGGCATATCTCTGGTGAAAGACTAGATATCTGCATATTTGAGATATCGTATGGTTTTATCCTGACTTCAAGAGCGTCCTCTAAACAATCATAGGTAGTGTCTTTAACAGAATACTGTTTATATGTTTCCATCCAGTTCTTAATGTACTCATATAATGTAGTATTCGTAACCTCCTTACCTCTGTTATCTTCAAGAAGTCTTTCATAATCTCGTGCTTTCTTCTTCACCTCTGTTATTGAACTACCATAGAACGCCTTGATGTTAGGTTTGCCGTCCGCTTTCTTACCGAATTGTTTACGGGCTGTCCACACCTTATCTTTTCGCTGGGTAAAAGACCAGTCACCCTGCCCGCGTTTTTTCACAACTTGTCCTGATGTACGCAATATAATCACTCCTTTGCAATAAAAGACAGTTAAACATCTTCGTGTACTCGCATTATAGCACTGTGTACTAATCTGTCAAGTATTTAATATCATAGAATTTACTGTAAATTACTGCAAACTTAACTACTATCTAATATTTTCTGCGTAATTTCCTCATTTAAATACCCTTTGTTTACTCCGTGGACTTTCATCAAAGCCTTTTCTAAAGCCACATACGACACCTCCTAAATAATTATTCACTATTACAACCGCTATTACAACCCAAACAAAATTATAGGGGTTTAAGGGGTATAATTGGAATAATATGTTAACGGATTTTCGTATTCAAAGGGCGTTTTAAGAAAAAGAAAAACCCCGCTCAGCCCTTTTGTAGAGCCGTTTTGCGGGGTTTGTCATATTGGAGCTGCTAATCGGAATCGAACCGATGACCTCATCCTTACCAAGGATGTGCTCTACCGACTGAGCCATAGCAGCATCACAACGATGATATTATATCACAAAGCCATATTTTTGTCAAGCACTTTTCGCAAAAAATATTAAATTTCAATCCACTGTTACAACGTTATTACAACTGTAAGCGGAATATGCTATCCGTAAGCACAGATACGGTGATGTTCATGCAAAAATTGAGCTGTTCCATCTTGTAATTTGCGTGATATTGTGCTACAATGTATCATGTATAAATATGTAAAGAGAGGAAACACAGATGGAACCAAGGGATTACAGAGTAACAAAGATAGCGGGTGAATACGCTACCCTTACGGATATAAACACGGGCGATGAGCTGCCCATCGCGCTCTTTCTGCTGCCTGACGGCACTGACGAGGGCTCGCTGCTGCATTATGAGGCGCTCACCTATGAGCTGGTTGAGTAAGGAGTGGGACAAATGGCACTGATGCTTTTAGTTGTAGCATGTTATACTATATGCTCGCTTAGTGATAAATACGCCGTTGCAAAGCTGAAATTTGACGGCAATTCGCTGACCTTTCTCATGGCGGCGGCGACCTCGCTGCTGATGCTGTTCTATCTACCGTTTGACAGCAGGGTGTTCCTGCTCTCGTGGCAGAGCTTTGCCGCTATACTTCTTATGGCGACATCCAAAATGCTGGAATTTCAGCTTGCCGCAGTGATATTAAAGGAGATGTCCGCGTTTGAGCTTAAAGCGTGGCTCGGTATCACAGTGTTCCTTTCCTACGGTACTGACCTTGTCAGCGGCGTTTCGGCGCTGGGTATAGGGACGGTGTGGAAGTTCGGGTTTATCGCACTTTCCGCTGTGGGACTATTTATGATAGCGAAGTCGGGCGGAAGAAAGATAAACTACCGTGCGATTCTCCTGCCGCTTATAGGATATCTGGGTGTGAAGTTCGGCTACGGGCTTATCGTCCGCCTTTTCTGCGGCGATACCTGCTATATTTCGCCCACGCTCTCGCTGTTCTTTGCGCTGGTGCTGTGCGCGGTGATACTTGCGCCAAAGGTGCACCCCGTAAAGCTGTTCAGGGAGAAGACAAAGGGCTCGCTTTTCGTTTCGGTGACAAAGATACCCAACGTCATCGGGCTTGTGTGCGAGAACATCGTTGCAACGCAGAGCATGGCTAACTACTCGTTCATACAGCCGATGATACTTGTGGTGCTGTTCTTTATCGGGCTTATCAGGCGTGAGGAATGCACGAAGCTGAACGTTATCGGCGGCATCGTGTGCATTGCGGGAATAATCGGCTTCCAGCTTTTCTGAGGTGACGGCATGATAGTTACAAACGGAGAGGAATACAGCCGCTTTATAAAGGATGTGCTTTTCGGCAGGGACAGCGGCTGGTTCGAGGATTTCAAGACTGCCCTTGCCGAGGACGGAATAAACATACTTGGCGTGAGAGCATGCCCTGTAAGCGAGAGCAATTTCTGTACGAATAAAAATGGCGCTCATGTGAAGATACCCACACTGGGGCTTTTCGCCATCGGTGAGGATGCGGCAAGGCTCATAACGAGGAAGTATGATGTTTCGCATCCCATCGCTCCAGGGTATGAGCAGAGAGTAATGGATATATGGCGCAGGGTCTGCATACGGCATAACGTGGATACGGAGCAGTACTGCGGCGTTGGTCCGTATATCTCGGTGGTGACGGTGGAGCACCTCATGTGCGACTATGTTCTGCGCAGAAAGGAATGTATCGATAAGGTGCGGCAGTACCTTGAACGTCAGTGCAGCCGCCCTGTACGGAACATCTATTGCAGCAGCATTCCTGCGTACAACATCGTATTTACCACAGAGGACTACGCTGCAGCTCACATAGAAGAAAGAAAAGAACAGCTTGCTGCTGAGATACGCAGACTTATACTTCCGCATTTCAGGGAAGCGTGCAGGGGCATGGTACTTCCGTACCTGCTGGAGGTGCACTTCTGGCACCCCGCAATGCCGAACTACAACTGCTACGGACTGGCAAGGCAGGACTGAATAAATACATAATAAAAAGGTGAGAACAAAATGAAAGACCTTACAAGAGGCAAGCCTCTTAAGCTTATACTGCTGTTCGCTCTGCCGATACTTTTCGGCAGCATATTCCAGCAGGCGTACAGCTTTACGGATACTATAATCATCGGACATCAGCTCGGCAAGAGCTCCATTGCGGCGGTTGGCTCTACGGCTTCCGTGGTATCGCTGATGTTCAGTACGGTAAACGGACTGGTGACGGGCTTTTCCGTCATAGTGGCGAAGTGCTTCGGCGCAGGTGACCACAATGCAATGCGCAGGGCAATAGCAAGAACTATCCTGTTCGCAGGTGCGATAACCTCCGTTATCATAATCGGCATAACCTGCTTTATCACACCGATACTGCACGCGCTTGATACTCCTGAAAGCATACTCCCCGAAGCACGTGATTATCTGATGATAGTGGCGCTGGGACTTGTGGTTACGCTTATCTACAATCTGGAATCGGGCATACTCCGTGCAGTGGGTGACAGCGTTATACCGCTTATAATACTGGTGATATCCGCAACGCTGAACATCGGACTTGACCTGCTGTTCGTGGCGGTGTTTCAGTGGGGCGTGCGCGGTGCGGCTATCGCCACTGTTCTTGCACAGGCTATTTCGGCGGTGGTGTGCTTCATCTATCTTATAAAGCGCAGACCGTTCCTTATCGTGAAGCCGTCGGATTTCCGCTTCAACGGCAGTGAGGCGGCGGAGATGCTGAGTGCAGGACTTGGCATGGCGCTGATGTATTCCATCGTTGACCTTGGCTCTATCGTGCTGCAGAACGGCATCAACGGTATGGGCGAGGATATAATCGCAGCGCACACCACAGCAAGAAAGATACTGGGACTTATCCTCATGCCGTTCTCTGCGGTGGGTGCTACGATGGTGACATTCTGCAGCCAGAACTTCGGTGCGGCACGCTATTCACGCATACGCCATGGCATACGCGATGGCCTGCTGATATCATTCGGCTGGAGTACCCTTGCGGTGCTGCTGATATACACGGCAGGCGGCTTCCTTGTACACCTGATACTTCCTGACGGCGGAGAGCTCGTAACCTCCACCGCACTGCAATATCTGAAATTCAACGTGCTTTTCTTCTATCCGCTGGCGGTGCTGCTGGGAGTGCGCTCCTCGCTGCAGGGTCTCGGAAAGAGCATAGTGCCCATCATTGCGAGCATTATAGAGCTCTTATGGAAAGTATGCACGGTTATTATAATGATACCAAAATACGATTATTTCGGCGTTATCCTGTCCGAGCCGATAATATGGACGGTCTGCGGAATAATGGTGGGCGTTATTGCGATATTCACCCTGCGCCGCATGCCAAAGGACGACCCTGTTACTGACTAAACTGAAAGGATGTTTATTATGGTCAAGACACTTTCCGAAAAGCTCATCGATAATATCTCTGCCGTTATTAAAGGCAAGAGGAGCGAGATACGACTTGTGTGCGCTGCGCTGCTTGCAGGCGGTCATGTGCTGCTGGAGGATGTTCCCGGCACAGGCAAGACCATGCTTGCACGCTCGCTGGCAAAGTCCGTTGACTGCGGCTTCAGGCGTATTCAGTTCACGCCTGACCTGCTTCCCTCGGATATCACGGGCATCAACTTCTACAACATGAAAGAGCAGGAGTTCATCCTGCGCAAAGGTCCTGTGTTCACCAATATCATCCTTGCCGATGAGATAAACCGTGCAACCCCCAGAACGCAGTCTGCGCTGCTGGAGTGCATGGAGGAGCGCCAGACCACCATCGACGGTGAAAGCTACCGCATGAGTAGCCCGTTCTTTGTTATAGCAACGCAGAACCCTACGGAAACACAGGGCACATATCCGCTTCCCGAAGCGCAGCTTGACCGCTTCATGATACGTGTGGCACTTGGCTATCCCGCAAGGGCGGAGGAGATTGACGTCATCATGAACGGACGCTCTTTCAGCGCTGTGGATGAGCTTTCCGCCATCTGCACCGCAGATGAGATAACAGCTGCACAGAAGCTTGTAGATAACTGCACCGCAAACGAGGCGGTATGCTCCTACATTGCGGATATCGCGGCTGCAACACGCTCACACGCGGCTGTGAAGCTGGGTTTGAGCACCCGTGGCGCTGTGGCGCTCAAGCGGATGAGCGCGGCGCTTGCCATGATGTCGGGCAGGGATTACATCATGCCGCAGGATGTGGCAGAGGCTGCGCCCTGCGTTATCCGTCACAGGCTGATATGCCGCGGCTACTCGCTTTCGGGCGGTGCTGACAGAACGGCTGAGGAGGTCATCCGTCAGGTGCTTGACAGCGTGGCTGTGCCCACAGAGGACATCGGAGAATAAGCATGGCTCTTTTCGTAATGGCACTGATACTCACGCTGGTGCTTGTGGTGCAGTATCAGGTGTATAAGAATTTCGGTCTTAACGATATCGAATATAAGCTTTCGCTCAGCAGGACGGAGGCTTTCGAGAACGAGGAGATCGAGCTGACCGAGGAGATAATCAACAACAAATGGCTGCCGCTGCCATGGGCAAGGTCTGAGATATGCTGCTCACGCTGGCTGAGCTTTTACGGAGGCTCGCAGTCTGTGGGCAAGGACGCTCAGAAAGGTCTTGTATCGGGCGTGTTCATGCTTAAAGGTCATCAGCGCCTTAAAAGAGTATGGCGTGTTCGTTGTGAGAAACGCGGCGTGTTCAGGATAGAGGATGTAACCCTTGCAGTGAGCGACCTTTTCGGACTTGTGAAGCCCTCGGTGATGTACAAGCTGAATGAGGAGATATGCGTGCTGCCCTCGCCCAGCGAGATGGAACAGCCTGCGCTTTCAAGCGAGGCGTTTATCGGCAGCAATACGGTGCGCCGCTTCATCCTGCCTGACCCGTTCATGATATGCGGTGCAAAGGAATACACAGGCAGAGAGGCAATGAACCGCATCCACTGGGGCGCTACCGCAAGAACAGGCGAACTCATGGTGTACAACAACGAATTCACCACAGAGCGCCGTATGCTGGTGATACTGAATATGCAGCGCATCTTCGCGGATGAGACTCAGCGGCTGCCCATCTCACTTGTGGAGGCGCATATAAAGGCTGCGGCGTTCGTGCTGGACCAGTGCTACCGCTCACACATCTCCGTCGGCTTTGCGATAAACGCGGGGGAGCGTATAGTTACCGAGCCTGCAGAGGGCTATGAGCACACAGTAAACATCCTGCGCAGTCTGGCACGGCTGAAGAACCGCTGCGGCTGCCACATTGACGAGTTCGTGAACAGCATCGATTGCTCGGAGTACACGGATGTGCTGCTGATAAGCAATATACTTACAGATAAATGCGCAGAGTTCATGCGTTCCCTGCAGGTGCAGGGGATATACACTGCGCTGCTTTCAAACGAGATAGACGAAACAGGCTTCTGCGATGTGTACCATGTGCCGCGCACGAGGTCGTATCCTGCGGAAAGCGGTGATGACTATGAATAACAGAGCATTAAGAGCCATTGCCATACTTGGACAGCTGCTTTCGGTGTTTCCGTTCGTGGTGCTGTGCGAGGGCGCAGGCTATGACGCGTATATCTGGTGGCATTACATTGCTATCTATGCGACTATAGCAGTGTTTTACGTCATGGGACGTCTTTGCGGTGCATGGGCTGCAAGTCCGCGGCACTCACGCTCGTTCAGGTCAAAGGCTGCGTTCCTTTCGAGGACGGCGCTTGCTGTTCCGATAATACTTTTCATGATAGTGTGCGGTGCGCTGGAGCTTTCCACGGGACTGTACCTTTATGTGCTGCCGTCCGCGATAATCATGTTCTTCGGAGGTCACGCCACCTACGGCCGTGAATACACCGATATCTTCACACGCGCATGGTTTGCGCTGTATTTCGTTGCAGGTATAATAACCAACGTGATACTCTGGTTCACCCGTGATGACGCGCTTATATCCTCGGGCGGCTTTCAGATATGCTTTGGCTTCGGAGCGCTCATGATAATCGCCGCGGTGCTGACAAATCAGACCACCATCGATACCTGCACCAACCAGCGTGATTCGGGCAGGCTGGTGCTGCCAGACGGACTTCGCGGCTACAATGCGTGGCTGGTTGCGGCGGTCGCCGCTGTGACGGTGGGGCTGTTCCTGTTCGTGGGGCCTGCTGCACGTCTGCTTTCCGAGGGCGTAAGGCAGATAGTGCGCGGACTGCTCTGGCTGCTGACGCGCAGGGGCGAGCTGTCCGCATCCGATGATATACTGAGCGGTTCTGACGGCGGGGGCGAGCTTGTGGTGGATGTGGCGGATAATTCCTTTGCGGAAGCCACCACGCTGCTGCTGGCTATCGGCATCATAGTGCTGCTGATAGTGTTCAGAAAGCAGATAGCAGAGATGATACGCGGCCTGTTTGCGCCGCTGTTCAAGGTGCAGGAGACCGTATCGGAGATAGCGTATTCCGATGAGATAAGCGAAGCGCCCGATACCTCCCGAAGCTATATCTCACGCAGAAAGCGTGAGCAGAACCTGTACAAGCAGTTCCGCAGGGAAAAGGACAGCCTCAGGAAATACCGCTACGGCTACAAGCTGATGATGCTGAGACTTGAGGATACTGCCTTTGCCACCGTACCCACAGACAACACCGATATCCACCGTATAAAGGGCGAGAACGGTCTGCACAGTGAAAGTGTGCGGAAGATAGTGGATATCTACAATGATGTGCGCTACAAGGGCAGAGTGCCCACTGATGAAGAGATAAGCTTTGCAGAGAGCTTTATTGAAGAGATAAGGAGATAACACATGACATTCAGAGAACTTCTTGCAGGCGACCGTCACATACTGCTGGACGGCGCTATGGGAACTATGCTGCAGCGCAGCGGATTAAAGCTGGGCGGACTTCCCGAGGAGCTTAATTTCACCGATCCCGACCTCATCGAGGATATCCACCGCCAGTACATAAAGGCAGGCGCTATGGCGGTGTATGCGAATACTTTCGGCGCTAACCGTCACAAGCTGAAGAACAGCAGGTACTCCGTTACCGAGGTGGTACAGCAGGCGATCTCCATTGCACGAAAGGCATGCGAGGGCACAGAGGCTCTTGTGGGACTTGATGTGGGCTCTATAGGACGTATGCTCCGTCCCACAGGCGATATGCCAGTTGACGAGGCGTATGATATCTTCAAAGAGATAATGCTTGCGGGCAAGGGCGCTGATTTCATCGCCATAGAGACCATGACAGACCTGATGGAGATAAAGACCGCTCTCTTAGCGGCAAAGGAGAACACAGATCTCCCCGTTATCTGCACTATGTCCTTTGAGCAGAATATGCGTACCTTTACAGGCTGCAGTGCCGCTGCAATGGCGCTGACGCTCAGCTCGCTCGGTGCGGATGTGGTTGGTATGAACTGCTCTCTCGGCCCTGCGGAGGCTATGCCCATCGTTGATGAGATACTTAAGTGGTCCAGTGTGCCTGTGCTTATCAGACCAAATGCGGGACTGCCCGATCCTGCCACGAATGAGTATAACGTTACTCCGCAGCAGTATGCGCAGATAATCGCGGAGATGGCGGACAAGGGCGTGAAGCTGTTCGGCGGATGCTGCGGCACAAGCCCAGATTTCATCAGTGCGGTGGCACAGGTGCTGAAAGAGCGCCGTATAAACTGGGAAATACCGTGCATCCCTGCGGCGGTGTGCAGCCCTTCCACAGTTGTTCCGATAGACACCGTGCGCATTATCGGTGAGCGTATAAATCCCACAGGCAAGAAGCTGTTCAAGGAGGCGCTCAAGCGGCGTGACCTGGATTACATCATGCGCCAGGCTATCGACCAGACCAATGCAGGCGCTGAGATACTGGACGTGAACGTGGGTCTTCCCGATATAGACGAAAAGGAAATGATGCTTGCGGCGGTGGACGCGGTGATGTCCGTGTGCGACGCTCCGCTGCAGATAGACACCACAGAGCCTGAAGTGCTGGAGGCTGCGCTGCGCAGGGTAGCAGGCAAGCCCATAGTGAACTCCGTAAACGGCGAGGAGGAGAAGCTGCGCACAGTGCTGCCGCTTGTGAAGAAGTACGGCGCGGCTGTGGTGGGTCTTACACTTGACGAGAACGGCATCCCGAAGACTGCAGAGCAGCGCTTTGCCATTGCGGAAAGGATACTGAACGCTGCGCTTTCCTACGGAATACCCCGTGAGGATGTGTATATCGACTGCCTTACACTGACCGCTTCCGCTGAGCAGGACGGCGTTGTTGAGACCCTCAAGGCTCTGCGCATGGTGAAAGAGAAGCTGAGACTTAAAACAGTGCTGGGCGTTTCAAATATCTCGTTTGGTCTGCCCAACAGGGAGCTTATAAATTCCACGTTCCTTACGATGGCGATGGAGTGCGGTCTAGACCTGCCCATCATCAACCCGAACATCGCTTCCATGGCGGGCGCGGTGAGAGCTTACAGGCTGCTTTCGGGCTATGACAGGGGCGGTGCGGAGTTCATCTCCGTTTACGGCGGAGATATGGCAAAGCCTGCGCCTGCGGCAGTGCAGGAGGTTGATATCGCCTATGCGGTAGCAAACGGTCTGAAAGCGGAGTGTGCGGCGGCGGCAGAACGCCTGCTGAGCGGCGGCACAGACCCGATGACCCTCATCAACGAGCAGCTGATACCCGCCCTTGACGTTGCAGGTGAGCGCTTTGAAAAGGGCACGATATTCCTGCCGCAGCTGATACAATCGGCAGGTGCGGCACAGGCGGCTTTTGATGTGGTGAAGCGTGTTATTTCCGAGCGCGGCGGCGACAGCGAGAGCCGCGGCAGGGTAGTGCTTGCCACCGTCAAGGGGGATATCCATGATATCGGCAAGAACATTGTAAAGACCCTGCTGGAGAACTACGGCTTTGAGGTCATCGACCTCGGTAAGGACGTGGACTACCAGGCTGTGGTGGATGCGGCGGTGAAGTATGATGTCCGCCTTGTGGGTCTGAGTGCGCTCATGACCACTACCCTAAAGAGCATGGAGGCTACGATAGCGCTCCTGCGTGAGAACAACGTAAACTGTAAGGTAGTCGTGGGCGGTGCGGTGCTCACACCCGAGTACGCCGAGAAGATAGGCGCGGATTTCTACGCAAAGGACGCAAAGGAGACCGTGGATATCGCAAGGAGAGTTTACGGCAACTGACAGCTGATGATCTGTTTGCTGTGATCAGCCTGACAGATCAGAATTTGCAGGTTGGATAAATGGAGGTCTTTGTGAAAAAAACAAAAGAATGTCTCTCGCTCTTTCTGACAATGCTAAAGATCGGTGTGTTCACCTTTGGCGGTGGATATGCCATGATCGCTCTGCTTGAAAATGAGTTCGTAGAAAAAAAGAAATGGCTTGAAAAGGATGAGTTTCTGGATGTTGCGGCGATTGCCGAATCCACGCCAGGTCCTGTCGCTGTCAATGCCGCAACTTATATAGGATACAAAAACTTCGGAATTATCGGCTCAATGATCGCTACGCTTGGCATTTGTATTCCGTCGTTTGTTATCATCTACGCTATATCACTGTTCTTTGACGCATTTCTTTCGCTGACATTGGTTGCATACGCTTTCAAGGGCATTCAGATATGCGTGGTGTATCTGATTCTCACAGCAGGGCTGAAGATGCTGAAGCAGATGAAGAAAACCGTATTTAACATGATCATTATTTCGATAACACTTATCTGTATGGTCGTGTTTTCATTGTTCGCAGTGAAGTTTTCAACGATATTTTACATACTGATCAGTGGCATCTGCGGTATAGTGGTATATCTTATCGGCAAAGTCAGAGGAGAGAAAAAACATGATCTATCTTGAATTGTTCCTGACCTTTATTCAGATCGGTGCATTCTCCTTTGGCGGTGGCTACGGAATGATATCGTTAATCAGAGAAAAGGTCCTGATGTACGGTTGGCTTACCGAGGAAGAAATGCTCAATATGATTGCCGTAGCTGAATCCACTCCAGGACCGATAGCGGTTAATATGGCAACATTCGTCGGCTCGTCACAAGGCGGTTTTTTCGGAGCACTTCTTGCTACACTTGGTGTGGTATTACCATCATTTTTTATCATTCTCATAATCGCAGCTCTGATACGAAACTTATTGAAATATGCGGGGGTAAAGGCGTTCCTCGGCGGCATCCGTCCGTGCGTTATCGGCCTGATACTCGCAACGGCAATCACGATGTTCATGAGTACGGCAATCGGCTTTAGCGGTATAGGCAATACGCTTGCTATAGACCTCAATGGCATTATCATATTTGCCATATTAATAGCAATCAACGCCGTAGCAAGGATTGCGCTGAAGAAAAAGCCGTCTCCGATACTGATGATAGTCATATCGGCAGGTCTTGGTATGCTGATGTATTCATTATAAAGATTTTGATGAACACATCCCGATCTGTAGGTGAGAAAAAACAAAATCCAGAGAAGAAAATCTGATCTTCTCTGGATTTGCTTTTTTATGAAAGCCTTACTTTACTTACGGGCTTGTGTGTTCTTCCATTTCCTCGTTGCCGCATACGCCGATGACATGCGCAAACCAGTATTCGCATATACCGCCGTAGCAGCTTATGCTCACTTTTATCAGCGCAAGCTCCGTATCGGGCATATAGTAGACGCCGTTGTCATCATCAGGAGGAAGATCTTTTGATGTACCGTTCTCGTCGTAGTATCTCACAGTGACGGTGCGGGTATACTCGGGCAGCGCAAGCTCGAAATACTCCGCATCCAGCAGGTAAGGAAGCTGACCGCCGTTTCGGTACAGCTCAAACGCCTGCTGCCAGCCGAATCCATCGTCGGCAGCCTCCCAGACCACATACTCCCAGCCCCAGTAGCCGCAGAAAGGCTGGAAGCTTTCGGAAGAGCCATTCGCAAACGCGGTGAGCGTGGGCGCGCTTTCCGTTTTATAGATGAACCAGTACACGCCCTCGCCCTGAGCGAATGTCACAGTAACGCGGATGAGCTGGGTATCATAATACGGCATGAGTATCAGCCCGTCATCCGTCCAGATAAGCTCGTGCTCGCCTGCCTCGGCATTGATGGCGCGTGCATCGGTGAGCGCACAGCCTGCAGGCAGACCCACTTCGATATGGTGTGCGTTGTTTTCAAGGCGGTACAGCGTTTCATCGCTCCAGTCGCCAGTACCCTCACGCAGGGTGAATTCAACTCCGTCCGCGGTGGCGGTGAGAGCTTCGGGGATGCTGCTCTGTGTTTCATGCCTGAAGCCCAGCCAGTAGGAAACGCTGCCGTCGGGATACTCCACGCTGAGCCTTACTATGCCATCGCTCTTTGCGTTAGCGGTAGGGAGATACACTCTGCCGTATTCCTCACTTCCGAGCTGCATCTGCGTATCAAGGTGAGCGCCGAGGCACACTGCCTCTATCAGACGTGCTTCCTCGGGAAGCGTTACATCAACAGTATAGGTATCTGTGACGGTGAGCAGCTCTCCGTCAAGGAACATCTGATATACGTCTGCGTTCTTCGGGTGATCTTCGCTCAGATCGCCGTTCCAGATGTACGAGCCTAAGGTAAGCTCCGCACCGTCAAGAGTTACCGCAGGCGGCGCGGATGTTTCGGGGAAGTCCACCGACATAAGGTAAGCGCACGCGCCCTCTGGATACTCCACGATGATTTTGATGTGCTCGCCGATGGGGTCATGTGGGAGGATGATAGCGCCATCTGCGGTGTATTCAAGCTCGGTATAAGTCTGAGCGTCCTTATGCAATGTCACGGATGTGATAACACCGCCCTCAGGAACTACCAGCCGCGCGTCCTCAAACCAGGTCGCAGGGTAAACATAGCCGATATCAGGGGACTTTATATCCTCGATGGTGTAGCCGTCGTGGTGCATCTCGTCAAGACCCTCGCCCCATGTGTAGCTGCCCATCAGCAGCGGACGCTCTGCACCTGCCGCATCAAGGAAGATGTTCGGGGGCATGGGAAAAGGCTCTTCCACTGGCTGCTTATCCATGTTCAGCAGAGCTTCTTCTATGACATCCACAACGCTCTGGTAATAGGTCGCGATATTCTTTGTCATATCCTCGGGCTGACAGGGGAGGTCTGCGGCTAAGTTGTAGCCGTCCATGATCTCGCCGACGGCTTCGTTATACTGGGCTTCTGTCATGTGAGTTTCTAAATAACCGTCGTATCCGTCATCAAATTTGATTGCGTATGTGCCGCTTTCGTTTCTGACGATACGGAAGTATGTCAGCTCTTCAAAGGCACATTCTTCGGGATGGAATTTCTTGTAGGTGATGGTCTTGTAGCCGTCTACCGTCTTTTCCTCAACGAACAGGATATCTTCGCCGTTTTCGTACATGAACACGCTGTCCGAGCTGCTGAACGAGCATATCCATCCGTCAGAGCGGAAGCTGATGCCGTTCAGCCTGTTATCGTGTATAGAATACATGGACAGTGTGCGGTCAACGCTCATACCGTCATATCCCTCAGTAACGACCTGATCGGGGTAAGCCACGCCCACATAAGTGCCGCAGGGAGTGTCAACGGCGGTCACTGCGATATCCGTAAAACCGTTAGGGCCGAGTATCCTTATGCCCTCCAGCTCCAGCACGAGGTCTGCCAGCCTTTCCGCAAGACCGATTGTGCTCTCGCTGATGACCACAGACTTCGCTATATCCGAGTGCAGCTTTTCATCAAGCAGGCTGTTGAACGAGATGTTCACATACACTCCCAAATCGTCCTCATACGCGAGTATGCCTGAGGTGTACTCCGTATCGTCAGCCCTGCCGTCGGGACTATTGAAGCCGATCTTGCAGGTAGCGGACTTCATCCAGCCATCCGTTTTGACTTCGGTGTAGTCGGTATCCCAGTTTATCACGCTGCCGAGCATGAGCTGATTGAACACCATCCTGTAATAATCGGGCGCGCCGTATTCCATGCCCTCATACTTCTCGTACACGTTGAAATCCATCGAGCCGATGACGCTGCCGTCCTCATCCAGTATCTGCACCATGGAGAAGCCGCCGCGGTCTTCGCTTTCGGGTATCATCAGCTCCCAGCCCTCGGGCAGCGAGATATCCATCTTAAACGGCACTGCGGAGAATATATCGATGTTGTTCTTCTCAAGCTTGTCGTAGTATGCAGGGAAGACCATGCTGTGCTCGGTGAGAGTAGTGCTGCTGATAGCAATTGATTCTGTTATATTGCTGAGCAGCTTTTCATCCAGTTCATCCGCAAAGCAGGCGTATACATAGGTGTGCGTAGCGGAATCGTAAGCTATCACACCCGAGCCGTAAAACAGCGTATTGATGTAGGCGGGGTCAGCCATGTAGCGGTACAGTGTACAGCTTGCCGCTGTCATACTGCCGTCTGTCTTTATTTCGGCGTAATCTTCTACGGTGTCGATATCGAACGGCTGCATTATCCATTCATCTGTCCGCTTTTCGCCGTTAATGAAGTCGTAGTCCCATCCCTCGGGGTACACTCTGTATTCTGCATTCATGAGATCCATCAGCACCATCTGGTGATAATCGGGATGTCCGTACTCAACGTCCTCGAATCCGTACTCATCCCCTGTGAGGTCTTTATAAATGTCGCAGTCGATAGCACCTACACATTCCTTTCCATCCATGATGAACACCATTGAAGTTCCCATCATGTCATCTTCGTCGTCGGGAACGAATATATCCCATTCCTGCGGCAGAGCTATCGTAAATACGAAAGGCTCCATATCCATTGCGGGATTGTACAGTTTGCTGTCAAGGTCATAATAGTATGCAGGGAATGTTATGCGGTGCAGCTGCATATCGGATGTGATGTCCACCGCTTCATTCGTTTCGATAGTTTCTGATACCTCTGTAGTCTGCTGGCCGTCCAGAGGATTCTGTGTGCGGTCCAGCCACACGCTGCCGCCCCATATTCCCAGACCCACTACCGCCGCCGCTGAGCCTATTCCTATAATGCTCTTCCATGGGCTTCTCTTCTTCGGAGCGATTGCCATAACTGTGGAAGCACGCTCCTCAGTAACGTTGTCCGTTATCTGCTCCTCTGCCTTGCCGAACTGCTCTGTGAGCTTTGCTCTCGCCGCCGCCTTGAACTCATCGGAGAGCGTTATCTTGTTATATGCGGACTTGAATTCCTGCTTGTTCATATCGCATCCCCCTCTAAGTCGATCTTCAGCGAGCTCCTGCCGCGCTCCAGACGCTTGTACACCGTGTGCTCGCTTATGCCGAGCGCTTCGGCTATCTCTGCCGCGGTCATGTCCTCGTAGTAATACATGTAGATAGTTGTTCTGAGCTTTTCGGGCAGGCGCATCACCATATCAAGAAGCTCGTATTCACTGTCGTTCACAGGCGCACACAGCGTGTTTTCCAACACCTCGTCAATGGGCTGATTTTTTCTCATCCTCGCTGAGCGCAGGACGTTTATGGATTTGTTCTCCGCCGTGCGTATCAGCCACGCCTTGATGTGCTTTTCATCCGTGAAGCTTTCCTGCTTCATCATTGCCACAAAGGTATCCATAACGATATCCTGAGCCTCCTCGCAGTTGCGAAGCAGGTTCAGCTATACCCTGTACACAATATCCGAGTATTTATCGAACAGCCCGCCTATGCTGTCCGCCGATACAGTGATCATTACCATACCACCTTTCCTGAGATTTCCTCTCTGTATATTAAAACAAACGCATGTGTTGGTTTCTGACATTTTTCAAAAAAATTATATATCCAAATCAGATGCTTGTCAACAGGCTTGAAATGTGCCGCCTTTTTTGCTATACTTATATAAAAACAAAACGAAAGGCAGAAGACAATGAAAAGCATGAAATCATTCAGTGCGCTTGATATCATCAACCGCGTTATAGACGAGAGCGTCCGTGAGGGCGATATCTGCATCGATGCTACGGCAGGCAGGGGTCACGATACGCTTCATCTGTGCAGGCTCGTGGGCGACAGTGGAAAGGTCGCCGCTTTCGATATACAGCAGGACGCTGTGGACAGCACAAAAGCCCTGCTGGAAGCAAACGGCATGGCTCACAGGGCAGATGTCCGCCTGCAGAGCCACAGCGAGATGGACAGACTTTTCGAGGAAAACAGCGTTTCCTTTATCACGTTCAACTTCGGCTGGCTTCCAAAGGGAGATCACAACATCTTCACCAGAAAGGAGACCAGCATCGAAGCTATCGAAAAGGGACTCAAGCTACTCAAGAACGGCGGTATCATGTCGCTTATCATCTATTACGGCAGGGAAACGGGCTTTGAGGAGCGTGACGCTCTGCTGGAATTCCTGCCTACCCTTGACAGCAGGCAGTACACCGTGGTGGAGATGCCGTTTGTGAACCGCCCGAATTGTCCGCCCATCCCGATAATCATCATCAAGGACAGCACCATATAAATAAAAAATACCGCTCCGTACTGCACGGGGCGGTATCTGTTTATTTTTTGCGGAACACGAATATCTTGCTGAGAACGTAGTTCAGCACCAGCACCACGATGTTCGAGAGCACCTTTGCGCCGAACTCATACAGACCGTTCTGTATGCCTGTCAGATCCACCAGCAGGAACATTATCACAAGATCCACAAACAGCGTGAACAGCCTTGAAAGATAGAACATCACGAACTCGCGCAGAACGCCTGCTTTCTTTGCCTCGCTTCGGAACACGAACAGGCGGTTTGTCACGAATGCAAAGGTCACCGAGCATATCCACGAAAGGATGACGGGCAGTGCGGTGTTGCTTTCCGTGCCGAACACCTCTGTGATGTTGAATATCCATCTCAGCCACTGTGGCACTGCGTTCTCATCGGGAAATATCCATCTGAACAGGTAGTATGTCAGAAAGGATATCACCGTTGTGCATACGCCGAAGATGATGTACATTATTATCTCACGATGCTTCGTGTACAGTGCTTTCCTGCCCTCGGCGGACTTCAGCTCTTTCAGCGCTTCACCGATATCTATGCCTTTGATGGTCATGGCGTTTCGCCTCCTGTCAGATACTGCACATCCTTACAAGGGTGTAGCTTTCTATATCCTCGACCTTTGCGGTATCCAGAAAATGCATCATTATCTTTGCACAGGTGACTTCGTCCGTCAGCTTTTCCACTAGCTTAGTGCCGTTTGCGTGCTCTATACCGAGCTCTACGCTTATCATGCCATCGGGAACACGCGCCGCCTGCACGAAATACACGCCGTCATAAAGAGCTTTTTCCAGTGATAGAGTGAGGAACTGCTCATCGTTTTCGAATGCCTCATCCAGCATGTACATGGCGGCGTTAAGCTCTGCGGGAACACGCTTATCCTGATTTTCCGCCATGATGCCGAATTTGTTGACAGCCTGCGGCTTTTCTTTTTTGCCGAACAGCTTACTGAAAAATCCCATTATGCTCTTGTTTCCTTTCTTGTTACCCTGAACAGCTGTGCGCCGTGGGGCTTTACAGTTGCGGAAACAGCGCTTATCTCGCCGCTTATGCCGCTGTCCTTGCCGCTCCATACATCATACACAGTGAACTCCGCCGCAAAGGGAAGCTCTGCTCTGATATCGCACTCGGTTTCGCCGCAGTTGAACAGCGCAACGTAGTAGCTCTTTCCGTCGTTATGGGAGGTGAACCATGCTATCTGCTCGTTGCCGTCCACCGTCTTTCTGAACAGCGGATGTGCGGAGTGTGTATTGTTGAGCACCTCGATAAGCTCTGCGTTGGTGAGCAGGCTCATGGTGAAGTCATCGAACTTTGTCATTTCGCCGCCTATCATGAGCGGTGAACGCATCATGCACCACAGCGTCATCATGGTGATCTGCTCATCCTCGGTGAACTTTGTGCGGATATCGGGGTCGTAGTCCTGCAGTATCGCACCGATGGGAAGCATATCGCAATCGGGCCAGTGACCTGCCGCGGAGTGGATGCACCACTTTTCCGCACGCTCGAACATATTGTACAGCAGTTCCCACTTATCCCAGAAATCGTCTGTGATGCGCCACATGTTGGATACTTCCTTGTACAGCTCCGCTCTTTCTATCTGAGCAGGGCCTGGCGAAAGGCTGAGCACCATATCACGGCCGCAGGAGCGGATGGATTTGCTCACGAGCAGGAGCTCGCTCTCCTCGTGGGGAAGCTCACGGCAGATATCGTCTATCTTGATGAAATCAACGCCCCACTGAGCGTACAGCTCAAACAGGCTTGCGTAGTATTCACGTGCGCCGTCCTTTTCGGGGTCAACGCCGTACATATCTGTGTTCCACTGGCAGATGGAGGAGGTCTTTGCTATCTGGCGTGCGGTCTTGTCAGTGCCCTTGATGGGGGTGTTCTGATGGACAGCCTGACGGGGTATTCCGCGCATGATATGGATGCCGAACTTAAGTCCGAGGGAGTGCACATACTCCGCAAGAGGTGCAAAGCCCTTGCCGCCTGCCGCAGAGGGGAAGCGGTTCTCCGCAGGGATAAGACGGGAATACTCATCCATGCAAAGCTCGGTGAAAGGGTGGTAATCGTGATTGGTAGCCTTAGGCTGTGACCACTGGATATCCACAACGATGTACTCCCAGCCGTACTGCTTAAGGTGCTTCGCCATGAATTCCGCATTGCCGCGTACGGTTGCCTCGTTTACTGCAGGGCCGTAGCAGTCCCAGCTGTTCCAGCCCATGGGCGGTGTTTTTGCTATCATGTTTTTATTCTCCTTTATGATGTGAGTGATCGTTTTCGTAACGCGCAGGAGCTGAGCTTTTCCTGTACCATACATTTTACCATATTCCCGTAGTTTTTTCAACAGTTTTCTGATAAAAGCATTGAAATCATTTGGTGAATGTGCTATACTGAAAATGCAATAATACTTTATGAGGTGATGTTTATGAAGAGATCGGCATTATTTGTTCTTGCAGCTGCGCTCATGTTGTCGGGCTGTGCTTATGACAGCGTGATCTCAGACTCCGTCTCCGTTGATATCGAAACCGCAGAAGCTGTGACTTCCTCGGCCACATCGGTCACGACTACGGCGCAGGAATCCGCAGAAGAACAGCAGACGTCCGTAGCCACTACGCAGACTACAACATCGGCTGCAACAGAGCAGACCTCAGCATCCACCACTACTGTTCAGACGACCTCAGCATCCGCCACGGCACAGACAACTGCCTCAACCACCGCTCCGACAGAAACAGAGCCTGCTCCTGCCGAAACATGGGATGCATACACAGAGGAATCGTATGTTGAAGTCCCTGCAGAGGATGACATCTACGAGCCTGTTATCGATGTGCCTGTTTATTCCGACAGCAATCTCGGTGATTATGTTCGGCTGACGGTAGTCCCCGAAAAGATATACTGGAACGAGCTTGACTATTTCCATCCCACCGAGGGCGAGAAATTCACCATGCTGTTCCCGAGCTTTTTCTACGAAACATTCAAAGAGTCCGACAGCGTGGTGCTGCAGTTTGATTCCATAAAAAGTGATCACACACAGCTTGAAGCTGACATGAAAGAGCAGTGCGGCGGATGTGATTTTGTATACAGCTATGTCCGTCCGAGTGATTCATGGAAAAAGGATATGCTGTTCTCAATAAAGGATGGCAAGCTCACACAGCTTGACTGCGAGAAGTACATAAAAACTTATTACAATGATTACGAAACGAAAAGCTGGGTAATGAGTGACCACAAGGACGAATTCTATTACGGAATGACAGTAGATGAGGTAGACTCTTTCATGGCAAATCAGCACGCAGAATGTGTTGAAGCCGAGGAATACTGGAATAAGATCATTGAAGAAGACCCGAATAATGCCGTTGATTTTGAGATGAGCCACAGCTATTTCACATGGGGAATGGTGATGCGTGTGAAGCTGGCAGAGGATCATAGCACATCTGACACAGAAACGAATATAACAGAGATGTATGATGATGTGTTTGAAGAAATAGATGAAACGACCCCATCGGGTCCGCGCCCTACTTATGAAGAAGAAATAGAAATGCTCTCAGAAACTGTATATGGCGATATAGATTCGTTTTATCTTGTGGAAACAGTAAAGGCGCTTACTCTGTCAGAGTGCGAGCAGCTCAGAGGCTGGGACGAATGGTTTGAAAGCTGTTATGCGCTTTCTTATGACGAAATAAAGAATGATGACAGAGAATATTTTGGTGATAAAATAATTTATGAGGTAAAAGTTATAGAGGATCTGATCTCAGGTGAAGAAAGTGACAGGAAGATGTATCTTTCTGTAGGAATGGGAGGTAATCCGCGTATACAGCGTGCCGGTGATCCGATCTATGCGCCGGGGGAGAGATTCACTGTGGCAGTTCATCAGAAGCCTGATGATAGCGATATAACAAGATCGTGCGGCGGATTTATGTTCAGATATGACGTAGTTGAGGATGCTTCGGGAAGTATAACGCTCTATTCCAGAAACAGTGCAATGGATGAGTTGGATCTCCCTAATGCGGTAGCAATAGAAAAAACGGTGATAACCAGTACGACAAAAAATCCTGCCCACTACACCTGCAAGATACCTCTTGATGATCTGGTGGCATTCTTGCGGCAGGACTGGGAGAACAGGCAGATAAGCAGGCACTTTACAACAGCGGCGTACGATGATGTTTTTCGCGGAGCTGCAGGCTCTGCGACAGGCGCTCCGATGACCTATGAGGATGTAATGAGCATGATAGCCTCAGGCGAAGAGCACGGGGAGTATCTTGATTCGCTGTATCTTGTGGAAACAGTAAAAGCACTTACTGCAAAAGAGTGTGCAAAGCTTGATGGCTGGGATATTACTTATTCGGACAGGACTGTATACGAGGTCAATATCATCGAAGACCTGATAAGCGGTGAAGCTGTCGGACGTAAGGAGTACATATTTGTATCCATGGGTAATGCTCAATGGCAGAACAGGGGCGACCCGATCTATGCACCCGGCGAGAAATTCACTGTTGCTTTGACTAAACCTCAGCAGGGATGTGATTTCCTGAGAACTCCGGGCAGCTTTATGTTCAGATATGACGCAGTTGAGGATGCTTCGGGAAGCATAACGCTCTATTCCAGAAACAGCGCAATGGATGATCTGGATCTCCCTAATGCGGTTGCAATAGAAAAAACGGTGATAACCAGTACGACAAAAAATCCTGCCATCTATACGCAGGCTGTTGAACTGAAAGCTCTTGTGGATTTCATACGTTCTGATTGGGAGCAGAGAGGAATATCCTCTCATTTCAAGAATATCGTTCAGTGAGAGCAATGTGATCTGTTCATTCAGTTTAAACCGCATGGTTGAGCCAATGCAACCCAAAGCTTACATAAAGATATCCGAAATTGGTGGTGCATTTCTTCGGAAAATGCTAGGATGTACTCACCAAACATAAGGAGGATAACATCATGACATTAGGCGAAAAGCTGGCGATGTACAGAAAACAGAACAACTACACACAGGAGCAGCTTGCGGAGCTGCTGGGCGTATCAAGGCAGGCTGTCAGCAAGTGGGAGAGCGATATCGCATACCCCGAAACGGATAAGCTGATAAAGCTGAGCGATATGTACGGCTGCTCGCTTGATTATCTTATCAAAGATAAGCAGGAAGAGGCGCAGCCTGCAAGCGGTATTTCGGTGCGGCTGACTAACATCTACTACGAGCGCAGGAGCGCACGCATGGTGCGCGGTGTTCCGCTGTGGCATATCAATATCGGTCTGGGCAGATCGGCGCATGGTATCTTTGCGCTTGGACTTGTGGCAAGGGGAGTTTTCTCCTGCGGCTTGTTTTCACTTGGAGTGTTCTCCTGCGGCGTGCTGAGCCTTGGTCTGCTTGCTTTCGGTTCGATAGCGCTGGGGCTTGTGGCTCTGGGTGCTATCGCTGTGGGCGTGCTTGCTCTGGGCGGCGTTGCGGTAGGCGCAATGGCTATCGGCGGCAGTGCGATAGGTCTGGTATCGGCTGGCGGTGCGGCGGTGGCAAAGTACGCGGCGGTGGGCGACCACGCAAGGGCGCAGGTGGCTATCGGCATAACGGAGGCGTATGGTGAGTTCACGCACATCGGTGAGTATTCCGTGCAGGAGTACTCCGAGATAATGGACAGGATAGACGCGGCTGTTCCCGCTGCCCTCAGATGGGCAGGGAATATCGTTAAGTGGATCATCTGATATTGCATAAAAACAGCACAGGGGCGGTTTTTTACCGTCCCTGTTTCTGTATGAGCTTCATTCCTGTTCGTGCGCTATCTCCGATGGGCGCACATTGTGTCCGAATATCTCTATATCACCGTTTTCGATATCGTACAGGAGACCGTGATAGCTGCCGTCAGGCTCTTGCTGAGCGATAACGGGAGCGTCACCGTGGGCGAGCGAGATATAATCCGCCATCAGCGTTCCGAACCACACTGCAAATACTGCGGAAAGCGCAAACACAACAGCCGCCGCGGCGCGTCTGAGTGCAGGCGGCGCTGAAACGCCCCTGTGCTTATCCGTGATGTTACGGGATATCCAGGCGGCGGTCAGCAGCACCGTGAGGGCGATGATACAGGTGATACCCAGCGTACTCCATTGCTGTGCCGAAAGCGGCACAAGGCAGAACATTTCGGGAAAGAGCATACAAGCGCCCGCAAATATCACGCACAGCCCTGTAAGCATTACTCTGCGCTGCATATTAAGAGGACGTGCGGTGAGGTACAGCGAGCCCATGCAGACAGCGGCGGTCAGCAGCATTGCCATGGCTGAGATGTTCTCCTGCGGTATACTGAAGACAGCCTGCGCTGCGATGAGCAGCGCTATTCCCAGTGTAACTGCGATACCGCACGGGAACGCACGGCGCAGCACATTTCCGAGAAAGCCGCCCTCCACACGTCGGAAATTCGGCTCTAACGTCAGCAGGAATGATGGTATGCCGATGGTGAGTGCGCTTATCAGCGTCATCTGTATCGGCTGGAACGGATAGGCGCGCGGCAGGAACAGGAACAGCACCGCCAGCAGGAACGAGAACACCGTCTTTCCCAGAAACAGCGAGGCTGAGCGCTGTATGTTGTTGATGCAGCGTCTGCCCTCTGCCACCACGAGCGGCATGGAGGAGAAATCCGAATCCACCAGAACAAGCTGGGATACGTTGCGTGCAGCTTCGCTTCCCGACTGCATTGCCACCGAGCAATCCGCTTCCCTGAGCGCAAGGACATCGTTCACACCGTCGCCCGTCATGGCTACCTTGTGGCCGGCCGCTCTGAGCGCTTTTATCAGCGCGAGCTTCTGCTGCGGTGTGACTCTTCCGAATACGGTGTATTTTTCCGCTGCCATAGGGATGTCGCTGTCAGACAGGGCAGAAGCGTCTGTATAATTATCGCTGCCTTTCACGCCAGCACGCTTTGCAACGCTTGCAACGGTAACAGGGTCGTCGCCCGAAATGACCTTTATATCCACGCCCTGCTGTGCGAAATAATCCAGTGTTTCGCGCGCGGTGGAGCGTATCTTATCGGAAAGCACCACCAGCGCCTTAGGTGAGAGATGCGGCGGAAGCTCAGTTCCAGCCGCTGTGTACGGGCTGTGAGCCAGCAGCAGAACACGCTTTCCCTCTGCGGTGTAGCTGCTTACTTTATCTCTGATGAGCGAGTATTTCCCCTCATCCAGAACGAAATCGGGAGCACCCAGCACGAATGTTCCGCTGCCGTCAAAGGCGGCGCTGCTCCACTTCCTTGCAGAGGAGAACGGGACGCAGGAGGTGCATTTCATATCAGTGCCTGCGCCGTACCTTGCCTTTACTGCGGCAAGGGTGGGGTTGGGGTCTGTCATTACTGCGGCAAGGGCGTTAAGCGCACCCGTGCTGTCAAAGCTGATATCAATCGGTATGAGCTCATCCACCTGTATGCAGCCCTCGGTAAGAGTGCCTGTTTTATCAAGGCACAGCACATCCACACGCGCAAGATTTTCTATGCAATACAGATCCTGACACAGTGTATTCTTCCTTGCCAGTTTTACCGAGCTTACCGCCAGCGCAAGGCTTGTAAGCAGCACAAGACCCTCGGGTATCATGCCGATGAGCGCCGCCACAGTGCTTACTATGCCGCGGCTGATATCCTGTCCCGTAATGAATATCGCCTTGAAGAAGAGCACCAGAGCAAACGGAACGATGCAGACAGAGACTGTGCCTATTATCTTGTTTATGGACTGCATCATTTCGGAATGGGGCTTTTTTTCGTATTTTGCGCCGCTGGTGAGCCTGTTTGCATAGGACTGTGCGCCTGCTCTGGTCACCTGTGCGGTGCATGTGCCTGATACGATGAAGCTGCCTGAAAGAAGCTCATCGCCCACGGCTTTCGGAACAGGCTCGCTCTCGCCTGTGAGCAGGCTCTCATCCACCTCGCAGCTGCCCTCGCGCAGTACGGCGTCAGCGCAGAGCTGCCGTCCCGAGCTGAGAAGCAGTATATCGTCGCAGACCACTTCTGCCACATCTGCTGTGACCTCCTTACCGTCCCTCCGCAGATGAGCCTTTGGCGCGGATATCAGCGTCAGCCTGTCGATAGCGCGCTTTGAGCGTATCTCCTGCACTATACCGATGGCCACATTGCAGATTATCGTACCCATGAACAGCATGTTCCTGTAGCTGCCTGTCATTGCTACAAGCAGCGCCAGTATCACATTCACCAGATTGAACAGCGTGAAGATGTTATCTCTTATTATCACAGGGATGCTGCGTGTTTTAACGGAAAAGCTGCCGTTGTATCTGCCGTCCGCCTGCCGCTCTTTTACTTCTTGCAAAGTCAGTCCTTTCGTGATATCTGTTATATGTTTCATGGGCTTCCTTTCATAATTAAGCAGATGAGTTCCTGATTATCGTATCCTTAGATAATAAGTATATACCAATGTAAGGTTTTTGTCAATAATACACGGTTGGGAAATATCGTGGTCTTATTAAAAATGTGTATTCTGGCTATTGCGATATCACCAAAATGTAGTAAAATATTCCATGGAACTGAAAGAGAGGTGATATGCATGAAAGAAAAAAAGAACAGTCTACTGCGGCTGTGCATTGCGGCTATGTTTGCCGCGCTGATATGCGTTGCTACCATCGTGATACAGATACCCTCGCCCATAGGCGGATTTCTCAACTTTGGTGACTGCTTCATCCTCATCGCGGCATGGACGCTCGGCCCTTTGTACGGCTGCGCCGCAGGAGCTGTAGGCTCGGCTATGGCGGATATCATCACGTGCTATGCGGTGTATGCGCCTGCCACCTTTGTGATAAAAGGACTTATCGGGCTGACTGCGGCTGTGGTGGCACATAAGCTCAGCGCAAAGGGCGGCAGAAAGCTTGCTGCGCATATACTGAGCGCCGCTGTGGCTGAAGTGATAATGGTGACGGGCTATTTCCTGTACGACGCTCTGGTGATGGGCTACGGCTTTGCAGGTGCTGCGGCAGGTCTGCCGATGAACGCAGTGCAGGGCGCGGCAGGCGTTGTATTCGGCTGCGTCATCATGCAGGTGATACAGCGCACCAAGATAACAGAGAAGCTTTGAAACAAAAGAACGACCTGAGAGGAAAGGGTGGAAGTCATAAAGAAGTAAATCCAGAGAAGATTCGATTTTCTTCTCTGGATTTTGTTATTATCTCACCTATAAATTGGGATTTGTCTAACTGGTATAGTTACCAATCTACCGCAATGTCAACTGATTTATTGTACACGGTAATAAACGGATAGGAATGGTCGTGATGCTTGAAAAACACCCATTGTTCGTTTTCATCGTCAAAATGGTGATAGCCGTTTTTGATGAACAATTCAATTCTGATTCCGTTATCTAAAATAATTACAACATCATGCAGAGCATTGACATTTACAGAGGTTACCGTGCCGCCGACTATTTTATCTCTGTTTTGTTCAACAAAATACCATTCATCGTTATTCTCTTCTGCTTCACCATCCCAACTTTGGTAATCCAAAGTCGTCACAAGAATATCATTCTCACAAATAATGCGGGTAAGGCATTGGGCATGAAGTGCATACTTTTCAAAACTAAACATCATCATTTCGCATGCCATATTCAGCGCATCTAATTGTTTTCCTACGATTGCTTGAAGATGTTCATTCAGCTTGTCTTGATAATCCATAGTACCTCCTCGTCAAATTCTAATTTGTCATTGAGTTGATTATAGCAAAGCTTCCTCATAAAGTCAATGTCACAAGCAAAGCCACTTTTGACGCAATATCAAAAGTGGCTTTTAACTTCTGTATAACTATCGGGCTAATATCTCAGGTCGCTTTTTTTGTATCCGATTACTTTTCGGTCTTGTCGCAGTAGCAGATGCCGAGACCTACTGTAGTCATGTACACTCTGCCGTATACATTCATATCGCCGCTGATGAGACCGCCGTTGCCTGTGCCGCCGAACTGATGTGCGTCGTCATTGCAGCGCTCCCATGTAGCGCCGTTATCCTCGGACATGTACAGACCGAGCGCATCGTTGCCCTCGACTGTGCCGTAAACGTAGATAACGTAGGGGTCGCCGTCGTTCTTTGCCTTGCCGAGGCTCACAGCCTGGCAGCTCTTTACTCCCGGCACCTTTTCAAAGGTAGCGCCGTAATCCTTTGTTACGTAAAGGTTGATGGCAGGAACATAGAACATACCTGCTGTATCGGGGGATACCTCGATACGTCTTTCTGTGAGGAACAGCTCCATGCCTATCTTTTCAAAGCTCTTGCCGCCGTCCTTGCTGACATACAGTTTTTCATTGCCGCAGGCGTAAACGGTGTTGGGGTCAACGTTGTCGCCGATGATATACATGTTCTGACCCATGATGCCCTCGCACTGGGTCCAGGTTTCGAAATCCTCTGTGTAGTAGGAATAATAGTTATTGGAGGGGCTCCAGATAAGGCGTGTACCATCCGCATTGAATGCCACTGTGCCGCTGTGGTAGGTCTCGCCCTTGACGGGTTTTGCTCTTACTCTCGTCCATGTTGCGCCGCCGTCTGTGGTGTAGGTCACCATCTGCTCGCTGTCGCTGCCGCCTGTCTTTGCCATGTAATCGGTGTTCTTGGCTGCAACTGTAATGCTTGTGGTAGAGCCTATCATATCCCCGTGACGTATCGCAGGGGTGAAGATATCCTCATGCACGAAGCCGTCGTAGTCAAGCGCTGCGGTGATGAGCGGATTGCCCTTGATGGATACGATATCCATAGGCACGGTCTCCTCGATGCCTCTGGAGTTGAAATAGAACTCGGGGTTTGCATCCCAGATGTTATCACATGCAAAGATGCCGTTGCCGCTTGTAACCATTATCTCATCCGCATCAAAGGGGTTCATTGCAAGGGAGGAGCACCAGTGGATAGCGCAGCCGTCTATCCAGGGCATGCCGTTGTTCGTCATGGTGATGTTGCCGAGGATGTTCGTCCAGGTCTTGCCGCCGTCAGTGGTGGTGTAGAAGATATCACCGTAGGAGCCGTTGGGCTGCTGTGACCATGTCTGAGTGGTGACGAGCACCATGCGGTCGTCGTTTTCGGGGTCTATCACGATATCACCGAAAGGCGAGCCTGCAGGAGCGATGTTCTCGGCAGTGCCAGCGTCTATATCGTACTTGTAAACAGAGCCGCTGCTCTGGTTCCAGGGACCCTCCTTGTCGCCGTAGACAACGTACACATTGCCCTCGGAATCAAGCTTCATGCGCTGGGGCATTGCGTCTATACTGCCCTCAACAACGGACCATGTAGCGCCTGCATCATTGGAGATATAGAAGCTGTCCTCCGCCTGTGAAACGCCTGCGTAGATGGTCTGGGAAACGCCGTCAGCGGCGCTGTCGGGGTCAAACATGATGATGTTGATGCCGTTCTGGTTGGGGGTGTTTCTGATGGGGAAAGAGGATACGGGGTTCCATGTAAGTCCGCCGTCTGTGGACTTAAGCATGCCGCCCGTGTTGCCGCCTGCATAGAGGATATCAGTGTTGTTCGGGTCGATGGCAAGGCGCTCGCCGTTGCCTCTGCCCATGCAGTTTCCGTGCACCTTTATCATGCTTGTGAGGTCGATGACAGTGAAAGTCTCGCCGTAGTCCTCGGATTTAAGCAGGCAGGTCTTGCCGCCGCTGAAATACTCAGTACCTGCAAGCAGATACACCTTTGCGGCGTTTGTGGGGTCAACTGCGATGGCGCTTATGCCCATCAGACCCACATCCTCCTCGGATACCCAGTAGTTGAGGGATTTCCACTGCTGCGCAGCCTCATCCCAGCGGTATGCGCCGCCCACGTCTGTACGGGCATAATATACGCCCTCCTCGCAGGTGCTGAACACACCTGTCACGAAGCCGCCGCCGCCAACTGCCACCTGTCCGTAGGTCCAGCCTGTATCCACGGGCTGCTGTGCGTCGATGTCTGCGCCGCTGGTAGCGGTATCACCCGAAGCCGCAGGGTCACTTGAAGTGGTGGTATCATCCTTGCAGCCTGTCATCAGTGAAAAGCACATCGTCACAGACAATGCAGCGGCAAGGATGCGTTTTGTTTTCATGCTCATTATGTTTCTCCTTAAATGTATGTGCCAAAGTTCAAACATAACAAGTATATCACATTTTTTCGGTTCTGTCTATACAATATCTGACAAAAAGCAGGAAAATTGCGCCGTGAAGGTTACTCCGCAGGAACGAAGCTGATGCTGCCGAAATCGAAATCACAGCCCGGCAGGAACATCACCTTTACCACTGCCTTGCCCGTGAAAGCAGGCAGCGCCTTTGTGACGGTGATATAATCCTCGCTGAACGGGAACTCCACTATCTCGCGTATCTCGCCGCTGTCGCCGATGATGTGTACATGGATGGAGTCGTTATCGTGGCGGGTGCGTCCTGTAAGCTTCAGCGCTGTAACGCCCTTTGCGAAGTCCATGTCCTCGAAATCGAAGAACACGTTGTTGCCGATGCGCTCTATCCTTGTGCCGACGGTCTCAAAGGTATCGCCGTGGACGAGGTCGCAGTCAGCCGCGGCTATCTCCTCGTAGGCTTTCAGCTTCGGTGTGAAGAAGAAACCGCCGAGATCGAGGCGCTGCTCATGCTCGCCGAATACGAACCAGATATCGTGCTCGCCGCACAGCTTTTCGGGAAGCGTGAACGTGTTGTCCTGATAGGTCTGCCAGATGAAATCCGCCTGATAGCTGAAGCTGCCCAACAGCCTGCCCTCGGAGGGCTTGCCGTCCCACAGCTCAAAGGGTGCAGGGGAGTTGGTGTGCCAGTGTATCATGCGCAGGGTGAAGCTATCCGTGCCGTATCTGCCGAAATCCACCTTTGTGAAGCCTGCGTAGTTCTGCTCGCGCGTCATGGAGATGCCGCCGCCCGATACCTCGTTCATGAGGCCGTTGCTGTCGTTGTAGAAGCAGCCTGTAACGAAGCTGTAGGGGTCTGTGAACGGCTGTCCGAAGCCGCTTGCGGTGAACTCGTATTCCGAGAGCACCTCGGGCTGGGGCTTGCCGTTTGCCGCAGAGCAGCGCAGCCTGAACTCGCCGTCACCGAGAGCCGTAAGCACTGCGGAATTGCCGTCAGCCTTTACCTGTGCGAGATTTGTTTCGATGCCGCTGCTCGTAACTACGCTCCATTTAAGCTCGGTGTGGGTCGCATCAGCAGGGAGTATCTCGGCCGTTACGCGGACGTTGTTGGTATCGGGAGTGAGCTGTGCGCCGCATTCGCGTTTCAGCACTATCTTTCTTATCGGCACTTCGCCGTTGTGTTCTTCTGCAGGGATATATGTGATACATGACGTGCCGCATTTAACCTCTGCCTGAACTGCTGTAAGGCGCAGCTCTGCGGACTTCAAGTGCGGTGCTTCCGCCCTTACGATGATATCTCCTGCCTTATCGGAAGCCGCAATGAGCGCCACTGCCTTGCCCGAAAACAGCTTGCGACAGGGGGATTTGTAGCTGTCGTAATCGGTGCTGTCGCCGTTATCGAAGCCGACCAGACGTGCGCCCGAAACGCTGATGTTTATTCTGTCACGGGCGTTGTCAACAGGCACGCCGTTTTCATCCACAGTGTATATCACCACGGCTGCCATGTCCTCGCCGTCTGCCTTGAGCTGTGTCTTTTCGCAGCTCAGTTTTATTTCGGCGGAGTTGCCGAAGCTGCTGCGTGAGCGCTCGAAAGTGCCCCAGTGTTCATCTGTGGCAATGACCTTTATCTCGCCCTTTTCGTAGGGCACCTGCCATGTGACGGTGTATTCCTCGGGGGTGCGCTTACCCTGTGAACGTCCGTTGACGAAAAGCTCAGCCTCGCTGAAATTGGTGTAGGCTACCACGTCGATGAGCTGACCATCGTTGAAATCCCAGTAGGGGAAAAGGTGCAGCACGGGCTTATCCGTCCATGCGGACTGGTACAGTGCGTAGGCGTCCTTTTCAAGGCCTGCGGTGTCAACAGGGCCGTAGTATGCGTTTTTGGTGGAGTAGGGCGAGGGCTCGCCGATGTAGTCACTGCCCGTCCAGATGAACATACCTGCGCAGAAATCCGTATCCCTGTCCGCTGCGATTATCTGCTGCGGCATGGGAGCTGCAGCGCCTGCACGGCAGTTGCCCAGAGAGGAGCACTGCAGGTCGTCATGAGTGAGGAACGCTGTGTTCCTCGGGAAGTGGTACACGCCGCGGCTCTTCACGCCTGAGGTGGTCTCACTGCCGTAGATGCACCATTCGGGGTGCTGTTCATGGTGGAGCTGATACAGGTTCTCGCCGTAGTTGTAGCCTGCAAGGTCTACTTCCATGGCGCAGTTCTGTGCGCCCTGCCATGGCATGTAGTTTGAGCCGATGGTGGTGGGTGCGTTACAGCGCGGATCGCTCTTTCGTACAGCCTCGTGAAGCATCCTTGCCACCTCACGGCCTCTGTCGGAGAAATGGGTGTCGTATATCTCGTTGCCTACGCTCCACATGATGACGGAGGGGTGGTTGCGGTCGCGGCGCACCCAGCTCGTTACGTCCTTTTCGAACCACTCGGGGAAGAAGCGCGCATAGTCGAACTCGGTCTTGGGGCGCTCCCACATATCGTAAGCCTCGCTGTCCACGAGGATGCCCAGCTCATCGCAAAGCTCCATGAAGCCGATGGCAGGCATGTTGTGGGAGGTGCGCACTGCGTTCACGCCCATGCGCTTCATGGTGGTGAGCTGTCTGCGTGCAAGCTCCTTGTTGAAAGCCGCGCCCACAGCGCCGAGATCGTGATGCAGACATACGCCGTGGAGCTTCACGTGTTTTCCGTTCAGGAAGAAGCCGCTTTCGGGCTTGTATTCTATCTCGCGCAGACCGACTTTCTGTGTTATCTCATCGATGACCTCACCGCCGCTCATAAGCTGTGCTGTAAGCTCCAGCAGGCAGGGTGAAGCTATATCCCATACGGGCGCGTCCGTTACGTCAAACTCGCCGCTCTTGCCGCTGTACAGAACGCGCTCACCGTCAGCGAGGATGTAGTTTATTTCGCCATTGCCGCATACCTCGGCGGAGACGGTGCAGTGCCAGCCGTTTCCCTCGCGTCTGCAGGAGAAATACACACCGTCCGTTGCGATGTGGTCTGCCGCTGTTTCTATTATATGTACGTTTCTGAAGATACCTGCGCCAGAGTACCAGCGTGAATTTGGCGCTTCGTGGCGCACCAGTACGACTATCTCGTTATCGCCGCTCACGAGCAGGGCGGTGATATCCACCTCAAAGGAGGAGTAGCCGTATTTGTTCTCGCCTGCCTCCTTGCCGTTGACGTACACGGTGCAATCCTGATACACGCCCTCGAAATAAAGGCGCACGCTTTCTGCGCCGCTGTGCTTCCATGTCTTTCTGTAGAAGCCGAAAGAGCTTTCGTACAGGTCGTTTGCGTTGCTTATCAGCCAGTCATGCGGGATATCCACGGGCACGAAAGAAAGTCCGCCCATATCGGAATATCCTGTTCCTGTGGGAGCTTTGGCGAAGCTCCAGCCGTTGTTGAAAAGGTTTCTCATACAGTACCTCATATCACGTTTTTTGTTGGGAAAATTCCCCTTGCTCATAGTATAAGTCCTTTTGCGGAGGTTGTCAATATGAAAAAAAGTGAGCGTGGCTTTGCTGATGTTCAAAAAACCAAATTACGCTATGAGCTTTTATATGCTCCCGAACATAAATAATACCCGAGCTCATCACTCGGGTATCTGAATATTACGAAACATCGGCTTTCATCTTGCGTCTGAACAACAATATAGATATCACTGTAACTGCTGCAGCATATCCTGACATTACCGCAATGTGCAGCCGAAATTCGCTGCCGAAGTCCAGTGCAACTGCCATCCTGCCTGCCTTTGTGCCGTGGAAGAAAGGCAGTGCGGTGCAGATATCGTTAAGTACGCCGTCTATTCCCTCCACATCAAACCACACACCGCCAAGAAATGATGCCAGTGAGATCACTATGGAGCACAGACCCGGTGCTGCCTTTTCGCTGAAAAGAGTTCCGAACAGCAATCCTGTGGATATCATCATTACAGAAAGAGGAAGCAGCGCTACAACAGCCGCCATGCAGCCGAGTATGCTAATCTCAACATCTGTTACAACTCCAACTATCAGTGATGCGGCGAATGTAACGATGCTTTGTGCCACTGCCAGTACGAATACGGGCATCATATATCCGATGATGAAGTCCCAAGGGTGCATGGGTGAAGCATACAGCCGTACAAGGAACGAACCTGCTCTGTCCTTTGATACAGAAAGGCAGGTGAACAGCATTACAAAGGTCATACCGAACACCGATATACCTGCGCTCAGGTTATCAATGCGGAAGATAGTCATTCCTGCTTCTGCAGGGATACTGGAATTTACCATCGTCATTACGATGAGCATAACGAGCGGAAAGCCGATGCAGAATATGTAGCTCAGCGGATCGCGCAGAAGCTCCTTTAAATTACGTCCTGCAAATGCAATTATCCTGTTCATCTTATAGCGCCCCCCTTTGTATACATATCTGCTATTTTAACGAATGCAGGCTCAAGACCCTTTTCTCCTGCAATATCCTCTATTTCGGAAAGAGTGCCTATTGCGGCGATCTTTCCGCCGAGCATTATAGCTATGCGGTCAGAGAGGCTTTCAGCCTCCTCCATGTAGTGGGTGGTAAGGATAATGGTTATCCTGCCTTTAAGAGCTTCTATCGCATTCCAGAGCTCACGGCGCGCGAGAACATCAAGACCAAGTGTTGGCTCATCAAGGAACAGCACCTTAGGCTCGGATATCAGAGCCATAGCGATAGAGAGCTTACGCTTCCAGCCGCCTGAAAGTGTTTTTGCGCGGTCGTTTCTGACCTCATTCATGCCAAACAGCTCTATCATTTCCTCGGTCTTTGCGGTGCATTTATCTTTAGAAAAGCCGTATATCTTAGCTATCATCATGAGATTCTCAGCTATCGTCAGGTTCTCAGCTATTGCTGTCTCCTGCGGAGATATTCCGATGACCTGCTTTACCTCGGTGGGTCGGGATATAGTATCGTGTCCGCATACGATCGCAGCTCCGCTTGTGGGAGTGGAAAGACAGCAGAGCATACGGATGGTGGTAGTCTTGCCTGCGCCGTTTACACCGAGCAGCGCAAACAGCTCGCCCTCCTCTACGGAGAAGCTGATGGAATCTACCGCTGTCTTGCTTTTATATTTTTTTGTGAGTTCTTTTACCTCAACTGCTTTCATGTTTACCTCCGAAAATGTTGCCGCTGTTCTGTAGCTGTCAATCCATATCGGGCACGCTTCCCAGATTGATTATAGCTATACCTCTGCCCTCTTCGCCGAGTATCAGCAGGGAATCGCCGCTTTTGATGCTGAATAATTCACGCGCTTTTTTGGGGAGCGTTATCTGTCCCTTATCGTTGACCCTTACCACACCGAAAGCGTGCTTTTTGCTTTCGTCATCCTCCTCGCTGATGTAGCTGCTGCAAAGAAGTGCGTCAACTGTGGTGCCGTATATCTCGGCAAGCTTTATGCAGAATTCCACATCGGGAGATGTCTCGCCGCGTTCCCATTTTGCCACTGCCTGACGGGTAACGCCCAGCTTTTCTGCAACGTCCTCCTGTGTAAGTCCGCTCTTTTTGCGGAAAATTCTGAAATTATCGAATCGGATCGCCATTTCATCACCTCATGTTTAGATTTTAACACATAGTGCATGTGTTTTCAAGCGATGTAAAATTACATCAATGTGTGTTTTACGTAACATTTTCGGAAATTGTTCGTTTTTGTTTGTCTTTTATGCTTTGTGCTGCTAAACGTTTGCATATTATTCAAGCCGCGCAGTCTTACGCGGCTCTTTGTTATTTTGCTTCTACCGCAATGATAGGGTAGCCTGCAATATATGGCTTGACCATATCGGGGTGGGCTTCGGCTGTTTCAAAAAGCAGTTTTGCGAAATCGCCCTGTACGAACTCTGTCAGTACTTTCAACGGCAGCTCGGAAACAGTACCGCATACGGGTGAAACAGTTATGACCTTGTGCCCGTTAAAGCTGTTTACACGGAACGGCCATATACGGCAGTCAAACGGCTTGTTGTCACCGAGAGCACAGCCTGTTTCGGTGAGCATGGGGCAGAATACTACCTCATCGCCGTTGAACTGCATTTCAAAAACGTGCTCGTTGCCGCGGGATGTGAGCCTCACCTCGGGATAGTGCTGTGCAAGATGTTCTCTGAGCTCGTCAAATACCAGCGGTATCTCCCATTTGTCATTCTCGTCAAAGCCGCAGCATATACGGCATTTGCCGCAGCTTTTCTGGTCAAGTATCTTTTTGAGCATTTCACTTCTCCTTTATATCAAGATCACGCGCAGCCTCCCACAGATAAACGGATGCTACAGTTCCATACGGTGAATACAGCGCTTTGAAGCGCTCCATAGCTTTTTTATCGGTCATATCGATACCGTGCAGCAGGGAAAGCCCCTTGCGTATTCCGTAATCGGAAAGGCTCAGCACATCGGGACGGGCAAGGCAGAATATAAGCACCATTTCCGCTGTCCAGTTGCCTATTCCTTTAATATCAGTCAGCACGCCTATTATTTCCTTGTCTGTCATTGATATCAGCCGCTTTTCATCAAGCTCTCCCGAAATATATCGGGCGGCACATTCAGCTATGCATTCAGCCTTTGCGCGTGAGAGACCGCACTGCTTCAGCAGCAGAGCGTCCGTGCAGTTTTCCCCAAGCGGCTCTCCTACAGAACCGATGAATTTGCTCCACAATGTTTCACACGCTTTCATGGAAAGCTGCTGTCCAATTATATTATAACACAGACCTGTGAAAAAGTCATCAAAAACGTAACGCTCCACAAAGCCTTTTCGTTCAATAAAAGCGCCGAGCTTCTCGTCGCGCTGTGCGAGAAGCCCGGTCTGCTCGTTGCCATATTTCAGTATTCCCATCATTCCTCACCGATAAACAGCTGAGACCAGTACACTGTGCCGTTTGCCTCATAGTAGCCTATGCCTATGTATTTAGCTTCGGCGTTCAGAAGATTTGCGGTGTGCCATGGATCGCTCAGCCAGCCGTTCAGAGCCTGTTTTGCAGTGGGATAATAGTACGCAAGGTTCTCTGCACGGACATTCCTGCGAAGCCCTGCAAGCCCCAGCAGATCGTCCCATTTTGTTCCGTTCGGGCGGTAGTGAGAGTAGTAAGCGGCGCATTCCACAGCGCGCTGCTGAGCAACTGTGGAGAGCTCAGGCATTTCTTCGAGCGGCGCGATTCCGTACTGCGCTCTCAGCTCGTTTACAAGCTCGAAAAGCTCCTGCCGCTGCTTTTCTTCATATACTGCGCCGATATCGTATTCCTCTGTGATTACTCTGCTTGCAGTGTGCCCGTCGCTGTATGCGATGAATTTAAGTGTTACATCGCTCTTTATAAGAAGCGTTCCCTTGTACAGCTTTGAGCTTATTGTGGGCGTAGTGCCGTCTGTAGTGTAATAGATCGCTGCGTTCTTATCGCCGCAGTCAAGCTTTACGCGCACTGCGTCTGTGTAGCTGCCGCCCTCCTTTGACGCTGATGGCGCCTGGGTGCGTATCTTTACGGAGAGCGCACTGTTTTCAACAAGTGCTCCGTCCTTGTATGCAGCGCAGCGTATACGGGTGTTTTCCGTTACTACTACAGGTGTTCTGCTGTCATACAGCTCTGCGCTTTCAGAAGAGGGAAGCGAACCGTCTGTTGTATAATAGATATCTGTGCCTCTGTCTGCTGTTATCCATACGAATTGAGGCGAATCATACGCGCCGCTTTTTATGGAGTAGCTGTGGGTATCGGCAGCATGGGCTGTTACCGAAATGGCAGCTGCCGTGAATATACCGCAGAGCAGTGAAAGAAGCTTCAGCTTCATAGGAGATCCTCCGTTCCGATTTATTGGACATATCTGTCACATTCTGTCTAATAGTATACAACGGTTACAAAAAAATGTCAAGACGGTTACAAAACGGTTACAACTTTTTTGGATTTACATTTTATTGCAAGAAAACGTATACATACGCATTATAGCGCGGTTTGATTGATATACCAAAAAATGGGCGTTGTATGATTTCATTATTTTTTCACATTTAATTTATTGACATTCACGAAAAAATTGGTATAATATTATTTAGATATGAAAATATCTGTAATTAATTATTTTTGTTAAGTTAAGTGAAATGGTTACAGGGGAAACTGACCATTAAATCCTATGGAAAGGAAAATTATTTATGAAGAACAGCAACAACAACACCTATATGTTCAAGGGCAACGAAACTCTCCGCAGCGTTAATGACGCATCATTCCTCTTTGCAAAGCTCGTAGGCAAGGAGCTTGAGAGCATAGGCATGAGAGCCTCCTACCGCCATGTGATGAAGCCCCTCATGGAGGGTGATGGTCTGACACAGCTGGATCTTGTAAAGATCACCAAGCTGAAAGCACCAACTATCAGCATCACGCTCAGAAACATGGAGCGCGAGGGTATCGTCCGCCGCGAAAAGAACGATAATGACCGCCGCGAGACCCATGTATACATTACAGATAAGGGCAGAGCTATGCACGCAAAGGTGCTTGAAGCGTTTGACAAGGCAGAAAAGCTCATGCTGAACGGTCTTTCCGAAAAGGAGCTTGAGGCAGTACGCATTCTTATGGATAAGATGATAGGAAACCTCAGAAATGAGCTTGGGGGCGAATTTATTGATTAAGGTACTTTCGTATCTGAAAAGATACTGGTATATAGCAGCGCTTTCGCCGCTGTTTATGATACTTGAGGTCAGCATGGATCTGCTTCAGCCCGATCTGATGTCTAAGATCGTTGATGACGGTGTACTGGCGGGAAATATGGATGTCATCCTTGAGGTCGGCATACAGATGGTGATATTCACGCTGATAGGCTGTATCGGCGGTATACTTTCGGGCGTATTCGGAAATATGGCGGCGCAGAGCTTTTCCAACGATCTTCGTAAGGACGCATTCTCCCGCGTAATGGGTATGTCCTTTCAGCAGACGGATAAGTTCACCACAGGCTCGCTGGTGACAAGGCTTACCAACGATATCACTGCCTGTCAGGATTTCGTCGGTATGGCGCTTAGAATGATGGTGCGTACCGTTATGCAGTTCGTTGGCGGTATCTATATGGTACTGCATATAGATGTGCGTTTCGGACTTATTCTGCTGGTGACTCTTCCTATACAGCTTATTATCGTTGCGGTGGTGCTTAAAAAGGGTGCTCCGCTGTTCGGTATAGTACAGAGCAAGCTTGACCGTGTGAACACAGTGGTTCAGGAAAATGTTTCGGGAGCAAGAGTTGTCAAGGCGTACACCCGCGAGCAGTATGAGATAGATCGCTTCGGCGCTGCCAATGACGATCTGTGCAATACCAATCTGCGCGTGCAGAGACTGATGGCATTGCTTGTGCCTGTGCTTTCCATTCTGATGAACGCATCTGTGCTTGCTGTTATCTACATAGGCGGATTACAGGTAAAGGCACAGGAGCTGGAGGTCGGCCGTATAATGGCAGCCATCACCTATATAACACAGATACTGATGTCTGTGATGATGATAGGCATGATGTTCCAGCAGGTGACAAGAGCTTCTGCTTCCGCTAAGCGTATCAGAGAGGTGCTGGATGCCGATCCTGTTATCGCAGGCGGAGATTTTGACGGTGTTACCAACGAAAAGGGCACAGTTGAATTTAAGAATATCTCTTTCCGTTACCCCGGCGTTCAGGCAGGTAACGTGCTTGAGGATATCAGCTTCAGGGTGAACAAGGGTGAAACTGTTGCGATACTCGGCGCTACGGGCTGCGGCAAGACTTCGCTTGTCAATCTCATAGCGCGCTTCTATGACGCTACCGAGGGCACTGTGCTTGTGGACGGCGTGGATGTGCGTGAATATGATCTGGATGCTCTCAGAGGCAAGATAGGCTTCGTTCTGCAGAAGAGCGAGCTTTTCTCTGATACCATTGAGAACAACATACGCTGGGGCAAGCCCGACGCAACAGATGCAGAGATAAAGACCGCCGCTGAGATAGCTCAGGCAGACAGCTTTATTCAGGGCTTTTCCGATGGCTACAAAGATATGGTAACTGAAAAGGGAACATCCCTTTCAGGCGGTCAGAAGCAGCGACTTTCCATTGCGCGTGCGATCGTAAAGAAGCCCGAGATACTTATATTTGACGATAGTATGTCAGCGCTTGACCTTACTACCGATGCTAAGCTTCAGAAAGCTCTGCGCGAGCATTTTGACGATACCACCGTCATCATGATCGCACAGCGAGTGGCAAGCGTTATGAATGCAGATAAGATAGCAGTTATAGAAGACGGTCGCCTTGCGGCATTCGATAACCATGAAAATCTGATGAAGAGCTGTGATGTATATCAGGATATCTACAACTCCCAGATGAGAGAGGGGGATGAGCAGGTTGGCTGATAACAAGCAGCAGCCCGTGATAAATCTCCGTCCGGGCGGAAGAGGCGGCCCGGGTGCTATGGGTATGCCAAAGGAAAAGCCTAAGAATGTGAAAGCCTCTCTCGGCAGGATCCTTACATACATAGGAAAGAACAAAAATCTGCTGTTTGCGATGCTGGCGGTAATGCTTATCGCTACATTGCTCAATATCATTGCTCCGTCGCTTCAGGCTAAGGCGATAGATTCAATCACCTTTACTGAGGAGCACCCGATCGTTGACCTTGAGGAGCTTGTAAAATGGCTCGCAGTTATGGGCGGAGTATATCTCGTATCTGCGGTGATGTCGTATTTCCAGAATATCTTTGCGGCAAAGCTCTCGCAGTACACTGTAAGGATAATGCGTAAGGATCTTTTCGCTCGTATTTCGAGACTTCCTATAAGCTACATGGATACTCACAAGCATGGTGATATCATGAGCCGTATGACAAACGACGTTGAGAATGTGTCCAATTCCGTTTCTCAGTCGCTCGGCTCGCTGGTGTCGGGCATTATAATGCTGATAGGCTGCTTTACGATGATGCTTATCTATTCATGGCAGCTTACGCTTATCAGCATGATCACCATTGTGCTTACGCTGTTCGTATCCCGTAATCTTTCAAAGCTCATGAGAAAATATTTCCCCATGCAGCAGGCAAAGCTGGGTCAGCTCAACGGTCAGATCGAGGAGGCTGTAAGCGGCTACAAGACAGTAAAGGCGTACACCCGTGAAAAGCGCGTGTGCGAGGATTTCAACAAGACAAGCGATGAGCTGAGAAATATCGGTATAAAGGCGCAGATACTGGGCGGCTCGATGGGTCCGTGCATGAACTGTATAGGAAATATCGGCTTTCTGCTGATAGCTGCTTTCGGAGGATGGTTTGCAATTGAGGGCATCATCTCCATCGGTACTATTCAGGCATTCATCACTTATTCAAAGCAGTTTACACGTCCCATCAATGAGATAGCTAACCAGTACGCGCAGCTTCAGTCGGCACTTGCAGGTGCGGAGCGTGTTTTTGAGATAATGGACGCTGAGCCCGAGATCGACAACGGCAATGAGCCGTTTGAGATCGAAAACGTTGAGGGCGATATCAATTTCAAGGATGTGCAGTTCTCCTATGTGGAGGGCGAGCCTGTCCTGACCGATTTCGACCTTTGGGTGGAGAGCGGTCAGAAGATAGCTATCGTAGGCGCAACAGGCAGCGGCAAGACAACAGTAATAAATCTGCTTACCCGTTTCTATGATATCGACGGCGGCAGCATCACACTTGACGGACAGGATATAATGTCAATTCCAAAGGATAAGCTGCGCGGCAGTATCGGCATGGTGCTTCAGGATACCGTTATCTTTACGGGAACTATAGCAGACAACATCCGCTACGGACGTATCGATGCAACAGACGAGGAAGTCATCGAAGCGGCAAAGCTTGCAAGAGTGCATGATTTTGCTTCCAAGCTGGCAGACGGTTACGATACCGTTCTTACTGAGGGCGGCAGCAATCTTTCCCAGGGACAGCGTCAGCTTATTGCAATAGCAAGAGCGGTTCTGGCAGACCCGAAGATACTCATTCTGGACGAGGCTACATCAAGTATCGATACCAGAACTGAAATGCACATACAGGCGGCTATGATAGCGCTGATGAAGGGAAGAACAAGTCTTATCATTGCACATCGTCTTTCCACCATCCGCGACGCTGACAAGATAGTTGTTCTGGGCGGCGGAAAGGTCATCGAAGCAGGCGACCACGAGGAGCTTCTTGCTAAGCGCGGCGCGTATTTCAATCTCTATCAGAGCCAGTTCGCAGGAATTGCAACATAATAATTTACGGACAGTCCGATGACTGTCCGTTTTTATGTTTGCAGACTTATATGAACAAGCGTGCTATGCTTGCGAACAGGAAGCAGGATATCATTCCTGCGACTGTTGGAAGAATTGCGGAAAGCGCTGCCCATTTCCATCCGCCTGTCTCCTTTTTGACAGTCAGTATCGTAGTGGAGCAGGGCCAGTGCATGAGCGAAAACAGTATCACGCACACGGCTGTTACCCACGTCCAGCCGTTCTGTATGAACAATTGCTGCATACTTGCGAGATCAAGCTCGGTAATACTGCCCTGAGCTGTGTATGCCATGATTATTATAGGTACTACTATTTCGTTTGCGGGCAGTCCTAGAATAAATGCCATCAGAATTACGCCGTCAAGTCCGAGCAGCTGAGCAAAAGGGTCAAGAAATTCTGTGCAGTGAGTGAGCAGTGTTACGCCATCCACCGAGAGATTAGCCATCAGCCAGATAATTATTCCTGCGGGTGCAGCAACCGCGGCGGCTCTGCCGAGCACGAACAGAGTCCTGTCAAGCATTGAGCGCACTATCACTTTGCCTATCTGTGGCCTGCGGTAGGGAGGAAGCTCAAGCGTGAAAGCAGACGGTTCACCGCGCAGGAGAGTCTTTGACAGCAGCCGCGACATCAGAAAAGTCATCCCGATGCCGAGCAGAATTACTATCGTGAGCAGAACGGCGGAAAGCACCGAGCCTGCAAGACCTCCTATCGCAGCGGTAAAGAACATCGTCAGCACTGCTATCATGGTAGGAAATCTACCGTTGCATGGCACAAAAGAATTTGTAAGTATTGCGATGAGCCGCTCGCGCTTTGAATCTATGATACGGCAGCCTGTAACTCCTGCAGCATTGCAGCCGAAGCCCATTGCCATCGTAAGTGCTTGTTTACCGCAGGCACTGCATTTTTTAAACGGTTTGTCGAGATTATATGCGATGCGGGGCAGATATCCCGAATCCTCCAGCAGTGTGAATAAAGGAAAGAATATTGCCATAGGCGGTAGCATTACCGAAACGACCCATGCAAGTACGCGGTATGCTCCGTCTACGATGATTCCTCTAAGCCATTCTGGAGCATTGCACATAACGAATAGCTCAGATATCCTGTCACCGAGCCGGAAAAGCCCCTCTGACAGCAGTGCGGAGGGATAATTCGCACCTGTGACGGTCAGCCAAAAAACGATCAGCAAAAGCGCAAGCATTATGGGATATGCCGTATGTTTTCCTGTCAGTACGCGGTCGATCTTTCTGTCGCGGAGATGCTCTCTGCCTGTGAGCTTTACTGCACCATGGCAGGCGTTCTCCGCGCTTTTCATTATGCCCGATACAAGCATATCTCGAAGATGATCTGTAGTTATGTTTTCTGATGCAAGTATCTCCTTGCCGTATTCTGCGGCGGTAAGAAGCTCCTCGGGTATATCTTCAAGCCCATGCTTTGAGCAGATCTTGTGTAGCAGCTCGTTATCGCCCTCAAGCAGCCGCAGCGCCACAAATCTTGTGTTTATGCTTTTGCCGAGATATCGTCTTACGGCAGGCTCGGTCGCAGCCACTGCGTGTTCGATGGCAGGTGCGTATCTTGGTAGTACAGGGTGAAATCTGTCAGCAGGGGAATCCAGCAGCTCTGTAAGAGCGGAAAGGCTGTTTTTATCGTGTGCATTAGTCTTGCAGACGGGTATACCGAGCTTTTTGGAAAGCAGTGTTAGATCGGGATGTATACCGCGGCGATCGGCTTCATCAATGAGATTTACGCACAGGATAGTGCGCGGGCAAAGCTCCATTACCTGAAGCGTCAGATTAAGTCCTCGCTCCAGACACGCAGCATCACATACAACTATGGTGAATTGCGGCACTGAAAGGCAGAGATGATCCCGTGCGACCTCCTCCTCCGCGGAATGCGGCAGCAGGGAATAGGTGCCCGGGATATCAGTGATGAGATATGCTTTTCCGTTGTAAGTGAACCTGCCCTGGGCTGTTTCTACGGTCTTTCCTGCCCAGTTGCCTGTATGCTGGTTCATGCCTGTAAGCGCGTTGAAAAGCGTGCTCTTGCCAACGTTCGGATTGCCTGCCAGCGTTATGCTGATCTCGTTTTGTTTTATATCATTCTTGACTGAGGGCATTATTGCTGACCTCCTGTTCTATGACTACGTCGATGCTGTCCTCGGAGCGTATGGCGATCACCGCGCCGCGTATGAGATATGCTGCAGGATCGCCTGCAGGACTTCTTCCCACACATTCCACTGCTGCTCCCTCTGTGAGCCCTATATCAAGCAGACGCCGCCGCATACTGCCGTGAGCTCTCAGCTTCACCACGATTGCTCTGCGGCCTGTTCCAAGCTCGTTCAGTGTGTGTTCGTTCTGCATAGCTTCACCTCCGTATCAGGATAAATATACCACATTATATGCCGTTTCCCGTCATCGGTGAGCGCAAGTTTTTTGCGAAGAAATTTCTTCAAAAATATTGACATCGGATAAAAAATGTGCTATACTATACTAAATTGGCTGTGATGGAAAGAGTACCAAGGTCAACGCATTCACAGAGAGCCGTCGCTGGTGTGAACACGGCAGTGCGCCTGAGGGAAAAACGCTCCTGAGCCTGCGGAAGAACGCGTGTGAAAGCACGTCAGTAGAACCGCACGTTACATTGCGTAAAGATGAAATTGAGTGGATCGGCAACGATCAATTTGGGTGGTATCGCGGAAGATGTCTTTCGTCCCATGTTCGGGCGAACGGCGTCTTTTTTGTTTTTTACGGAAAAGAGCTGTTCACCGATAGTAAGCATATCAAAAAAATATATTTGAAAAGGAGAAAACAATATGCTTAGAAGCCACACCTGTAATGAACTGAACACAGACCACATCGGTCAGAGCGCCGCTCTGACAGGCTGGGTGGATACTATCCGCGATCATGGCGGCGTTATCTTCCTTGACCTGAGAGATCACTACGGCGTTACTCAGGTAGTACTGTCCAGCGACAGTCTGCTCGAGGGCGTGTCCAAGGAGACTGTAGTAAAGGTAACAGGTACAGTTACCAAGAGAGATGAGGAAACAGTAAACCCCAAGCTCGCGACCGGTATGGTAGAGCTCAAGGCTGACACACTGGAGATTCTCGGTCCCTGCCGTCAGAGCCTGCCTTTCGAGATATCCGCTTCCACACAGACCCGTGAGGATATCCGTCTGAAGTACCGCTACCTTGACCTCAGAAACAACAAGATCCACGATAATATAGTACTGCGCGCTAAGATACTCAGCTATCTCAGACGCCAGATGGAGGAGATGGGCTTCTTAGAGATCCAGACTCCTATCCTGACAGCTTCCTCTCCCGAGGGCGCTCGTGACTACCTCGTACCCAGCAGAAAGCATAAGGGCAAGTTCTACGCTCTGCCTCAGGCTCCTCAGCAGTTCAAGCAGCTACTTATGACAAGCGGCTTTGATCGCTACTTCCAGATCGCACCTTGCTTCCGTGATGAGGATGCAAGACAGGATCGTTCCCCCGGTGAGTTCTACCAGCTCGACTTTGAGATGGCATTCGCTGAGCAGGAGGATGTATTTGAGGTTGCTGAAACTGTTGTATACAACACATTCAAGGAGTTCTCCGATAAGGAAGTCGTAAAGCCTCCTTTCAGACGTATTCCTTTCGCAGAGGCTATGTTGACCTATGGTACAGATAAGCCCGATCTGCGTAACCCTCTCGTTATCAAGGAGCTGTCCGATCTGTTCATTGACAGCGATTTCAAGCCTTTCTGCAACAAGTGCGTAAGAGGTATCCGTGTTCCTCAGATGGCGAGCCAGTCCAAGAGCTTCTTCAAGAACATGGAGGACTTCGCTACTCAGGAAGTGGGCATGAAGGGTCTCGGCTACTTCAAGGTTGAGGAGGGCGAGAACGGCGGCTTCAAGTACAACGGTCCTATCGATAAGTTCCTGGATGATGCTCAGCGTAAGGAGCTGGCAGATCGCTGCGAGCTGCAGGTCGGCGACGTTCTGTACTTCATCGCTGACAGCGCTAAGAACGCACCCAAGTTTGCAGGTCAGATCAGAACTGAGGTCGCAAACCGCATGAATCTCATTGACGACAGCAAGTTTGAGTTCTGCTTCATTGTGGACTTCCCCATGTACGAGCTGAACACAGAAACAAACAAGATCGACTTCACACACAATCCTTTCTCTATGCCCCAGGGCGGTCTGGATGCGCTCCTCAACAAGGATCCGCTGGAGATCTTCGCTTACCAGTACGACATCGTATGTAACGGTATTGAGCTCTCCTCCGGTGCAGTTCGTAACCACAACCCTGATATCATGAAGAAGGCATTCGAGATCGCCGGCTATGGTGAGGAGGATGTCAAGGCTAAGTTCGGCGCACTGTACAACGCATTCCAGTTCGGTGCTCCTCCTCATGCAGGTATGGCTCCCGGCGTTGACAGAATGATCATGCTCATCGCAGGTGAGGAGACTATCCGTGATGTTATTGCATTCCCGCTCAACGGTAATGCTCAGGACGTTATGATGGGCGCTCCCGGCGATGTAACAGAGCAGCAGCTTCGCGAGGTCCACATCAAGGTTAGAGATTAATTATTAGTCATCGTAGGGCGGAGTGTCCGCATTCCGCCCGCTTTATGAAAGGATAAACACATGGACAGAGATGTTTTAAGAAGGCTCGAAAAGCTCAACCAGCTTGCCCTTACAGAGGAGCAGAAGGAAGATGTTCTTGCCTTTTTCGCAAAGCAGGAGCAGGAGATAGACAAGCTCTACTCCGTTGACACCGAGCAGGTGGAGAGAATGGTGCATGTAATGCCCATCATGACAGTAGTCCGTGAGGACGTTGAAAAGAAGCTGTTCACCCGTGACGAGCTTCAGCAGGGTGCGCCCGAGGCCACAGACGGCTACTGGCAGGTGCCCCGCCTGTTAGAGTGATTTTCGGGAGGATATGGACATGAATATTTATATCAACAAGAATGACAACGCCTCCGCAAATGCAGTGGTGCTGGATGACCTTTTTCTGACAAAGGATATGCCCACAACAGGCGGATCTAAAATGCTTAACGGTTACATGAGCCTGTTTGACGCAGAGGTTATTTCAAAGCTTTCTGCTGCGGGCTACGATATAGCAGGCAAGGCAAATATAGGCGAGTTCTCAATAGATCTGCTTGGCGAGACCTCAAACTATGGTGCCTGCACAAAGGACGACGGCACACTGACAAATGCGTGCGCTGAGTTCCTCAACGCAGATGAAGCGATCGCCGCACTCTGCTTTGATATCAACGGCACTCCCAGACGTGCTGCGGCGCTCTGCGGAAAGACCTTTGTAAAGCCTACATACGGCACAGTTTCCAGATACGGTACTATCGCAGTTGCGTGCTCTGGCGAAACTGTCGGAGTTATGGCGAATAATGCCGCAGTTTGCGGTGAGATACTCTCCGCTATCGCAGGTCACGATGACAAGGACGGCACCAGCCTTTCCGAAGCAGAGTGTGCAAAGGTAAAGAACGGCGCAGAATTTACAAAGATAAAGAGGGTTGCAGTTGCGGCATCCATCACAGCTTCCGCTGATGATGCTACACGCGCTAAGCTTGACCATTTCCGTGATGTAATGGCAGCGCAGGGCGTTGAGTTCGTTGAGGTGGACGATGCAGTACTTGCTCTCGCAAAGACAGCATGGAATGTATGCATGAGCGCTGAGCTGTGCAACAACGTTTCCCGTCTGGATGGCGTAAAGTACGGCTACCGCACAAAGAACTACAAGACAATTGAGGAGCTGTACACAAACAGCCGTACCGAGGCTTTCGGCGAGCTGCTCAAGACCGCTATACTCTTCGGCTCTGATGCGCTCTCTACTGAGAACTACATGAAGGTATATGATAAGTCCCTGCGTATCCGCCGCGTTGTATGTGAGAAGTTTGCAGAGCTGTTCGGTGAGTTTGACGCAGTTATGATGCCTGCCTGCGGAAAGAGCGCGTACACCATGGATGATATAAAGGCAAACAAGTATATCTCCTTTGACGAGGCTCTTTATACAGCACCCGCATCCCTGACAGGTCTGCCTGCAGTGGTAACAGGCGGCGTGCAGCTCATCGGCAAGGCGTTCTCCGATCTCGCCCTGCTTGACATGGCAGCGACATTTGAAAAGGAGGACAAGTAATGAAGAAGTACGAAACCGTCATCGGTCTTGAAGTTCATATCGAGCTTGCCACCGAGTCCAAGATATTCTGCTCCTGCTCCGCTAAGTTCGGCGGCGAGCAGAACGACCATGTATGCCCTGCGTGCTGCGGTATGCCAGGTATGCTCCCCATCGTAAACAAGCACGTTGTTGATCTCGGCATGACAGCAGGTCTTATGCTGAACTGTGATATCAACCGCGTTACAACCTTTGACAAGAAGTCCTACTACTATCCCGATCTTCCTTGCTCCTACCAGACTACACAGTGGTTCAGCCCCGTGGCAGTGAATGGATATGTGCCGATCGAGACCAGCGCAGGCAAGAAGAATATCCGCATCAAGCAGATCCACATGGAGGAGGACGCAGGTAAGCTCGTTCATGACGACTGGACAGATACCACCCTCGTCGACTTCAACCGTACCAGCGTTCCGCTGTGCGAGATAGTATCCCAGCCCGATCTTTCCAGTGCTGAGGAGGTAGTTGCTTACCTTGAGCAGCTGCGTTCTCTGCTGAGATTTGCAAAGGTATCAGGCTGCCGTATGGAGCAGGGCTCCATGCGCTGCGACGTTAACCTTTCCGTTCGTGAGGAGGGCAGCGATAAGCTGGGTGTTCGTACCGAGATGAAGAACATGAACTCCATTTCCGCTATCACACGCGCTATCGAGTACGAGACCGCACGTCACATTGACGCACTTGAGAACGGTACAGAGGTGCTCGTTCAGGAAACACGCCGCTGGGATGATATCAAGGGTAAGAGCTACGCAATGCGTAACAAGGAAACAGCAGGCGATTACCGTTACTTCCCCGATCCCAACATCATGCCTATCGTTATCGATGACGAGTGGTTTGATCGCATCAAGAGCTCCCTGCCTGAGCTTCCCGCAGTGAAGAAAGAGCGCTACATAAACGAGCTTGGCATCACCGAATACGACGCTGAGCAGCTCACTCAGAGCAGAGCACTTTGCGATTGCTTCGAGGCTGCATACGCTGAGTGCGGACAGGCTAAGGAAGTAGCAAACTGGCTCATTTCCGATTGCATGAACATCCTCAACAAGAAGCAGATGATCGCAGATGATCTGACAGTTGACGGTACAGCTCTCGGCAAGCTGATAAAGCTCGTTCAGGAGGGCAAGGTACAGCGCGGTAACGCAAAGAAGATCCTTACCGTTATGTTTGATGAGGATATCGCTGATGTTGAGCAGTACGCTAAGGATAACAACTTCATCGTATCCAACGATACAGGCGCTATCGAGGCTGTTATCAAGGCTGTAGTGGCTGAGGATACACGCTCCGTTAACGACTATAAGAGCGGTAAGGAAAAGGCTCTTATGGCGCTGTTCGGCAAGTGCATGAAGCAGCTCAAGGGCAACTGCTCTCCCGATACTCTGAGAGAGCTTCTTATCAAGGCTATCAACGAGGCATAATTATTAAGTTCAAAGCGGCTTTTGATGTTACTGTCAGAAGCCGCTTTTTCTTTGCATATCTTTCTTTTGGATTTGACTTTGTATCATCGTTGTGTTATACTTGTTATGTTAGATAAAAGGTGGGTGAGAGTATGAAGCACAGGATACTTATTGTTGAGGATGATGCTCAGATAAGCGAATTGCTGTCCTCTTTTCTTGAAAATAACGGCTGCGAAACCATTACAGCGGCAGATGGTAACAATGCCTCGCTGCTTCTGAAAAAGCAGGATTACGATATAGTTCTGATGGATCTTATGCTGCCGAAGAAGAGCGGTGAGCAGCTTATCAGGGAGCTGCGCGGTTATTCCGATGTGCCTGTTATAGTGCTTTCTGCGCGCTCTATGCTCGAAACACGTCTTGAGGTGCTTCGTTTGGGTGCTGATGATTATATCCTGAAGCCGTTCGATCTGAATGAAGTATTGGTGCGTATCGAGGTAGTGCTTCGCAGGAGCGGTACAACAGAAGCCCCTGATATGCTCGAGTGTGGCGGATTGGTACTCAATACCGCAGAAAAGAGCGTGACATACAATGGTGAAACGGTGGCTCTTACTGCAAAGGAGCTTATGCTGCTTAAGCTGTTCATGGAGCACCCCAAAAAGGTATATTCAAAGGCTAATCTTTATGAATCCGTATGGAATGATACATATTATTATGAGGATAACACCATCAATGTACATCTCAGTAATCTCAGGAGCAAGCTGAAAAAGGCTTCGGGCAAGGATTTCATTGAAACTGTCTGGGGAATTGGCTATAGATTAAAGGAGGAGCAGGAATGAGCCTCTGGATATTATGCGGTGCGTGCTTTGTTCTTGCGGTATTGTGTGCGGTGCTTATATTCAGGCTTTGCATTATCAAAAAGCAGCTTCGCAGCATCAGGGAGGAGCTCCCTCTGACTACGCAGAGCAGCTATAACAGGCAGCTTACCGTATCGCTTGCGGATAATTCGGTCACTGCGCTTGCTACGGAGATGAACAAAAATCTGGAGCACCAGAAGCAGCTCAAATTCAGGACGGAGCAGGTCGAGCGTTCAATGAAGCAGTCGGTATCGGATATAGCGCACGATCTCAGAACGCCGCTTACAGTAATAAAGGGCAATCTGCAGATGCTTGAAGCAAGTGAGCAGCTCTCCGAAAAGGGCTGCGAGTATCTTCGTGTTTGCATTGATAAGACCGATGCAATGAAGCAGATGGCGGATGAGTTTTTTGAGCTTTCAGTTCTGGAGAGCGACAGCGGTGCAGTACGGCTCAGCCGGATCGACCTCACCTCTCTGCTGGTGGAGTTCATCCTTGACAGTGAGGCTGTTATCCGCTGCAGGGGGATCGAGCCTGATATACTGCTTCCCGAAAAAAGTATGTATGTCATGGCAGATGAAAGTATGCTTCAAAGGATGCTAAGCAATCTGCTTAACAATATCCTGAAGCACGCAAGAAGCAGCTTTGAGCTTTCGCTGAGCCTAAAAGGGGATAAGACAGTGCTTTCATTCAGCAACGAGCTTCGTCCTGATGAAAGCCTTGATACGGATCGCCTGTTTGAGCGGACTTACCGTGGAGATAAGGCAAGAAACGGCAGCGGCGCAGGTCTGGGTCTGTACATAGTTAAACTGCTTGCAGAAAAGCAGAATGCCGCTGTACAAGCTAACATCAGAGATAATAAGCTGGATATCAGTATAGTATTTGATACTGCAGAATGAATAGTTTTATCAAAATAAAAGAGGCGGACATATTGTCCGCCTCTGCTGCTTGCAATGGTTATCTGTCAATCACCATATATCGAGATATAGATGATGTTATTGCCTTTATATTCGATACTGATACTGTCGCCGCTTCTGTTTTCAGCCCAGAAGCTGTTGCCGTACCGCCCGATATCTCTGTCAAAGCCTGCCGCTATACATTCCTCTATGTAGCTGCTGTACTGCTCCTTTGATATGCCGTCAACATAAGCTGAGTATATCCAGTCGGAGGAGCTTTCGGGGCATATCCTTTCAGACGGCGGAGCAGGCAGCAATGCGCCTATGCCATAATCGGGCCAGCTCATTTCGGTGAACTCCATCGGGTCCTCCAGAATGATCTCAAGCTCTCTGCTGCCTGCTGTATATATCAGCTCAAGCTTGTAGCCCTCCTCATTGAATGCGGTGTATCTGTCACCGTCCCGTACAGCGTCTATGATAAAGCCCAGCTCCTCACATTGCTTTCTGTAATCGGTAAACTGTGTCTGTGTGATACCGCCTGCAATGACATCTGTTCTTTTGGAATGCTCTGAGATGAACTCGCCCTGCTCAGATCGGGGAACAGGGAGCGTTTCGGATATCCTGTGTTCGTTCCAGTTAAGCGGCAGCAGCTTGACGGGCGCTTCGATACGCAGGTTCATCACTCTGCGGTGACGGTCGTAGCCGATATCCGCTTCATAGCCGTCTGCGTTGAAAGCGTGAAAGGAGTACGCGTACTCATCTGTTATGGCTTCATAGCCCATTTCCTTGCAGGCGTTTATGTAGCGGTAGTACTCATCCTCCGAATAACCATGCACATCTATAAACAGCTCGCTGTCATTGTTTGAGTATACTTTGCACCGCATTGAAGCAGGCTCGGGGAGCATCTCGCGCAGGAACACGACGTCCCAGCTGAGTGTGGGCAGGCTGTCTGCGGCACAGGAAACAAAGGCAGGGATCATCATTACTGCGGCTACTATTGCTGTAAGCAGGTGGAGGTTTGTGTGCTTTATCCTGATAAGCTGCATACCCATGCACCAGGCAGTTCCTGCAAGTATGGCGGTCAGCAGTGAGAATATACCTGCCGCAACGTGTGAATTTACGAACATTATGCAGGCTATCACTACTGCGGCGATCAGCAGCAGTATCAGCAGTATGGAAGCGGCACTTTTTCTGAACACCGCCGCCTGAGCGTGACGCTCCTGCTTTGCCGCGATCCTTTCTGCGCTGCGTATACGTTCTAATTCGATATCCCTGTGTGCGGAGCTTCTGATACGCTCTATTGCCACGGCTGCGTCATCCACGATAAGCTCCTTTGCGCCGCAGTACGGACATACCAGTACAGTGCTTTCGTCATCTGTGCTCAGCGTGCCGCCGCAGCTGCTGCATATCAGCGATATCTTCTTCACGGATGGCTCATCGTCCACATCCGCACCGCAGTAGGTGCAGAATACCGAATCATCCTGTATCTGTTTTTTACAGGCGGGACAGACCATATTGTATCCTCCGTTTCGTATGATAAATATATACCTATTTTACCATACTCGGACAGATATTACAAGCATTTTGTTGATAATATAAGCGCTATGATTTTATATCAGCTTCTTTTTCCGCAGCTGTTCAGCTAACTCTGCCTTACGCCGAAGATCAAGCTGGGTGTGGATGTGGAAATTGTCCTTGTGCAGCAGCTTTCGGATATCCACAGGCAGAGAATGAAAGAACTCGCGCGAGGATGAGCTGCGTTGTATAAGATGATGCAGGCTGTTGTATAGCATGAAATATCCCTCCCACAACAGCTTATGCGGGAGGGACATGCAGTATTCTTATTTAAGCAGCTCTGCGGGAACGATATCCGCCATGCGCTTGTAGCCAGCCTTGCTGGGGTGCAGGTGATCGCCGCTGTCGTAAATGGGCAGGAAGCGTTCAGGACGTTCAGGATCGCGCACAGCAAGATCGAAATCGATGCATCCGTCTATCAGGTCTGTAGTGCGTATCCATTCGTTGAACTCGGAGCGTATCACCTCACGGAAAGGCGCGTATGTGCGCCAGCCCTCTATCGGGAGGAGCGTTCCCACATATACCTTATAGCCGTAGCTGCGTGCAAGGGAGATATAGTACTTCATGCAGTCGATAAGCTCGTCAACGGTGGGGAGATCGCTCATCGGGCGGAACGGGTTGACCTCCGTACCGACAGGGTGGATGATGTCGTTTATTCCGTGCTGGATGATGACCGTATCAGCGCCGTCTGTGGGCACTTCATGCTCAAAGCGCTTGCTGCCTTTCATGCCGTAGGATTCGTAGGTGATGCAGTTGTATTCACGCAGCATTCTGGTGCCGCTTGCAGCACGTCTGATAACGGCGGTATGCAGCTTTTCCTCACGGTTGCAGCGTAATGTGAGATACTCAGGCCAGTCCTGTGCGGTGATGGAATCACCGTAGCAGACGATGGTGCGGTTTTCGTATTCTGTCAGCACTGAAACATTGCTGAGGAAATAGATGATATTCGTGCTGCGTGCGATATCCTGCGGTATGAGATCCACCTCTGTCTGATCGCCTATAGCGTAGATGCCCTCAGTAAGTGGACCGCTGGTGTAGACCGCGGAGCGCAGCTGGGTGAAATCCTCAAAATAGAAGCTGACGATGATGAGCGTCTGCGGAAGTATCTCGCAGGGAAGCTCATCTGATACGGCATTTTTCTCCGCAGGTATAGTCACCTTGCGATCCCCGCCGAATGTAACGGGATAGAACTTACCGTTTATAAATACAGTTACCTTGTCAAAGGAAACATCCTCAGTGCCGCAGTAGTTATCGAATGTAAGGCGCACGGCCTTACCACCGAACTGCGAGTATATCGGATATCGGAATGTGAGATTCTTGTTGTAGCTTTCGGGGCGGTTTTCGCCTATGGAGATAGCATTTCCCCAGACGCTTGCCCAGTGCATGGAGTTATCCATTGGAATAGCCCTCTTTTCTTTGTTCTTTTATATTATTATATATCTGTCAGATAAGACCTCTGCGCTTTACTTCTTCAACAAGCAGCGGCTGGATCTCAGGATAAGTCTGGTTTACGGGGTGTTCATCAAGGAAGTAGACGCGCTCTATCTCGCTGTGAAGTCCGACCTCTGTTTCGCGTATTTTTGCAAAGTACAGCATACCGTAGGAGGTCTCTCCGTCCTTTTCTACAGAGTATACGCACACAGGCTCCAGCTTGAATTTAACTGCACCTGTTTCCTCTTTGAGTTCACGGCGCGCACATTCCTCAATGGTCTCGCCGTTTTCACGGTGACCGCCCGGTATTTCGTATGTGGTGCGCTCTCTGTGCTTACAGTAGACGTATCTTTTGTTGTAGACCGCAACGATCACCGCATATTTCAGCAGCTCGTCATCAACGCTTTCATGGAAGTTTACTTGCATGACGTTATCCTCCGTATAATTGGTTGTTTAATGGAACGCGGTTTTCAGCTTCTGAATTTCATTGATATATCAAATGCCTGAACGCTGTGAGTAAGTGCGCCGAGGGAGATGATATCGATACCCGTTTTTGCAACCTCAGTGATGTTGTCAAGTGTGATGTTTCCGCTGGCTTCGAGCTTTGCTCTGCCGTTGACGAGCTTCACGGCCTCAGCCATAGTGGGGCAATCCATGTTATCCAGCATAATTACGTTTACGCCGCAGCTTACTGCTTCCTGTACCTCTTCAAGGGTGCGTGTTTCAACTTCGATCTGGAGCATGTGTCCTGCTTTCTTTCTGAGTGCATTGACAGCCGCTGTGATACCGCCGTAAGCGTCTATGTGGTTATCCTTGAGCATAGCGGCGTCAGTGAGGTTGTAACGGTGATTACGTCCGCCGCCTGCGGTAACAGCGTACTTCTGAAGTGCACGCAGACCCGGGAGAGTCTTTCTTGTATCCGCAATGGAAGCGTTTGTGCCCTCGACAAGCTTTACGCACTTGTTTGTATATGTTGCGATCCCGCTCATGTGCTGGAGGATGTTCAGCGCGGTCCTCTCAGCCTTGAGCATAAGTCTTGTGCGGCCTGTGAACTCTGCGATGATATCGCCGTTCTTTACCTCATCGCCGTCCTTGAAGCTGCATTCTATCTTCATATCGGGATCAAGGATGGTGAATACGCGCAGCGCAACTTCAAGACCTGCCACAACTCCGCTTGCCTTAGCCACGAAATACGCGGAGGAGATGCTGTCCTCAGGTATCAGCAGATCGGCGGTGCTGTCTATGTAGTTTATGTCCTCGTTGAGTGCGGTCTTGATTATATCATCAACGTAAAAGGGGAGAAGTATCATTGTTCTTTGTCCTTTCTTTCCATAACTTCTGTAAGTATTATGTATGCAACAGTCACAAGTGACTTTGTTTCAACAAACGCAGCGTTAATTGCGAAATTGCCCTGTTCTAGCATATTTTTAAGCTCTGTGATGCGGGCAAGACCCTTTTCAGCCTCCGCATAATCGGGGTGGATGAAGTATGCTTTCTGCATTATATGGCGTACCTCTGTCTTTATGCCCTTAGGAAGTGGCAAGCCATCGGGGGATATCATGGAATAATCGACAAATTCCGCACCGCCTGCATGACCGTTGGCATTGATATCCTCTGCAATAAGTCGGGAGAATACAAGCGCCTCCAGAAGCGAGTTGCTTGCCAGTCTGTTTTTGCCATGTACGCCTGTGTGCGAGCATTCGCCTGCCGCATACAGACCCTTTATATTTGTAGCGCCCTTGCCGTCTACATTGATTCCGCCCATCAGGTAATGCTGGCACGGATATATCGGGATAGGCTCTTTTGTCATGTCATAGCCCTTTTCAAGGACCTTGTTGTATATCATAGGGAAGTGGCTCCTTACAAACTCAGGATCCTTGTGGGAGATATCCAGCCAGAATTCAGAGCTTCCGGTAAGCTTCTGTTCCTCTATGATGCATTTGGATACAACGTCACGGGGCGCAAGCTCTTTGCGCTCAGGCTCATACTTGTGCATGAAGCGCTCCTTGTTGCAGTTGAGGAGATATGCACCCTCACCGCGTACCGCTTCGGATATGAGGAAGCATTCTCTGTTCTCCTTGTCTGCATAAGCAGTGGGGTGGAACTGCACATAGCTGAGGTTTTTGATCTCCGCACCGAGATTATATGCGAACTGGATGCCATCGCCCGTAGCAATGGCAGAGTTTGTGGTGAAATCGTACACTCTGCCGATACCGCCTGTTGCGAGTATGACCGAGTTTGCACAGTAATATTCGTGTTCCTCACCGCAGAGGATATCAGCAAAGAAAAGATCGTCCCTGCGCTCAAGACGGCACAGCACTGAATTGTTTACAACAGTGACATTCTTCAGCTTCTGTACCTGCTCGATAAGGCTTGTTTCTATTTCATATCCCGTTGAATCCTTGTGGTGTGCGATACGTCTGCGTGAATGGCCGCCCTCTCTTGTAAGAGAGATGCTTCCGTCATCCTTGTGGTCAAATTCAACGCCGTATACGTCCTGCAGCTTCTGGACATCTGTAGGTCCCTGCTCAACGAGGATACGCACGTTTTCAAGGTTGTTCTCATAATGTCCTGCTATGAGGGTATCCTTGATATGGAGCTCATAGCTGTCATCATCCTTGTCCATAACGGCAGCTACACCGCCCTGTGCCAGAGCGGAATTGCACAGAGTAAGCTCCTTTTTGGAGAGCATGAGTATACTGAGAGACGGATCAAGATTGAGCGCGGCATAGATACCTGATATACCTGTGCCTACTATCATTACATCAAATCTGCGAAATAACAAAGCCATCAGCCTTTCTTTCGGAGCTAGTCCGTTTTTATATTACCCTTGACATAAGGGATAAAAATCTGTATAATACTTGTATGTGTGTAATCTGGCTTACTGCCCGTCATTCTCACGTGGGCAGGGAAGATGCCGACACTCCGTTACAGTAATCGGCTGTTTAAAAAAGGAGTATATATGGAAGAAAAAGTACTGACAAAAGCAATACTGGTCGGCGCGGATACAGGTGATTATGACTGTGACGCGTCCATGGATGAGCTTGCCGAATTAGCTTCAACTGCGGGAGCGCAGGAACTTGCACGTGTTATCCAGAAGCGTGATGCGTATGAAAGCGCCACCGTTATCGGCGAGGGCAAGCTGGAGGAGGTAAAGGAGCTTTGCACAAATCTTGGTGCGGAGCTGCTCATATTTGACTGCGAGCTTACAGCCTCCCAGATAAGGAACATTGAGGATGTTACCGATATCAGAGTTATCGACCGCACGATGCTCATTCTTGACATCTTTGCGGGAAGAGCGGTATCACGCGAGGGTAAGCTGCAGGTAGAGCTGGCACAGCTCAGATATCGTCTGCCGAGACTTATGGGTATCGGTGCGTCACTTTCAAGACTTGGTGGAGGTATCGGTACAAGAGGCCCCGGTGAAACACAGCTGGAAACAGATCGTCGTCACATCCGCCGCCGTATCGATAAGCTCTCTGCTGAGCTTAAGGAGCTTGAGGAGCGACGTGGCTACGCAAGAAACCGCCGCAAGAAAGATAGTGTACAGGTAGGTGCTATCGTAGGCTATACCAACGCAGGTAAATCCACTCTGCTGAACCTGTTGACAGGTTCAGATGTACTGGCTGAGAACAAGCTGTTTGCTACCCTTGACCCTACATCACGATCCATCGAGCTGCCTGATGGCAGAAATCTGCTGCTTGTGGATACAGTAGGACTTATCCGCCGTCTGCCTCACCATCTCGTAGAGGCATTCAAATCAACACTTGAGGAGGCTGCATGTGCGGATATCATCATCCATGTCTGTGATGCTTCAGATCCTGAAGCCGCAGAGAAAGCTGATGTTACACTTAAGACTCTTGCAGACCTTGGCGCTGCTGAGATACCTGTAGTGACCGTGCTCAATAAGTGCGATAAACTTGAGGAGAATATCCCCGAGAACGACAGCACTGTAAAGATAAGCGCACTGAAAGCGCAGGGTATCGACAGGCTGCTGGAGGTCATCGCAAAGAATCTACCCGAAACATCAAAGCGCATGAAGCTGCTGCTGCCCTATGCAAAGGGCGGACTTACAGCGGTCATCCGTGAGAACGGAAAGGTGTTTTCTGAGGAGTACACCGAAAACGGAATACTCGTGGACGCGCTGGTCGATAAGCTCAATATCAAACAGATGAGCGAATATCAGGTAACAGAATGATTTATTACAGGGGCGGATGTGATATCCGCCCTTGTTATTTGTGTTAGGTATGTTTTACAGCACGACCTCAGTACCGCCCACAGGACGTACTGAAAGCACATGGCAGGAGCCTGCGCCGAACACCTTTTCAATGTTCATCTTGAACTGCTGCAGATCATCCAGAGGAACGAATGCCTGGATAGTACCAGCAAAGCCTCCGCCGTGAACACGGCAGGCACCCTTACGGTGCAGGGAGTTTTCTGCAACGTTCAGTGCGATGCTGAGGCACTGATGTGTAACATCGCTGTTTGCGTAGATGTTCTGGAGATATTTGTAGGAGCTGTCGCCGCTTTCCTTTACGCTTCCGAGGAAGTCCTCAAAATTGCCTGCCTTGAGTGCGTGCACAAGCTTGCCTACGCGCTCGTTCTCATCATAGAAGTGGATAGCGCGGAGCACTGCTCTGTCACCGAACTTGTTACGCAGGAGATTGATGTTAAGCATAATGTCAGCCTTTGCGATCTCACGCAGGTGCTTGCAGCCGAAATATTCTGCAATGGACTTCATCTCTGTGGGGATGGAAGCGTACTCATGTGTGAGATCGGCATGATCGCCCTTTGCGTCAACGATGCACAGGGCATGTCCGAACTTCTCGAAATCTGCGGGAACAGACTCGATTATAGGAGATGTGGTGTCCTTGAAATCAATTGCGATAAAGCCGCCAACGGAGCTTGCCATCTGGTCCATCAGACCCGAGGGCTTGCCGAAGTATACATTCTCCGCATACTGGGAGATCTGTGCGATCTTAACGGGGCTTATCTGTCCCTCGTTGTACATATGTGAGAGCACTGTGCCTACCAGCACTTCAAAAGCTGCGGAAGAAGAAAGTCCGCTGCCTTTCATTACATCGGAGGTGGTGTAGCAGCGGAAACCGCCGATTCTGTGGCCCTCCTGTCTGAACTTTGCAGCAACGCCTCTGATAAGGGAAGCGGAGGTGTTCTTTTCAGCCTCTACTACTTCCAGCTCGTTGATGGAGATGCTGTCCTCAGGGAAGCCCTCGGATTTGATTGTGATACGGTCATCGTCTGTAGGCTGAGCTACTGCGATGATATCGAGGTTTACACTGGCTGCAAATACCTTGCCGCAGTTGTGGTCTGTGTGGTTTCCGCAGATCTCTGTTCTGCCGGGAGCAGAGAAGAAGCGTACCTCGCCATCGTTGCCGAAGTATTCTCTGAAGCTCTGTACAGCCTTTTCATAGCGCTGCTTCTGGGCAGCAAGCTGGCTGTCAGGGTAGATGTCCTTTAATGTGGAGATGATAGGTTTCATAGCTTGAATCCTTTCTTGTGTCGTGTATATATTTCGTGGGAACTTTCCCTTTAGTCCTTTTCTTCGTAGAACATGTGCCGTTTTTTCTCCTTGTGGGTGGGGATACTCAGCACAGGGCCTATCGCTACATACATCATTATCATGGAGGTACCGCCAGTACTCAGGAATGGCAGCGGTATGCCGATAACGGGCAGCACGCCGATAACTACACCGATATTTATGATACAATGGAACGTTATCATAGCAAAAACGCCGATACATATCATCTTGCCCATCAGATCCTGAGCGGAGCTTGCGTTTGACAGCAGCTTGAGGCAAAGCACCGCAAGCGCTATAACCACTGCCATGCAGCCGAGGAAGCCAAGCGTCATACCGATGTAGGAGAAGATGAAGTCGTTATAGATCTCAGGTACGTAGGTGTAGCTGTCGGAGTTGAAGCCAAGACCTTTGAGCTGCCCTGAGCCCATAGCTATCTTTGCATTGTACTGCTGCATATAAATGCCCAGCTTTTCCGCCTCCTGCATCTCCTCGTCGAACAGAATGAGAAAACGGTTTCGGTGGTGGTCTGCCATGATATAGTTCCAGCCCACATAAACGGCGGCGGGCGCAACAACGGCAGCAGCAAGTATATATTTCCACGATATACCTGCGGCAAACAGCATACACAGGAATATGAACAGGAATACCAGCGCCGAGCCTGCGTCACCCTGTATCAGTACAAGCAGGAACGGACCGAAGCCGTGAACGCACAGTAAAAGCAGACGCGGCAGGCTGTTTATCTTATCCCCGAGCTTTGCTATATGCGCGGCTAATGTGAGAATATACGCTATCTTCAGAATTTCAGAAGGCTGGATGGTCATGAAGCCGAGATCCAGCCATGCTAGGTCGTCATCTCGCTTTATTCCCAGCGGAGTGAACAGCAGAAGCTGCAATATCAGTGCGGCAGGGGCATAGATGTACCAGAACTTCGCCATCAGGCGGTAATCTATCATTCCGATCACGATTGCGGCAAAAAAGCCTATTACCGCAGCGAATATCTGGGTGTTGAGATCGTCTACCGCGATCCTGCCATTCAGATAAAGCGAGCGGACGATCACGATATCAAATACGGTTATCGAGGCGCAGATCAGCAGCAGGAGCTTATCCAGCTTCCTGAAATAATGTCCGAGCCATTTCAGTATTTTTTTCATTTATATCATACCTGTCAGAATTGGTTGGTGGTAAAAAATCTATCTATACAAATACTATTATATACTTTTTTCTTAGAGTTTGCAATAGTACGGACAGGTAAAAAATGCTTAAAAACAAAATTCGCCATATATCATAAAAAGCGCAGTTATTATTAAAAATCTTCGGCTTTTTTAACAATATCCTTACAGGATGCAACACGCTGATGAATAAACGGATATTCCGAAAGGATAATAAGTGTTGTACTATCAAACAACACAGCATAGCGGTCAGAGGTGAATTATGACAAGATATAAAGGCAAGGGAGTTTACGGCGCTGTAGCCGTGGGAAAGATAAAGGTATACAAGCGGCGTGATATCCGCGTCAAGAGAGTGCGTACCGATGAGAGCGCAGCTGAGATAAAGCGCCTTGAGGCTGCAAAAAAGCAGGCGATTGAGCAGCTGAGCGCGGTTTATGAAAGGGCGCTCGTAGAGGTGGGCGAGGCTAACGCGCAGATATTCGAGATACACATGATGATGGTGGAGGATGAGGATTACAACGAAGCCATCACAGGCATGATTAATTCACAGGGAGTAAATGCGGAATACGCTGTGGCTGTCACAGCGGATAATTTTGCGGAGATGTTCAAGGCGATGGAGGACAGCTATATGCAGGCAAGGGCTGCTGATGTACGGGATATCTCAAACAGGATAATCGCCTGCCTGTGCGGTGGGGATACACAGGAAAGCTCTTCCGATGAGCCTGTGATAATATGTGCAGACGATCTTGCTCCCAGTGAAACGGTATCTCTGGATAAGGATAAGGTGCTTGCTTTTGTAACTGCATACGGCTCGGCAAATTCACATACAGCTATACTGGCAAGAAGCATGAACATCCCTGCAATAATAGGTCTGGGTGAAGATTTCTTGTCCGCTGTAAAAGATGGAGATATGGCTGTAGCGGATGGCTTTTCAGGTGAGCTTATCGTATCGCCCGATGATATCACGCTGACCGAGTATCGCCGCAGACAGCGTGAGGAAACGGAAAAGGCAGAGCTGCTGCGTAAGCTGAAGGGCAAGGAGAATGAAACGATCGACGGCACGCGCATAAATATCTTTGCGAATATCGGCAGCGCTGACAATATCGGTGCAGTACTGCTCAATGACGCAGGTGGGATAGGTCTGTTCAGGAGCGAGTTCATGTACCTTGAAAGCAAGCAGCTTCCCACTGAGGAGGAGCAGCTTCAGGTCTACAAACGGGTATTGGAGAGCATGGCGGCTAAAAAGGTCATCATCCGTACTCTTGATATCGGGGCGGATAAGCAGGCGGAATATCTGAAGCTGGATAAGGAGGAAAACCCTGCACTGGGGCTTCGTGCAATAAGGCTTTGTCTTGCGCGCCCCGATATGTTCAGAACGCAGCTCAGGGCGCTGTATAGGGCTTCTGTATACGGAAATCTCGGTATAATGTTCCCGATGATAGCATCCGTATGGGAGCTGGAGGAGATACTGGGGATATGTGCCGAGGTGCGTCAGGAGCTTACCGACGCAGGCGTTGAGTTTTCAGATGATATAGAGCTTGGTATCATGATAGAAACGCCTGCGGCTGCTCTGATAAGCGACAGGCTTGCCCCGATGGTGGATTTTTCAGCGTGGGAACTAATGATCTCATACAGTACACACTCGCCTGCGACAGGCAGAATCCGAAGCTTGATCGTTTTTGTGATACTCACCATGAGGCGGTGCTGCGCCTGATACGCTTTGCGGCGGAAAGTGCTCACAGCAACGGCAAGTGGATAGGTATATGCGGCGAGCTTGCCGCGGATACAACGCTTACGGAGGTTTTTCTGCGTATGGGGATAGACGAGCTTTCGGTATCACCGAGCTTTGTGCTAAGAGTAAGAGATGCAGTCAGAAAGCTTGATCTGAGGCGTTGATAAAAAAGGAAGACCTGAGAAGCTCATTTCTCAGGTCCTTTGTTGTATATCAGATGTTGTACAGAAGTTCGTCGTAAGTGGGGTAGGGCCAGCACTTTTCGTCAACCTTTGTTTCCAGCTCGTCAACTACGGCGCGAAGCTCCTGCATTGCGGGGAATACATAGTTATGATATGCCACAGCCTTTGCGTAGGATTCCTCGGTGCACTGTGCCTTTACCACTGCATCACCGAGTGCTTCCAGACGCTCGTTCAGGGAAACGGTGAGATCATTCAGCTTTGCGGCAAGTGCAAGCTCAACGGAGGGCTCTATGCCTATTGCCTTTTTGCTTGCGGCGATAGAGCATATCTCGCCAGTGTACTTCATGACTGCGGGGAGGATCTCTGTACGCGCCATATCAGCGGCGGTCAGCGCCTCGATATTTACAGCCTTTGAGTAGTTTTCGAGATGTATCTCTGCTCTTGCGTGAAGCTCTACCTCTGTGTAGATACCGAACTTCTTGAACAGCTTTATGCTCTTGGGAGATGTGAGCGCAGGGATAGCGTCGATAGTGGATCTGAAGTTGGGCAGACCTCTCTTTTCCGCCTCCTCGCACCATTCGTTACCGTAGCCGTTGCCGTTGAAGATAACACGCTTGTGCTCCTTGATGGTGCGTACCAGCAGGTCATGCAGAGCCTCGGTGAAGTTCTCACAGCCCTCAAGCTCATCCGCAAATTCCTTGAGTGAGTTTGCAACGATAGTGTTGAGTACAGTGTTCGGTCCTGCGATATTCAGCGAAGAGCCGCACATTCTGAATTCAAATTTATTGCCTGTGAATGCAAAGGGAGAGGTACGGTTTCTGTCGGTGGAATCCTTGGGGAAGCTGGGCAGTGAGGAAACACCAACATTGAACATTGCTCTTTGTGTAGTGTAATTCGTGCCATCAATCAAGTGCTCGATAACAGCCTCCAGATCCTCGCCGAGGAAGATGGAAACGATGGCGGGAGGCGCTTCGTTAGCGCCCAGACGGTGATCGTTACCTGCTGTTGCAACAGCCATTCTCAGAAGCTCGGGGTACTCGTCAACTGCCTTGATGATAGCGGCAAGGAAAGTCAGGAACTGCGCGTTATCCATAGGGGATTTACCCGGATCCAGCAGATTCTTTCCCGTATCGGTGGAAAGAGACCAGTTATCGTGCTTGCCTGAGCCGTTTATACCTGCAAAGGGCTTTTCGTGAAGCAGGCAGACAAGTCCGTGCTCCAGAGCGACCTTTTTCATGATGTCCATGGTGAGCTGGTTCTGATCGCAGGAGAGATTGCAGGGCGCAAAAAGCGGTGCCATCTCATGCTGTGCAGGCGCGACCTCATTGTGCTTTGTCTTGGAGGTTATACCGAGTCGCCACAGGTGCTCGTCGAGATCTTTCATATAATCCGCAACGCGCGCCTTGATGGAGCCGTAGTAGTGATCGTCCATCTCCTGACCTTTGGGTGCAGGCGCTCCGAACAGAGTTCTTCCTGTGAAGATAAGATCCTTACGCTTATCGTATGTCTTCTTGTCAACAAGGAAGTATTCCTGCTCCGCGCCTACGGTGGGAACTACTCTTTTTACCGTATCGTTGCCGAAAAGGCGGAGGATACGCAGCGCCTGTGTGGATACAGCATCCATTGAACGCAGCAGGGGAGTTTTCTTATCCAGCGCCTCGCCGCCGTAGGAATAGAACGCGGTGGGTATGTACAGCGAGCCGTTCTTTACGAAAGCATAGGAGGTAGGATCCCATGCGGTGTAGCCTCTTGCTTCAAAGGTAGCTCTCAGACCGCCTGAGGGGAAAGAGGAAGCGTCGGATTCGCCCTTGATGAGCTCCTTACCCGAAAATTCCATGATGACAGTGCCGTCACCTATGGGAGTGATGAAGCTGTCATGCTTTTCGGCAGTGATGCCTGTCATAGGCTGAAACCAGTGGGTGAAGTGCGTAGCGCCCTTTTCGATAGCCCAGTCCTTTATAGCGCTTGCAACTACGTCTGCAATGCTGCTGTCCAGCTCCTTGGCCTCGTCAATGGTCTGCTTGAGCTGCTTGTATATTATCTTGGGCAGACGCTGTCGCATGGTGTTCTCATTGAAAACATCGATGCCGAACTGCTCCATTACGTTGAAATTATCTGACATAATTACCTCCGCAGAAAAAATAGTAAAGGCGCTCCGCCGAGGGTACACCTATACCCCGAGTGAAACGCCGTTGTTTCTACTATTCTATTATATGCAAAAAAGCCTATTTTGTCAATCTGCACCAATACACAAATGTTTTTCTGTGTATATGGTATAAATTTGGTGAATGTGACTTATTGCAGAGGGCTGTCATACGATGGGTCGTAAGCATAGGAGAGATAGCTTCGCTCACGAATACCGCAGGAGTCGATCTTGAGTACGCCGTCTTCACGCCTGAGCTTCACCTCAAAGGCTTCGGAGAAGTCCACCTCAGTATCCCAGTTATCCTTGCTGCCAAAAGCGCTCATATGTACTACGATCGACCATCCGTCCTGCTCGACCGAGGTGATATAGGCGTAGTCCGTTCCCAGCAGACTTCCGCTTGAGCCTGCGTGCTGCCATACATACAGCTTACCATCCTGCTCCTTATAGAGGTGATCAAATATGTATTGTACTGAAGCAAGCATATTATCAGTGCAGCAGTTTGCCCCAATGTCAATAAGTGACTTATAGTCTGGTACAGCCTCATCCGTTACTCTGTACCAGATATCCTCGTAGGTGCTGCCGTCCTCACGGGAGATCGTTTCGGTGATAAGATCTGAGGTATCATATCCGCTGCCCGACTTGAATGCCTTTCCGTCTACATAGGAATAGCAGAACTCTCCGAAATCCGAAAGCAACGTCTGTATTTCCTGCTGAGTGTATACTATCTCAGGAACGGCAACGAGCTTGTGGTTATCGAACTGCTTTACCTCCATGCATGAGAGAAAACGTCCAAGCTCGTCGTGGATATCAGGGTCATACAGCTCCTTTATCTGCGTGCCGTCCATTATATAGGTAACGCTGTTGATGCTATCGTCATCTGCAATATAATTGATGTGCAGCAGTCCGTTCGTTCTGACGAATGCGTTGGTTACGTTTTCGATATCGCCAACGATACCGTTTACGTCAGCCTCATGAACAAAGCTCATATCCACAGGCGCAGTATCGAAAACGCGAAGCTCTCCGCTCCAGTACAAGGGGTAGAGGTTATTCACTCCTGCCGCAGGTCCGCATTGACGTACCATAAGTCCGTAATCCGAATATGTAAGGAACGGCTTGCTGCTGTCAATAAAGGTAAGCTCCTTACCTATCTGCTGAGGTGTTTCGTTTACGACAGTGAAGCACACAGCAGGCATTCCTGCGCCCATGGCTATTTCCGTGACAGCGCCTGTAATACGCTGTTGATCGATCGTTTCCACAAAAAAGCCATCCGAAACCAGACTTGTACTCATTTCAAAGCGTGCAAATTCAGTAGGGCTGTTATCTTCTTCGGAATAATGCACAGCAACTACGGTGTTTCCGTCTGTATCTGTGCCTGCATTCAGGAAAATGATTTTTTCGTCCTTTTTGTCTCCGTCATAGTCAAAGCTGTCAGAAAAAAGAATATCGCTCACAGGTAGAATGATATCGTCTGTACGAGCAATATCGTCATCGGGATCAGGCTGAGCTGTTGTATGTTCAATATCAGTATCGGTTTGTGTTATTTCTTCAGTTATGACATTTGCAGCTTCGCCAGATATTATGCTGCTGTAAGAAGTACTGTTATCCTCACAGGCTGTAAGCGAGCAGATCGCAACAGCCGAGAGAACAGCAGCTATAAGCTTCGTTCTTTTCATCGTGTTATCTCCTTTATAAAATACTCCCCGATATCAAGTATACCTCAATATCGAGGAGCTGTCAATATTCAGTTGCTGCTGTATGCAGGTGCAAACAGCTTTCTTGTCTGCGGTACTCTGAACAGTATCACTGCACCTATAAGCGTGAAGATAAGCTCAGGCAGCATATAAGCGCCGTTGTAGCAGAGGGAATACAGCCATTCATTGTCGGTTACGAAGCCCTCCCACAGCTTTCCTGCGGAATGCCAGATAACAACGCCGCTGAAGAAGTGGAATACGAAGCGTATCACGATAACGCCTGCCGTACCCGTAAGCCAGCCTACAGTTCCAGACCTGCGGAATATACCAGCAAAGCCAAGCACAAGGAAAGGCAGTATGTAGTCCATCAGTATGCAGGAGATGAGCATTACAGGAGTAAGTCCCCAGCCGAACAGACCGTCTATCACGCCCTGACCGAGCTGTATGAGCGAGAACACAAAGGAGACCATCAGCCCTTTTGCGATACCGTGCTTTATGCTGTATACCGCTATCGGCAGCATGGAGAGCACCGTTATGCCTCCGCCCCAGGGGAATTTCACTATCCTGATGTAGCACAGCACCGCCGCCAGTGCCACCATTATAGCGCCCTCGACAAGCGCCAGCACGCGCTGATGATTTTTTGAGCTGTTCATATCATTACCGTCCTTTCAGATACCCTGATATCTTCGCGGAAATAAGAAAACGTGCCGACGGAAAATCGGCACGTCTGAAATGTCATTCACGAACATTTTTCCTACGTCGGCATTATCCGAATCAGGTATTGGGATGATATCCCAAGGGTCTGCGTCCATACCGACGCACTCTCAGCCCCAGTGGCAATGCCTGTGGAGCTCCCCATTAAGTTCGATGATATTGTAGCATAGTTCGGGCGGTTTGTCAAGTATCAGAGAGATATTGCGATGCTTGTGCAGGGTGCGGCGCCCTGAGCAAGGCTCACAGGATCGGGCTGTGATGTTCCTGCGTACAGGGTGAAGCGCTCAGCGGCAATGCTTCTTGTACCGTTCTCGTCCACTGTTTCAAAGGCGGAGCGGGGCAGAGGTATAGTGATTACACGGCTCTCCTTAGCTCCGAGTGAAACTCTTGTAAATGCACACAGAGAATATCTGGGAGCACATTCAACATCATGAGCGGTTATATAGAGCTGTACAACTTCATCTGCAGGAATATCGCTGTGATTTGTAATTGTGAGCGTTACTTTGCCGTCAGCATAGGAAAGTCCGCTGCAAAGGATATCCGCATAAGAAAGACCAAAACCAAAGGGATAAAGCACGTTGTCCTCATCACAGTAGCGGTATGTACGTCCCTGCATGGAATAATCACAGAAATCAGGCAGCTTATCCGCATCCTTATAGAAAGTAACAGGCAGCTTGCCCGATGGCGCTACATTGCCGAAAATGATATCTGCAAGCGCTTTTCCGCCGTTCTGACCTGGATACCACATATTAAGCAGTGCGTCGCAGTCCGTTTCGATATTGATAGAGCTTCCTGCTGCCAGAACCACCACCAGCGGCTTGCCGACAGCGCGCAGCTTTTCCAGCAGGATACGCTGGCTCTCAGGCAGGCGCAGATCGAGCTTATCGCCCGATGCGAATTCGTTGCCTGTATCGCCCTCCTCGCCCTCAAGTGTAGCGTCAAGACCCACGCACGCAATGATGACATCCGCGTTTTCAGCGGCAGCAACAGCCTCTGCATAGCGGTCGCCTGCCTGCCCAAGACCCTGACAGCGATCCTTGAACAGATGGCAGCCCTCGGCATACAGCACCTGTCCGTCAAAGCTGTCCTGAATGCCCTCAAGGAATGTGATATAGCGGTCTGCTGTACCATTGTAGTTACCGATAAGCGCCTCGCGGCTGTCCGCATTCGGGCCAATTACAGCGATAGTGCGTACATCATTTTTCAGTGGCAGGATACCGTTGTTTTTCAGCAGTACTGTTGATTTAACAGCAGCCTCGTAAGCTGCATCCTTGTGTTCCTTGCAGGAGATCACGGAATAGGGAATATCGTCAAATTCAGTGCTTTCAAGCTGACCGAGGCGTATTCTCGTGCGGAGTGCTCTTATGCAGGCGGAACGTATATCCTCTTGTGTGATAAGTCCCTTGTCCAGTGCTTCAAGAATACTCAGATATGTACTGCCGCAGTTGATATCACAGCCTGCTTTCAGCGCCATGGCAGCAGATTCGGGTGCAGATGGAGTTATCTTGTGGTGCAGATGGAAATCCTGAATAGCCCAGCAGTCGGATACAAAATAGCCATCAAAGCCCCATTCGTGCAGCTTCGCCATCAGCTTTTCGCTTGCACAGGCAGGCTCGCCGTTTACACGGTTATATGCGCCCATAACGCCCTCGACGTGCGCCTCCTCAATAAGCGCACGGAACGCAGGGAGATATGTTTCTTCCATGTCCTTTGCGGATGCTTTTGCATCGAATTCGTGGCGCAGAGCCTCAGGACCGCTGTGTACGGCAAAATGCTTTGCGCAGGCGGCAGCTTTTATGTGCTTTCCGTTGCCCTGTAATCCCTTTACGAACTCCACGCCCAGTCTTGCTGTCAGGTACGGGTCCTCGCCGTAGGTCTCATGACCTCTGCCCCAGCGGGGATCACGGAATATGTTGATGTTGGGAGACCACATGGTAAGACCCTTGTAGATATCGCCGTCGCCGTGCTTCTGAGCCGCGTTGTACTTTGCGCGCGTCTCCTCAGCGATGATCTCTGCGATACGGCGCATGAGGTCTGTATCGAATGCTGCGGCAAGACCGATAGCCTGCGGGAATACAGTAGCCGTACCTGCCCTTGCAACGCCGTGCAGTGCCTCGTTCCACCAGTTGTAGTCAGGCAGACCGGCAGAGGGTATAGCAGGCGCGTTATAGCGCAGCTGCTCAGCCTGCTGTTCGGTGGTCAGGGTATCGGTAAGGGCCTCCGCGCGCTCCTGCGCGGATAGCGATGTATCAAGATAACGTTCCATTTTTATGTCCTCCTGTGGGGGATATTTGATGGTAATATTGTAGCATATATCTGCGCTGAAAACAAGCACAATCCTGACAATAATTATATTTGTTTACTGTGCTGTTGTTTCAGCAATGACCAGTCTGCGGCTTTCTTTATCAAAGGTCATGCGATGCTTGTAAAATCTCGGTTCGATCCCCATGTCCGACAGATACAGTGCCGAGTTTGAAAAGCCGTAATAATAGCCGTCACTTTCGCTGTAATACATACAATCCAGTGAATAATATCCGTCCGGCATAGCATTTACGGCAGTGCTGTTATGGATGTGCACCCAGGCGTCTGAGGGATTGTATGGACCGGGGACGGACAACCTCAGAAATGTTCCGTCAGGCGTATGCCAGAAGTAATCGGAAAATGCACATGACTCCAGATGAACTGCGGTGTCGCCGCTGGCAAACCATATATCTCCGTAGCCGCTGTATTCATGCTCAGCCCAGCTTACGGCTGCTAAGAGATCTTCAGCACCATCGCCGTCAATATCAGCGAAATGCGTGGCGGCAACAGAGTGAGTAAGCCCCTCTTTTTTATCCTCCTCGGGAATACTGTCAAGAATGAGCCGCTCCAGCCGCTGCTGCTCAAAGGTGATATCAACAGGGTAGTTTCCGAGGTTGCCATCGTCCATATCTACGGAAAGCGTGCCGTTTACAAGCTTGCAGAGGGCATAGCGTAGCTGTTCTCCGACAGTGTAATTTATTACAAGCGTATCGTTTTCGCTGAGATAACAGGAGGTTACCTTGCCGCCGTCAGAAGCGATCATATCCAGAGCGCTCTGTCCGTATCCGTTAAGCTCGTCAAAGGTGATCTCGCGCAGCAGATACGGCTCCATATAGTTACGGGAGCTGTTATAATGCAGCTCGTATGGCAGATATATCCGTCCTGTGCCGTCTGTGCTTGCGCCGTAGCCTGTGGAAAAAGCGGTGAACTCGCAGTCGTCTGTCTGTGTGATCTCAAGCTGTGCCGTTCCGTCTACCAATACTCTGCTGAACCAGCTTTTGTTATGAGCCCACAGCTCTGTTGTGTTGTATTCCGAGGTTTCACTGTACAGCTCAAAGGAGATAAGCTCGTCATCTCCTGCACTGAGCCTTTTAAAACTTGTCATGGCACAGCTGCCGTCATCTGCGCGCATCCAATGGGCATAGTTCTCGCCCTCTGTTACCTGCCAGAGATTTCCGTAGTAGAAAGCCTCGCCGTCATGTATCTCCATGCCGCCGTCAGCGGCTATGAGATCCTTTGTCCCGTCACCGTAGAAGTCCTCAAAGAATATAACTGCAAGATTAGGCGAGGCATTGGGATCATCCGCAATTATGTCATCACGGATAAGCTGCAAAAGCCTGTCCTTTTCTGTCGGCGGAGTAACAGTGTCCACGGGCTCAGCGGAAGTCGCGTCTGTTGTAGACTGCACAGCGGAGGCAGACTGCTCCGTTGCATGAGTTTTAATTGCGGGTACGTTGCTTTTTATGCTGTCAGCGCAGCCTGTAAGCAGCAGAGCGGCGAGTAGTGCGGATAACGTTCTTTTCATATAAAAACACCCCGATGAAGTTGATATCTTTATTGTACATCTGACTGCTACCGATGTCAATATTGTACGGGAAACTGTAATCGGGGTGTAATAATTTGTAACTATTATGTAATATTTCAACACACTCGCTGGTTGATATACTGCGCCACGGTCTTTCCGTCAGGCTCAATGATGAATTTTGATACTGCTCCTCCCACACCGTTGAAACGGGATTTCGCTATATCATCAAAGTCGCAGCCCATCAGCATGGATTGCAGAAAGCTGAGCGTAGTGCCGTGAGAGATTATCAGTATTCTCTGCATATCGTTAGTGATAATTTCATTGTAGAATGGTAACAGACGTTCCCATAGCTCTCGGTCAGATTCTGCGTCGGGGAAAGGCTTGTAATCGGGATCGTATACATCGGGATGTTGAAGCTTATGTGTGTTATACCATTCTCTGCTCTGTCCATTGCCTTTGCCTGCGTTGACTTCGCGTATAACATCGGTCACAACGGGAGATATGCAAAGTGTCTTGTTGATCTCTTCTGCTGTCTGAAGTGCCCTTTTTAAGTCGGAGGTATACATGTTGAAGCACTTGTCGCAATCCTCATAAAGCAGCCATCTTCCAATTTTAAATGCCTGGGCTCTGCCACGTTCGGTAAGCTCCCAGTCACCCCATGCACCGATCATGCCATTTGTGTGGTGTAAGGATTCAGTGTGCTGTACAGTGATGATCGTCTTGCGCTTTCTTCGTGAGAAAAAGTCATTGATCATATTCTCTGCATATTCTCTGCCAAACCAACCCTCGTCCTTGTCTACGCGTGGATACAGACGGTGCAAGTCCTCTTTTTCGCTGTCGGGTAATTGAGAGAAGTCCTCTATATCCCTGTCAAGCGGAACTCCTACAAGCTTGTGGTCTCCGTCGTTGCGGCAGAATACACCAATGATGCGGACCTTTTCGGTATCGCCAAGCTCATATTCCTTATCTGTCATAACGATTATATCCAGATGATCGCAGGGCGGAGTACCAGTTTCTGTTATCCATCCGTAAGGCTGACGAACTCCTCTTATATATGAAAGACTGTCGCGATCCTTTTCGATGAAACTGTTTGTGCGCGGTATGTATTTCATGCGTCTGGGGTATTTGAAAGTCTGCTCTATCTTTGCCGTGTAGATCATTACTGTATCCTCCTGTTTTGTGATGTTTATATTGTAGCATATTTCCGCGGTAATGTCATGATGTTTTGAGTAAGATTATATACATTGACAAACATTGCCGTTCATAGTATAATGTAAACATAATCAAATTTGATACACTTTACAGAGGAGGCATGGATATGAATCGCGAGATCTGGCTCTGGCTGCTGCTCGTAATGCAGCCTTATAATGCCAAGACCATGCAGATAGTTGAGCATTACGGTGATGTCCGTGCCGCGGCTGAGGCTGTCCGTGACGGTAAGTGCGAGCTCCTTGATGATGCTGAGAGAGATCGCGCAAAAGCGATACGCTCCCGTGATGTATCGGCTCTTATTGCTGAGTGTGAAGCGAATAGTATCCGTATCGTTACGATAGAGGATGACGAATATCCGTCCCTGCTGAAATCGATATATTCGCCGCCTGTTGTGCTTTTCGTACAGGGAAGCCTTGCAGGTCTTGTTGACGAACCTGTTCTGGCGGTAGTGGGAACACGTCAGCCAAGCAGGTATGCGCTGAGAACTGCTCATCAGATATGTACGGAGCTTGTAAAGGTGGGTATGGTGCTGGTGAGCGGACTTGCTGTCGGGCTGGACACGATGGCGCACAGGAGCGCGCTTGAAAAAGGCGGACGCACTATCGGCGTACTTGCCTGTGGAAGTCTTGTGGATTATCCTGCTGCAAGCCGCGAGCTGAAGCAGGACATTATCAGGAGCGGCGGCGCAGTGATATCTGAGCTTCCCTTGCACACCGCTGTCGATCCCGATTATTTCCGACATCGCAACCGTATCATATCGGGACTTGCACAGGGTACTTTTATAGTGGAAGCCCCCGAGCACAGCGGGTGCCGCCATACTGCGGAGCACGCTGTACAGCAGGGCAGGGAGCTGTTCTGTATTCCGCCGCATGAGGTTATGAACGAGCGTTATTCGGGCGTAGTACCGTATCTGAGAGACGGTGCGGTGCCTGTGTTCAGCCATATCGATATCATCAATGCGTATCAGTTTTCACTTTTCAGAGATGTTGAGGATGAATAAAACAGCTTATGGAGCATCGCGTTCAGCGGTGCTCTTTTTGTATAAGAAACGCTAAAGATTTCTTGCCGCAAAGTTTTTTAACCAAATCTTATCAGCTTTGATGATATAATGAAAACAGCTCATTTCAATTGCCTGCGGCAATTGCGCTGTTTTCATTGAAACATACCTCGTGTCTGCTGCGCAGCCATAACGGCTGTCGCCGTTTTGCAGTGCTTTCGCACTGCAGGTATGATATAATGAAAACAGCTCATTTCAATTGCCTGCGGCAATTGCGCTGTTTTCATTGAAACATACCTCGTGTCTGCTGCGCAGCCATAACGGCTGTCGCCGTTTTGCAGTGCTTTCGCACTGCAGG
>JAFTVU010000111.1 GCA_017465665.1 Oscillospiraceae bacterium | reverse complement strand
TCCTGTATCCTGCGACAGCGTTTCCTCTGCATTAAGCCGCAGAGCGTGGTCGGCGGTTTCACAGAGTAATTGTGCCGTATTCCTCATCTGCTCAGCGGTAAGCGTGTGTTTGGAAAGCTGATTGTAGGTCGTTCTCACAAGGCTGCACAGCTTTTTTGTTTTCACAGAGATACTGCCCTTATCGGTGTACGGCTTATAGCCTGTTTTCAGAGATTCTCGGAATCTGTCAAAGCTCACACCGCTGCCGCCTATCTTGGAGAAATGCTCGGCAGTCGAAAGGCAGAATGCAGCGAGCCTGATATGATCTCCGGTTTGGTATATTGCTGAAAGCTGTGAGGCTAGGCGGTTTCGGTCAATCGACACAGGCTCCAGCTCATCCGCTGTCTGCAGGTACAGATTCCACCGCTTGTGCGGAACTGCAGGAAGATATTCCACTCCGTTTCGCTCTTTCAAGTCCTCGTTCCAATCCTTTTGCGAGGGTGTGAGCCTTGCCACATCGGTGTATCCATGCTGTTCCAGAATATCCGAAAGTCTGCAGGCTGCCTCGATTCCGCCTTCGTCATTGTCGGTGCAGAGATATATGCGTTTAAACTCCGAATGATTTTCCAGAGCCGTCAGCACCGCACTCTCATATACTCCGTTCATAGCGATATAGCTATGCTGCTGCCAGTCCTTCGGGTACAGCGTTATAAACGACAGCATATCTATCGGAGCCTCAAAAACATACAGCCTGTCGCTTACTCCGAAATGAGAAAAGCTGTACCGAGTGTCAGAGCCTGCAACCGTTATCCTGAACGGCTTTCCGAATGTAATCGTGGAGCGAGCGTGAGCCTGTCGAGGCGTCCCGTTTTCATCCGTTCCCACAAACACAGCATTATGATATTTCTTGGATTCATATATTTTCTTCTCCCTTGCGAAGTGTGACACGACCTCGGGAGCGATATATCTCTGCTTTGTAAGATACGCCATCACTCTGCGGATATTGTCGTTAGCCTCGGGAAGCTCAAAGGGCTTTGGTTCGTATTCTTTCGGAGGTGCGTGTGTAAGCTCCGAACAGCTTCCGCCGAGCAGTTCAAGCATAGATTCCTGAAAACTCATATTGAAGAACTCTTGAAGGAACTTTACAGCATAACCGCCTCTCTGATTCTTGTGGTCATACCACTTGTTTTCGTAAATAGTAACGCTGTCGTGAGTTCCCGAGCCGTCAGAGTAGATGTACTGATAGGTGCTGCCTACCTTTTTTAGCCGTTCACCTCTGCTTTGGAGATATGCGGCAAGGTTAATCGTATTCGCTCGGTGAAAATCCTCATCAGAGAAATTAATATATTTCAAGGTCAATTCCTTTCTTCATGATATTTATTTCTTAAACTGGTTACTTAGCCTTGTGGGTTCACTGTGAACCTACCCTCAGTCCACCGAATGGACAGAGTTATCCCTTTGTGTAATTAGGGAGGTCGGGTAACATAGTAGAGGTTTGAGGAATTCCCACCCGTCTGTCGGT
>JAFTVU010000110.1 GCA_017465665.1 Oscillospiraceae bacterium | reverse complement strand
CTTGATGTTCCGAACATAGAGAGCTATATCGGGCTTATGCACACGCTCTTTGCTCTTGAGGATTTATATGGTTTCCGTATTGATACGCTCAATGATGAGGTGTGTATCAGACTTGATAAGAATAGCGGAATGGAATATCCTAAAATGGTAAAGCTCTTTACAGCGTGGCAGAAAGAAGCAAGTAAATTCCGAAACGAAGAAATCACAAAAGAGGAATATGACCGCTGGCGTTATCACTATCCTGAACTTGATACTTCTGGTGAATGGCATAAGATAGGTGTGTCACAGGAGTTGAGTGATATGATAGTGGATGAAATAAAACAAGAAACAGACAATGATTGAGGAGGATGTGTGGTGAAAGTTCAAAATATTGTTTTAGCTGTAGCTAGCATAGGTGGTGCCATTCTAACAGCTGCATTGATTAGGAACGGTGTATCATCAAAAACAGTCAAGGCAGTTCCAAAAGTTGCACCAGAACCTGAAAAATATTTCAAAGGTGTTCCACTGTCAAAACTAACGGAATTGGCTAAACAGATTTATCATGGAATTTATTGCTCAATTGATGAATGGGGATTTTTGATTTTTCATCATAAATCTAATAGAGGACATCAAACATTTCACACACAGATGGCATTAGATGAAGCAGGGAAACTGATAAATCTCGGCGGACATTATCCTGGTCAATCATGGTCTGGCGCAGATGAATTTGCGAAAAAAGCAAATGAAGTATTTAAGTTCAAACAGTAACTTGCTATATTGCGAAATATAAAACAAAAGAGCTATCCGATTTTAAAATCAGATAGCTCTTAATTTTTAGAATAATTCAAATGTTGCCAAAACGTTGCCATTTTGCTACCCAGATAGCAGAAGATAGCGTAGTTAAGCCGTTTGTGCGGGATATGTTATTATTCCCACTCAATAGTACCAATAGGCTTGGGAGTCAGATCGTACAGAACTCTGTTGATGCCCTCTACCTCATTGGTGATGCGGTCTGTGATCTTGTGCAGGAGCGCATAGGGGATCTCCTCGATGGTAGCGCTCATCGCGTCTGTTGTGTTTACAGCACGGATGATAGCAGGCCAGCCCTCGTAGCGCTTGTCGTTCTTGACGCCAACGCTCTTCATATCGGGCACAGCGATGAAATACTGCCATACAGTCTTGTTCAGACCTGCGTTCTCGAACTCCTCACGGAGGATAGCGTCAGCCTCACGCAGTGCGTGGAGTCTGTCGCGTGTGATAGCGCCGAGGCAGCGAACACCAAGACCGGGGCCGGGGAAAGGCTGACGATCTACCATGCCAGCGGGCAGACCAAGCGCCTTACCTACAACTCTTACCTCATCCTTGAAGAGAAGCTTTACAGGCTCAACGAGTTCGAACTGCATATCCTCAGGCAGACCGCCAACGTTGTGATGAGCCTTTACGCCGTCGCTCTCGAGGATATCGGGATAGATAGTACCCTGTGCAAGGAAGCTGATTCCCTCAAGCTTGCCTGCTTCCTCATCGAATACCTTTATGAACTCACCGCCGATGATCTTGCGCTTCTTCTCAGGCTCTGCAACGTCCTTCAGCAGGTCGAGGAAACGGTCTGTAGCGTCAATGTAAATGAGATTAGCGTCAAGCTGGTTCTGAAAAACCTCTATAACCTGCTCGCTTTCGCCCTTTCTCATCAATCCATGGTTTACATGAACGCACACAAGCTGCTTGCCGATAGCCTTGATCAGCAGTGCTGCTACAACAGAGCTGTCAACGCCGCCTGAAAGTGCCAGCAGCACCTTCTTGTCGCCAACCTGCGCTCTTACCGCTGCAACCTGCTCGTCAATGAACTTGGCTGCAAGCTCGGGGGTAGTGATTCTTTCCATTGTTTCCGGTCTTTTGTTTGTATCCATAATTTCCTCCTGAATATATACACGGTCTTTGACCGCTGTTTACTTTATTTATCGGAGCTTTTATCCGCCCACTCCACGAATTTGTAGCTATCCAGTATCTGAAAGAACTTCGCAAGTCGCTCATAAGTCGGCTTTGCGCGTTCTCCGAAATGCTCCTCTACGGGAATTCCAATATCCGCGATAGAGCTCTTTCCGTCAATAAGCGGCCATATAAAGCTGCCCATCTCATCCAGATGAACATGTGATACCTTTGGCTTCTTCAGAAGCTTCTGGGCGATACGATTCATGATACCCTTGTTCTCTATATCAAGGGTGACATTCCCCTGCTCATCCTGCGACCAGTTCAGCCACTCGGGACGGCAAGGTATCTTGTCAAGGTAATTCTCCTTGGGATCTGTTTTCTTTTTCATTTTACTTGGATTTCTTCTGCTTTCTCCAGAGCGAGAACTTCAGTACGGTAAGGATGATGAGAGCAAATACTACCAGTCCGCCTATGCTGGAAACAACAGGAGGCAGATTCAGCAGACCACTTATATCAATGACCTTGTCAACACCGAATACTGCGAGCACTGCCAGCAGGATACCTACAAGACCCTCACCTGCGATCATACCTGAGCAGAACAGTATACCATCATTAGTAACAGCCTTTTTCTTGTCCTCGTCGCCCTTGAACTTCATCTTATCGAATGCCAGACGGATAAGACCGCCGACCATGATACAAGCGTTGAGCTGTACAGGCAGATAGATACCGATAGCAAAAGGCAGAACAGGGATGCCGATGATCTCAACAACAACTGCGATGAGCGCACCTACGATAACGAGGTTCCAGGGCAGCTCAGCGCTCATAACGCCCTCGATGATCATCTTCATCAGAGTAGCCTGAGGAGCAGCCAGAGCCTCTGTACCGAAGCCGAGGCCTGCGTCCAGCAGATACAGTGTGCCGCCGATAGCAAGAGCCGCAGCAACTACACCGATGATCTCAGCGATCTGCTGCTTCTTGGGTGTAGAACCGAGCAGGTAGCCGGTCTTGAGATCCTGAGAGGTATCACCTGCGATAGCAGATACGATACAGATGATAGAACCGATAGCGATGGCAGCTGCGTAGCCAGCAGGACCCTCAGCGCCTGTGAACTTAAGGATGAGTGTTGCGATAAGAAGTGTTGCGATAGCCATACCCGAAACAGGGTTGTTGGAGCTTCCTACAAGACCAACCATTCTGGAAGAAACGGTAGCAAAGAAGAAGCCGAACACAACGATGATGATAGCACCGATGAGGTTTACGGGGATAGCAGGTACCAGCCATACGAGCAGTGTAAGAACTGCGATGGAGATGAGAACGAACTTCATATTGAGGGACTGCTCTGTTCTGAGTGCAGAGTTGCCGCCCTTAAGATTGAAGCTCTTTACAGAATCCTTGAATGTACGGATGATAAGAGGCAGAGACTTGATAAGGCTGATGATACCACCTGCCGCAAGAGCGCCTGCGCCTATATAACGGATGTAGCTGCCCCAGATACCGCTTGCACCGCCTGCTGCGTATACCTCGCCGATGGTGCGTGTGGACTCGGGGTACATTATGATATCGCTGCCGAACATTACGATCAGGGGAATAATCACCATCCAACTGAGAACACCACCTGCAAACATATAAGAGGATATTCTCGGACCGCAGATGAAGCCTACGGAAAGAACTGCGGGATAGATCTGTGTACCAATCTCGCCTGCGTAGCCCTTGAACTTCATAGAGATCTCGCCGGGAACTGCCTTAAGTCCGTCAATAACGAACTTGAATGCCGCTGCGAAGCCCATGCCTGCGAATACTGTGGAGGCATTGGAGCCGCCCTCCTCGCCTGCGAGAAGCACCTCTGCACAAGCTGTGCCCTCGGGATAGGGCAGCACACCGTGCTCCTTAACGATGAGAGCATTTCTGAGGGGCACCATGAAGAAAACACCGAGCAGACCGCCAAGCAGAGCGATCAGTGTGATCTCAATAAGACCGGGCTTGTCCATCTTGCCCTCGGCAGCCCACAGGAACAGTGCAGGAAGTGTGAAGATAGCACCTGCTGCAAGGGATTCACCCGCAGAGCCGATAGTCTGAACGATATTGCTTTCGAGGATCGAGTTTTTCTTCATGATCACTCTGATAACGCCCATTGCGATAACTGCCGCAGGGATGGACGCGGAAACCGTCATACCTACTCTCAGACCGAGATAAGCGTTAGCTGCGCCGAATACTACTGACAGAAGTATACCCATGAAGATGGACGCAAAGGTAAACTCAGGAGTTACCTTATCCGCAGGTATGTACGGCTTGAATTCTTTTTTGTTATCCATTGGATTCTCCGTTCCGCCTGTTGAGCCGATACCGCGCCTTAGCGATACAGGTCGTCAACGGCAATTTTGTGATTTGCAGAACGCCCGAAACGGCGGTGCGCTCCACGATAGTCTACATGTTCGCGCGAACAGATAAACACTTGAGTTAAGTATACCATATTTCATCCCAAATATCAAGTATTCCGAGTCATTTTTTTAATGTCGGAATATACATTTTTTGTGAATTTTCCATCCCATAATAAGCAGGAAAAGCTGCGGCTTCCGCATAAACGGATGTCGCAGCTTTCTGTTATCTTCTTGATTTTTTGTTCTCTGCCTTGCAGACATACATATGCTTATCCGCCTCGCGGATAACATCGCTCACGATATCGGGAACGATCAGCTTCTTCATGCTGAAGCCGACACTTGCACCTATTTCATAGGGCTTGCCCGAAACGTGGTTTATCTCATCCACTGCGGCACGATAGCGGCTTACCTTATCGATAAGGGTCTTTTCAGTGATGTGATCGCTCACGCCGATGAGGTAGAATTCATCACCGCCTGCGCGCACAGCGATCTCGCCGACGCCTGTCACCTTAGCAACAGCGCGCGCAACAGAGCTGATAGCATAGTCGCCCTCGTTATGTCCGTAGTTATCGTTGATATGCTTCAGACCGTCAAGATCAAAGACGATAGCATAGCAATAATGCTGATCGCCCGCATTGTACATCAGCTCCTTCAGAGCATTCTCCATACCGCGGCGGTTCTTCAGACCTGTCATCTTATCTATCTCGGAGTCATCCACAAGACGGTTGTTCACCCTTGCCATCTCCAGAGCGTTGTTCACGTTTCGCATCCAGTTGCGGAATACACTGCCTAGCTTGATGTTCTTGCAGGACTCACACTGCAGCACCGCATATCCCAGCGTATTCTGCTGGAAATGCACAGGCACGAAATAGAACACGTTGGACTTGTCACGCTCCTCATAAAGAGCAGGCAGCATGAGCTTCGTATCAAACAGCATCCTGTCATCATCCGTGTGGAAGTAGTTCACATCGCCGCGCTGCTGCATTTCCGCAGATACTGCATGGATGGTGCAGCGCATCTTGCGCGGATAGCCGTCCTTCTGCATGGAATTGGTATCCAGCCAGTTGGGACGCAGGCAGAGATAGAAATGATCTATCGGATGGATAAGATACACCTGCTGATCTATATTACAAAGACATTCCTCGGGGCTTTTTGACTCTGTAAGCGCCTCCAGCATATAGCTCTCGAAAAGGCCGCTGAGATCCTGATTGTTATGTACGGTATCGTCACTGAAATCACGGTTCATCTTGAACAGCGAGCTGTTAAGACGCTGCAGGATATGACGATAATCCACCTGGCATCCACAGCTGAGACCTATAAAGAGATTATTATCATTGTTATCCTCATAAGGCAGCACAGGAGCAAAAGGCTCGATAACGCTGCGGATATGATCGATAGCATCCACTGCAAGCTTGAAGTTATCGGGTGCGTATGTGGTAATGCTGCAGTCGTTTATAAGTGCCTCCTGTGTAGCGTCAAAGCCGGTGACGATGACCTGCTCAGGCACGCTGATACCGCCCTCGATGAGCGCATTGGTAAGACCGATAGCCATGTGGTCGCTTGCACAGATGACTGCGTCAGGCACAGCAAGCTCACCCGAAACGATCCTTGCCGCAAGCTGCTGACCCGAGGAATACCAGTAATCACCGAAGAACACCTGCTCCTCTTTTACTTCCCTGCCGCACAGCTCCATGCCGTCAAGGAAGCCTGCAAGGCGCACGTCCTCAACACCCTCACGCTGACTTCCTGCAAGGAAATATATATTCTTACACTTATGCACATCCACAACATGCTTTGTTATCTTCACAAAAGCACTGCGGTCATCCGTGTAAATGGTGTGATGATCACCCATCGGGATATCAAGGCTCACCACAGGCTTGCGGCAGCGCTTTTTGAGCAGCTTTTCCACCCTGCGGTGCATACTTGTATCGTCCATATTTACGAACGGCAGACCTACCACTACAACTGCGTCAAACATCTCGAAATTTATCAGCTCAAAGATGTTGCACTCCGCATAGAGATAGTCCTTATAAAAATGTGCAATATTAACCATAGGCGCAAACACTGCAAGATCATAGCCGTAATCATCACAACGGGCAAGAAGTCCGTCCATAACACGCTGCTGGTATATATTCTCGGGGCAGTTCATGATACACGCTATCAGTTTACGCTTTTCCATTGCACCCGCTCCTTTCGTAACAGCGATCATCAGACCGCCCAAATATACGATATATTTAGAATTATATGTAAATTCATTATACCACACAACAGCCATCTTGTCAATGGCAAAACACGCAGCTCAATTCAAAATCCGACGGATATTTTACTTTTATCAGCGCAGGATATCTAAAGTAAGAAAACATCACAGGAGGTATATATGTGCACATCTGTCTCAATGAATAACGGCGGCTTCTGCTTCGGACGAAATATGGATATAGAGTTCACGCTTGAAAGCAGCGTCGTGCTTACTCCACGCTGCTATCCCCTTGAATTCAGGGCGGCAGGCACGCTCACGGAGCATTACGCATATATCGGCGCTGCTGCACTTTCGGACGGCACTCCGCTGTACTTCGACGCCATGAACGAAAAAGGTCTGTGTGCCGCTGCGCTCAGCTTCCCTGAGTGCGTATATCTGCGCACCCACGCGGAAAGCAAGTCCGAGATAGCACCGTTTGAGCTTATTTCATGGGTGCTCTCCCAGTGCGCTGATATACCGCAGGTCATGTCCTTACTCAGCGAGACCGTGCTGACCGATATCCCGTTCAGCGAAGCTATGCCAAATACTCCGCTGCACTGGCACTTCGCAGACCGCAGCAGCGCGCTTGTGCTGGAATGTACGGCGGAGGGAATGAAGCTGCATCACGACCCCGTAGGCGTGCTGACCAACTCTCCCCCGTTTGAGCACCATCTGATGAACCTGCGGCAGTACGGACATCTTACAACAGGTTACCCCACCAGCGAGGAGCAGTACCTGTCCCCCTTTGGCAGAGGCTTCGGCGCTGTCGGGCTGCCCGGTGATATGTCACCTATGTCGAGGTATGTGCGTGCCGCATTTCTGAAGCTGAACACACCGCCGCTCAGCGGAGAGAAGCTTATCACGCAGCACTTCCATGTGCTGGAGTGCGTATCCATGCCAAGGGGCAGCGTTTACACCGAGGACGGCAGAGAGGAGATAACCGCCTACACCTCCTGTATGTGCGGCAGCAGCTATTATTTCCGGACTTATAACGACAGCCGCATCCGTGCCGTTGACATGGCAAAGGAGGCGCTGTCCTCAGCTGCGCTGGTGTGTTATCCCATGGAGGATGAGGGGCATTTTGTCCACCTCAACTGAAGTAGTATTGACAAACAGACCGCCGCGTTGTATAATACAGTTAATACAGTGTTATCAAGGAGGGGCGGTATGAAATTTTCCTCGTTCATGTACCTTGCAGGCTTCGGCGTGAAGACCATACTTTTCCGTCAGAAGAAGCCGATACTGGGTACTGTCATAGTTACCGATAAATGCAATCTGCACTGCAAGCACTGCTCGGTAAACAATATCACGGCTGTAATACATCCGTACGGGCAGATAAAGCAGGAGATGCAGCAGCTTTATGATATGGGCGTGCGTATCCTGTTCTTCTGCGGCGGAGAAACATTCATGTGGCAGGACAGCGGAAGAAACATCCGCGATCTGGTCATTGAAGCAAAGCAGATGGGCTTCATGATAGTTAACGTAGTTACAAACGGCACATTTCCGCTGGACCTCCCCGAAGCCGACCTCATCCTCCTCAGCCTTGACGGCGACCGTGAACGGCACAACGCCGTACGCGGCGATACATACGACAGGATCATGGAGAACATCGCCGCCGCAACATCAGATAACATCTGCTTCTACATGGCGATAAACCAGATAAACAAGACCGCCGTAAGGGATGTCTGCGCTCTTGCACGGGATACAAAAAACGTCCGTGCGGTGAGCTTCAACTTCCACACACCCTACCCCGATACAAAGGAGCTTGCGCTCTCGAAAGAGGAAAAGGCGCAGTGCTGCGAGGATATAAAATACATGATGAAGCAGGGCGCGCCAGTGTTCAACCTGAAAAGTGCGTTCAGACATCTTATCAACAACAGCTTCCCCACTCCCTGCCACCAGTGCGTGGTGATGGAAAACGGCAGGCTAAGCACCTGCGGCCGCTGTATAGATGTGCCTGACCTTTGCTCACAGTGCGGCTACTTCTTCGTTGCGGAATATACTCTGCTTTTCCGCGGAAATATCCGCATCATATTCGAAATGCTTAAGACCTATCTGAAATACATCTAGGAGCAATATGGGATTTATAACTGACCTCACACGCTCATGGCTTACACGCTCGGCAAAGCCGTTCACATTCCGCAGTGAATATGACAGCGTGCTTGATTACAGCGACTGTGAAAGCCTGGGATTATATGTGCACATACCGTTCTGCAAAAGTATATGCAGCTTCTGTCCGTACTGCAAGAGCATCTACAACGCGCAAAAGATGGACTCTTACATAGACGCCCTGCTTGAAGAGATACGCATGGTGGGCGAAAGCAGAAATGAAAAAACACGCTGCACCAGCCTGTATTTCGGCGGAGGCACACCTGCGCTCGCCGCTGACAGGATCGGCGAGATCATCACTGAGCTGCAGAAGTATTTCGAGATAACAGACGGCATCGGTCTGGAGCTGCACCCCGATAACGTCACCCTGCCTGTGCTGGAAAAGCTGAAAGCGGCAGGCGTTACAAGAATAAGCATCGGAATACAGTCGTTCTGCGAAAAATACCAGAGCATCCTCGGCAGAAAGAGCGTTGATATCGCCGCGATGAAGCAGGCGCTTTCGCAGGTGCATTTTGACACCGTATCCATGGACTTCATCTTTGCGCTGCCTGAGCAGACCTACGACGACCTGCGCTCCGATATAGAGCAGGCATTCGATGCAGGTGCAAACCATGTGGCGATATATCCGTTCATTGACTTCACTTTCACTGAAAGCAAGGTGAAAGCGATGAGCAAAAAGGAAAAGCACCGCCTGCTGGATGATATCACCGCCTACTGCGACAGCATGGGCTACACAAGAAGCTCGATATGGACATTCTCCTGCGAGCCCGAGGCACGCTACTCCTCCATGACCCGTGAAAACTTCCTTGGCTTCGGCTGCTCTGCCACCACGCTGCTTCGTAAGCAGTTCAAGATAAACACCTTTTCCGTGGAGGAATACTGCCGCCGCATCGGTGAAAAAAAGCTGCCCACATCCCTTACCCTGCGCTTTTCGCAGCGCCAGAGGATGGTCTACTGGCTGTTCTGGACAGCCTACAGCACACGCGTTGACAGCGCGGATTTTGAGCGCTTCTTCGGTGTGCCGCTGAAGCGGATGTACGGCATGGAGCTTAAGCTCGCAAAGCTGCTGGGCTATATCACCGAGCAGGACGGAGTATATACGATGACGCCAAAGGGTGCGTTCTATTACCATTATTACGAGAATTTCTACACGCTTTCCTACATAGACAGGATGTGGGGGATCATGCGGCAGCAGGCATTCCCCGAAAAGCTGGAGCTGTAAAAATATCGGTCTACGCCCCTGATGTTAACATTTTGTTAATATTTGCAGTGTAAACTATTGGAATATAATGTTATAATGGGGGTGTTGTATATAAAAGTTTTTCTTTATATACTGCTGTATGCTCTGCTTGGCGTGGTCGGTATCTTTCTGCTGGCAATATTATTCCTGACTGTAGTGGCACTGACTATTCCGCCCAAAAAGCTGTACGACCGTGAAAGCCCGTTCTACCGTGGCGTGCTGAACTTCTTCACAGGCGCAGCGCTTTTTGTACTTAGGGTAAAGGTGAAGATCGAGGGTGCGGACAAGCTGCCCGATGATACGAACTTCCTCTTCATAAGCAATCACTGCTCCAATTACGATCCTATCGTGCAGTGGTATGCACTGAGAAAATACAGGATATCCTTTGTATCCAAAGCCGCAAACTTCCGTGTTCCGTGGTTCGGCGGAATAATACGCAAATGCTGCTTTATGCCGATAGACCGTAAGAGCCCGAAAAGATCCATGGATACCATCAACAGGGCGGCAAAGCTGCTTAAAGAGACCGAAAACTGCGTAGGCGTATATCCCGAGGGCACACGCAGCAAGAGCTGCAAGCTGCTTCCGTTCCACAGCGGAGTACTCAAGATAGCGCAGAAAGCCGAAAAGCCGCTGGTCGTAGCAGTGGTAAAAGGAACTGAGCGCATTGCGAAAAACCTGCTGCGTTTCAGATGCTCTCAGGTGGTCATCCAAATAATCGAAACGATGGACGCGGCACAGGTCTGCAGCATGAGATCATCCGAGCTCGGCGAATACACCAGAAGCCTTATGGACAAGGCTTTAAAAGGAGAGGAAAATGAGTACATACGTTCTGTATAATCCCTTTGCGGGAAACAATACTTGCGAGGCGAGCTCAACAAAGCTGAATGAGATACTCAGCGGCGAGGAGCTGATATTCCGCAGCATGGTGGATATTGCGGACTACAGGAGCTTTTTTGACGGACTTAAGGCAGATGATAAGGTGATACTCTGCGGTGGCGACGGCACGCTCAACCGCTTCGTGAACGCTGTGGCAGATGTGGATATCACAAACGAGATACTGTACTACGGCGTAGGCAGCGGAAATGATTTCCTGCATGATCTTAACAAGGAAAAGGGCGCAAAGCCTTTTCCCATAAACGATATAATAAGCGAGCTTCCCGAGGTGACGATAAACGGAAAGACCAGCCGCTTCATAAACGCCATCGGCTTCGGTATCGACGGCTACTGCTGTGAGGTCGGGGATGAGGTGCGAAAAAAGTCGAACGGAAAGCCCGTAAACTACACACCCATCGCCATTAAAGGCGTACTTGGCGGCTACAAGCCCGTAAACGCTGTTATAATGGTGGACGGTGAGGAACGCCACTACAGGAAAGTATGGTTAGCGCCATCGATGCACGGCAGATATTACGGCGGCGGTATGCAGGCAGCGCCAACACAAAACAGATCTGATCCCGAGGGCAGATTATCGCTGGTGGTATGGCATGATTCAAGCTGGCTCAAAACGCTGCTGGTGTTCCCGTCCATCTTCAAGGGTAAGCATGTTTCTCATACAGAGTGCCTGGATATCATTGCGGCGCATGAGGTGACCGTGAGATTTGACAGACCCTGCGCACTTCAGATAGACGGCGAGACCGTTCTCGGAGTAACGGAATACTCCGTAAAGAGCAAGGCGAAAGTAAAGCAGGATAATGCAGCAAAAGAGGCTGCGACAGTATAATATTAAAAGAGCCTGAGGTATCATCCCAGGCTCTTGTTGTTTTATCTCATCGGAACAGCGTGCATTGTCCGCTCTCACGATAATATGCAATGAGCTTCTCAATATCCGCACGTGTGCTTTTCAGCAGCGCCGCCAGACAGTCTATGCAAAGAAATTCATCCGCGCCGCGGTCCATCAGCTTGCGGTATATCGAGATATCATCCGAAAGCAGCTGCGCGCCGCAATCCTTGCAGGTCTTGTAGTTTGCCATTACAGCTTCACTACCTTTGCACGGAACATCACGCAGTCATGGGATTCTATCTCTGCCGCATAGCGCTCGGAATATGTACCGATAACGGAATGTGTATAGCAGTCGTACAGCTCCAGACCTCTGCCCGACGCTGTGGGAAGTCCGATATCATAGAACTGCAGCGACATCTCGCTCTTCTTATCGCCGAAGTTGAACATGCCGATAGCATAATCACCGCCGCTGAGAGGCTTGATAAGCGCAAATACGTTTTCGGGATTGTTCCACTGGCGGATGCAGTACGGGCCTCTTACCTCGATATCCTGGTTGATGGCGATGATATCACGGTTTGTGAGTATCTCCTTAGCCTCTGCGGACATCTTGCGAACATCACATCCGATCATCAGCGGAGAATTCATGATAGCCCACAGTGCGAAATGGGTCTTGTACTCGGTATCGGTACAGCCGCCTACCACATCAGCGATCCATTCGTTATCGCTGTGGCCGTGCATTCCCACTACCAGCATATCCATATCGTTATGGCAGTAAACGCCGCCGTAGCCCTGCTTTCCTATCTGTGAAAGCGCCAGACGCTTTACGGATTCCCAGTTATCCTGAATATCACCCGTGGAGCGGAAAAGCTGTGCGCCTGTTTCCCTTATCCACTCGTGAACATTTTCACTGCCCCAGTTGCACGCGGAAAAAACTATATCACGTCCGCAGTTTCTCAGCGCCATTCCCATGCGCTTGTAGAGGTTTGCACCGTCAGCGGCAACGGGCTTGTAGCAGTAATCATACTTGAGGTAATCCACGCCCCATTCCGCAAATGTCTCCGCATCAGTGAACTCATGCTCAAAGCTGCCGGGATAGCCTGCACAGGTATGAGTTCCCGCGCAGGAATACATACCGAACTTCAGCCCCCTGGAATGGATATAATCCGCAACAGGCTTGATGCCGTTGGGGAACTTGTTCTTATCAGGCACAAGTCTGCCGTTCTTGTCGCGCTGCTTTTCGCTCCAGCAGTCATCGATGACGATGTATTCATAGCCTGCGTCCCTCAGACCGCTCTCAACGAAGAAATCAGCGGTGGTCTTTATCAGCTCCTCGTTGATGTTCCAGCTGAAAGTATTCCAGGAGTTCCAGCCCATGGGCGGAGTATGCGAAAGAGGTGTAGTGCATGAGTTCATAATTTAAAATCTCCTTTACAAAGATATTTTATTCCGTATCATAATGATAGCATGATTTAAACGCTTAGTCAATTGAAAATTATGAACTGTCATTCATATTTAAATTCAAAAAACAAAAGTGCCGCAGCACTCAGGATGTAAGTACTGCGGCACAGAGCCGTTACTGTATCTTTTCAAAATCCGCCGCACCGTGCTTACACAGAGGGCATACGATGTCATCGGGCAGCTCGTCACCCTCGTAGACATATCCGCACACCTTGCACACATAGCCTTTCTTTCCCTCGGTATCGGGCTTCGGCTTTACGTTGTCGTAGTAATATGCGTATGTCATGCTGTCAGCAGAGGATATCACACGTGCCTCGGTGATCTCACAAATGAACATTCCGTGTGTGCCGAGATCCACATACTGCTCTGTCCTGAGGGACATAAAGGAATTGATGTATCTTGGCAGGAACACAAGTCCGTTATCCGAGCGCAGCGGCGTGCAGTCTGCGAATTTATCCGTGTTTCTGCCGCTCATAAAGCCGAACTTCTCAAACACAGCAAAGGGTGCGTCCACTGTCAGACAGTTGATGTTCATAATACCTGTCTGCTTTATCACATGATGTGAATAGTTCTCCTTGTTGATGGTAACAGCGATCCTGTTAGGAGTATTGGTAACCTGTGTCACGGTGTTTACAATAAGTCCGTTATCCTTTTTGCCATCATTGGAGGTCACCACATAAAGACCGTATCCGATATTGAACAGCGCGTTCAGATCGTTCTTATCGGCGGTAGAATCCTGCTGTGCAAGGTACTCCATGCACAGCTCATCCGCAAGCGCATTGAGCTGCGCTGTGCTCTCCTCATTCAGCGCAGAGATGATACGCACACCATTCTCTGTATATGTGATGTTCTTGCTCTTTTCCAGCATGTTCTTCATCACCTTGGTTGCCTGAGGCGCCCAGCTTCCGTTCTCGATGAAAGCCACTGTGCGGTTGCTGTAATTGCGCTCTGTGAGGTGAGTGATGAACTCGCGCATGAACGGGAATATCTCTGCATTATATGTGGTGGTCGCAAGGACCAGCTTGCTGTAACGGAACGCATTCCCCACAGCCTCAGCCATATCGCAGCGGGCAAGATCGTTCACGATCACCTTGGGGCAGCCGTTTGCCTTAAGCTTCTCCGCAAGCTGCATAACAGCCTTTTTTGTGTTGCCGTAAACGGAGGTATATGCGATAACGATACCCTCCTCCTCGGGCTGATAGCTTGACCATGTATTGTACAGACCGATATAGTAGCCCAGATTTTCCTTAAGAACAGGG
>JAFTVU010000109.1 GCA_017465665.1 Oscillospiraceae bacterium | reverse complement strand
GCTCACGGTTTATTCTCAGATACAGACAAGCCAATCATACTTGACAAAACCGCAAGGGAGGTAGCACAGCATGACGGAACAGTATGGACGCATATTGTTTCGCTCCGCAGAGATGATGCAGAGCGTATGGGATATAATACGCTGGATATGTGGCGGGATTTAGTCCGCAGACATATCAGCGATATTGCCGGAGCACAAAAAATCTCTGCACAGAATGTCCGATGGTACGCCGCCTTTCATAACAAGGAAACCAATCCCCATGTGCATATCGTTATGTATTCGGTTGATCCGAAAGAGGGTTACCTCACAAATGCAGGAATAGAGAAAATCCGCAGTGCCTTTGCAAATGATATCTATCGCAACGAGCTTCAGAATCTGTATCAGCAGCAAACGGAGGTGAGAAATAATATACGAAACGATGCAGAACAGCTTATGAATTCGCTTGTTAAGGATTTGCAGAATACAGATGAGGTCAACCCAATGCTGCAAGACCTTGTTATCAAACTCTCCACACAGCTTCAGCGTGCCAAAGGCAAAAAAGTGTATGGGTATTTACAATCCGAGACCAAGAAAACAGTTGACAAAATCGTTGCCGAGCTTACAAAAACACCTGTACTGCAAAAGATGTATGCTCTGTGGTGTAAGCTTGAACAGCAGAAATATTCCACATACACAAGCGCTGTACCATCTTTCCCTCCCCTCGAAGAAAACAAGGTCTTCAAGCCCATAAAAAACTCTGTCATCCGAGCAGTTCTGAATATGGATATATCCCCCGAGCTTGAAATCCCAATGCCGAGCATTGCTCCCGATGAGGTAGAAGAAACCATTGACGAAACACAGGAAAACATCACCGCCGAAAGCTACCACATGAACTGGCGAGGCGACTATAAGACCGCCTGTGGCTTGATGTATGACGGTGATTACGCAAACGCTCTCGCTTTGTTTCACGAGGAGGCTGACAAAGGTAATGTCCCTGCAATATACAACATAGCGAAGATGTATCAACGAGGACAGCTCGGTGAGGTGAATATACCAAAGGCGCAGGAATATTATTCAAGAACGCTGAAAGGCCTTCTGCACCTCGAATCCTCTGCGGGAAAAATGCAGCCGTATGTGTGGTATCACATCGGAAAGTTGTATGATATCGGCTATGGAACGGAGCAGAATTACACCGAAGCCTTCAGGTGGTTTCAGAAAGCGGCAATATCAGGTAATCATTATGCTCAATATTCCCTCGGCGGTCTGTATCACTACGGCAACGGAACTAAACAGGACTATGAAAAGGCATTCGAGTGGTACAAGAAATCTGCCGACAAGCACAATGCCTACGCCTGCTATGAGGCAGCGAAAATGCTTCGTGACGGTATCGGTACGGAACAGAATCCCGAGCAGTCGGAGAAATACTTCCGAGATGCATACCGAGGCTTTCTGAAAATTGATAACAAGAATGCTGATGATAAGCTGCTATACAGACTCGGAGCTATGACCTTGAAAGGGATAGGCTGTACTGCATACCCCGAAAAGGCGGCGGAATACTTCCGCCGTTCTGCTGAAATGAATAACAAATACGCCCTCTGCGAGTATGGAAAAATGCTCACAGAGGGTGATGTTATTTCGCAGGATGTACAGCGAGGTATCGCTATGCTGAAACGCTCGGCAGAGCTCGGATACAGTGCCGCCTCTTATGCTCTCGGTAAAATATATCTGTTCGGCAAGGGTGTGGAACGGGATGCTGACCTCGCTCGGGAGTGGCTCACCATATCCGCAGAAGCAGGAAATGAGTACGCACAGCACCTTCTCGAAAATATGGATAGGTTCTATCAGACGGCGGTGCAGAATGCCGCGTTTACTATGCTGAAAGCCTTCGGGCGGCTGGTGTCGGCAGATTACAAGCGAATCTCCCGAGGACAGAAATATCATACCGAGCATAAGCTGAAAACTGCTATACGCAGGAAGAAGGAGGCTCTCGGTATCAAAGAAAGCCCCACAGAACAACAAAGCTATTAAAGGATGGTGGTATGCTCAACAACAGAAACATTTATGCTTCAGACCTGCCCCACCGAGCAATATCGGTGTATATGTATCTTCGTGACCGAGCCAACAAGGACGGCACCTGCT
>JAFTVU010000029.1 GCA_017465665.1 Oscillospiraceae bacterium | reverse complement strand
GCGCTCTTAGGTACGGAAATTCCGCCCGCATTCCTGCCGCGGCGGAGGATATCCGCCTCCTTTTCGGTCAGCATAGGCTCGATAACGCCTACTGCCTCGCTCTGATAGGAAGCACGCACCTGAAGCACCGCAAGGTCATGAAGTCTGCCTGCATTGGTGCTTCCGCGGAGCACTACCTCCCTTCGCACGAGCTGCTCATAAACGCAATCGCCATAGAACGCCAGCACGTTGGGACTATACTGAGAAGCCTCTTTTTCAGTAAGAGCCATCATATCAACCTTTCAATATGTAGTAAACATAGCTGTATTCTTCGCAATGAAGCTCGAACATTTCCGTTTCACGGCTGAGCTCACCAAAACCTGAGCCAAAAGCGGCATCCTCGCCGTGTACGGACTTGTATTCGGATGCGGCATTCAACAGAGGCTCGTAATAGTTCACTGTCCAGTCTGTTCTGGGAGCGATGTAGAAATCCTCCGTCCTGAAGCCCGCTTCACGGGCTGTAAGCAGCACGCTATCCATCTGCGGCAGCTTTCCAAAGCGGCTCTCGCAGAAGCGTCTGGTATCGGGTGACGGCTCAATTAGCCAGCAAAGCGCACGATACACCACAACTGCGCCCTTTTTACAGGAGCTTTTAAGCTGCTCAAGACGATGCGCCGCACCGTCAAACTCTACGGTGCCGTTGTACCACAGCAGATCATACTCATCAGAATTGTCGGGAAGCTCGAAACGCTGCACGGAAAGCACATCGATACCTGCCTGTGCCGCCTTTTGCGCGCGTACCTCATCCGCAACAGCCGCTGTGACTGTGTAGCCTGCATCCTTCAGCAGTAATGGAGTCACCGCCTCGTCACCGAGGAAAAGTGCCCTGCCGCTGCATCTGCACATTGATATGACCTGCTGCGAGGTCTGTCTGCTGCCCGCCGAGGAGCGCTCCAGACTTCCATGCAGTATGCTGAGAAAATTCATTGCTTTTGCGCCTCCGCGCTTATCTCACATAGTTGAACTCAAAGTCAAAGATGGATACGAGATCATCCTCCTGGATGCCCTGACGCTCCAGCTCGTCAATAATGCCGCTGGAACGCAGCACTCTCTGGAAGTACTGCAGGCTCTCGTAGTCCTCCATGTTTACTGTGCTGAGGATAGGCGCAAGCCACTCTGCATCCACAACATAAACATCATCTATCTTCTCTACCCTGAAGCTGTGCTTCTCTGTCTCGATAGCCTCCAGCTCCTCAAGAGTGAGCGGCTGTACCTCGAAGCGCTTTGCAGGAGGCAGCTTGTCCAGTGCCTCAACAACGCAGTCTATCAGAGCTTCAGTACCCTGAGTAGTGGCAGCGGAGATGGTAAAGAACTTAAGGCCCTTTGCCTCGATATATTCACGGAACTCGTTTATCTGCTCCTCGGTAGCCATATCGCTCTTGTTTGCCGCAACTATCTGGGGGCTCTCCGCAAGCTCCTCGGAGAAGTTTGCAAGCTCCAGATTGATCTTCTCGAAATCATCCTTGGGGTCTCTGCCCTCGATGCCCGAAACATCCACCACATGAACTATCAGACGGCAGCGCTCCACGTGACGCAGGAACGCATGACCGAGACCTACACCCTCGCTGGCACCCTCGATAAGTCCCGGGATATCCGCCATTACAAAGGATCTCTCACCGCGCTTTACAACGCCGAGAACGGGAGTAAGTGTGGTAAAGTGATAGTTTGCTATCTTAGGCTTTGCGGCGCTCACTACGCTTATCAGTGTGGATTTTCCCACGTTGGGGAAGCCGACCAGACCAACGTCAGCCAGCAGCTTCAGTTCAAGTATAACATCGAACTTCTCGCCCGGATATCCAGGCTTTGCAAAACGGGGTATCTGGCGTGTGGGAGTTGCAAAATGCTGATTGCCCTTGCCGCCCTTGCCGCCTCTTGCTACTACAACAGGCTCATCATCCGAGATATCCGCCATTATTCTGCCAGTGTGAGCATCCTTTATTATCGTGCCTCTCGGAACACGGATAACGGTAGGTTCCATGGATTTTCCGAAGCAGCGTCTTGCACCGCCGTTTTCGCCATCGGGGCCTGTGTACTTCTTCTTGTAGCGGAAGTCTATCAGCGTGGAGAGGTTATCGTCAGCCTGGAACACGATATCCGAGCCCTTGCCTCCGTCGCCGCCGTCAGGACCGCCCGCGTTGACATATTTCTCACGATGGAACGACACTGCGCCGTTTCCGCCGTTACCTGCCTTTATGGATATTTCTACCTTATCAACAAACATCGTATCCCCTTCTTTCTGTTTAATCTAGTATTGTCTTAAATTCCTGCCCTATACGACAAATAAGGCGGATATGATATCCGCCTTATGAGGTCAACCGTACTGGTAAATTAGTCAGCGTATACGCTAACCTGCTTTCTGTCGCGGCCGAGACGCTCAAACTTAACCTTGCCGTCTACGAGAGCGAACAGAGTATCGTCAGAACCGATACCTACGTTGTTACCTGCGTGGATCTTTGTACCGCGCTGTCTAACAAGAATGTTGCCTGCGAGAACGTACTGACCGTCAGCACGCTTAACACCAAGTCTCTTGGACTCAGAGTCACGGCCGTTCTTGGTAGAACCTGCACCCTTTTTATGAGCGAAATACTGTAAACTGATCTTAATCATTGTGTTATCCTCCTGTTATTCTGGTTTCAAGCTTAATCTTACTGTGTTCCTCAGCAATGATCTCCATGTGCTGATGGAACGATGCCAGCAGCTGCTCAGCAGGAATGCTCTTTTCTTTCAGATGGAGCGTTATCTCGTTCTCCTTGACAAGGACATCCGCCTTGACTTTGAAGAACTCCGTCACGGTATTGCATACCAGCATGACCGATGAGCTTATTGCAGCACATACGATGTCATTCCCCTCGGTGCCATAACCTGCATGACCCGATACAGCAAAGCCCGTGTATTCATTTCCCTGCTTGTAAAAAACAGCTTTGAGCATTATGCGTTGATAGCTTCGATTCTTACCTGGCTGTAAGGCTGTCTGTGGCCCATCTTTCTCTTGATGTGCTTCTTGGGCTTGTAGGTGAAGACTGTGATCTTCTTAGCCTTGCCGTTCTTCAGGAGAGTAGCCTTTACGGAAGCGCCGTCTACATAAGGAGCGCCAACGGTAACGCCGTCATCCTTGCCTACCATGATAACCTTGTCGAATGTGATCTCGCCCTCAGCTTCGAGCTTCTCGATGAAGAGGATATCGCCCTCTTTAACCTGATACTGCTTTCCGCCTGTTTCGATTACTGCGTACATACTTTTATACCTCATTTTTATCAGACTCGCTGCAACAGGGCGCAGTTATGCTTAAAAAACCCTGCACATGCGGCCTTTTAAGTATATCACAACCGAAAAAATTTGTCAAGGGTTTTGATTTTTTTCTACTTTTACACAAAAGCATTTAGTTAATATGAAAAACTATATAGCAAAATGCACATACAATCAGCAGAATTTATGAACTTTATATACAAAAATGCAACACAAGTCGCTTTTTTTGTTGATTTTCTCCTTTCGTTATGTTATACTTTTACTATACAATCTACAGTTAGGAGAATTTCCCATGAGTAAGACAAATAAGACTCAAGCAAAGCTCAGCAACAAAATGGTGCTCGCGCACGCCTGCATACTTCTCGGCGTATGCGTCATCTTTGGCGGTATAAGCTTTCTGAACAGCAATATCGTCAACGGAATCATCATCATTGCCTGCGGAGCATTTGCATTCGCACTTTCCTTTATCCTTAAAAAGACCGCAGTTGCCACAAGAGGCTTTGTGCTTTCCGTGATACAGCTCTTGATTATAATAGTTATGTCTGTAGCAAATCACGAAATGCACACCCTGTTCCCGCTGATGGTAGCATCCATGGCTATTGCCGCAATGTATTACAGCAAGCCCTGCCTTATCACACACTGGGCAATAATGAGCGCTGCGGCTATCGCAGGTCTGTTCCTGAATGACCTTGTTTACGGCGGTGCGGAGCTGGGCTCTCTCATCAAGGGTATCGTGGGTATCAATATAGGCGCGTTCCTTATCTGGTATCTTGCAACAAACAGCATGAAGTTCATTGCTGCCGCTGATGAAGCAAAAGCAGAGGCTGACGCTCTGCTTGAGCGGGTAAAGGATCAGGTCAACGAAGCGGAGCAGATGGCTGCCCAGCAGACAGATGTAGTTGAGCAGATCGCCGCTCTTTCCGAAACGCTCACTGCCTCCAGCGAAAAGATGCACCTTGTAGCAAACGATATCAACGTTGCCGCTGACAAGCAGCAGGTGACCATAGAGGAGATCTCCTCCGATATAGACGGCATCACCTCCGAAACACACAACAGCCTTGCCGCTGCAGAAAAGGCTGCCGAAGCCGCAGCCAACAGCACTGTGCTCCTCAACGAGAGCAACGAGGAGATGCAGAAGATGTCCGCTGCCATGACAGAGATCGAGGAATCCTCCGCAAAGATCCAGGATATCGTAAAGGCTATCGAGGATATCGCATTCCAGACAAATATCCTCGCGCTCAACGCTTCCATCGAGGCTGCCCGTGCAGGCGCTGCAGGCAAGGGCTTCGCAGTCGTTGCTGATGAAGTAAGAAACCTCGCCTCCAAGAGCTCCGACGCGGTACAGAGCACCGCCGCACTTATCGCTGCATCCAACGATGCTGTCCAGCGCGGTAAGGAGGTCGCAGACGGCGTTGCAGAGCGTATGGCTGCCGTTATCGGCACAGCTGAGGAGAGCGCTGCTCACGCAAACAGCATCGCCGAGCTTACCGAAAGACAGGCTGCCGCAATTGACGCTGTAAAGGAAAAGATCGCTCAGATATCCGATGTCATCACAGAGACCTCTCAGACCGCTGTGGAGAGTGCAGCTATCGCCGCTTCCGTAGCAGAGGACTCCCAGAAAGTGGACGATATCGTAAGTCAGTTCAGAGATTAAGGCGCTACATAAATATCAAAGCCGAGGATACGCTCCTCGGCTTTTTGTTATTTCATCAGGAAATCATAAATACGCTTATTGAAATCGGGCGCTTCCTCGTAAGCGGCGTGACCCAGATCTTCATACATATGTATCTCACAGCCGAGCTTTTCCGCTATCTCCTCGGATGCTTCGCCTGTTACTATCTTATCCTCCCGACCGCCCAGCACCAGCACAGGACACTTCAGCTCCATAAGACGCTTGTAGGTATCACAGGTCAGGCAGGCTGCGGTAAGTATCTCAAAGCGGTGCATATCCTTTGGCTTGCTGAATTTCGCAAGCAGCGGTATAAGCAGCCTGTATCTCTTAACATACGCATCGGAATACATCAGCACAGTCATATCCCTTACAATGCCTGAGATATCTCCTTTGCGTATGCTGTCAAGCCAGCTGCCTATAACTCTTTCCAACGTGGGATTCTTTCTTGAAAGAGTTACGCCAAGCACCAGCTTATCCACAAGCTCAGGATGCTCCAGTGCCAGATACTGCGCCACCATTCCGCCCTGAGATACGCCAAAGACATCGGCTGTTTCTATCCTAAGCTGCTTCATAGCATCTGCGGTATCCTGTGCGATATCGCGGACAGTGTATCCATCGGATATGTCACGCTTTCTGTCAAAGACATAGACCGTGTAGTCCTTTGCAAAACAACGGTACATATACGCGAGCCCTAAGGCTGCGCCTCTTACATCTCTGAGGCTAAGCCCCGGAATGATAACAAGCGCCTTTTTTCCCTTGCCGAATACCGCATAATCCATCTTCGTGCCGTCAATATCCAGCGTGCAATTCCTTGCATTGTACAGCATAGCTCCTCCGTGTTATTCAAATGCCGCTTTCAATCTGCACTGAAAGCGGCATCGTTTTATTACTTGTTAAGATTCTTTACGCTCTCTCTGCGTACAAGCTTGCCTGTAACCAGAGTGCGTCCGCGCTTGTAGCTGCCATCACGTATCTTGTGCAGGATGATATCCACAGCCTCTGTAGACATAACGCGGCTGTTTACATCAATGGTGGTCAGTCTGGGTGTGCTGATGGTGGAATAGATGTGATTATCGTAACCTACCACTGAAACATCATCAGGTACGGATATCCCCACGCCCTTGAGCTGATTCACCAGCTTATATGCAGCCTCGTCACAGTTGCAGACGATCGCTGTAGGCATATCGGCAGGCAGGGTAAATTCGGGGAAGATATCGCTCTCGTTGGAGCGGTCGCTGATTATCCAGTCCTGGCGCAGAGGTATCCTGTTTTCAAGCAGAGCCTTGTAATAGCCGAGGTATCTGTCCTGTATACTGGATGTGGAGCTGATGCTGCCAAGGAAGCCTATCTTTCTGTGTCCGTTCGCGATGAGATGGCTCGTCAGCATATATGCGCCGTAGAAGTTATCCGAAAGAACTGTTTCTGCATCCTCGCGGCTGCCGTAGAAATCAAGGAATACTGTGGGGATGCCGCAGCCCAGCAGCTTATCCACATAAGCATCAGAGAACTGACCCAGCACAATGAGTCCGTCCACCTTTTTATCAAGAACGGAATTGGGTATCTCGCCTATGTTGTCCGCGTCGTTCACTACCTCCAGCATACCGTAGTAATTCTGCTTCTGCAGCAGCTCTACTATGTAACGGTATACAATCCAGTAAAAGGAGCTTGCATCACCGATGAAGTGGCGTGCCACAACTATACCGATGTTGTAGCTCAGCCCGTCATGACCTCCTCTGCCTCCTGTGTGCATACGGTAGCCCATCTCCGTAGCTTTCTGCTTGATACGCTCACGCAGCTCCTCGCTTACGCCGTCACGATCACCCAGAGCCTTGGATACCGTTACGGTGCTTACATTCATCACCTTGGCGATATCGCTCATTGTTACAGCTTTTTTTACCATGATAAAGCCTGTTCCTTTCAGATGTATTTTGATATATTTACACAGTTTATTTCCTATTAATATTTTAAGTAAAATTAACGATTTTGTAAAGTAATATTATTACTGAAATTTCATGCATTTTTTTGTTGCAAATAAACAAAAGCGGCGCTGTCATTGACAAAACGCCGCCTGTGCCCGCTCAAAAAGTTCTTTTCCAAAGCACTCTGAACGGTTATATATTCACCCTGTACAGGAAAACCACGGAATAACAGTGCCCGATAACTCATTAATTAAATTTAGTTAAACTATTATCCGTTTCTCTCCCTCTGAGCACATGATACCACACCCATGCACAGATGTCAACGATTATGACAAAACTGTAATTGAACTGTAAACACTTGTAACCGATCTGTAGCTGTTTTGAAATAATTGTTTCCGTTTTGTAATAAGTGTAATGCATTGTATATACACCTCTGAACAGTGTTTATATGGCAGATAACAGGTTTTATGAAAATTATTTTCACAGCACGAAACCGCTCTGTTATGCGGAATTTGCGGCTTTTTTGACTTTAGTCAAGGAAAATTTTTTGAAAAATTTGCACAAAACCCCTTGACAAATCTGCACAAACCGATTATACTGTATATACAACACATGAACAGTTGCAAAAAACGCCCGAGGAGGACGCTCTGAGGGAAAGCATAAATGTAATTTGTGAAAAGGAGTTTATCGGTATGTCATTGAAAGTAGACAGTATAGTAAAAAAATACGGCGAATACACCGCTGTTGACGGGCTGAGCTTCGAGATAAACGAGCCCGGCGTGTTCGCTCTTCTGGGAACGAACGGCGCAGGTAAGACCACCTCCATCCGCATCATCCTCGGAATGCTTAGCAGCGACAGCGGATCGGTAACATGGGACGGCAAGGGCTTCCTCGCAGCAGAGCAGCCCATCGGCTATCTCGCAGAGGAACGAGGCCTCTACCCCAAGTACAAGATAATGGATCAGCTCATCTACTTCTGCTCACTCAAGGGCATGAAGAGAGCGGACGCAGTAAGGTCGCTGGATTACTGGTTCGACCGTCTGGGCGTCAACGAATACCGCGACAAGCGCGCAGAACAGCTCTCAAAGGGTAATCAGCAGAAGATACAGCTCATCGCAGCACTTGCTCCCAATCCTGAGCTACTCATACTTGACGAGCCCCTCAGCGGTCTTGACCCCGTGAACGCAGAGCTTTTCAAGGGCGTTATCCGCGAGGAGATCAAGAAGAACAAGTTCATCATCATGTCCAGCCACCAGATGCCCACTATCGAGGAATTCTGCAGCGACATCGTTATAATGAACAAGGGCAAGACAGTGCTCCAGGGCAACCTCAACGAGATAAAGAAAGGCTACGGCAGAGTAAAGCTCACCGTTAAGTGCGAGGGTGATATCACTCCCCTTGCCGCTCAGTGCGGACTTGCCGCTACAGAGGACACGCCCAATGGCATAAGCTTCAATGTAAGCTCCGAGCAGCAGGCACACTCCCTGCTCAACAAGATAATGGAACAGAACATCCCGCTCATCAGATACGAGCTCAGAGAACCCACTCTCAACGAGATATTCATAGAAAAGGTTGGTGCATCAAATGAAGACTAAGGGTTGGCAGAAAGTATTCGGTTTCACCTTGATACAGTATATCAAGACAAAATCCTTTATTGTTGGTACTATCGTAATGTGCCTTATCGTGGCACTGCTTGCAGTCAGCATAAACATACTGCCTGCACTTCTCGGTGACGAGGAGGAGATATTTGGCGGCAACGAGCAGGAGCCTACCTCCACAGCGGCTGTATACATCTACGATGAATGCGGCGCACTGGCAGACGAGGACTACGGCACATTATCCGCGCTGGGACTTAAGGTAACAGAAACAGAGCTCACCGCAGCAGACATGATGGAACGTCTGGAAAGTGCCGCAAATGAGGCTATGATACTCATCACCGCTCAGGAGAGCGATGGTCAGATCTACGGCTACAACGTAAAGACCTACTACTCCCCCGACGCTGAGGATGAGGCAGTGGATTACATCACCTCCATCACAGCTCAGACAGTTGATTACCGCAACCTGCTGAACGCAGGCGTAACACCTGAGAACTACGCTCTGACTCAGCGCGATGTCTACACATCAAAGGTGACCGCAGGTAAGGGCGAGTGGAATATGTTCGAAAGCATGCTCAACTACTTCGTTCCCATCGTTGTATCCCTTGTACTGTTCATGATGATATTCGCATACGGTCAGACTGTGGCACAGTCCATCGCAACAGAAAAGACCTCCCGTGTAATGGAGCTGCTGCTCACCTCCGTAAGACCTCTTGCTGTAGTAATCGGTAAGGTGCTTTCGATGGGTCTTGTATGCATCATGCAGTTCACGCTGGTAGGTACTGTGGGCGGTATAGCTTTCGCAGTATCTGCTCCGTTCGGTATCGGCGGCGAGCTCATGAATATCATGAACAACGTTTCCGCTGTAACTGCTGAGAACGCAGAGATCGCAGCCGCTCTTGAAAATACCATCGGCAGCTTCGGTATCCTGCACGTTGCTCTTATCTTCCTCATTTTCATCCTCGGCTTTGTTTTCTACTCGCTGATAGCTGCCCTTGTAGGCGCAAGTGTGAGCCGTATGGAGGATCTCCCCGCAGCAATGCAGCCCTACTCCATCCTCGGCGTTGTGGGAATGTACCTTGCATACTTCCCCGTTATCGGCAATCTGGAATCTCTGGAATCCGGTGCGGCATCCGTAAACGGAATGCAGATATTCTCCTATTACTTCCCTCTCTCTTCTCCCTTTGCACTCCCCTCCGCACTCCTGCTGGGTCACCTCAGCATGGTGGAAGTAGTGATAGCTATCGCTATCCTCGCAGCATTCACAGCGCTGGTGGCTGTGCTTGTGGCTAAGGTTTACGAAATGATAATCCTGCACAACGGCAATCTGCTGAAGTTCAAGGATATCATCGCAATGGCAATAAGAAAGTGAGTTTTTTATGGAACCTAAAGATTATTTTCTCGTAGGCTTCGGAATCATAATGTCTATAATCGCGATTATCAAAAACATGTTCTTCAGCAAGAAGAACAAGGACTGAAAGGAGCTCCCATGAGCGACAAGACCATCGGTCTCATCTGGAGCATAAGCCTTATGCTCATCGGGCTTACAACAATGATAATCAGTATCGCAAACTTATTCGGGGAGGGTCTCCCCGATGCACCCACACGGGTGATAGGCATAATGCAGCTGATACTGCTGCCTGCACTGGCAGGCTCAACAATCGAAAAGATCAGACGTGACAGAAAGAGGAACAAGAAATGAAATTTGACATCAGACGTCCTGCGTTCATGGAAAAAGCAGGCAATGGCGGACACAACATATTCCTGGAGCTTGGTATCTCCATCTTAGTTTTCATCGTTGTGAACATGATAGGTGGCATGATAGTCGGCGCATGCAGCACTATCAATATGTTCACAGACCCCCGTTATCTTGAAATGCTGGCATCAGGCGTAGTAGATATTGACCTTATCATGGAGATCGCAATGGATATACCTGACTGGATGTCTATTGTAAATCTGTTCTGCCAGATATTCATGACCGTAGGCTGTGTGCTGTACTGCCTCTGGTTTGAAAAGCGCAGATCCGATACTCTGGGCTTCGTAAAGGAAAGAAAGGTTTCCCAGTACCTTATCGGTGCTGCTCTCGGCGCAGGCCTTTTCGCTGCGGCATTCGGTATCTGTGCGCTGTTCGGCAGCGTTGAGATCACAGCTTTAAACAGCTTCAATCCTGTAATGCTTATACTCTTCCTTGCAGGTTATCTCATTCAGGGTCTGGCAGAGGAGGTATTCTGCCGCGGCTATCTGATGGTATCCATCAGCAAGCGCTACTCCACTGTTACGGCGGTGCTGGTAAGCTCGCTGGTATTTGCGGCTCTCCACCTGATGAACCCCGGCCTTACACTGCTGGCATTCTTCAACCTGTTCCTGTTCGGTGTGTTCATGGCGCTGCTTATGGTAAGATACAATAACATCTGGATCGTAGGCGGACTGCACTCCCTGTGGAACTTTGTTCAGGGCAATATCTTCGGCATTGAGGTAAGCGGCACAGGTCTTTCCACCTCCGTGATGTCCTCTGCTATTGATGAGAACAAGGCATTCATCAACGGCGGCAGCTTCGGTCTTGAGGGCGGTCTTGCAGTTACATTCGTGCTGTTTGCAGGCTGTGTGTTCGTACTTATCTCCCTTTACAGAAAGGGTGCTTTCGTAAAAAAGGAAAAGGCGGCTGTTGCAGGGTAAGAACATGAAAAAACGCAGCTTTATTTCCGCAGCGGGTGAATTCATCGCTGAGATATTCCCCGAGATAATAGGCGAGATACTCATATCACTGTTTTCATGAATTTAATATCACACCGCCCGTAGAGCTGAGCTTTACGGGCGGTTTTTTGCAGCGAATTGCAACTCATCACGCCAACAGAACACTTTTTCTTTTTTCTTGTGAAAAAAATATCAAAATTATCTTGCATTCACTGTAAAACTGTGCTATAATTTAATGGTATACGACAAAAAACGGAAATACATTTTTTACCTGCGGTATATCCGCATTGAAAGGAAACAGATAAAATGGAAAAAGTACAATGGAAAGGCGGTACTCTGCTTGCTCCCGTGCCTGCGGTACTGGTATCCTGCGGAACTGTGGAGAAGCCTGCCGCAATAACTATCGCATGGACAGGCATCATCAATTCCGATCCGCCCAAGACCTACATCTCGGTACGCCCCAGCAGATACTCCTATGATATCATCAAGCAGAGCGGTGAGTTCGTCATCAACATGATGCCCTCATCCTTTGTAAGACAGGTGGATTACTGCGGTATCAAGTCCACCCGCAACGAGGATAAGCTGGCAAAGATGAAGCTGATCCCCACAAAGTCCAACATCGTAAGCGCTCCGCAGATAGCGCAGTGCCCTATATCGCTGGAATGCAAGGTTACCGATATACTCCCTCAGGGCAGCCACGATATGTTCATTGCCGAAATTGTTTCCGTAAACATCGACGAAACTCTTATCGACAACAAGGGCAGACTGATGATAGAAAAGGCAGGCCTTATGACCTATGCCCACGGCACATATTTCGCACTAGGCAAGAAGATAGGCAGCTTCGGATTTTCCGTGAAGCCAAAGCGCTCGAAAAATCCGCACTACAAGAAAAAGAAGAAGTAACAGCTATGGTGAATATAGGAAACGAATGGGACGGACTTCTGGCAGAGGAGTTCAGAAAGGATTATTACCTGCGCCTGCGTGAATTTCTCAAGGCGGAATACTCCTCACGCAATATCTTCCCTCCCATGAACGATATCTTCAACGCACTGCGCTACACCTCTTACAGCGATGTGCGTGCGGTCATACTCGGTCAGGATCCCTATCACGGTATGGGACAGGCACACGGTCTGTGCTTTTCCGTGAAAAAGGGAGTGCAGCCTCCGCCATCGCTGCAGAATATCTTCAAGGAGCTGAATGCGGATCTCGGTATCGCTCCCCCGAACCACGGCGAGCTTACCGAATGGGCAAAGAGCGGCGTGCTGCTGCTCAACACTGCTCTCACAGTGCGTGAGGGGCAGGCAAACAGCCACCGCAATCAGGGCTGGGAAATACTCACCGACCGCGTTATAGAGCTGCTGAACCAGCGTGAAGCACCTATTGTATTCCTGCTGTGGGGCGGTAACGCTCGTGCAAAAGCAAAGCTCATCACGAATAAACATCATCTGGTGCTGCAGTGCGCTCACCCCAGTCCGCTTTCGGCATACAACGGATTTTTCGGGTGCAGGCATTTTTCAAAGTGTAATGATTTCCTTGTTGCTCACGGCATGACGCCGATAGACTGGAGGCTCTCATGAACGAAAAGCTGCAGTATCTGAAAGGTATTCTGTTTGCGGCGCTTTTCATAGCTGTGTCATTTGGTGTGATATGGCTGACGCAGCAATTCCAGCCGGGACTTTCCATGATAATGGTAGACGGCACTGAGGCAGATATCCTGGATGGAAACGCGGCGCTTGAAACGGCACTGGGCGAGCACTTTGCAGTACGCGGCGAGGACGGCTCGCTGCCATCAGACAAGGATGAGAACAAAGTAAAGCTCAGCTGTATGGCAGATGTCCCCATGCTCGAGGGAGTTTCGGTACGCGCGTATGCCGCTGATGATATCAGCAGTATCACATATTTCAACGGAGCCTCTGCCGATATGAGCCTTGAGGAATACAAGGAGGTCTTCGGCGATAGCATCCGTATCTACGGGTACGGAGAAATGCTGTGTGCCGAGGTGCTGGAGATGGACGGCAGGCAGCTCAGCGCAGAGCGTATAGAAGCAGATATGAAGAAATACAACATAACAGAGGGCGGCGCGCCGTTCTATGTCTATATGCGCGATATCCTCAACGGAGACGCGGAAAGCTTCATCATGCTGCAATGCTGGTTTGAAGACGGCGAATGTATGCTCTGCTCATTCCAAAGTATGCAAGCCGCATAAAATATAAAAGAACAAAACGGGAGAACAACTATGACATTGGCACAGGTCACGGCAATAATGGGTACGGCAGCCGAAGCTGCCGAAAAGGGCACGCTCACATTCACTGATATCCTCGGAAAGATAGATGACGCGGTATGGGGCATCCCGCTTATCGTGCTCATCCTTGCGTGCGGTATCTGGCTCACCATCCGCACACGCGGACTTCAGGTGCGCCATCTCGGCAGGGCTCTGAAATATATGGTAAAGAACGAGGAAGGCGGCGACGGTGACGTAACCAGCTTCGGTGCGCTTTGTACCGCGCTTTCCGCTACCATCGGCACAGGCAATATCGTCGGCGTTGCGACTGCCATCACCATTGGCGGCCCGGGCGCACTGTTCTGGATGGAGGTGGCTGCGTTCTTCGGCATGGCTACAAAGTATGCCGAGGGTCTGCTGGCTATCAAGTACCGTGTTACAGACCCAAGCGGCAACAAGCTGGGCGGCCCGTTCTACTACATAGAAAACGGCATGGGCAAGCGCTGGAAATGGATGGCTAAGGTATTTGCTTTCCTCGGTGTTTGCGTAGGTCTGTTCGGTATCGGTACATTCACTCAAATAAACGGCATCACCTCCGCGGCGAACAACTTCTTTAATCCCATGTTCGATAGCCCTATCAGCGTTGAGCTGTTCGGCAATACATATTCTCTTGTGACCATCATAGCAGGTGCGGTAGTTACTATCTGCGCGGCGCTCGTTATCATCGGAGGTATCAAGAGGATATCCTCTATTGCACAGGTGGTCGTGCCTTTTATGGCTGTCATCTATATGCTGGCAGTGCTTGTGATATTGATATGCAATGTCACAGCTATACCTGCGGCTTTAGCAGAGATAGTAACAAGCGCATTCAGCTTTGAGATAAACGAGCTTGCAGGCGGCGTTGTCGGCATACTCATAGCTATGAAGAGCGGTATCTCCAGAGGTATCTTCTCCAATGAAGCCGGTCTCGGCTCTGCGCCTATAGCCTCCGCTGCGGCAAAGACCAACGACGCGGTGCGTCAGGGTCTTGTTACCATGACAGGTACATTTATCGATACTATCGTTATCTGCACTATGACAGGTCTTGCGGTAATAATCGGCGGCGGCTGGAAGCCCGAGCTGGGTCTTGAGGGTGTGGCAGTCACCACATACTCATTCCAGAGCTGCCTTTCTTTCCTGCCCTCTCAGGTGCCTGCGTTCATCCTCATGATATGTCTGGTATTCTTCGCATTCACCACCATTCTTGGCTGGAACTACTATTCCGAGCGCTGCCTTGCATATCTGGCAGGTGCAAATCCCGTGATCACAAAGCTCTTCCGCTGGATATACATACTGGCAGTGGCTATCGGCCCCTATATGACAGTATCCGCCGTATGGACCATCGCAAATATCTTCAACGGACTTATGGCAATACCAAATATCATCGCGCTGCTGGCGCTTTCGGGAGTAGTCGCGGCTGAAACAAAGGCATTCAACCAGCGCCTTAAGGAAAAGAAAAAGGCACTGGGATAAATACGATACATACTGACCGCTTCTGATACCGTTTCAGAGGCGGTTTTTATTGACTTTTTCATGTGTTGTTGATATAATGGAAGCACAGGTAATTACAATTACAAAGGAGGTACACCATGCATAAACGTTTATCGGCGCTTTTTGCCGCTGCGGCGCTGCTGTTAGCAAGCGGCTGTAACGATATGACAGACAGCACTGCTGTGCCAACGGAGGAAGTCAGCACCGAAGCAACGACCGCTGCACCCGATACCGCTGAGACCACAGAAGCAGCAGAGGAAGATCATGTGCTGCGTATCCTCTCTAACTCCGACCAGCTTAAGAATCTCATGGAAGCCTGCTGTCCCGATTATGTGTATATCGACGAATATACAGGTCAGATAGGCGATATGCAGATCGTCTGGGAATACTGCCCGCCAAATGCCGACTGGGATTTCAGCAGTGTTGTAAAACACAGGATAGAAACGCAGGACGACGCCTCCGCCTATGACAAGATAGATATCATAATAGCCGATGAGGAACAGCTGCCTCTCTATATGGAGCGCGGTTATACCCTGCCGCTTGACAGTATCGGTATCACCTCCGAGGATACCGCAGAGATGTACCCGTATACACTGAACGCTGGCACATACGATGGCAAATTGATGGCTCTTGCGTGGGAGATCACTCCCGTGGTGTTCACATACAGACGTGATATAGCCAAAAACGTGATAGGCTTGGATGATCCCGAAACAGTGGCACGCTACGTTGACGATATAGAATCGCTCACATCCACAGCCAAACTCATGCAGGAGCACGGATATCATATCCTGTCAACTGCCGAAGACCTTTATTATGCGTACAAGAGCGATATCTCACCTGCTGTAATAGCTGACCGCGAACCACTGCTGGACAGCGATATGTTCCTCTGGGCGGAGCAGTCAAAGCAGTTCGCAGACAGCGGATATATCACCACCCACTCCATGTGGAGCGAGGAATGGGCAAACGGAATGGCCGTGCAGGGTGATGTTTTCGGATATCTCCTGCCCACATGGGCGGTGTTCTGGACGCTTCCTGCACAGGCAGGTGACGCAGGTATCGGCAATTATGCCGTGTGTGCTCCACCGTCCTGCACCTACTGGGGCGGTCAGTATATCTGCGCCGCTGACGGTACGGACGACCCTGAGCTTGTGGCGGAGTTCCTGCGTACTCTGTTCAGCAAGGAAATGTCCACAGCTCTCACTCTGGGCGAGCAGAGAATATTCGCAAACCACATGACCGCAATGGATGAACTTGCCGCCGCATCCGAGGGCGAGGAGTTCCTAGGCGGACAGAATGCACTTGCGCTGTTCAGCGAGTGCGCAAAGAATATCGATGAACCTGCACCGACCCGCGCAGGAGTGGGTATCGGCCAGTATTTCAGAGGAAGTATGCGTGATTACATACGTGGCAAGGCTACATACAACGAAGCCATGGCAACGTTCAAGGAAAACGCTGAAAGATTCATAACAGCATATCAAGGAGGATAAACACCATGCCATTCATCAACACAAAGTACAGTGCAGAGATAACACCTCAGCAGGAGGAGGCTCTCAAGACAGCCCTCGGCAATGCTATCACCATTCTCGGTAAGAGCGAGCAGTGGCTGATGCTGGGCTTTGAACAGAACTGCTCCCTGTATTTTCAGGGCAAGAAATCCGAGAAGATAGCTTACGTTGAAGTAAGCCTGCTCGGTGACGCAGGAGATCCCGCTTACAGAAGCCTTACAACTGAGATCTGCAAGCAGTACAGCGATATTCTCGGCGTACCAGGCGACAAGATATACGTCAAGTATTCACCCACATCCTACTGGGGCTGGAACGGAATGAATTTCTGATCTGCACAGACGCAAAAACGCCATCCTTTTTACAGGATGGCGTTATTTTATTTCTTATCGTTATTTACACGGACGCTCCACAGGCCCTGCTTCTGCGGCTGAGGCTCGGGCATTGCCTGCGGATCAGGCGCTTCAAACCAGAACGTACTTCCCTTGCCTACCTCGCTGTCTGCGCCGTATTCAAAGCCGTGCAGCTCCAGAATGTTCTTTACGATGGAAAGACCGATGCCACTGCCCATTTTAGCACGCTTGTGGGTCTTTCCGCGCTCGCTTGCTTTATAGTATCTGTCCCAGATGTACGGAAGATTTTCAGGCGGTATACCATCGCCGTGATCTGTCACCTCAAAACGCACAGTGCCCTTTGTTGTCCTGTACAGGCGCACCGTAACGGTGTTATCCTCTCCAACATACGTCACCGCATTGTTGATGAGATTATACACCACCTGCTCAAGCTTTACAGGGTCTGCTTCTATCGGGATATTCGAACCTGCATGAAGCTCTACCACTATGCCGTCCTCTTTCAGAATATCGAACCTCTGCACCACTCCGCTTAGTCTTTCACCGAAGTTGAACATCTGCTTATCAAGCTCCGCAACACCTTCCTCAAGCTTTGAGAGATCAAGAACGTCGTTGACAAGAGAAGAAAGCCTGTCCGTTTCATCGATGATTATCTTCAGATGGCGCTCGCGCTTTTCGGGATTATCGCCCGAAAGATCGCGTATCATCTCCGCATAAGCCTTTATCATGGTAAGCGGTGTACGCAGATCGTGCGAGATGTTTGCGGTCAGCTCACGGCGCAGGTCATCGGATTTCGCTATCTCCTTTGAAGCGGTCGTAAGCGTTTCGGAAAGCTGCTGTATCTCAGCATAATCCAGCTCCCCGACTGTATTGTTGAACCTGCCCTGCGGAAGCTCCTTAGCCGCTTTGTTCATGCGTATGATGGGGTTTGATATCCTAACAGCGAACACTACCGATATAAGTGTTGTGAAAGTGCCGACTGTCAATGCCACAAACAGGAACTGCCTGTGGAAGATCGTCATGGTAGTGCCAAGCGGCTGAATATATGAGCAGATGAAGATATAGCCATCGGGCTGCTCCGCACTGCCGAGATAGGTTCCAGCCATCATCACCTTGTTATCCTCGCGCTCGTCTATAAATTCGCGGTAAACTATACCGCTTTCCGAGCTTTGTATCTCAGTGATATATTTTGCTTTCGAGATATTCGTGATGGAAAGACCGCCGCCCATATTATTTGAACGATAGACAGGCAGCGGCGAAAACGGGCTGTATATCTCCACATACAGCTTATTATCGATCACCGTTTCCTCTATCACATCTCGCACATCTTCATCATACCAGCTTGAACGGATAGTAGCAAGGGATTCGCCTATCTCGTTTATCTTCATCCACTCATAAAACACAGGAAAAAGCAGTATCAGGAATGTATAGATCAGCGCAAGCATTGCCGCCGCTACCAGCTCAAATTTCAGCCAGACCTGAAATTTAATGCTTCGGAAGAAATTCATATCATACCTCGAACTTGTAGCCCATGCCGCGAAGCGTCACAATGAATTTGCGGTACGGACCAAGATTGTTTCTCAGCATCTTTATGTGGGTATCTATAGTGCGGTTATCACCAAAGAAATCATAGCCCCAAACCTCCTCCAGCAGGCGGTTTCTGGTAAGCGCGATGTTCTTGTTGCGTACAAGGAAGAACAGCAGATCATACTCCTTTGGCGTGAGATTTGCTTTCTCACCGTCGATAAATACATCACGGGAGGTGAAGTTTATCTCCAGACCCTCGTACTTCACCGTTTCCGCCGCAGCTTCCGCAGCGCCTGCACTGTTGCGCTTTACGATGGCGTTTATGCGCGCCATTACCTCCTTTGGGGAAAACGGCTTCACCACATAATCATCCACGCCCAGCTCAAAGCCGAACAGCTTATCATACTCCTCGCCGCGCGCAGAGAGCATCAGCACAGGAGTGTTCTTTATCTTGCGTATCTCCTTGCAGGCGGAATAGCCGTCCAGCTTCGGCATCATGACGTCCATGATGATGATATCATAATCGCTGCTCTTTGCCATCTCCACAGCCTGCATTCCGTCGCACGCTTCGCTGACCTCATGTCCCTCGAACTCCGCGTATTCCTTGATCACCTCGCGGATATGCTCCTCGTCATCCACTACAAGTATTTTATACATAAACTCACCTCTGAAAAGATAAGCGTTCCTAGAATATCTCCGAGAACGCCTGAAATTTAATTTACTAATTTAAATCTACTATAACAATATGACGGTTATGTGACAGAGTACTGAATGTTTCCTGTCATTTCTCCGCTTTCGTACATATCCTCTACTATCATCATCTGCAGCTGAACATAATCAGGAGCGCCATCCTCAAACCTGTACAGCACGGCCTCCTCCAGAGCGTATTCTGCTATCTCCTCGTCCGTTGCCGCAGGGATATCCATACGCACTACTGCAATATCAGCCTCAAGGCTCATATTCAGCTCGCCGCCCGAAAGCGCGGCAAAGCGCCTGATTATCGGTATTCCGTAGCCGCCTCTCATAACGCATACCGCAGCATCGTCATCGGATACCCGTGAGTTTTCATTCTCTGTCGTGATCAATATACGTCTGCCGCTGCGGCGCACCTCCAGCAAAGGGACTGCGGCTTTAGGCGAATACAGAAGCGCATTCTGCACCGCATTCAGCACAGCCGCCACCGCATGGCGTATATCAGCACGGATGTACAGCTTTTCATCCTGCGGAAGTCTGAGCTCCACATGCCTGCCGCACGCGCTCAGCGATTCATTGCAGCGTATCACAAGCTCCCTGCACATTCTTGCCATATCCACTACTGTATTCCTGCGTGCGGAATACATCATGCTCAGATACTCATACATGTTCCTGCTACCTGCGCTTACTCTGTAAAGCGGTCTTTCCATGCGCCGGATAAGCTCGCGCACCTCCTCGCTGCTTTCTGAAAGCAGCTGCTCCAGAGCGTGCTTGCTCTTCCACACCGCAGCAAGCTCATATTCCATTGAGCTGTACATAGCCGCGTGGCTGCTCATGCGATCGGTATACTCCGAAATAAAGGATACCTCGTTAGCGCTGAGTATCTCTCCCATATACAATCCGTCTGCCTCGATATACCTCACACAGTACATCATGCCGAGCCTGCACAACGAGCCTTCATAGCAGCTGCCCGTTTGCTCCTTAGGCGGCAGAAGAAGATCATCTATACATTCGCCCTGAGCCAGACGCTCCCTGCAGCCGCTGAGCAGACACCTTTTCTGACCATCCAGTACAAACACAGGCTTACCCTCGGCTGCGGCACGCGAAAATGCTGCAAGCAGGCGTTCAGAAGAATCGTTCATCCGCTTAACCTATCAGCTCTTCCATCTCGTCCAGCAGCGTATTGAACAGCATGAGCGCATCGTTCACGGGCTTTTCGGAGGTCATATCCACGCCTGCGCCCTTGAGCAGAGTGATAGGATCGGCCGAGCAGCCGCCGCTGAGGAAGCCGATGTAATCGCTGACAGCCTGCTCACCCTCATTCAGGATGCGCTGAGAAAGTGCGATGGCAGCAGAGAAGCCTGTTGCGTACTGGTAAACATAGTAATTGTAATAGAAATGCGGTATACGCGCCCATTCCATATCAAGCTCACTGTCGATGACGATATCCTCGCCGTAGTACCTGATATTGAGATCGCGGTACAGCTCGCAGAGCACATCGGCGGTAAGGCTCTCGCCGTTCTCCATGCGGCGGTTTATCATCAGCTCAAATTCAGCAAACATGGTCTGACGGTAAAGCGTGGTACGGAACTGCTCAAGGAAATAGTTGATGAGGTATGCTCTGCGCTTCTTATCCGTGGTGGTCTTCAGCAGGTGCTGCATAAGCAGGCTCTCGTTGCAGGTAGAAGCTACCTCTGCCACGAATATCACATAATCCGCATAGCATACGGGCTGGGTCTTGTTGGAGAGATAGGAATGGATAGCATGACCCATCTCATGAGCCAGTGTGAACTCACAGTTCAGTGTATCCTTATGGTTCAGAAGCACGAACGGATGTACTCTTGCGCCTGCAGAATACGCGCCGCTTCGCTTGCCCTCGTTCTCGTATACGTCTATCCAGCCGTTCTCACAGCCCTCTTTGTATATAGCACGGTACTCCTCGCCCATGGGCGCAAGGGAGTCGTATACCTCCTGCTTTGCCTGCTCGAAAGGTATCTCCACATCCACATCGGAAACGATGGGACAGTACAGATCGTAAGCATGGAGCTCCTCAACACCCAGCAGCTTCTTACGCAGCTTTACATAGCGGTGCATATATGGCAGATTCTTGTGCACGGATTCGATGAGCTGCTCGTATACCTTTACGGGCACCTCGTTCCTGCTGAGCGCAGCCTCCAGAGTGGAGCTGTACTTTCTCGCCCTTGCGCTGAAATCCAGACAAGCGGTCTGAGCACACAGTACAGATGCAAATGTATTCTTGTAGCCCTCATAAACATGATACAGCGACTCGAATGCTGACTTTCTCAGCACCCTGTCACTGCTCTGCATGAGCGGGATAAAGCTGCCATGCGTCACCTGATGCGTATTACCCTCGCCGTCCACCGCATCGGGGAATTTCAGGTCAGCATCATTGAACATGGAGAATATAGTATCGGGGCTGCCTGTCATCTTGCCTGCAAGCGCCATGATGCGCTCCTCTTCCTCAGAGAGGATGTGTGCACGCTTCAGACGCACCTTGTCAAGACAGCGGCGGTACAGCTCCATATCGGGGCACTCCTTGTAGAAGTGCTCCAGAGTTTCATCGGGGATAGATAATATCTCAGGAGTTACAAATGCCGCCTTGTTGCTGATATCCACCAGCACCACCTCAACACGGCTGACCATATCCTGATACTTCGCAACGCGGGTGTCCTCGTCATTCCTGCGCTGCGCGTAATTGATGAGATCCTCCAGCAGCACCGTAAGCTCGTCATCGTATCTCATATATTCCAGCAGCTTTTCAGCGCTTGTACAGAGCTGTCCCTTGTAGGCCGCAATAACATCGGCAGAAGCTTTTGCTTTCTGCCAGTCCTGCTCCCACGCCTCATCGGTGGGGTATATATCCTCTAATCTCCACTTGTGCTCTGCAGGGACATCCGCTCTCTGAGGTATTCTTTCTGCCATATCTTTTTTCTCCTTGAAAATGTAATATATATTTCTATTATTGACCGATATAGTATGGTTATTTCATACGCTTTTGTATCTTCGGCTTCAGCACCTGCTCATAGAACGGGCGGTAAAGTCCGAGAAAGATATCATACAGCACGAATGCCACCGCACCCATGCCAAGAAGTATAAGCGCGCCGTATTCACCGAATTCGCCTATATCATCCAGAAGCTGCTTCATGTTGAACAGATTGATAAGCAGCCAGTAGCACACCGTAGCCGCCAGCGCATACACAGCAAGCTTCACTGACCAGCGCAGGAATGCATTCGGCGCTTTCATGATAAAGTCGCGCAGAATAGGATAATATCCCAGCAGGAATATAAACATCAGGCTCGCCTCGTAGTTCGGGGTGAACATAAGGCTAAGCAGACCCACTGCGATATAGCTTACTATGCCGTACTTAGCCCCCAGCCGCTCATACACTACCCACAGCAGCACACCCGAAACGGCAGGGCTTACATATTCAAATGCCGGTATCATGCTCAGAAAGAACATCATCACCAGCGCCAGACCGCACATAATGCCGCACAATGACACTATATAGCTTATATGCGGCTTCTGCTTAGCTGACATTATTTCTTCTCCTGTCCGTAAAATTCCATGCTCTTCTCCTTGCGCTCGCGTCCTATACGCAGAATATCGCGCAGGGTATCTATATCATCGTTCTCCATCGCGTCGCGGTATTCACCGAGGCTCGCGATGATGTTGTTTATCTCCTTGAGCAGCGCTTCCTTGTTGCACAGAAACAGGCTGGACCACATCTCCTCGTTCAGCTTTGCAACTCTTGTAAGGTCGAGGAAGCTTCCTGCGGAGAAGCCGTCTGCCCTGAACAGTGCGGGGCTCTTAACGTATGCATTGGACACCACATGTGCAAGCTGAGATGTGTATGCGATGTTGGCATCATGCTGTTCGGGAGTTGCAATGACCACCTGTCCGAAGCCCATGCACGCGCCGAGAGTGGAAACAAGATCGATAGCGATCTGGGGCGTGGTTTCTGTGGGAGTAAGGATGTAGCTTGCCTTTGCAAAAAGATCGGCTGTGGCGTAGTCAAAGCCGCTGTTTTCCGTACCTGCCATGGGATGAGTGCCTATAAAGATAACTCCGCGCTCGTCCAGCACGGGAGTGCAGGCGTTGACGATATAGCTCTTTACACCGCACACATCTATAACGATGCTTCCCTTGCGGAAACGGTCTGCGTTCTTTTTGATGACCTCAACTGTGGGAATAGGGTACAGTGCAACGATGGTGAGATTTGCTTCACCGAGGCGGCTCTCATCTATCTCCTCATCGATAGCGCCGCATTCCAGCGCCTTGCGGATAGCCTCCTTGTTGGTATCGATACCCATGATATGATGGAAGGTATTGGCTTTCAGAGCCTTACAGATAGAGCCTCCGATAAGTCCAAGTCCTATAACTGCGATGTTCATTTTCTATTGCGTCCTTTCGATCAGATAATTTAATGCTGTAAAGCATAATATCACATATATCATTATACAACATCTGTATAGAAATTGCAAGGGAATTTTGATGATAAAACTGCATTATCACAGCAAAAGAACGGTGTTTTGTGCTGTTTCGTACAGGAATGACCTGCCTGTAAGATTTCTACACGGTTTTGACAAAATACTACTAGACAAAACTGTATTTTTATGTTATTCTATATATAAGTGGTGTAAGGGTATTACTTTATGCTCCCATGAAAACGTTTTTATGAGCAGGTCGCCCTCACCGAATTTTTTTAAAAACCATGAAAGGAATCAAAACCAATGAACAACGTTCCTGAAATTAAACTGGGCGTGGTTGCGGTATCCCGTGACTGCTTCCCCGAGTCCCTGTCCGTAAACAGAAGACAGGCTCTTATCAAGGCTTACACAGAAAAGTACGGCGCAGCTGAGATCTACGAATGCCCCATCTGCATCGTTGAAAGCGAGATCCACATGGTACAGGCTCTCGAGGACATCAAGGCTGCAGGCTGCAACGCTCTGTGCGTATACCTCGGCAACTTCGGCCCCGAGATCTCCGAGACACTGCTCGCTAAGCACTTTGACGGCCCTGTAATGTTCGCTGCGGCTGCTGAGGAGGATTCCAACACATCTCTCATTCAGGGCAGAGGCGACGCTTACTGCGGCATGCTGAACGCATCCTACAACCTGAAGCTGCGCAACATCAAGGCTTACATCCCCGAGTACCCTGTAGGCACAGCAGCAGAGGTTGCTGATATGATCCACGAGTTCCTGCCTGTTGCAAGAACGATCGTTGGTCTGTCCCAGCTGAAGATCATCAGCTTCGGTCCCCGTCCTCTCAACTTCCTTGCTTGTAACGCTCCTATCAAGCAGCTTTACAACCTCGGCGTAGAGATCGAGGAGAACTCCGAGCTGGATCTGTACGAGTCTTTCCTGAAGCACGCAAATGACCCCAGGATCCCTGAAGTCGCTGCTGATATGGCTAAGGAGCTGGGCGACGGCAACAAGATGCCCGACATCCTGCCTAAGCTGGCTCAGTACGAGATCACTCTGCTTGACTGGGTAGAGGCTCACAAGGGCTACAGAAAGTACGTTGCTCTCACCAGCAAGTGCTGGCCTGCATTCCAGACAATGTTCGGCTTTGTTCCCTGCTATGTAAACTCCAGACTGACAGGCCGCGGCATCCCCGTATCCTGTGAGGTAGATATCTACGGTACTCTGTCCGAGTTCATCGGTACCTGCATCACTCAGGACGCTGTAACTCTGCTGGATATCAACAACTCCGTGCCTGCTGATATGTACGAAGAGTCCATCAAGGGCAAGTTCAACTACAAGCACACCGATACATTCATGGGCTTCCACTGCGGTAACACCTGCAGCAGCAAGCTCGTTAAGGGTACAATGAAGAACCAGATGATCATGGCAAGAAGCCTGCCTGAGGAGGTTACCATGGGTACTCTCGAGGGCGACATCGTTCCCGGTGACATCACATTCTTCCGCCTGCAGTCCACTGCTGACGCTCAGATCCGCGCTTACGTTGCACAGGGTGAGATCCTCCCTGTTGCTACAAAGTCTTTCGGCGGCATCGGTGTATTTGCTATCAACGAGATGGGCCGCTTCTACCGTCACGTTCTGATTGAGAAGAACTATCCTCACCACGGTGCTGTTGCATTTGGTCACCACGGCAAGGCTCTGTTCAACCTGTTCAGATACCTCGGCGTAGAGGATATCGGCTTCAACCAGCCCGCTGGTATGCTGTATCCCAGCGAGAACCCTTTCGTTAAGTAATTCTTAATTACATAACTGCTCCCCCTGAGAGTTCAGGGGGAGTTTTTGTTGACTTTTTTAATGTACTTTGTTATAATTGGTTTAACGATCATTATGCGGAGGAACACATATGTATACTGAAAAAGAAGAGAATTATTACTGCAGCATGAATCAAAAAAAGCTGCTCAAGCTTAAGGACAAGGAACTTGTTACCGCTATCCACATCAGAAAGGAAATTGAAGCTGTAAAGCAGTTGAATGCAAATATCAGATATGATGATATACGCAATCAGAGAGCCGAACCCGAAATGACAGTGGATTCCGTTTACTACTTTTATTCCTCGGTGATCGAACACCCGAAGCTTGATCTTGATGAGCTTGGTATGTATTACTTTCTGGCAGGCTACACAAGAGAATATTACGTTCCGTATCTCAGCGAAAGTCTTGGTAAGATCGGTGCAGACGAATACAAGAAAGTGTTCGACGACTTTATCCGTGAAAACGACATAGATGTTAATGATCTGTCGCAGTTTCCTAAAGAGGTCGATTCCGACTTTTACAAGAAAGCGGAGCTGTATGATTTCTCCACCACAAACAGTAAGTTTCGCAGCATGACGGGGCTCATTGAGTGCCTTGCACGATACATCCGTGAAAATATCAGCTGTTTTGCTGAGGAGACCACTCCTCCAAAGCCGAAAAAGCCGAGCATTATCGAAACGCAGAAAAAGAAAGCACTTGCAAGAAATATGCTAAAGCAGCTACTGCTTGCCCTGCACGAAAAGCGTTTTGAGGATGTTGTGGCTATGGTTACGGAAAGCACACTGAATGCGGCAGACATCGAGGAATTCATTCAAGGAACTGTTGAGATCAACGGCTTCAACAGACTGGATAAGTACATAGCCAAAAACGTCTGTATGCTTTATGTGGACGGAAACCGCACAAGCATAGAATACTATTTGTCGGCTGACGGCAATCAGGATCTTCCACTGTGCCTTATACTTGACCTTATTGAAGACGAGAATGGTAAGGTAACATCAGTTCTGGATATCTCCCCGAACTGATATAAAGGAGGTATCACTGTGAACATATCATTATTTTTCAAAGCACCGACAAATCAGCTCACCTCCGGCGGCTCTCAGAACAACAGTGCAATACAGTCTTTCTCGGATGTGCTTATGCTCATTCTGGTGCTGCTTATCCTCGTGGCATTCATCGTTATAATGATAGTGGTTGCGAATTTCTTTTTACACGGTGGTCCGTCCATGATAAATAAGAAGCCGCGCCCGTCAGACGGAAAGGAACTCACGCCGACACAGAAATTCATACTCGCAGCAAGCTCAGTAACGCTCGGACGCGAATACAAATGTCTGATAGATATATGGGGCACGCGAAACAGCGAAAAGGGTAAGCAGCGTGCAAAGGAGCTGTATGAATGGGGCTGGGGACGACTCACTGCCGACAATGCGCGCACTGCTGCCGAGGAATGTATGAACAGCGGCTACAACAAAAGGTTTTTGATATACACAGGCGCTGTTCAGCCATCAGAGGGTGATAAGACAGATTTTTCAGACTTCCAGAAGCTGCTGCTTGATGAAATGCGCGAAAAATATCCCGAACAGGGAATGCTTGCGTGGGATCTTGTAAGAACGCTCTCCATAGTCGGCGGTGCTTATATGGGCGGAGCCATGGAATACGAAAACGCGGCTGAGCTTGCACTGGAAGCCTGCAGACGACTTCAGCAGAGCTTCAGCTCATGGGACGACGTGGCAGAGAATTACACGCTTGGCTATCAGTACTGGCGCGGCAGACTCAGCACCGACAGACTTAAATATTATAAAAAACTAAGCAAAACATGGGTATATGATATACCATGGGATACACCGCTAAAGGAAGAAGAGCTGTAACAAAGGAGTTGACCATATATGAAAAAACGTACATTTGCACTGATCGCCACTCTCTGTCTTGCGATCAACCTCACCGCCTGCAGCGATAACGGCAGTACGGCAGAAACAAGCGAGCCTCAGCAGAATGCAGAGGCTCAGACGATCGAGGCTGTTGTCACCGCGGAAGCCGCGTCGGCTTCCGCAGAAGACGATGCACAGGAATACGATCTTGAAACGCTGTATCAGGCTATCCTCGCATCTCAGCCCGAGGAAAAGCAGAGCGATATCGTAATGTTTCCCGAGGGCGACCCCGTACTTATCGAGATGATGTATGAGGGGCTGGGAGATGTTGCGATAGAAGAACAAGTGTTCTATGTTGCTCCCATAACAGGCTTTGCCTGCGAGGTCATGCTGATAAAGGCAGCGGATGAGGCTTCCGCACAGGCTGCATATGATATCTTCAATGCACGCATACAAAAGGGTGCGGACGACACGTTCTATCCTGAAACTGCGGCACTCTGGGCAACAAACGCACAGGCACAGCGTGAGGGACTTTATGTGTGCATGGTGGCTCTGCCTGATGGCTGCACGATACCTGAGGATGTGTTCGCACTTATCTGATACAATTTAACATCAAGATACATCTATGGTTTCTTGTGATCGTCCTTGTTGACATTTTGCCGCTGCGATGATATAATTGAATCAAACATCACGGAGGTACACTTATGGATCTTCTTAAAGAATATATCGAAGCAATTTACGAGATAGAGCGTATCAATTCCGAACCGCTGAAATGGAACACCGTGCGGCGAAATAACCGTTATGCAGACAAGGCGCATAAAATAGCACTGAAGATAGACGCAAAATATCCCGAGCTGAAAGAGGATTACTTTCAGCTACTGTACCATGAGAATGCAAAGGTGCGAGGTTGGACGGCATACCGTGTGGCAGAGACCATGCATTATGATAACGAGCATCGGAAATGCGCCTTGGATTACATCATCGCTGTTGCCGTCTCCGACGACCGCAAGCACAGCATTGACGCAAAATTCTGGCTGAGATACTGGCTTCAGAAGCACCCTGAGGATATGGAGCTTATTGAGGACAAAGCAGCTGTTTCCGAGATACTGAAATAATTACAAAGCTCCCCGAGGCATTACCTCTGGGAGCGATTTTGTTATGCTGTCATTGCAACTCTTGTCCACAGCTGAACACCGATACTGCCAACGATATTCAGAGACGCCAGTATGATGGTGTGGGAAAATATCTTCTGCTGTTTATCCTTTGTGTAGCAGTATATACCATACCCAACCGCAGATGCTACAAGAACATAATTGAACCACACGGTTATCCAACCATGTATGAACATTCCGCCTGCCAGAAAACCCATAAAAGATGGTATGGACAAGCCAATCAACTCAATGAAACAAAGCAGACCGAATATTGCATACAGACCTGTTATTATTCCCATATAGATGAGCCAACCACGCTGCACCTTTAGCCTGTGTGCCTGTGTGTTTTCGTCCATAGTCGCTCCTTTCACTGCATTGCCATTAAATAAAACATCTTCATAAGATAAATATTGACCACCAGATTTACCGCAATAAGCACCAGCGTCATGATAAATATTGGTACTTTCCTGTCCTTGACTAAACGGTACACGGCGTATATCAGCACACCGATCAGGATAATATACTGCACGAAAACACCCAAAAGCGAATACAATCCCAACGGTAAAAGGAACGGAACAAGCAGCAGCCTGCCTACTGACTCTAAACGAAACAGTATAATCAAAAATGCAGGCAAAAGCACAGCCGTATTTATTGCGAGATAAATATTCCAACCCTTTTGCGGTGACATTTCCTTTTTCATAGGCACTCCTTTTATTGAGCAATATTGTAATAGTCTGTCAAAAATGCCGCAGATGCTAGGAAACCTCATAACGGCTAGGCTTTGTGCCTGCCATTATGAGGTTGACGAAGCAGATGTGGTATTATTGGCAGACTTATCTTACAGAGAAAGTATAAGTAGTTGTGAAATGATATGTCTCTCCTGCCCTGAGCACACAATCGGGGAATGTGGGCTGGTTGGGAGAATCGGGAGAATACTGGCTCTCAAGGCACAGACCTGCGTACTTGTTGTAGCTTGCGCCGTTCTTGCCAGCCTCGCCGTCAAGTCCGATACCGATATAGAACTGGATAGCAGGCTTATCGGTGGTGACTGTCATCACTCTGCCTGTAGTGGGCTCATACACCTCAGCGGCGGTACGCATGACCTTAGGCTCGCCCAGTACGAAGTTGTGATCATAGCCATTGGGGAGCTTGCCATTGTCCATATCCTCGCCTACTCTCTTAGGCTCGCGGAAATCAAACGCTGTACCAGTAACATAAGCAAGCTTTCCTGTGGGAATGAGAAGCTCGTTTACGGGTGTGTACTTCTCGGAATTAATCTGCACGATATGATCCTTGATGTCGCCGTTTCCTGCACCCTTGAGGTTGAAATATGCGTGATTGGTGAGATTGATAACGGTATCCGCGTCAGAAACTGCGGTGTAGTCGATCTCCAGACCGTTGTTTGCTGTGAGAGTGTACTTTACTGCGATCTTCACTGTACCGGGATAGTTCTCCTCGCCATCGGGGCTGATGTAGCCGAGAGTTACGGAGGGCTCGTCACCGTCACACAGATCGTCTACTGTCCATACGCGCTTGTTGTAGCCGAAGAAGCCGCCGTGCAGATGGTTCACCTTGTTATCGTTGGGAGCGATGTTGTACTCCTTGCCATTGATAGAGAACTTTGCGCCGCCGATGCGGTTTGCATAACGTCCTACCAGAGCACCGTGGGAGCTGTTGCCCTCAACATAGCCATCAAGAGTATCGTAGCCCAGTACCACGTCAGCCATGTTGCCATTCTTATCGGGAACATCCAGACCTACCACCGCACCACCGAAGTTTGTGATTCGCGCAGTCATTCCGTTCTTGTTTGTGAGGGTCATAAGCCAGCACTTATAGCCTCTGAATGAACCAAATTCCGCTTTTGTTATCATTTGTTTTTCCTCCGAAATATCTTTATTCTATCTCACACTGAGGGAGCAGTGCAATACACTTCTGCGGACACGCCGCCATACATGCTCCGCAGCCGTTGCACAGCATTCCGTCAATAGAAGCGTGGTTATTCTCCACGACGATAGCCGCCTTGGGACACTTCTTCTCGCATATCTTACAGCCGATACAGCCGTTCTTGCAGACAGCACGGGTTATCTTGCCCTTATCGATATTGGAGCAGCGCACACCGTACTTCTGATCGGCAGGGATTATCTCTATCAGCTTGTTGGGGCAGACATCAACGCACTTTCCACACGCACCGCACTTGCTGGGATTGACCACAGCCACGCCGTTTATTATGGATATAGCGTCGTTATCGCACACAGCTATGCAGTCGCCCAGACCGTCACAGCCGCTGCGGCACATACCCTTGCCATTATAGAAACGCTCGGTAGCCGCACAGGTTTGAGTGCCTGTGAAGATGTATCTGTCCTCAGTAGCACCGATACAGCCGTTGCAGCGCACGAAAGCCACCTTACGCATGGTCTCCAGCGCCTCTGTACCCATTATCTCAGCCAGCTTCTTAGCCGTCTCAGAGCCGCCCGGATTACAGAGATTAGTAGCAGCCTCGCCCTTGGCTATCGCCGCAGCATAGCCTGCACAGCCCGAAAATCCGCACGCGCCGCAGTTTGCCCCGGGGAGCGTTTCGGTAAGCTGCGCCACCGTTTCATCCGTATGCACATACAGAAACTTTGAGCAAAGCACCAGTAATCCACCTGCCGCCGCACCTATCACCAGAAAGATGAGGACGGGGAGTATATAGGTCATGAATATCTCCATCACACACCTCCGAACAATCCGTCAACCACTCCGCCGAAGCCGAGGAATGACAGCGATACGATAGAGGCAGCCACCAGAGTTATAGGCATGCCCTGAAAAGCCTTGGGGACATCGCTGCGCTCAAGACGTCCGCGGACGCCCGAGAATATCAGCATAGCAAGCATAAAGCCAAGACCTGCGCCAAGTGCGTTCACGATGGATTCGAGGAAGCTGTAATCGCTCTCGATATTCAGCAGAGTAACACCGAGCACAGCACAGTTCGTTGTGATGAGCGGCAGATATACGCCCAGCGTGTTATAAAGAGCAGGAATGTACTTTTTAAGCACCATCTCAACTATCTGAACGAACAGCGCAATGATGAGTATGAACAGGATGGTATTCATGTATTCCAGACCCATCGGCACAAGGAACGCATGATACAGCGGATATGTAACAGCAGTAGCGCCTATCATTACCGCAGTAACCGCACAGCCCATACCGAGCGAGCTGCTTGCTTTCTTGGATACTCCGAGGAACGGGCAGATACCCATGAACTTCGAAAGTACAAAGTTATCTGTGAGTATGCCCGTCAGGAGGATGATCATCATACTTCTTGCAAGCTCCATTATTCATCCCCCTCCTTTGCTGCGGAACCGGAGGAGCAGCTTATGCAGCCCTCTCTGTTGGGACAAGCCGCGCAGCCTGTAGCCGCAGGAGGCTTCTTGCCCGATATCTTATTCACCAGCGCTATAACGCAGCCCAGCACGAAAAATCCGCCTGCAGGCATTATGAATATAGACATAGGCTCAAGAAATTCAGGCGCCAAGGGGATATCGAACCAAGTGCCACAGCCGAATATCTCACGGACAGAGCCTACAGCAAGCATGGCAAGTGTAAAGCCTACGCCCATTCCTGCGCCGTCGCATACAGATGCAAGTGGGCTGTTCTTGCTTGCGAACATCTCAGCTCTGCCGAGGATGATGCAGTTTACGGTGATAAGCGGCAGGAAGATGCCCAGCGCGTCATAGATAGCAGGCATAAAGCGCTGCATTACAAAGCCAACGATCGTTACAAAGCCTGCAATGATAACGATATACGCAGGAAGTCTTACCTGCTTCGGAATAAAATTCTTCAGCAGGGAGATAACAAGGTTTGAACACACCAGCACGAACAGTGCAGCAGCGCCCATGCCAACCGCATTGGATGCCGAAACGGTTACCGCCAGCGTCGGACACATACCAAGAAGCGAAACGAGCGTGGGATTCTCCTTGATAAGGCCCTTCATAAATTCCTTCATGTAGCTCATCCTGCTTCACCTCCCATGCGCGCATAAGCCTCCAGCGCGATATTTACGGCACTTGCAACGCCCTTGGAGGAGAATGTTGCGCCTGTAACGGCCTGCACCTCTCCATCAGCGGCAGGAGCGTTCTTTACGATGACAGCCTCTCCCGAAATGCCCTTGAAGTTCTCAAGGTAAGATGGTTCTGCTGTCTTAGTGCCGAGCTTCGGTGTCTCCTCGCCTGTAGATACTACGGAAACGCCTGCAACAGCGCCGTCCTTTACACCTACGAGGATATCATATCCGTCCTTATAGCCCTTGACTACCACCTCGAATGCGAGGCTTCCATCAGACTTGCGGATGACCTTTTCAACTCTTTCAAGCTCGCTGTCCTCTTCTGCAAGAAGCAGCGGCTGCCATTCTTCGACAGGAACTACCGAATAATCGGCAGAAGTTCCTCCATACACCGAAATTACAGCAGCAGACTGCTTTTCAGTGAGTATTGACGAAGTATCAACGTATGTGATATTATAGGTGACAATGACCAGCGCGGAAACTATCGCCGCGATAGCCGCCAGTACAAGGATAGGCTTTAATGTATTCACTTCGCACCCCTCCTTGCTCCGAGAGCTCTCGGGACGGTTATCTTATCAATGTAGGGTGTGAGTATGTTCATCAGCAGTATGGAGTAGGAAACACCCTCGGGCAGCGCCGCAAATTCACGGATAAGGAACGTGAGGAGTCCGCAGCCAACGCCGAATATCAGCTTGCCCCATGTGGTGAGCGGTGTTGTGGAATAATCGGTAGCCATAAATACAGCACCGAGGATAAGTCCGCCGGAAAGCACCTGATACATCATGTAATTGAGATCTCCGCCGCTTATCATCAGCGCACAAACTGCTACTGTGCCAACAAATGCAACGGGAGTCACAGGTGATATCAGACCTCTTGCTACGAGGAATATTCCGCCTATAAGCAGCGCAAGCGCACAGGTCTCACCCATGCATCCCGCACGCACGCCAAGGAACATATCCATCAGCGTAGGGAGCTGCTCCTCGGCAGCCACCAGCGGAGTTGCGGATACTACAGCGTCCACACCGTCCTTGTAGGCGAAAGGAGCTGTCCAGCTGCTCATATAGGATGTAAAGGACAGCATCAGCACGATACGTCCTGTGATAGCGGGATTTGCAAAGTTCTGACCAATGCCGCCGAAAAGCATCTTAACGATGAAGATAGCCACAAAGCAGCCTATCACCGCCATATATTCGGGCAGGTCCACGGGCAGGTTGAATGCCAGCAGCATACCTGTAACGATCGCTGAAAGATCGGATATGGTGCTCTCTTTTTTAGTTATAAGGCAGAACAGCCATTCAAACAGCACACATGCTGTGCAGCATATAACAGTAAGCGTGAGAGCACGCAGACCGAATATTATCACCGCCGCGATAAGAGCAGGAAGCAGCGCAATGATAACATTAAGCATTACTTTCTGTGTAGTCCATGCACTGCGAATATGCGGCGACGGTTCTATCATGAGCTTATTCAACGCTTACACCTCACTTCTTTTCCTTGGCCTGCTGCTGACGCACAAAGTCCTTAGCAAGCTGATTTTTCTCCGCCAGCGAGCGCTTGGCGGGGCACACGAAGCTGCAGGCACCGCAGTTCATGCACAGACCTACCTTGAGCTTCTCAAGCTGCTTTGCGTCACGGGCGTCATAAGCATGCTCAAGCTCGGTAGGCATGAGATTCAGCGGACACGCGCGTACGCATTTTCCGCAGCGTATACATGCCGATTCCTTATGCACAGGCGAATCTGCAAACAGCAGTACTGCGTTACTCGTTTTGCCGACAGGAGTATCTGGATCAAACGCGCACGCGCCCATCATCGGGCCGCCCATGATTATTCTGTCAGGATCCTTGCGGGTTCCTGTTTCCTTGAGTATCTCATGCAGCTGAGTTCCCACAGAAACAAAAATGTTAGAGGGGGAATTCACCACGTTGCCGTCGATCGTCACTCTGCGCTTCACAAGCGGCATACCTGTGCGGATATAGCTGTGGATGAAGCCTGCTGTAGATACGTTCATCACCATGCAGCCCACATCTGATGGCAGCTTGCCCTCGCCCACAACTCGTCCCGTAAGGGAATATACCAGCACCTTTTCTGCGCCCTGAGGATATGCGGACTTCAGCTTTACTATCTTGATAGCAGGCATAGGAGCTGTCAGCTTGCGAAGCTTTTCAATAGCTTCGGGCTTATCGGCCTCGATACCTATCACGCAGCGTGGTATCTCAAGATACTTCATGATGAGCTTGACACCGCCAATGATGGCATCGGTGTTCTCCATCAGCTCACGGTAGTCGGAGGTTATGTACGGCTCACACTCTGCACCGTTGAGAAGCAGTGTATCTATCTTTGTCTTCTCGGGATCAAAAGCGAGCTTTACATGCGTCGGAAAGCCTGCACCGCCCAGACCTATAACGCCGCTCTCTCGTACAGCGTTGATAAAATCCTGACGAGTCTCCACAACAGGAGGAGCTATCTCAGGGAAAAGCTGCATCCTGTTATCGCTCTCTATGATAACGGTCTTGCACAGCTTGCCATTGATTGCTACAACTTCCTTTATCTCTGTTACTGTGCCGCTAACACTTGCGTGTATTGGTGCGGAAACAAAAGCCGCACTGTCTGCAATCTTCTGACCGAGATAGACATAATCGCCCACCTTTACAAGCGGCTCACACGGCGCGCCGATATGTTGGGACATGCTGATAGCAACAGTGGTAGGCGGCTTGAGCCTGCGTGTCGTCTGGTCAGCCGAAGCACTGAAGTGCGGCAGCTTTATAGAATGAAGTCCAAACAATATATTCACCCCTTTGGAACTGTTATTTGACAAAATAAACCTGACCCCCACTTACACGAGGGTAATATTATATAAAAATTATACAACAAATCCCGTAAAAAATCAATACTTTTTTGCAATTGTTACAAAACTAACAAAGAATATTTGCGTTGTCTTACGTATATAAATATATACAAGCTTTCGGAGGTGAATATGAGTAATTTCAAAACGATTTTTCTCGGATTTATAGTTGGTGCGGGCATGAGTATCCCAGGTTTCAGCGGCGGAACGCTGGCAATCTTGCTCGGAATCTATTACAAATTGATATATTCTGTCGATAATTTACTTAAAGACATTAAAAAGAATCTGCCTTTCATCGCTTTTTTTGCAATCGGAGGTGTGGTCGGTTTTTTCACTGCCGCAAAGATCATATCAGCGATATTATCAAGCGCTGCCGCCGTTCCGCTGAGGTATGCATTTCTCGGGGCTGCTTCTGCAGCTCTCATCCCGGTGCTGAAAGAGGCAAAGGCACTTCCTCTGCGGCTGACTAAGCTCCTGCTGATCCTGGGAGGTATCCTCTGTGCGTGGCTTATTACACTGCTTCCCTCTATCTCATTGAACGAGGGCGGCTCGGCGATAGTTATGCAGCTCCTCGGCGGAGTACTTCTGGCTGCTGCACTGGTGCTTCCTGGAATAAGCGGCTCGCAGATGCTTGTTACTCTGGGGATCTACGAACAGGTACTGGAGAACGTTTCGGCCGGCAGACTGTTGCCGCTTGTGCCCCTAGGAATCGGCTGTGCGGCGGGCGTGCTTCTTACCGCCAAAATTATGACAAAGCTGCTGGATCGCTTCAACGGGACTTATCTCGTCATCCTCGGCTTCATGCTGTTCTCTCTGACTGAGCTCATACCGCGCAGCAGCTCAGTAACCGAGCTTATTATCGGGCTGGTGTGCGCTGTTATAGGATTTGTGATAACATATCTGTGTATCTCGGCTGAAATACACAAATCTGATCCCACGATATTGTGAAAAATAATAGTTGACAAACACAATATATTGTGTTACAATAATATTACCATACAATCTATGACATGAGGTGATATTATGATCGATATTAAAGTTACCAACGGAACACTCCCTCAGCGCGAAATAGACTACTACGTTGAGCAGGCACAGAAAAAGTACCCCGATAAGGTCATTACTGCGATCAATTTCGAGGTGGACGGCGAGTATGTAAACTGTGCATATCACTTCGAGGCCGAGCCTTTCCAGCGCATAAGACGCATCACGGGATACCTCGTAGGTACACTGGATAGATTCAATAACGCCAAGCGCAGCGAGGAAGCTGACAGAGTAAAACACAGCTGCACATAATAATTCAGCTCGTTCGGGCAACCGAGCGAGCTTTTCTTTTTTATAATGCCGCAAAAATAGACCTCCCGTTTTCGGGAGGTCAATTCTTTTGTGATTAGCCCTTAACTGCACCCAGAGTTACACCGCCAACGATGAACTTGGAGAGGCAGAAGTAAATGATCATTACGGGCAGAATGGATACTGTGATAACCATGTAGATATGTCCCATGGAGATGGACGCGAAGTCCTTACAACGCCACATGTAAACCATGATAGGCAGAGTCTTCATGTTGGACTTGGTGATCAGCAGGTTACGTGTAAAGTAGTTGTTCCAGGAGGATACGAATGTGAAGATAGCCTGAACAGCCATAGCGGGCTTCAGGATAGGCAGGATGATGGAGTTGAATGTTCTGAACTCATTCGCACCATCGATACGAGCCGCTTCAACGATATCCAGCGGGAGAGAGCTGTCCATGTACTGCTTCATGAAGAAGAATACGGTGGGAGCAGCAATTGCAGGAACGATCAGAGGAAGCAGGTTATCTGTCAGCTTCCAGTTTCTCATCATATCTACGAAACCGAGAGCGGTTACCTGTGTAGGAATTGTCATGATGAGCAGGATGAAGTTGAACGCGAACTTTCTTCCCTTGAAGTCGTAAACGTGGCAGCCATAAGCTGTCATAGCGGAGAAGTAAACAGAGCAGAATACGCAACCGATGGAAACGATAAGGCTATTGATAAGACCTCTCCACATAGGAATGTTAGGATCGTTCAGGATCGCTGTAAGGTTTGTTATAAACTGATCACTGGGCAGAATAGCGAAGCCGCTCTTCTGGATCTCAAGGTGAGAACGTGTACAGTTGATAAGCATGATATAGAAGAAGAACAGACAGAGTATGCACATCAGAGTGAGCACAATGTAAGCAACAGTTCTTCTGAAGTTGAGCCAGAACTTACGCTCGTTATGTACAACATCATATTTATTTGCCATTGCTTACACCCCCTTCTTCTTTGTCTTCTTGCCGGCAAAGGATTTTGCACCGCCAAGAGTTCTATCAGTAAAGAAGTAGTAAACTACCAAGCTGAACAGAGCACAAACAACGAACAGTACTACAGAGATAGCACCTGCTGCACCGTAGTTCTTGGAGTACAGGTTATCATTCAGGTACATGATAAGTGTCTTTGTTGTGTTGTTGGGGCCGCCGACGCCTCTGGTGATGACCTGAGGAACATCGAACATCTGCAGACCGCCGACCAGAGATGTGATGAAAACATAAATCATGATGGGTCTGATAAGGGGCATTGTGATCTTCCAGAAGATCTGGTTGGGAGTACAACCATCGATATCAGCAGCCTCGATCAGGGATTCATCAACACCCATCATAGCTGCCATCAGCAGGATGGTGGTGTTACCGAACCACATCAGGAAGTTCATGAATGCTATAATACCTCTTGCTGACCATGTGTGCGCGAAGAAGTCGATCTTATCAGCTGTTGCGCCGATAGAGATCAGCAGACCATTGATGGGAGCTGTCTCTGTGTTAGCGAACAGAGCAAAGATCAGCAGGGAGAATGCGGACGCCATGATGAGGTTAGGCATATAGATGATAGACTTGAAGATGCTTGTGCACTTCAGATCAAGACGCTTGTTTGTGAACCAGTAAGCAAACAGAAGCGATACAGCGAGCTGAGGGATAAAGCCCATCAGCCACATGATAATGGTATTGTATACCAGTGTTCCTACAGGAACGCCCTTTGCGCCTGTAAAGAAATCGATGTAGTTCTGCAGACCTACGAAATTCGGACCAATCTGGTTAAGACCGGACATGTACTTCTCGAAGAAGCTGTAATAAATTGTTGTGATCAGGGGCCACAGCTGGAATATTGCGTATACGATAAAGAAAGGCGCAATAAAGAAATAGCCCCACTTCGCATAGCTTATAGACTTGCGTTTCACAGTTTTATCACCATCACTTTCATCTTATTTCCGGCCAGCTCAACATCCGAAGCGGCACAACGCACATGACGCTCCAAGGTATGTTAATACCGATTTACCGAAATAAAATGGCATTAACATACCGGACTGCGGCTTTTACACCGCAGTCCGAAGATGTTAAGTCAGACCTTAATAATTGCTATTGTTTAGAATTACTCGGGCTTCTTGAGCTCAGGATACTTAACAGTAGCGTTGGTGTAGAAGTTAGCAAGAGCTGTATCGTAATCAACGTTGCCATCGAAGTAATCCTTGAATGCAGCCTGGAATGTCTCGTTCAGACCCTGGTCGTAAGCAGAGATATTGGACATATCGATCTTCTTAGCGTTCTCTGTGAACAGAGCGATGTGGTTCTGACCGCCGAGGAAGTCGGACTTGAAGTCAGAGTTAGCAACAGCTTCCATAGCTGCCATGTTGTTTGTGTAATCCTCAACGCCGGGAGTTGTTGTGATAGGAGTCATAACCTCTGCGTTGCAAGTCATGTTGTACATGATGTCACGTACGAGGGACTTGTTATCTGTCTGGTAGGAAGCGCAGAGCCATGTGCCGCCCCAGTAGTAGGACTGAGGACCGTAGCAAACTGCCCAGTCGCCCCAACCAGCTTCACCTGCGTTACCAACGAGTGTGAAGTTGATACCCCATGTGGAGTAGAAGAAGCCGAATACCTTACCGTCAGGACCCTGGTCAGCAGCCCAACCATCAGACCACAGAGAGTTCTTGTTGTTGTAACCGTTATCTGTGTATGTCTTGGTCTGCTCTACCCACTTCAGGATGTTAGCGTCGATAATGATCTCATTATTCTCGTTAACCCAAGGAGCGGAAACGTTGTTGGAGAATGTACGGTAAGCATCATCGTAACCGGAGAGCATGAAGTAACCAGCGTCCTTCATCTTCTTAGCGGTCTCGTCGAACTTAGCCCAGTCAGCAACGTATGTCTGAACCTCGTCAGGATTGTCTGTGCCGAGAACTGCCTTAGCGATAGATCTCTTGTATGCGAACAGACCAGGAGCTGCCTGCCAGGAAACAGCCTTCAGATTGCCGTTAGCATCTGTAGCGATCTCCTTTGTGTACTGGTACATCTCAGCTGTATCAGCGTCTGTGATACCAACAGCGGATACGGGCAGAGAGTAGTCAGAGTTTACATACTTGTCAGCGTAGTCAGCCTCGATGAGGAAGATATCGATCTTCTCGTCAGCTGCAACGTTGTCCTGATCCAGCAGAGCTGCATCGAGGGGGATCTGATAACCGTTATCAGCGTTGGGGTAGATTGTCCACTTAACAACTACATCACCGATCTTGCCTGTGCCATCGCCGTTATCTGTGTAGCCAGGATAGAACTTTGTGATTCTCTGCTGGAACTCGTCATTCCAGCACCAGATGTTGAGAACCTTGCCCTCTTCAGCTGCGTCTGTGTTACCAGCGTCGCCGCCGTCTGTTACTGTGGAATTGCCAGCGTCGTTGCCAGCGTTACCAGCATCGGATGTGGATGTCTCATCGTTAGCGCAGCCAACCAGAGACAGAACTGTAGCAGATGCAAGCAGAGCTGCTAAAACTCTTTTCTTCATAGGTAATTTCCTCCCATAAATAGGTTTTCGTTCCGATAAACGGAATCGGTTTTACTGATCAGGCTATCCCGATAATACCGCGTGGTACTACAGGCTTCCTGATTTCATAGTTAGTTTACCATAAAACAAACCAATTTTCAAGTGTTTTTTTTGAAGATTTTCTTCTGTATCACCCAGAAAACGTTTTCAGTGCTCCGTTATTGTTCATAATTACAACACTTTCAGCTAATAACTTAAAAAAGTTACATAAAATTAAAAAAACTAAAAATTTCGCATAACCAAGCCGTTTTTTGCACTACTTAATAACTCTTTCACAAAATTTCCGCAATTCTGTAACCGTTTTGTAACCAAGTTGTAACTTTTGATTTGGTGAAAGTGCCGAAAAATCTAAACAGAGGAATTGTAAACGATATCAGTAATATTTCACAGTATTTTCTTGCTTTTTTTATAGGTATTTACTCATTTTCGGGGTGTAGAACACGCTCTTTGCACCCCTGTCAATGTCCCAATGCACAAAAATACTTTTTTTGCAGTTTTTCTATCCCCCGAAACGATATTTATCAACATAAAGCATTTATACAATTTGTACAAACGCCATCTCTCACCCCTACTATATATATTAAAAGACCCCTGCCGCGTATGCAGCAGAGGTCTGTGCTTATTGTGCCAATCAAACAGGATGTACCTTGTTTGCCTTGTCAGCGTGGTCAGCGTCAATGCCGAGCTTTCTGTCGCGGCGCTTCTCAAAGTACTTGGGAGCCACCTTGGGGAACATAGCATAGGTGAGGATATCCTCCTCCTGCTCTATCCACTCGGCAGCCTCAGCCTTCATAGCCTCAAACTCGGGAGCGAGCTGGTCAGCGGGACGGCAGGTGATGGGCTGCTCATCTCCGAGGATCTTCTTCTGGAACTCGGGATCGATAGCAACGGGAGTCTTGCCGTATTCGCCCTTTACAAGGCCCTTGAACTCCTTGGTAACGGTCTTATAGCGCTCGCCTGTGATAACGTTGAACACAGCCTGTGTACCAACGATCTGGGATGTGGGAGTAACCAGAGGGGGGAAGCCGCTGTCCTTACGAACACGGGGAACCTCCTTGAGCACCTCGTCAAGCTGGTCTGCCTTGCCTGCCTGCTTCAGCTGAGAGAGCAGGTTGGAGAGCATACCGCCGGGCACCTGATAAATGAGCGCGTTTGCATCGGTTGCCAGCATGGAGGGATCCAGCAGGCCGTTGTCGATGTACTTCTTACGCAGCTTCATGAAGAAGTCTCTTACCTCTGTCAGAGCAACGAGGTCGATACCTGTATCGTACTCTGTGCCCTGGAATGTAGCAACGATGGACTCTGTGGGAGCGTGGGATGTACCCAGTGCCAGAGGAGACATAGCTGTATCAACAGCGTCTACGCCTGCCTCAACAGCCTTGATGATACACATGGATGCAAGACCGGATGTGTAGTGTGTATGGAGCTGTACAGGAATATTTACAGCGCTCTTGATGTCGCGTACGAGGGACTCAGCCTCATAAGGAGTCAGCAGTGCTGCCATATCCTTGATGCAGATAGAGTCAGCACCTGCGCTCTCGACCTGCTTTGCGTAGTTCATGTAATATTCGTGTGTGAATACCTCGCCGAGGGTGTAGGAGATAGCTACCTGAGCATGACCCTGCTCCTTCTTTGCGGCATTGATAGCTGTTTCAAGGTTGCGGATATCGTTGAGTGCGTCAAAGATACGGATGATGTCGATACCGTTGGCGATGGACTTCTGTACGAAGTACTCAACGAGGTCGTCAGCGTAGTGACGATAGCCCAGCATATTCTGTCCTCTGAACAGCATCTGGAGCTTGGTATTGGGCATCTCCTTGCGGATAGTGCGGAGTCTGTCCCAGGGGCACTCGTCCAGGAAGCGGATGCAGGAATCGAATGTAGCACCGCCCCAGCACTCAGCGGAGTAGTAGCCGATCTTATCCATGGTGGACAGGATGGGACGCATTTCATCTAAAGACATTCTGGTGGCGAGCAGCGACTGGTGCGCGTCACGCAGAACGGTTTCTGTAATCTTCAGCTTAGCCATTTTTGCTCTCCTTATTTATTAGTTGATGGTTACTACAACAGCGCCTGTATCAACAGAATCGCCCTTGTTTACGTTAACGGATGCAACAACGCCGTCCTTATCGCAAACGATATCGTTCTCCATCTTCATAGCCTCAAGAACAGCAACTACTGTGCCGTTTGTTACCTTATCGCCAACCTTTACCTTAACGTCAACGATAGTGCCGGGCATGGGAGCATTGATAGAGGATGCGCCTGCTGCTGCGGGAGCAGGAGCAGCCTTTTTGGGAGCAGCCTTGGGTGCGGGAGCGGCAGCCACGGGAGCTGCAGCGCCGTCAGCCTCTGCTACTGTTACGTCATAAGCTGTGCCGTTTACTGTGATAGTGTATCTTTTCATGTCAAAAACCTCTCTGTGATTTTTTGTTGTTATAGTTAATATTCATCAACGAACACGGTAAGCCGTGTCCCTACGATCAAAACGCAAAATTAACGTGCTTTCTGGTGGGAGCTGTAACTCTCTTACCACTGCACAGATCCACTGCGGATGCAACAGCGTCCTTGGTATCCTCGGCAGCGATAACGCCGTCGATCATGCCCAGAGCAGCTGCGTTAAAGGGAGAAGCGTCGATCTCCTCACCCATAAATACCTTTGCTGCCTCAAGGGACATGGGAGCAATAGCAGCGTTCTCCCAAGCGTAGGAGATATCTGCACTGTCAAACGCTGCATAAGCAGCGCCGAAAGCCTTGCCCTTGATGAGATTTACCTTTGTGGTAGTAGCGGAAGCATATACCTGTGCGAGCTTTGCACAATCTCTTACGCTGCCAGCAAGCTCTGCCTCGCTGGAGGGTACGAAGCCCTCGGTATCGAGAACTGTAACAACGGGAATAGAGAACACATCTGCAAGCTGAACGAAGCGTGCGATCTTAGCACAGTCAGCGGCAGTGAGCTTCTCAGCCTTATCTGTGGCAACAAATGCAACAGTAGCCCAGTTGATGCTTGCGATAGCTGTATAAGCGGCAGTGCCGAAATCAGCACCCAGCTCCACAACGGAATTCTTGTCAGCGATAGCTGCGATAACATCAGCGCCATTCATGGCAGCGGTGATGTCAGCGTCGTTCTCAGCGAAGTCATCATTGCCTGCGAGGGAGATGTTGTTTGCAGGCATTACGGCAACCAGCTTCTTTGCCTTTGCGATAGCTTCTGCGTCATCCTTTGCAAGGATATCACATACTCCTGCCTTAGCAGCGTTTGCAGCAGAGCCTGCGCCTGCCAGCTTGCCATCGGGTGTATTGAAAGGTGCTGTCATGAACAGCTCAGCCTTTTCTGTCATGATAGTGATATCAGCCATGGAAGCGAGCATTGCAGCAGCACCTGCACATACTCCGCATACAACTGCGATCTGGGGAACAACGCCCGAGATAGCTGCGGAAGCCTTTACGATATCGCCGTAAGCGGAGAGAACAGCCATACCCTCGTTGATATCGCCGCCCTTGCTGTCAAACACTGCAACAACGGGAGCACCGTTCTTTGCAGCCAGCTCATAGATCTTTCTGATCTTCATAGCTGCGCTCTTGTTCACTGCGCCGCCCTTAACGCTCACATCCTGTGCAAATGCATAAGCTGTAGCGCCGAGAACAGTACCGTAACCTGCAACCACGGAGCAAAGCTCACCGTCTGTGGATACGAACTTGTCCAGCTCTCTGAAGCTGTCCTCATCGAAGAGGGCAGTTAGTCTTTTTCTTGCCTCGCTGTCGGGAACATTGAGTTCCATCTCAGCCAATGTCTTGATTGCCATTTCAGTCCTCCATAAATCAAAGACACGCAATGCCATAAAATGACATCATGCATCTTTATATTAAAAATTTCTCCATATTAATTATACTATATTGTGATGAAAATAACAAGTCCAAATCAAAATTTTGTGCAATTTTTATTTTCATCAAAGAATGCCGCGATATTATCTATGGTCTTTTCGGCGTTTTTGACAAAGCCCCATCTTCTGAGACGTGCAAGGGTCTCGCCCTCGTCAAAATCGAAGCGTGCCTTTTCTATACCCTTGAGTTCAAGAAGATTGAGCAGCGCTCTCACCAGACCATCCACGAAGAACTCATCGCACTCCAGCTCATCGAATACGAAAGTATCGCCCTGCATCGTTCCCGCGCACCTGCCCAGGCACTCGCCTTTTTCGGTGGCGTTGAACTCTATCTTGTCAAGATTTGCCTTGTTCTGTAATATCTCTATCATAATGCTCTCCCTTATCTGCCCTGCTTTGTGCTCTTGCCGACGGCGGTGCGGAGCTTCTTCAGCTCCTCCTTGGTGAGATCACGGTATTCGCCGGGCTTCAGCATGCCGAGCTTTACTCCGCCGATAGCAGTTCTGCGAAGTCTGCCTACCTGAAGTCCCACAGCCTCGCACATGCGGCGGATCTGACGGTTTCTGCCCTCCTTGATTACAAAGCGCAGCACTGTACGCTCAGGCTCTTCAGTCAGCACCTCTACCGTACAGGGGAGAGTCCAAACGTTCTCCTCTATCTCAACGCCTGCCATAAGACGGGAAAGCTGATCCTCCTTTACCCTGCCGTCAATGGTTACACGGTAGGTCTTTGCCACGTGACGTGACGGATGCATGATGTCGTTTGCAAACTCTCCGTCATTAGTGAATATGAGCAGGCCTTCGGAATTGCGGTCAAGACGGCCTACGGGATAAACACGCTCCTGCACATCCGTCAGCAGATCAGCCGCTATCTTTCTTCCCTTTTCATCCGCCATAGAGGTAACGTAGCCTCTTGGCTTGTTCAGAACTATGTAGCGCTTTTCCGCACGCTCTGCGGAGATGGTGTCATCGCCTACCCTGATAAGATCGTTTCTGGGGTCAGCCTTGTCACCCAGCGAGCAGGCTCTGCCGTTCACTGTTACAAGTCCTGCGGAGATGAACTCCTCCGCCTTTCTTCTTGAGCAATAACCGCTGTCTGCGATTATCTTCTGGATCCTTATTTTTTCCATATTATCCTCCTTCGTCTCCCGACGATATATTTACAGGCGCAGCAGATACCGCCGCGCCGTATTATACCATGAAAACAAACGCAGCAGCGTTTGAGTGCCGACAGGCACAGACGGCGACAGCCGTCTTTTCAGCCGTACAATAAATTAGGCGCAAAAGCCGCAAGGCTTTTGAAATAAGCCTAATTTATTATACCATGACCGCAAAGCGAAGCTTTGCAAGCTGCGTAAGCAGCGTTGCCGCGTATGCGGCAAGGTCAGCCGTTCAATAAAAACAGCGCAAAAACGTCAGCTTTTGATCAAAGCTGTTTTTATTATACCATGAAAACAAACGCAGCAGCGTTTGAGTGCCGACAGGCACAGACGGCGACAGCCGTCTTTTCAGCCGTTCAATAAAAACAGCGCAAAAGCGTCAGCTTTTGATCAAAGCTGTTTTTATTATACTATTATTAATATATATCACACATAGATCCCCAGCTTCGAGAGCAGCACCTGCCATGCGGTAAGCTCCTCTCTGTCTGCGGTGACGCTGCTCGCCGCATAGAGCGGACAGCTCTTTATCACTCTGCCGTCGATGCTGAACTCGATACAGCCGAGCCTGTCGCCCTGCCGCACATCGCCATAGACAAACCTCGGCAGCAGAACTCTCCTCGTGAGCCGCTCACGCTGCTCGGGAAGCAGTGATATCTCAGCTTCTTCGGCGTACACCTCAACACTCTGACCTGTGCCTGCCACCGCCACGCTCTCGGAACATTTCAGCTCAAGCGGATAGCTGAAAACACGCGCAAAGCCATGATCCAGCATTTTGGTATGATCGTTCCAGTCGTCCCCTGCATTCAACGTGACAGCGATAAGGGTAACACCGTCCCTTTCCGCCGCCGAAACAAGGCAGCGCCGCGCGTTATCTGTAAAGCCTGTCTTTACTCCGATAGCACCCTCGTAGCGTGTGAGCATCTTGTTGGAGTTGTACAGAGTCCGCATATACGGCGGATTGCCATACTCCACCTCCGCCGAGGAGCAGCACACGATACTGCGGAAGATATCATTCTTCATGGCGTAGGCAGTGAGCGCCGCAAGGTCACGCGCAGTGGTGTAATGCCCATCAGCGTCAAGACCCGATGGCGTTACGAAATGCGTGGATTCCAGCCCCAGCTCCTCGGCCTTGGCGTTCATCATCTCCACAAAGCCGCCAATGCTGCCGCCCACATCCACCGCCGCCGCATTGGCGGCATCATTTCCTGAGGGAAGCAGTATGCCATACAGCAGGTCACGGCGCGATACACGGTCGCCCTCCTGCAGACCCATAGAAGTACCCTCCACACGGATCGCATAGCTGTCCGCAACAAACTCTCTGTCAAGGTCGCCCGCTTCAATGGTGAGGATGGCGGTCATTATCTTGGTGGTGCTTGCCATAGCACGCTGCTCATCTGCATTCTTTTCGTACAGAACAGTGCCGCTGTCCGCCTCGATGAGTATAGCGCTCACCGCGGATATGCTTTCGGGCGCTGCCCATACATAAGCCGCGGTGATCTGTCCGACCATCGCGGCAATGATAACTGATGCCAGTATCCTGATGCGTTTATTCATAAGATGCACTCCTTATCCGTTGATATTTCAGCGGTAGTATGTGCAGGTACTGGGAAAATAAACGCCTTGATCTGCAAAATTATTCTGCGGAAGCCTCAGCAGCGGTGTCGCCCTCTGCCTTTTTCTTATCGATCATACCCTTTACCTTGTCAATGATACCGGGCAGAGCGTCGATAACGCTGTCAACAGGGCTGCCCTTGCCGCCCAGCTCCAGCAGCTTCACATCGCCGTCCTTTTTGATAACGATGAAAGCCACAGGCTTTACAGTAACGCCTGCGCCCGAGCCGCCTGCGAACTTATCGGGGCTCTGTGTGGGGAGATCGCTGCCGCCCGAAACAAATCCAAAGGATACCTTGGATACAGGAATAACCGTAGTGCCATCGGGAGAGCTGATAGGATCACCGATGATGGTGTTTACATCTGTCATCTCGTGGATCTTGTCCATAGAAATGCCCATTACATTTTCGATAGGGTGCTTGTCTGCCATAATAATAACTCCTTTCGCATGAACGCTGAATGATACATCCAAACGATCTTTTACTTAGCCTTTGCTGTTTTGCCCCTCAGCCTGCCGAGGTAGCTCTTTATCTTTTCGCTCTTCAGAGCGCGCACTATAAGTCTGCCCAGAAATGTGAACGCAAATGCCAGTGCCGCAAGAGCACTCAGCTTTATCCTGCAGGAGCATTCCGTCACTGTTTCCTCAGACTGAAAGTCAACATTGATATCTATTTGCGGTCTTCTCAGCGTGAAAAAGCTGCCGAGCCAGCCCAGCGCGTTAGTCACCAGCAGATTCATCCTGCCGAAATTCAGCGCCGCCTTTGCCGCGTCATCGCCGCCGCATACCATGTGCAGATCGAAATCACATATCTTTATGCGCCTGCACAGCTTTTTCAGCGGCTTCGAAAGGCTTTCCACCGCCACTTTCACAAGCTCGAATATCTCGGAAAGCGTGGGCTTTTTAGGGTTCTTTTCCTTGCTCTTTGCCTTACCGCGTTTCTTCTCGTCCTTTTGTGCGGGAGCTGTGGTCTGTTCGGCTTGTTCAGCCTGTGGCTTGTCCGCTTCTTGCTCTGCGACCTTTGCCGCTTTTTTCTTCTTTTTAGTCTTCTTTTTTCTGCGCTTCTTCGGCTTTGCGGGTATCTGATACACCGTGAAGAAAAGATATCTCACCCTCAGCCTCAGCGTTTCTCCGTAGTCGAACCATACCACCACGGGGATACTCAGAAGTATCAGGATAAACAGCAGGATACCTCCTGCGATCAGCCAGCCCGTAGCAACCACCGTCCTTTATCTGCAGGGCGGTTTAATCTCCGCCCGAAAATGCCATGTCATCGTATTCGTCAAAATTGATCTGACCGCTGCTGTCGGGTATCGGCGGAAGTCCGCTGATATCCGTAACACCGAAGCAGCGCAGGAAGTTCTCCGTTGTCTTGTATGCGATAGGTCTGCCAGGGAGGTCAAGTCTGCCGTACTCCTCCAGAAGTCCGCGCTCCACAAGGGAGTTCACAACACCCGAGCTGTCAACACCGCGCACCTGCTCCACAAAGCCCTTTGTGACAGGCTGGTTATACGCAACCACCGCCAGCGTTTCAAGTGCTGCGGGAGAAAGCGGCGCCTGACGCCTTGTTTCCATTGCAGCCTTTATCTGCAGCGCGAAATCAGGTCTTGTCATCATCTGATAGCTGCTGCCCAGACGGCTTATCGTGAACGCACTTCCCTGCTCGGAATATCTGTCGTTCAGTCGGTCTATCATCTTTGCCACGGTCTCAGCTTCTATCTCTGCTGCAGCTGCGAGCTTTTCAAGCTCGATAGGGTCGCCGCAGGCGAACAGTATCGCTTCGATAGCTGCCATTCCATCACTGAATTTCATCTTCATCCTCCTTGACGAGGTCTGCACGGGTCGCCATGCGGACACTGCAGCCGTCCTCGGAAATTATTATGCGCCCCTGCTTGGAAAGCTCCAGTATTGCGAGGAATGTCGCAACCTCACGGGAGCGGGGCTGATCCGCATAAAGCTCCGCCATGGTGACGCTGCCCTTTTTACGCAGGCTCTTCAGCACCGCAACTATGCCTGTAAACACCGTGACATAGCTCTTGGCAACGATGGGCTTTATGGATCTCGGGCGGTATTCCGCTTTTTTCCTGCCTCTGTCAGCCACTGCACCGTATGCGAGTAGCAGCTCCTCAGGCTCGTGAGATCTGTTGTATGAGCGGTCTACCTCCAGCTCCATCGGCTTTCTGACGAAAATACAATCGCCCTGAAAACGGGTGCGCAGCTTACCAGCCATGGTCTTGCACAGCGCAAGCTCGATAAGCGCTCCCTGAAGCTCCTTTTTGAGCTCCTCCACCTCTTCCCTGGGAAGAAGCGCCGCGGATTTTATCAGCACCAGCCTTGCCGCCATCTCAAGGAAATCAGAGGTCACCTCAAGATCCGCCTCGGTCATGCGCTCAAGATACAGCATGAACTGCTCCAGCAGCACGCTTATCTCGATATCATAAATATTCAGCTTGTGCTTTTGTATAAGGGAGAGCATGAGGTCCAGCGGCCCCTCGAACACCTCCAGCTTAAAGCTCAGTTCACTCATTGTTCACCTGTTAAAGAAAGAATGACGCCTTGTCCAGCAGCCAGTAGATGATGTCTGTAAGAAAGTTCAGCGGGATATCCAGTATGCCGAGTATCAGCAGCAGAAAGAAGCCCCAGTGCATATACTGACCATAGCGCTCCATGAAGCTGATACCCTTTGCAGGGAGGAAGCTGTACAGTATCTTTGAGCCGTCAAACGGAGGAATTGGTATCAGATTGAATATCGCAAGGTAGATGTTCAGCACGATGACCTGCTGCAGAGCAAAGGCTACATATACGCCTGTGGGGGTGGTCATAGCAAAATTCATCACCAGCTTCATTATTATCATCATCACATAGGAAAGGATGATATTGGACATCGGGCCTGCAAGGGATGTCAGCGCCAGAGCTGTGCGAGCCTTTACCTTTCGGCAGCGTGAAATATTCACAGGCGTCGGCTTTGCCCAGCCGATACAGCACACGCACATACACAGCGCGCCCATGGGATCGATGTGGTCAAAGGGGTTGAGGGTGAGTCTGCCCTCGCGCTCGGCAGTATCGTCACCGAGTATCTTTGCCATGAGGCCGTGTGCACATTCATGTATCGGGAAAACTACGAAAATAATGACTGCCACTGAGAAAACAGAGAGTATCGCGGTTATCATATCGCCTCTGCCTGTCAGTGCGTAAAACACGTCAAAGATGGGACCTTGTATTCTTTGCATGGTTTCTCCTTTATATCTGTATGCTTATGATTAATGTTGGCTTGTTTTTAAGATGATATACTATTTTATTATACAATATTATGGCGGATTTTTCAAGTAGGCAGGGAAAAATACACATATATTTCACAATAATAAAGATCAGCCCCCGCATACCGCAGGGGCTGACAAATAATCATTCAAGCTCGAATGCGCCTGTGTACAGGCGGTAGTATTGACCTTTCTGTGCTATGAGCTGCTCATGGCTGCCGCGCTCGATGATGCGGCCGTGGTCAAGCACCATGATAACGTCCGAATTCTTTACCGTAGACAGCCTGTGCGCTATAACGAACACCGTTCTGCCTTTCATAAGAGCGTCCATGCCTGCCTGAACTATCGCCTCGGTACGAGTATCGATGGAGGAGGTCGCCTCGTCCAGTATCATAACGGGCGGATCTGCCACCGCAGCTCTCGCAATGGAGAGAAGCTGGCGCTGTCCCTGAGAAAGACCGCTGCCGCCATGGGTGAGCACGGTGTTGTAGCCCTCGGGCAGCATGCGTATGAAGCCATCCGCATTGGCGAGCTTAGCCGCTGCAATGCACTCCTCATCCGTGGCATCGGGCTTACCGTATCGGAGATTATCCATAACAGTGCCCGTGAACAGGTTCACATCCTGCAAAACCACACCGAGAGAACGGCGCAGATCATCTTTCTTTATCTTGTTGATGTTTATGCCATCGTAGCGTATCTTGCCGTCAGCAATGTCATAGAAGCGGTTGATGAGGTTGGTGATGGTGGTCTTACCTGCGCCTGTAGCTCCCACAAAGGCTATCTTCTGTCCTGGCTCGGCGTAGAGATCTATATTATGCAGCACCAGCTTATCCTCGGTGTAGCCGAAGTCCACATCATCCAGCACCACGTTACCCTGAAGCTCCGTATAGGTAACAGTACCGTCGCCGTGAGGGTGCTTCCATGCCCAGAGGTGTGTGCGCTCCTCAGTCTCGGTGAGCTGACCGTTCTCGTATTTTGCGTTGACCAGTGTAACATATCCGTCATCCGTTTCGGGCTGCTGATCCAGCAGCGAGAAGATACGCTGTGCGCCTGCCATAGCCATTACCACGGAGTTTATCTGCTGTGACACCTGACCGATAGGTCCGATGAAGCTTCTTGTGAGCTGCAGGAACGAAGCTATCGCGCCGAGGGTAAGGATATTCACCGCAAAGCACGCAACGTTCGGAACTTCATTTATAGCGAGCAGTCCGCCGATGATAGCGATGATGACATACAGGAAATATCCCATGCAGTTGTTCACTGGCATAAGGATGTTAGCATAGGAATTCGCCTTTGCGATATCATTTCTCAGAACATCGTTCTTTACCGCGAACTCCTCTCTTGCCTTGTTTTCGTGGCAGAACACCTTTACAACGCGCTGTCCGTTCACCATCTCCTCAACATAGCCATTTATATCCGCAACGGAGTGCTGAAGCTGCATGAAGTAGCGTCCGCTCTTCTTTGCAACAGTGCCTGTCACACCGAAGATAAGGAACAGGAACACGATAACGATAAGCGTCAGCCACACGCTCATTGTGAGCATTGAAACAAACACCGAAACGATGGTTATCAGCGAGGAAAGGCAGGATGGCAGCGACTGTGATATCATCTGACGCAGAGCATCAGTATCATTGGTGTAGAAGCTCATTACATCGCCGTGGGTGTTCTGGTCGAAGTACTTTATCGGAAGCTTCTGCATGTGAGAGAACATATCGTCACGGATACGCTTGAGAACGCCCTGGGATATGGTAGCCATAAGCAGATTGTACAGCAGTGTGCAGATGATTCCTACAACGAATATCGCACACATTCCAAGTATTGCGGAAAGCAGACCTGAGAAATCAGGGTCGCTCACGCCTACGAGAGGCAGGATGTGATCGTCGATAAGGGTCTTGATGAACAGAGATGAAGCAACGCCCGCAACGGAGCTTATGATGATGCTTATAACCACCAGAATAAGCTGAAAACGATGCGGCTTCATGTAGGAGAAAACGCGCTTTATGACCGCAAAATCTATCTTCATGGGCGGTCTTCCCTGCATTTCGGGAGCTTTGGAGTTTACTTTCTTACTCATCGTCCTCAGCTCCTTTCATCTGTGATTCATATACCTCGCGGTAGATATCGTTGGAGCTAAGCAGCTCCTCGTGCGTGCCTACAGCGTCTATCCTGCCGTTGTTCAGCACGATTATCCTGTCCGCGTCCTGTACGCTGGATACTCTCTGCGCGATTATCAGCTTTGTGGTATCGGGTATCTCCTCACGGAAAGCCTTTCTTATCATCGCGTCTGTCTTGGTATCAACAGCGCTGGTGGAATCGTCAAGTATGAGTATCTTCGGCTTTTTCAGCAGTGCGCGTGCGATACAGAGTCTCTGCTTCTGACCGCCCGAAACATTTGCGCCGCCCTGCTCTATCCATGTATCGTATTTATCGGGGAAGCCCTGTATGAACTCATCCGCACAGGCAAGCTCACAGACGTGCTGTATCTGCTCATCGGTGGCGTTCTCGTTGCCCCAGCGCAGATTATCCTTGATAGTGCCCGAAAACAGCACGTTCTTCTGAAGCACCATAGCCACGTTGTTCCTGAGCGCATCCAGCGTGTAATCACGGACATCCACTCCGCCAACCAGCACAGCGCCCTCGGTCACGTCATAGAGTCTGGGGATCATCTGCACAAAGGTGGATTTGGACGAGCCTGTACCGCCGAGTATGCCGATCGTCTCGCCCGAAGCTATCTTGATCGAGATATCATCAAGCGCGTTCTTCTCCGCCGTCTTTGAATAGGAGAACGAAACATTGCGGAACTCCACAGAGCCGTCCTTTACCTCGCTTACGGCACGCTCGCCATCGGTGATATCCGTCTTTTCGTCCAATATCTCAACTATACGGTTTGCGCTCGCCTTGGACATTGTGAGCATTACAAATATCATGCTCAGCATCATAAGGCTCATAAGTATCTGCATGGAATAGGTGAACAGGCTCATCAGCTCGCCTGTGGAAAGTCCGAGGAGCTCATCGTTGCCGCTTGCAACCACGGCCTGTGCGCCGAACCAGGATATCAGCACCATGCAGGCATATACAGCTATCTGCATCAGCGGCGCATTGCCTGCCACCGTCTTTTCAGCCTTGGAAAAATCCTTGTATATGCTGTCGGATATCGCGCCGAACTTGCTCTTTTCGTGCTCCTCCTGAACAAAGGACTTCACCACTCTTATGCCGCGGAGATTCTCCTCCACCACGGCGTTGAGCTTGTCATAGGTCTTGAACACACGCTGAAAGCGCGGAAACGCAAGCTTCACGATGACGAAAAGACCCACAGCCAGCAGAGGAATAGCGCAGAGATACACCATGGAAAGTCTGCGATCGATATTGAATGCGGATACGAAAGCGAATATCAGCATTGCAGGGGCGCGCACAGTGACACGGGTTATCATCTGGAACGCCATCTGCACGTTGGAAACATCGGTGGTAAGTCTTGTAACGATGCTTGCAGTGGAAAACTTATCTATGCTGAAGAACGAAAATCTCTGCACGTTATCGAACATATCATGGCGGAGATTTGCGGCAAAGCCTGCACTGGCATGGGATGCGGTGAAGCCTGCTGTCACGCCGAAGAACATGGCAAGGCAGGTTAGTATCAGCAGGTATATGCCGTAGCGCACTACCTCTCCCATGTTGCCTAGGGTTATGCCCTTATCGATAAGGCCTGCCATCACAAGAGGAATAAGCACCTCCGCCACGGTTTCAAGTATTACGAACAAGGGTGTAAGGAATGCAGGCAGCTTATACTGTCGCACACAGCCTGCGAGTTTTTTTAGCATGAACATCTTCCCTTTCAAAGAATATTTAACCTAGAATATTATAAGGCATTTTGCCCAAAGTGTCAAGATATAGTTTGTGAAAATCTGACGAAAAGAAGACCATCAATAAAGCACCATCTGCGTCGTCACTCCGCACAATGACAGGCACAAAGCCTAGTCATCGTGCAGGTTTCTAGCATCTGGCACTTTCTTGATGGTCTTATCTTATTCAAAGTACTCGGTAAGTATCACAGTGCCCTCGTGGACCTCGATACTGCCGCGTTCCTCCGTCACCTCGTTGCTGACTCCGAGAGGAAAGCTCCGCTCAATACGGTACTGCTCCAGAGGATATTTCATGCCTCTTTCGCTCACGACCGCGCTTTCTGTAAGTGCGAACACCGAAGCAAAGCCGCTGAAACGCTCAAGCACCGCAGTTTCTCCGCTGTGAAGCAAACGTATCCTCTCACTGCCTCCGAAAAGCTGCGCCTGCACTCCTTTGTTATGCAGGTACTCCAGCATCTGCACATTTGCAAAGGTGTGATCGAACCTGCCGCCTATGGCGCAGAAGAAACGAAGCTCTGTACAGCCGCGCTCTATTGCGGTATCCGCGGCAAGTATCGCGTCCGTATCGTCCTTGATGGGCGATACCCTGATACATTCAAGCTCTGCAGGAACTTCCGCCGCACTGCTGTCAAAATCACCCACCACGATATCGGGCGTGATGCCTGCGGCAAGCGCATGGTCAAGCCCCTTATCCGCACATATCACAAGTCCCTTGACAAGCGATCTGTCTATACTGCCGTCGGGCGCTCCGCAAATTATGGAGCATATCTTATTCCCAGTCATTTATCTTACTTGCTTCCTCATACATTCTGATGTAGCTGTCATAGCGCGAACGCGGTATGCGTCCATCCTCCACCGCCTGCCTTACACGACAGCCCTTTTCCTTGATATGGGCACAATCGGCAAACTGACAATCATGCATGAACTCCCCAAACTCGCGGAAAGCATGGTCAAGCTCGCCTTTTGGGATACGGCAGTAGCGCTCCGTTTCCACCGTGGAGAAACCGGGGGTATCCGCCACATAGCCGCCCGCCAGCTTGTACATCTCCACCTGTCTTGTGGTATGACGTCCTCTGCCCAGCTTCTTGCTGATATGCGCCGTTTCCAGTGAAAGCTCAGGAAACAACACGTTCATAAGGCTGGATTTGCCCACGCCCGAGTTACCCACGAACGCTGTCACCTTGCCGCCAATGAACTCCATCACGCGCTCCGCGCCCTCGCCTGTCATGTTGTTTACAAGGCACACCTCAATGCCGATGCTTCTGTAAACATCTATGATGTCGCCTGCGTCCTTAAGATCGGTCTTTGTGAACACCACCAGCGGCTCTATGCCCTTGCTGTCTGCGATAGCTACCAGCTTATCCAGAACGAAACGGTTCGGGAGCGGCTCTATGCAGGAATTCACGAACACAATGCCGTCAAGGTTTGCAAGCGGCGGACGTATCAGGAAATTCTTACGCTCGTAGATCTCAGCGATAACGGGGTCGGTGTTATCCTCTGTCACCACTCGTACATTGTCGCCTGCGCTGGGGCTTATGCCGTCCTTGCGGAAAATTCCCCTCGCGCTGCACTTTACTATATCACCTTTTAAAGCGCCGCTGAGGGCATCTACATAGTAGATACCCCCAACTGCCTTTATTATTTTGCCGTCAAACTCAGCAGAAATAATGATCTCCTCCTAATCATGCCACGGGAATACCGCTGTCGCCCTGCGCGGGAGCATCGGGCTCGGTATCCTCAGGCTGGGGCTCATCCTCGGGAGCAGGCTCCTCGGTAGGCTCGGCTGTTTCAGCAGGGACATCCTCTGTCTCAACTGCCTCATCGGAACGATCGTCCTCAACGGGCTCATCGCCCTCGGCGGAAAGCAGCTCCTTGAAGATCTTCTTGTTGGTCTCGACTATCTCGTATGTTACAGCATTCTCACCGAATGTGAACTTAACAACAAGGTATGTTCCGCTTGCGCCTGTCTTGGTGGATGTTACCTTGATAACAAGCTCCTTTTCATCGCCTACCTTACCTGTAAGCTCGTAAGGAATGGTCTTGTTGGAAGCAAGGCTAACATCGCGGATCTCCTCGCCGCGTTCAGTATCACGCATACCATCGATGTAGTAGAGGAACTCAAACTCGCCCTCTGCGCTGTTCGGGATAGCAAAGCTGAACTTCTTGGTCTTTTCAGCGATCTCGCCTGTACTTACCTCGAGAATGATCTCGGTATTTCTTTCAACGTGCTCGTTGGGCTCGATGCTCTGGCTGATGACCATACCCTTTTCGAACTCGTCTGTATCAACATATTCTATCTCGGGAACGAGGTAGTATTCCTCACATCTCTCCAGAGCTGTTTCGATAGGCATATCTGTGAGCTTGGGCACGGACATCAGTGTTTCCGTAGCGCCGAGGCTTATTACCAGAGTAACTGTAGAGCCCTGAGGTGCCTGCTCGTGAGCGGGAGGCTCTGTTCTGATAACGCAGTTAGCTGCGATATCATCGCTTTCCTCATAGGTCTTCTTTACCTTGAAGCCATCCTTTTTAAGCTGGCGTTCAGCCGCGTCAACGGTGCGGTTGGTGAGATCCTGTACCTCTACCTGCTTGATACCCTTACTTACCTTTACAGTGATAGTGGTGCCTACCTTTACCTTTCTGCCCTCAGGAAGCTCCTGATCGAAGATCTGATCCTTCTCATACTCGGACCACTCCTGCTGAGCAACAAGGTTAAGATAAGAAGCGTACTTGCTGTATGCCTGCTCCCATGTCATGCCGATCATGTTGGGCATCTCCATCTCCTCGCCTGCGGTAACGCTGATGGAGGTATCACTGCTTCCGCCGGGATTTGCACCGGAAGTAGGCAGCGAACTGTTCTCACCGAAATATCTGTTGATGAGCATCAGCACAAGGAATACAGCCGCAATAATGAACGCTGTACCTACCGCAAACAGGATGGGTATCAGCGGAGAGCGGCGCTCCTCATACTCGTCGTCATCGTCATCATAATCGTCATCGTAGTCATCATCGGGTATGGTGACGATCATCTGCTTGCGGCGGGGCTTTTCAGGCTCGCCTGCCTGCATGGGACGGTCAAAGTACTTTGTTGTACCGTCAGTGGAATTATATTTATACTCAAAAATGAGTGCAGGATTCTTCTTAAGCTCCTCCAGATCCTTTATCATCTCGCCTGCTGTCTGGTAACGATGATTAGGATCCTTCTGCATAGCGCGGAGGATGATCTGCTCCAGACCCTCAGGAATGGTGCTGTTCAGCTCTGTGGGCTTCTTGGGAGTGCTCTGCATATGCATAAGCGCAATGGAAACGGGTGTGTCGCCGTCAAAGGGCTTCTTGCCTGTAACCATCTCGTACAGTGCAACACCTACGGAGTAGATATCGCTGCGCTCGTCTGTGATATCGCCGCGCGCCTGCTCGGGGCTTATGTAGTGAACAGAGCCGATGGTCTTTTCAGACATGGTCTTGTTGTTCTCACGGTTGAAGCGTGCGATGCCGAAATCCATGACCTTGATAGTACCATCGCTGAGGAGCATAACGTTCTGGGACTTCACGTCGCGGTGAACGATGCCTCTGTCATGCGCGTGCTGAAGAGCTTTCAGTATCTGCACGGTGAAGTGTATGGAATCTCTCCACTTCAGCACACCCTGCTGCTCGATATAGTCAGTAAGAGTGATACCGTCAACATACTCCATCACGATGAACTGCACCTTCTCAGTAAAACCAACATCATAGATCTTTACGATATTGGGGTGAGAAAGCAGCGCTATCGCCTTGGATTCGTTGCGGAAACGGCGCAGGAACTCGTCACTGCCCGCAAACTCCGTCTTGAGGATCTTGACCGCAACTATGCGGTCCTCCTCGATATCCCTTGCACGGTAGATATCAGCCATTCCGCCGACGCCGATAAGCTCCAGCAGCTCATATCTTCCGTCCAGCTTTTTTCCAATATTACTATCCATGTTACTCCGCCATTTCTCCATACTTGTTATGTTCTTAAAGCGACTGCCGTATGGTAGCAGCTCCGCTCTACACATATTTATATATTATTTATTTAATATACTATCATGCTGTCAGACTTTTGTCAACAGATTTCAATAAACTGTAATTGAATTGTAAATATTTAGTTACAATTTGTAATTATCATGCTATGACCAGTGCCACTGAAACATTGTCATGACCGCCGTTATCGTTCGCATAGTCTATCAGCGCTTTTACACAATCCTCAGGAGCGGTATCAAAACAGATATCCAGAATATCCAGATCATCGCCGTAGGAGGAAAGTCCGTCTGAGCACAGCAGCAGCATATCGCCCTCGTTCATATCCAGCTCGAAATAATCAGGTGTTACGTCTCTTTCCGCGCCTATGGCTCTGGTGATCTTGTTGCGCTTGGGGTGTACCCTCGCCTCTTCCTCGGTTATCTCTCCGCGGTCCACAAGATCCTGAACATGGGAGTGATCCTTAGTCACCTGACGAATGCACTCATCCTCACCCGAAACGAACAGGTGGTATGCACGGCTGTCGCCCACGTTCACTATGTACGCGCAGCCCGAAGCAACTATCGCAGCAACGCAGGTAGTACCCATGACCACGCCGCGGTCAAACTCCGTCTGAGCCTTTTCGTATACTATGGCGTTCGCTGCAGAAACTGCAGTTATCAGCAGATTTCTCACGGAATTGCGGTTCATCATCTCGTTGTAGCTTTCCTTTATGCGCTTTGAAATGACATCCACCGCTATCTGGCTTGCAAGGCCGCCTGCCTGCTCTCCGCCCATGCCGTCGCACAGCACTGCCACACAGGCAGTATCGCTTATCTGCTCTGACCACACCGTATCCTGATTCTCATCACGCTGCAGTCCTATATCTGTCAAGCTGTATACATTCATCAGTCCACCGCCTCTTCCGAAGCTCCGTCATCTCTTCTGAGCTGGCCACAGGCAGCGTTGATATCCGCGCCTAAGGTCCTGCGTACTGTAGCGTTTATGCCTGCGTCCGTAAGACGCTTGCGGAAACGCTCCACATAACGGCTCTTCTTAAAGTCACGCTCCCGTATCTCGTTGATGGGGATGAGGTTCACATGGCACAGCATGCCGCCCAGCAGCCTGATAAGCTCGTTGGCGGATTCCTCGGTATCGTTCACACCTTCGATAAGGGAGTATTCAAAGCTGATGCGCCTGCCTGTCTTTGCGAAATAATCACGGCACGCTTTCATCAGCTGCTCTAAGTTGTACTTCTTGTTTATCGGCATTATTGAGCTTCTCTTTTCATCCGTTGCCGCGTGGAGCGAAATGGATAAGGTCAGCCCTGTCTTCATCTCCGCAAGCTCGTTTATCCTGTCCACAAGGCCACAGGTGGAAAGGGAGATATGCCGTAAGCTCATGCCCTCGCCCTCGGAATTCACAAGGGAAAGGAATTTCATCACGTTATCGAAATTATCCAGCGGCTCGCCAATGCCCATAAGGACTATACTGTCCACATGACGTCCGCTGTCGCGCTCCGTTTCGTATATCTGGAGCAGCATCTCTGACGGCAGCAGGTGTCTTACGAAGCCTGCTATCGTGGAAGCGCAGAAACGGCAGCCCATGCGGCAGCCCACCTGAGTGGATATGCAAAGGCTGTTTCCGTGCTTGTATTCCATCAGAACGGTCTCCACCGCTTCGCCGTCGGGCAGACCATATAAGTATTTTACCGTATTATCTATGCCCGATACAAGTCTTTTTTTGATAATTAGTGATTTTAGACAAAACTTTTCTTCGAGCATATTCCGCAATTGTGCAGAAATGTTGGTCATCTGTGAAAAATCACTGACCTTTTTGACGTGCAGCCAATCGTATATCTGCTTTGCACGGAAAGCCTTTTCACCCATTGCCGTAAGCTCGGCAGTCAGCTCCTCCCTTGACAGGGAAAGGATGTCTATCTTATCCATGTTATTTTATTCTCCTGAAAGATGCTGTAAAGAATCCGTCGCCGCCGTTCTCATCGGGGAAATAGCTGCGCTTGTAGCTGTTCTCCGCTCCAGCATACGGAACATGCTGTACTATGGGCGAGAACTCGGGGTGCACCGCTGCGAAAGCCTCCACCACATCATCGTTTTCTGCACGGCTGAGCGTACATGTGGAATACACCAGCGTACCGCCCACCTTTACATACTTGCTCGCCGTTTCAAGGATGCGGCGCTGGATCTGAGGAAGCCCCTCGAACTCCGCAGGGTCCTTGTACTTTATCTCGGGCTTACGGCGGATAACGCCTAAGCCTGAACACGGCACATCACACAGAACTCTGTCTGCCTGCGGAAGCTCTGTGTTGTAACGGGTGGCGTTGCCCTGCTTTGCGGTGATGATGCGTATTCCCAGACGTTCTGCGCCGTCTTCGATAAGTCCCACACGCATATCGTGCAGGTCAAGGCTGTACAGCCTGCCGTTGTTGCCCATAAGCTCCGCCATGGTGAAGCTCTTGCCGCCGGGAGCAGCGCACATATCTATAACGGTCTCGTTGACAACAGGTCTCAGCGTCAGACAGCAGAGCTGTGACGAGATATCCTGCACATGGAAAAGTCCCTCACGGAACGCCTTTGACTTTTCGATATCGCCTGTCTTTTCAAGCACGAGGCAGTCATCAAGACCATTGTACTTATGAGCAGGTATCTTCTCCTTTGCAAGGCGCTCCAGCAGCTTGTCTGCCGAAGTCTTTATAGTGTTGACTCTGGCATATACAGGCGGCTTGCCGACAGAGGCTTTAAGCGCCTTTACGGTGCGCTCCACGTCATATTCCTCTATCCACTTCTCCACCAGCCATTTCGGGCAGGAGTACTCTATGCTGAGCCTGTCCTCCCTTTCCATGCCGAGATAGCTTATCTTCTTGCCGTTTCTGACAAAATTACGCAGCATACCGTTGACAAAGCCCTGCGCCGAAAACAGCTTCAGCTTCTTGCACAGCTTCACGCTCTCGTTAACGGCTGCGCTTTCGGGAACGCTGTCCATATACAGAAGCTGATAAAGTCCGATACGCAGTATCGCCACAGCTCCCTTGTCCAGCTTTTTGAACGGGATGTTCGAGTTGGTGGCTATCACATGGTCAAGAGTGATACGGCGCTCCGTAACTCCGTAGAACAATGCCGCCGCAAACGCCTTGTCGCGCTCGCTGAGTTCAGCCTCGGACAAAACGGAATCCAGCAGGATATTGGAGTAGGAATCGCTCTCCTCCAGCTTGAGCAGCAGCTTCACTGCGGTAAGTCTTGCGTCTGCCATGATGTCGTTCCTTTCGCGTCAGTTTATCTTCTGCTGCTCCTCGCTCTTGACATAAGTCTGAGCAGCTGTGTTATCGAAACAATAAGGCTTGCCACATAGGTCATTGCGGCAGCGTTGAGAGTCTTTCTTGCGGCAGGCAGCTCATCGCTGTCAAGGATGCTCTGGTCTGAAAGCGTTCTCATCGCACGGGAGCTCGCATTGAACTCCACAGGCAGCGTGACAAGCTGAAACAGCACCACGAAAGCAAACAGCCAGATGCCGATATTGACAAGCACGGGAAAGCTGAAAAGTATGCCCAGCAGGAAGATGTAGATATATGCCCTGCTGCCGATATTCGCAAGCGGCACGATAGCTGTACGCAGCTTTATGGGCACATAGCCTGTCGCATGCTGTACGGCGTGTCCGCACTCGTGAGCCGCAACTCCGATAGCCGCGAGCGAGGTGCTGGAATACACGCTGTCAGACAGGGATACTGTGTTGCTTCTGGGGTCGTAATGGTCGGTGAGATGTCCGCTTACGGGCACTACCGCCACATCGTGAAGTCCGTTGTTGTCAAGTATCTGTCTTGCCACCTGCCATGCCTGCATACCCTTGCGTGAATAGCTCTCACTGTACTTTGCAAAGGTGCTGTTGACCCTCGCAGAGCATATCATTGCGAATATCATAGCCGCAATGCAGAGAACATAGGTGAACATATTGCTGTCCAGCAAAAATACAGCACGGTCTCCTGCCGCCGACATCAGTGTTATCGCATTTGACATATTATCTCCTTTCACTTAACCGAGGAGCGCACCCTTTTCAAGCTTCTTACCGCGCAGGAATGACTGCACATCCATCCTCTTGCCGCCCTCGGGCTGTATCTCTGTAAGCTGAATGCCGTTACCATCGCCGCAGGCAACGATGAAATGCTGTTCATCCGCAATACTGCCTGCAGGCGCGTTTACACCCTCCACAAGGCGGGACATATAAACCTTCATGCGCTTGCCCTCAAGGAACGTATACGCACAAGGGCTGTCCGACATGGCACGGATGAAATCATACACCTGCTTTGCAGGCTTTGTGAAATCCAGCTTCAGCTCTTCCTTTGTTATCATCTTCGCATAGCAGGTATCTCCCTGCTGAGGTGTGCGCACCGCTGTGCCGTCCGCAAGAGCGTCAATAGTCTTTACGATGAGCCTTGCTCCGCATTCGGAAAGCGCGTCATGAAGCTGTGCGCCTGTCATGTCCTCGGGGATAGCTACCTCTTCCTTGAGTATCATATCGCCTGTATCAAGACCCTCTGCCATGTACATTGTGGTTACGCCGCTTACGGTACAGCCGTCCTCGATAACCCTCTGGATAGGAGCTGCGCCGCGGTACATCGGCAGGAGCGACGCGTGAACGTTTATGCATCCGTACTTCGGAAGCTCCAGAACCTCTCTCGGAAGTATCTGACCGTAAGCCACAACTACGATGCACTCGGGAGCTATATCACGCAGCGTCTGCATGGAGCTTTCAGCATCCTCGCCCTTACGCAGGCTGAGCGGCTGATATACGGGGATATCGTGCTTGAGCGCGCATTCCTTTACAGGAGTCATCTGTATCTGCTTGCCGCGGTTCTTGGGCTTATCAGGCTGAGTGAACACAGCCGCCACCTCGTGGCCTGCTTCTATCAGCGCTTCAAGGCAGGCAAGGGAGAACACGGGAGTTCCCATGAAAACTATCTTCATATCAATTCTCCTCCTCTATCCACTCAATGACCTTATCGGAAAACAGTATTCCGTTGAGGTGATCTATCTCATGACAGAACGCTCTTGCAAGGAGACCTGTGCCAGTATATTCCACGGGCTTACCATAACGGTTGAGCGCCTTTACCTTTACCTTGTTTGGGCGCTTTACATAGCCGTACTTGCCGGGATAGGAAAGGCATCCCTCGCTGTCTGTCTGCTTGCCTGTCATTCTGGTGATAACAGGGTTTATCAGTTCTATCTTGCCGTTGTCATCATCAACATCGATAACTACCACTCTGCGGAGTATTCCCACCTGTGGTGCGGCAAGACCTACGCCGTTTGATTCTATCATAGTTTCGTACATATCGTCCAGCAGTATCCAGAGCTTCTCATCGAACTCTGTTACCTCACGACACTTCCTGCGGAGCGTTTCCTCCCCGAATCTTACTATTTCACGCTTTGCCATTTTTAATTCCCTTCCAATGTATATTTCAGCAATGGTAATTTATCTGATACGCTTTTCAAGCTCCGCAGCACCGAAGCTACGCGAAGTGCTGACCTCTTCATACAGGCTGTTATAAAACAGCTCTGCAGCGGCTCTGCGCTGCTCTGCAAGCTGAGCGCCCTTTTGCGTATAAAAGCCATCGTACACTTTTTCAAGCTTTCGCTTGTACTCCTGAAAGAATGATGGCTGTTCATCCTGCGCTCCGTCAGATATCGTTCCATCCGAGCGAAGCGTATACAACGGTTCTCCCACCGTGCCTTTATATACCAGCGTTCTTGCGATACCAACAGCACCAGCCGCATCAAGCTTGTCTGCATCGAAGAGTATCTTCGCTTCAATACTCTGCGGCAGACTGCTCTTCCTGAAGCGATGAGTCAGTATGCAATCGCTCACATGCTTTGCGAACACCTCGCCGAAGCCTTTCTCAGTGAGAAAGCGATACGCTTTTTCCGCACCCACCTGCGCATGACACAGAGACGGATCTCTGAGCTGCTCCGCTCGGCCTATATCATGCAGCAGACACGCCGCAACAAGCACATCATAGTCTGCATCAGCTTCCTCCGACGCTATCTCCAGAGCACTGTAAAGCACTCTGTAAACATGCTCTCTGTCGTGGGCGCTGTCCTGCATACAGGAGAGCATAAAGCTTTCTATCAGCGAATACCTCTCCCTGTTCATCAGTCGGTAACTATCTTCGCCTTATCGATGAACAGCACGCCGTCCAGATGATCCAGCTCATGGCAGAAAGCTCTTGCAAGCAGACCCTCGCCTGTCATGGTGAACTCCTCGCCGTTTCTGTCCTGCGCCTTTACGGTGACCTTAAAGGGGCGCTCCACCTCGTGCCACTCGCCCGGCAGGGAAAGGCAGCCCTCGTTGCCGTTCTGCACACCGTCTGTTTCGATTATCTCGGGGTTTATCAGCTCGATAACACCCTTGCCGTCATGCACGTCTATTATAACCGCTCTGCGGAGCATTCCCACCTGCGGTGCGGCAAGACCCGCACCCTCAGCCTTTGCGAGGGTCTCCGCCATATCATCCAGCAGGATGTGGAGCTTCTCATCAAACGCAGTGACGGGTCTGCACTTCTTGCGCAGGATGTCATCGCCGTATTTTACTATCTCTCTGAGTGCCATTGTTCTGTTCCTTTCATGTTATAGAGTTTCTCCGTTCATATCCGCAAAGAACGATACGTTCCTGAACTGCTCATCGGTTCCTGCGGCTTTGAGTGAGCTTTCTATCAGCTTACGCAGTGAGCTGCTGCTCCTGCACTTTATCATCAGTCTGTAACGGAAGCGTCCGTTTATCTTCTTTGCGGCGCAGGGCGCAGGTCCAAGCAGTGCCAGCGGTATCTCTCTGCCGAGCTTTCCGCGCTGCTCCTCCAGTATCCGCACGAATTTCTTCGCCGCCATCGCACATACGCTGTCCGAAAGCGCGGAGAAAGTCACCGCCAGGATATCGCAGTACGGCGGATACAGCATCGCCTCGCGCAGCTTTATCTCCTCCTCGTAGAACGCAGGATAATCCTGCCTTGCCGCGAGGTTCAGCACATAGTGCTCGGGAGTAAATGTCTGCAGCATCGCACGACCCTTTCTGCCGCCTCTGCCTGAACGTCCCACAACCTGAGTCACCAGTGAGAACGTGCGCTCATACGCCTTGAAATCCCCTGCATAAAGGGAGTTATCCGTCTTCAGCACACCAACCAGCGTTACGTTCGGGAAATCCAGACCCTTTGCTATCATCTGCGTGCCCACTATGATATCATACTCGCCGTTTGCAAAGGCACGGAATTTATTTTCAAACGCGTGCTTTGTGGAGGTGGTGTCCGCGTCCATACGCAGTATCCTCGCACGCGGGAATATCTCTGAAAGCTCATCCTCTATGCGCTGCGTGCCTGTGCCTTTCATGCTGATAAAGGGGCTGCCGCACTTCGGGCAGGACTTCGCCACGCGCTGCGTATATCCGCAGTAGTGACAGATAAGGCTGCCGTTTGCCTTGTGGTAGGTGAGCGGTACGGCGCAGTTCGGACATTCCGCCGCGCTTCCGCAGGCGGCGCATCTTACGCTGGTGTGATAGCCTCTGCGGTTGAGCAGCAGTATCGACTGCTCGCCCCTGTCCAGATTAGCCTGTATCTCATCCAGAAGCGGCATACTGAACGACGAATGGTTGCCGTTCTTCTGCTCCTCTTTCATATCCACGATATATACATCGGGCAGCACCGCATTGCTGTAGCGCTCATCCAGCTCAAACAGGCTGTATCTGCCCGTTTTTGCGTTGTGGTAGCTTTCCAGCGAGGGCGTTGCGCTCGCCAGCAGCAGGAATGCGTTGTGTGCAAAGCACCTCTGCTTTGCCGCTTCCCTTGCATGATAGCGCGGCGAGTTTTCGGATTTGTAGGAGCTTTCACCCTCCTCGTCTATGACGATTATTCCCAGATCCTGCACAGGTGCAAAGACTGCGCTCCTCGTACCGATAACTATCCTGGCCTTGCCACTCTTTATGCGGCGGTATTCATCCGCCCTTTCTCCAAGGGAAAGGCTGCTGTGCAGCACTGCCACCTCGCCGCCGAAAAGCCTGCGGAACTTACCCACCATCTGCGGAGTAAGCGATATCTCAGGCACCAGCATCATAGCGGACTTGCCCTGCTTCACTGCCTCATCGATAAGTCGGATGAAGACGGAAGTTTTGCCGCTGCCAGTTATGCCGCGCAGTAGAGCGCATTTCGGGTCAGGGCTGTTCATTAGCTCCAACAGACCGTCATAGACTTTCTGCTGCTTTTCGGAAAAAACTATGTCAGAGGGGCTTTCACTGGCTTCCTCTGTGGGCTCGGTGCGGAACACCGTCTGCTCGTAAAGCTCCAGCACACCCTTTTCCACAAGGCGCTTCACCACCGCCTGAGTTACACAGCAGGCATAGCAGACCTCCTTTACGGATGCGGTCTCGTTATCCTGCAGGAACTCTGTCACCTGCTTCTGCTTCGGCGTGAGCTTTATCTCCTCGTCCGTTTCTGCGAGGCGCACAAGTCTGGTGGTCTCATCACCAACGCGGCGTTTCAGCTCCTCATTCTCAGACACTGCGCCCCTGCTGACAAGCTCCCGCAGAAGTCTGCCGCCGTCCGCCTGTGCAGCTATCACGTCATTGCGTGAGACGCTGTCAGCGGCTTTCAGCTTTTCCAGAAATGCGCTCTCCTTTTCGGTGAGCACTCCGTCAAAGCTTTCGTTCACACAGTAATGGGTGCGCAGAGAAAAGCTCAGTCCCGATGGCAGCACCGCCCTGAACGCATCGTAATATGTGCAGAAAGTGGTATCCCTCAGCCATTCGCAGAGCTTCAGCAGCTCCTCTGAGATGCACGGCTCCTCATCCGCCGCAAACAGCAGGGTCTTCAGCTTTGAAGTATCGCCCTGTTCAATGCGGAACACAAGAGCCATCCTGCTCCTGTTGCCCCTGCCGAAAGGCACTGCGGCTCTCATTCCTGCGCGGAGCGTTGCTTTCAGCTCCTCGGGGACTGCGTAGCTGTACAGCGTATCAAAGCTGTAGGAGGTGTTCTCCACCGCCACCAGCGCAATAAGCTCGTTCATGTAATATTATTCACCCTTGATCTCTTTAAGCATATCAAGACATCTGCCCTTGCGGAACTTTTCGGCACGGATAACTGCGATAAGATCGTCAACAGCCACCTCAAGCTCGTCGTTCACCACGAAATAATCGTAATTCACCGCAATATCTATCTCTGTTCTTGCCTGAGCTGTACGGCGGAGTATGGTCTCCTCGTCCTCTGTACCGCGCTTTCTCAGGCGGCGCTCAAGCTCCTGCATGGATGGCGGAAGTATGAATACCAGACAGCATTCGGGGAACAGCTTACGGATGTTCATAGCGCCCTCTACCTCTATCTTCAGGATAACGTCCTTGCCCTCGGCAAGCATATCCTCAACAGCCTTACGGGGCGTGCCGTAGTAGTTTCCGCAGTATTCGGTGTATTCCAGCACGGCGCTGTCGGCTATCATCTGCTCGAACTGCTCACGGGTGCGGAAGTGATAGTGCACGCCGTCCACCTCGCCGGGTCTGGGCGCTCTTGTGGTGGCAGAAACGGAATATCCCACATTCTCACAGCGGGAAAGCACCTGCTCCAGTATCGTATCCTTGCCGCAGCCTGCAGGCGCAGATACCACGAATAAAAGTCCCTTATTCTTCATCGTCCATATCCTCCTCGGAAGTCTTGCCCGAAATGGTCTCGGGCTGTAATGCGGACAGCACCACATGGCCGCTGTCACAAACAATAACGGAGCGCGTCTTACGTCCGCAGGTGGCGTCTATCGCCGTGCCTGCGTCCTTTGCAAGCTGGACTATCCTCTTTACAGGGGCAGCCTCAGGGCTGACCACAGATACTATCCTGTCGGCATTTACAGTGTTGCCGAAGCCGATGTTTATAAGCTTCATCCTTACACGCACCTTTCTTTTGAGCGCAAAAACGCATAGTAACACATTATACGATAATATTATAGCATGAACATGGGTAAAAATCAATATCTGCGCCAACAATATGTGCATAAAACAAAACTCCGCCCACAGCTTTTCTGTGAGCGGAAAATCTGTTATTCTGCTGTTTCCAGTGCGTTTATCGCCGCTACTGCATCCCAGTAGAAGTTCTCCTCGCCGATACGCTTTCTGAAATCGGCTCTCTCCATCATCTCCGATACCGCCTCCTGCACGCCGCAGAACATTATCTGAGTGCCCTGCTCCTTAAGCTGCTTGTATAGGCTCTCAAGCTCGCCGAGAGAGATATCATCCACAGTAGGCACACCACGCATGGAAAGGATGATCTGCTTTGCCTCGGAAAGCTCCGAGATGGATCCGATGAGCTTCTCCTGTGTTCCGAAGAAGAGAGGACCGGAAAGATATACCACCTTGCAGCTCTTCAGCTTGTCGCTGTACTTGCCACCCTGAAGTCTGCGCTCGTCGATATCGCTTACGATGACCTTTAGCTCGCAGCTCTTGACGATGAACACCAGCATAGCCGCAACAACACCGATAACGATAGCCACAGTGAGGTCGAACACAACGGTTGCCACCATCGTGATAAGATACTGCAGGATGGAGGACTTGAACTTCTTGCCGAAAATGCTCTTGATGGCATGCCATTCATTCATGCGGAAAGCTGTAACCATCAGTACGCCTGCCAGTGCTGCCAGAGGAATACGGCTCATAACGCCGCCCAGCAGGAACATGGAAAGTATCAGCACGATAGAATGCACCACGCTTACCAGACGTGTCTGTCCGCCCGATTTGATGGCTACGGATGTACGCGCGATAGCTGCGGTTGCGGGAACACCGCCCAGCAGCGGTATCACCATGTTGCCGATGCCCTGTGCTATAAGCTCACGCTGAGCGTCAAGGCGCTCGCCTTTCATCTTGCCTGCGGAAGCACCGCACAGCAGGCTCTCTATCATGCCAAGTGCCGCAACGGATACCGCTGGCATGATGAGCTGAGTTATATTGGAGAAATCAAAGCCGTTTACGATAAGGCTGTCCTTTGTGACAAGGCTGCGCGGAATATCTCCCACCTCTGCTACCACGCCATCGGGGAATGCTATCATATTCACAACAAGCGCCACGATGATTCCTACAAGAGAGGATGGCACTACGGCATTCCATTTCTTTGGGTAGACTATCATGATGACCATTACGAGCACACCGAACATCACTGCCCACCAGTTGGGAGCAAAGCTGCCCTCGCCGTTGAAATAGGAGATGATCTTCTGGATGGCGTTCTCGCCTACGGACTTTGTGCCGAAGAAGTTATCTATCTGACCCAGAGCGATGATTATTGCGATACCCGATGTAAAGCCTGTGATAACGGGCGACGGCAGATAGCTTACCAGCTTACCCACCTTGCACAGCGCCGCAACGATAAGGATCACGCCCGAAAGGAAGCCTGCCATCAGCACGCCCGATACTCCGTACTGGGCTGAAACGGAAAGCAGGATAGCCGCCATTGCACCTGTAGGTCCTGATATCTGATAGGAAGCGCCGCCGAGTATAGCAATGACGATACCTGCAACGATGGCAGTAACCATGCCTGCCGCAGCGTCAGCACCCGAGCTGACACCGAAAGCCAGAGCCAGAGGAAGCGCAACAGCCGCAACTGTCAGGCCTGCCATCAGGTCCTTTGCGAGGCTCTTGCCGTTGTAGCCTCTGAACTCCGTTTTAAGATCGGAGATGTACTTCTTGAACATTATAATTACCCTCTTTTTTACTAATTCTTTACCGAGATTAATTATAACTCTGAGCGCAGATAAAGTCAATGAGCGGTAGTGCCATAGTTTTTAGACCAAACAGGGGCGTTTTTGTGGAGATTGATGTCAAAGGAAGATAGTTTATGTGTTGAACTGATGAAAACTGCGGCGGTATACTTGAAAAAAGCGCAGGAATATGATACAATATGTTCAGGCGGTATATTCCGCGTATCATGAAAGGAGTAATCGAAATGGGATTTTTTGACGAATTTTTATCCACAACCAAGAACGTTGCCTCCACAGCAGGCAAGAAGACTGACGAAGCAGTGAAGATCTCCAAGCTGAAGGTAAAGAAAGCTCAGATCAATTCCGATATCAAGGCAAAGTACGAGAAGCTGGGCGCTCTGGTATACCAGATGGCTAAGGCTGACGAAAAGGACGGCGAAGCATTCGATACCGCTATTGCTGATATCGACGCAAGCTGCGACGCTCTCACTGACATCGATAAGCAGATCGACGAGCTGACAGGCATCGTTACCTGCGAGAAGTGCGGCGCAAAGACAAAGAACGATAACAACTTCTGCCCCAAGTGCGGCGCAAAGCTCCCTGTTATCGAGGTTAAGGAAGAGCCCAAGGCTGAGGAAGCTCCTGCCGAGGAAGCAAAGGAAGAAGCTCCTGCTGAGGAAGCCAAGACCGAGGAATAATTCCACATAACAAAATCAGCTCCTCCCTGAAAAGGGAGGAGCTTTTTATTTACACCTTTGTAACACGGGCAAAATTCGCCATCAGCTTCTTTTCGCCTACTCTGTCAAACACGATGGTGAGCATGGTATCATTGCCTGTGCGCATAGCCTTTGTGACAGTGCCCTCACCAAAGATATTGTGACGTACTCTGTCGCCCTCGGCAAATACCTCACCGCTGTTGATCGGCTGAGGAATGGTGGACTTCTTTGCCGCCTGGTCTGCCAGATAATTCGGCTTCTGGGGCTTTGTCCAGGTGGAGCCTGCGGCAGGAGCAGCCTTGCGCTCGCCTTTCATGATGATGAGCTCCTCAGGTACCTCACGGATGAATGTGGAAAGCTTGTTACGCATGGTCTGACCGTACAGCATACGGTACGCTGTGTGCGTTACATGGAGCATACGCTTTGCTCTTGTGATGGCAACGTATGCCAGACGGCGCTCCTCCTCCATCTCGGAAAGATCACCCAGTGCACGGTAGCTGGGGAAGATGTTATCCTCCGCTCCCACAAGGAAAACGGTATCAAACTCCAGACCCTTTGCACTGTGCATGGTCATGAGAGAAACACGGTCAGATTCGCTGTCGTAGCTGTCCAGATCGGATACCAGCGCCACCTGCTCAAGGAAATCGGGCAGGGTGACATCGGGATCCTCCTCAAGGACGGTCAGTGCATTGGATTTCAACTCGTTGATGTTGTCGATACGTGCAGCACCCTCATCGCCGAGCGCTCTCATAGCCTGCATATAGCCGCTCTTTTCAGCTACTGCGTCAATAAGCTCGTCAAGGCGGAGCGTATCAGCAAGCTCGTCCAGCTCGTCAAAGAGATTTGCAGCAGCCTTGAGCGCCGCAGCCTTGCGTGAGAGCGTATCATACTCCGAGGCATCACGGCAGACCTCCAGCGGAGATATACGCAGTCCCTCCGCTATACGGATTATCTCCTCAACGGTAGCGTCGCCGATGCCGCGCTTGGGCTCGTTGATGACTCTGCGGAAACGCACCATATCATAGGGATTGTTAATCACTGCGAGATAGGATACGATATCCTTGATCTCCTTACGGTCGTAGAAGCGCACACCGCCTACTACCTTGTACGGAACACCCGAACGTGCCAATGCGCTCTCAAAGCTGCGCGACTGGGCATTGTTGCGATACAGCAGCGCGAAATCCGCAAAGCTCTTTCCCTGCTGAGTACCCTCAAGGATGGTATCTGCGATGAACTTAGCCTCCGCCTGCTCGCTCTCGAAGCGGTGACAGTGTATCTTCTCGCCCTCTCCGAGATCGGACCACAACGCCTTGTCCTTGCGCTGGTGATTGTTACGGATGACCGCATTGGCTGCATTGAGGATGTTTTCTGTGGAACGGTAGTTCTGCTCAAGACGGATGACCTCACAGCCCCTGTACTGCTTTTCAAAGCTGAGGATGTTCTCTATGGTAGCGCCACGGAAACGGTAGATGGACTGATCGTCATCACCAACCACGCAGAGATTGCCGCTGTCGCCTGCCAGCAGAGCTATGAGCTTATACTGGGCAACGTTTGTATCCTGATACTCGTCTACCATTATGTACTTATAGAGGTTGCGGTAATGCTGCAGCACATCGGGGTTTTCCTCGAAAAGGCGGACGGTAAGGCAGATGATATCATCGAAATCCACTGCATTTGCCGCTTCAAGAGCTGCCTGATAATCGGTGTAGATATCCGCAGCACGCTTTTCCATGATATCAAGGGAATTATGGGCGGTAACTGCAAATTCCTTGGGAGTTATCATCTTGTCCTTGCAGCGGGAGATGATGTTCTTGAACACCTTGGGATTGAACACCTTTTCATCGATGCCCTGCTTCTTCATGGCGTCCTTGATAAGGCGCTTTGCATCGTCCTCATCATAGATGGTAAAGCTGCTCTTGTAGCCGAGATGCTCTATCTCGCGGCGGAGTATCTTTACGCAGGCGGAATGGAATGTGGATGCATTTATCTTCTCCGCTTCCTCGCCTATCATGGAGATAAGGCGCTGCTTCAGCTCGCTTGCCGCCTTGTTTGTAAAGGTGATGGCAAGGATGTTCCACGGGCTTACAGGGTCAACAGCTACGATATCCGCAAGGCGCTGAGCGTTTTCAGGCGTCTTTTCCATTGCAGGGAACTGATAGAGGAACTCCTCCTCTTCTGCGGAGATACCGCGCACAGCTTCATCGTTGAACGCGTTTCCGAAGCGCATCATGTTTGCGATACGGTTACACAGTACAGTTGTCTTGCCGCTGCCTGCGCCAGCAATTATCAGCACTGCGCCGTTCACCTTGAACACAGCCTTTCTCTGCATCTCATTGGTGCGTGAGAAAAAGGCTGTAAGCGCATTTCTTTTCAGTGAGGTATAATCCAAAATAATTACCGTCCTTTATTAGTGATAGATAGAGCGGCGTGTTTTCACGCCGCCCTGCATATTTTACTCTGCGGGAACAACTACTGTCGTATTCTCCCTTGTAGCTGCGGAGTAATCTCCGTTCAGTGCAATAAAGGGATTTACCTCAGTTCCGATAGCCTGCGGCAGCACGCCGTTCCAGTTGCTCATCATGAGGTAATTGATATAGTCAGGGGACTGAGCTATCTGCTCCTGTACCACCTGAATTGCATAAGCCTCTGCGTCTGCCTTGATCTTCTGGGACTGTGCGTCAGCCTCTGCTGCGATGACTTTCTGCTTTGCTTCCTCTTCCTTTTCGGCAGTCTTGTTCTGCATCTTCAGAGCGTCCTGAGCAGCGATCACCTTTGCCTGGATGGACTGCTCGAAAGCATCGTCAAAGGAAAGATTCTCGATAGCGAATGCTGTAACGATGATACCGTTGGGAGCAAGAGTTTCCTTGATCTCTGCGAAGATGGCGTTCTGCACATCGGAACGGTTCTGTACCAGCTTTTCAGCCTGTACCTTACCTATCTCGTCCTTTGTGATCTTTGCCACGTTCGGAACCAGCAGCTTTGTTTCAACGTTTGCGATACCGATGGTACGGATAAGCTCGGAGAGCTTTGTGCCATCATAGTAGTAGTTGACCTTGAGCTGCAGCTCGTTTACCGTCTGAGTGTCGCTGGTGTAAGCGTCAGTCATAACGGAATAGATCTGCTCACGGGTGTCCACCTGCTGGATCTCCTCGATAAATGGGATATGGAAGTTAAGACCTGCTGTGAGATCGCTTGCAACGATCTTACCGAACTGATACTTGACGCCGATAAAGCCCTCGTTTACAACGGTGAAGCTGTTGAACAGCACGATGATAACGAGCACCGCAATGATACCGATAATGACCAGCGTTGCAATGCCCTTGCCGCCGTTATCCTCTTTCTTTTCTGTAGTGAATTTCATGGTTGCCATAGTATTTCCTTTCTTGTCTGTGTGCGCTGCCACACGGCGCACGGGGCTGCCCTTGCGGGCGGTTTACTTCATAGCATCCGCTATTTCGGAGTATTTATCCTCAAGCTCCACCTGCGGCACTACTGCTCTGCGGCTGATGCCTGCATTCGCAAATGCCTGTGTGAGCATGAGCTTTATACGGTTGACCTGATTTACCTCGGATGCGCCCGGGTCAAAGTCTACCGCTACTATGTTGGATTCGGGGTACTGTCTGCGCAGCTCACCGATAACGCCCTTGCCTGTTACGTGGTTGGGCAGGCAGGCAAACGGCTGCATACATACGATATTGGGAACGCCCTCGTGGATGAGCTCTATCATCTCAGCGCACAGGAACCAGCCCTCGCCCGCGATATTACCTGGAGATACGATGGAGCGCACGCTCTCACGCATCTCAAAGATGTCGCCGGGGCATCCGAACTTCGTGCCCTTTACCGCCTTGCGGTAGCTGCTCTCGATGAATTTCAGCACGCTTACGGCTGCGTTGTTACCGAACTCGCCCTTTTTGGAGATATACAGCAGCTCAGCCTTTGTCTTACCGTGGGAGCATACGTAGTAGAAGAAGCCCATGAGATCGGGTACCACTACCTCGCAACCCTCACTCTCAAGCAGCTCGATAAGGTTGTTGTTTGCTATCGGGTGGAACTTAACGAGTATCTCGCCTACCAGACCAACCTTAGGCTTCTGGATATCAAGCACAGGGAACTCGGAGAAGTCCTTTACAATGTTCTTTACGTTCCTGTTGAATCGGCTGAGCGAAAGGGATTTCAGCTCGCCGTGGAGGAAATCTCTCCACTTCTCGTACAGGGCATTGGCGCTGCCCTTTTCTACCTCGTAGGGACGTACCTTATACAGGCAGCGTGAAAGCACGTCGCCGTATACTATACCCATAGCCGCACGAAGTATCATGCCCGGAGCAAGCTTGAAGCCGCTCTGCTTTTCAAGACCTGCGAAGTTCAGCGAGATGAGCGGGATATTGTGGAAGCCCGCATCCTTGAGCGCCTTTTTCAGCATTCCCACATAGTTTGTTGCACGGCACGCGCCGCCTGTCTGGGTTATCATAACGGAAGTGTTGCTGAGATCGTATTTACCGCTCTTCAGCGCGTGGATAAGCTGTCCGATGATAAGGATGGACGGGTAGCACGCATCGTTGTTTACGTACTTCAGACCCTCATCCACAACGGTCTTGGAACAATCTGTAAGGATGACCGCATTGTATCCGCTGTGGCGGAATGCGTATTCCAGCATATCGAACTGCATGGGTGCCATCTGCGGACAGAGGATGGTGTGATTCTTACGCATCTCAGGGGTGAACTCAGGCTGTCTTACGAAGCCCACATGACCCTGCACGGGAACAAAGCCGTGACGCTTTCTCTCCTCCACTACAGAGATGAGCGAGCGCAGTCTGATACGCGCCGCACCGAGGTTGTTTACCTCGTCTATCTTGAGGCAGGTGTACATCTTGCCGTAGCTACGGAGAGTCTCCTGCACCTGATCAGTGGTAACTGCGTCCAGACCACAGCCGAAGCTGTTGAGCTGAACCAGCTCCAGACAATCATGCTTGCCTACCACATGCGCCGCACCGTACAGTCTGCTGTGGTACATCCACTGGTCAACTACACGGATAGGACGTACTATCTCCTCCAGATGATAGATGCTGTCTTCCGTGAGCACAGCGTAGCCGTAGCCCGCTATCATCTCGGGAAGTCCGTGGTTTATCTCAGGATCCACATGATAAGGACGACCCGCAAGAACTATACCCGGCTTGTCATTTTCTTCAAGAAACTTCAGTGTTTCCTCGCCCTTTGCACGGATATCAGCCTTGAAAGCCGCATCCTCCGCATACGCCTTGGAAAGAGCCTCAGCAAGCTCTGCCTTTGTTATGCCGAACTGGGGAACATCCTTGCTGAATTCCTCATAAAGGCGCTCTGCCATTCGCTTCTCGTGGAAGATGGGCAGGAACGGATTAAGGAACTTCACGTCCTTGCGAAGCTCGGGAACGGAGTTCTTTATTACCTCGCTGTAGGTTGCAACTACAGGACAGTTGTAGTGGTTGTCAGAACCGCTCTCCTCTTTCATCTCATACGGCATTGAGGGGAAGAATATCAGCTTTACGCCGTCATCGATGAGCGCCTGGATGTGTCCGTGTGCAAGCTTTGCGGGGTAGCATACAGACTCCGAGGGCATGGTCTCGATGCCGCGGTCATATATCTCACGGGAGGACTTGGGCGAAAGCTTTACGCTGAAGCCAAGCTCCGTAAACAGCTTATGCCAGAACGGATAGTTCTCATACAGGCCGAGAACTCTGGGGATGCCGATAACACCGCGCTTTGCGGCAGCCTCGGGCAGACATTCGCGGTCAAACAGCAGGTGGTATTTGTAATCAAAGAGGTTGGGGAGCTTTTCACCCTCGGAAACATTTCCAGCGCCTCTTTCACAGCGGTTGTTGCTTATATAGCGCTTGCCATCAGAGAACTTTGTGATGGTGAGCAGGCAGTTATTGGAGCAGCGTCCGCAGCGTGCAGTGGTCTTTTCAGCCTTGAATGTATCAAGCTTCTCGGCAGAGGCAAGATTACTGCCCTTGCCATCGTCACGCTCTATCGCGATGAGCGCACTTCCGTACGCGCCCATAAGTCCTGCCTTATCGGGGCGGATGACCTTTTTATCCACGATGGATTCAAATGCGCGCAGAACAGAATCGTTCATGAACGTACCGCCCTGAACTATGATCTTCTCGCCCATGGATTCGGTATCGCGCAGCTTTATTACCTTGAACAGCGCGTTCTTTACAACGGAATAGGAAAGGCCTGCGGAGATATCCGCAACTGTTGCGCCCTCTTTCTGAGCCTGCTTTACACGGGAGTTCATGAACACTGTGCAGCGCGAGCCGAGGTCTACAGGGTTTTCCGCTGTAAGGCCCAGCTTTGCGAACTCCGCAGAGGTCATTCCCAGAGCGTTTGCGAAGTTTTCGATAAAGCTGCCGCAGCCGCTGGAGCATGCCTCGTTCAGCAGGATGCTCTCTATCTCGCCGTTCTTTACGGTCATGCACTTCATATCCTGACCGCCGATATCAAGGATGAATTCCGCACCGGGAAGCACCTTGTCAGCCGCCTTGTAATGTGCCATCGTCTCTATCTCGCCGTAGTCAGCGCCCAGCGCCGCCTTGATGAGATGCTCACCGTAGCCTGTGGTACACGCCTTTGCTATGTATGCACCCTCAGGCAGAAGAGAATATATCTCCTTGAGTATGCCTATCACGGACTTCAGCGGATCACCGCCGTTGCCTGCATAGTAGGAATACAGTATCTCAGCCTTTCCGTTGAGAAGAACTGCCTTTGTGGTGGTAGAGCCTGCGTCCACGCCGAGGTAGCATGCGCCTGTGTGCGCTGCTATATCAGCGGTAGGGATGACAGACTTCGCATGGCGCTCCTTGAACTCGTTGAGCTCTGCCTCGTCCCTGAACAGCGGAGCAAGACGCTCCACCTCACGGAGCTGGTTGGATTCCAGCACGGAGGACCTTGCCACCAGCGCATCCATATCCATCTCGCTGCTCTCGTCAGAGAGCGCACAGCCCATTGCTACGAAAAGGTTTGCGTTGGGAGGGAAGATTATATTTTCGGGCTTCAGCTGCAGCGTTTCGATGAAGCGCTGGCGCAGCTCCGAAAGATAATGCAGAGGTCCGCCGAGGAAAGCCACGTTTCCCTTGATAGGCTTACCGCAAGCGAGACCGCTTATAGTCTGGTTTACTACGGACTGGAAAACGGAAGCCGCCACATCACTGCGCTTTGCTCCGTCATTCAGCAGGGGCTGGATGTCGCTCTTTGCGAAAACACCGCAGCGGGAAGCAATGGGATAAATGGTGGTGTGCTTCTTTGCAAGCTCGTTAAGTCCGCCGATATCGGTATTGATAAGCGCCGCCATCTGGTCTATAAACGCACCTGTACCGCCTGCACAGGTTCCGTTCATGCGCTGCTCAAGACCGCCTGTGAGGTATGTGATCTTTGCATCCTCACCGCCGAGCTCGATAGCAACGTCTGTCTCAGGGATGAGCTTGCGGATGGCATTAGTGCCTGCAGCCACCTCCTGAACGAACGGGATCCCCAGCCACTTTGATACCGAGATACCGCCAGAGCCTGTAACAGCGATCATAACGCGCTCGCCCTTTAGCTGCTCGCCTGCCTCTGCTATTATATCCGATACCGTCTTGCGGATATCGGAAAAATGTCTCTGATACTTATTGAACAGAAGCTCGTCATTTTCTCCTATAACTGCCACCTTGACAGTTGTTGAGCCTATATCAAGTCCTACTCTTTTCAAGTCATCATATCCTTTCTTCAATGAGAACCTTGTATATATAAATATGTAAATACAAATAATCAATTAATTATATCACATCTGATAAAAAAATACAAGTATTACACGGCAAATATAGGGGAAAGAAACCGTAGTTTTCAGTTAACTGTCACATAAAAACGAAAGGCGGCATAAGCCGCCCTTGTGTTATTCGTCAGGATGATTCTTGCGGTATGCCAGATAGCTTTCAAGGATTATAGCTGCCGCCACCGCGTCCAGTGTTTCCTTGCGCTTCTTGCCGCGCTTGTTGTTCTCGTTCATAATGCCGATGGCGGATACCGTGGAGGAACGCTCATCCCACATCTTCACATCTACCTCCACCAGCTCACGGAGCTTCTCTGCAAACAGGCAGCATTTCTCGCTGCGCGGACCGTAAGTTCCGTTCATGTTGATGGGATTTCCGACTACCACCATCTCCGCCTTGTTCAGCTTTACTTCCTCCGCTACCATCTCAACGCAGCGGTCAAAGTCTTTCATTGTGATTATCTTCAGCGGCGATGCAAGGAATTCGCTCTTGTCGCACATTGCGAGTCCTGTACGGGTATCGCCGTAATCTACTGCCATTATCTTCATAGGCTCTCCTTATACTGTCAAGGGCGGATACAAGACCCGCCCTGTTTATCATTGCACGATTACATTTCTATGTTGCCTTGGACTAATAAGCTTACCAGGGTCTGACCTCGCCCACTATCTCGGACAGGCTCTTGATGCCGTTGTCGTCCATATACTTCTCAAGACCCTCGATGACCTTGAGCGGTGCATAGGGATCGGTGAAGATAGCTGTACCCATCTGAATAGCAACTGCGCCTGCCAGCATCATCTCAACAGCGTCCTCCCATGTGGAGATACCGCCCATGCCGATGATGGGGATATTTACAGCGTTGTAGCACTGCCATACGCAGCGTACAGCCACAGGGAATATGGCTGGGCCTGAAAGACCGCCCACGTTGTTGTGCAGGATAGGTCTGCGGTTGCGGATATCTATTCTCATACCGAGAAGAGTATTGATGAGCGAGATAGCGTCAGCACCCTCTGCCTCTACTGCCTTGGCGATGTCTGTAATGCTTGTGACGTTGGGTGTGAGCTTCACCACGAGAGGCTTCTTGGTAGCCGCACGCACAGCCTTTGTAACTGCCGCAGCACCCTCACAGGTAACGCCCCATGTTGCGCCGCCTGCCTTTACGTTGGGACAGGAGATATTCAGCTCTATCATATCAACAGAGCTTGCCTCAAGCGCCTCAGCCGCTGCGATGTAATCATCCAGCACCGCACCTGCAACATTGGCGATGATAACAGTGCCCTCGCCCTTTTCCTTGAGGTCGTCCAGATAGTAGTCGATGAAGCCGCGCACGCCAATGTTCTGAAGTCCTACGGAATTCAGGATACCTGAGGGTGTCTCAGCGATTCTGGGAGGAATATTACCCATCTTGGGCTGGATGGTCATGCCCTTGCAGGAGATACCGCCGAGCTTTGAAATGGGGTAGAGATCGGTGTAGCACTCACCGTTGCCGTAAGCGCCCGAAGCCATGATGATTGGGTTCTTGAAATCAACACCCGCAACTCTTACAGAAAGATCAGCCATCGAATCTTACCTCCTTAGCGTCAAATACAGGTCCATCCTTGCAGACTCTTGCATAATACTCCTTGCCGCCGCGAACGGTCATGCAGCTGCATACAACACACGCGCCGACGCCGCAGCCCATTCTCTGCTCAAGAGAAACACGGCAGGGGATGTTATTATCCTCGCATTCCTTTACAACAGCCTTTATCATAGGCTCGGGACCGCACGCGCATACCATTCCCACATCGCCTGCTGCAAGCGCTTCGGTGAGAGGTGTGGTAACAACGCCGTGATATCCCACAGAGCCGTCGTCTGTGCAGACGATAGTCTTTGCGCCGTAAGCTGCGAACTCCTTGTCGAGTATCACCTTATCATAGCTTCTGAAGCCGAGGATAGCTGTGCAGTCCTCACCGAACTGCTTTGCAAGTCCCAGCAGGGGCGGAACACCGATACCTCCGCCAACAGCTACTATCTTCTTGCCTGCAGGAGCATTGAAGCCATTTCCGAGCGGGCCGAGAATATCCAGATTATCGCCCACATTCACGCGGGAGATGATCTCTGTGCCCTTGCCTCTTACTTCAAACACGAAGCGCAGTGTGCCGTTCTGCTTGTCGATATCGCAGATGGAAATGGGACGGCGCAGTGTATAGCCCTCCGCAAGAATATTGGCGAACTGTCCTACCTCAGCCGCCGCTGCAGCCTCGGGACACTTTACAGTAATGGAGAATATGCCGCCTGCAAGCGTCTTTTTCTCTATCACGGGGTACTTATCGCAAAAGTAACTCATGCCTGTTCCTCCTTATTTTCGGGAGCAGCACTGCCGCTCTCGTTATCTTCGTTTTTCGGTGCAGCCACTGCCTTTACCTTAACGGCGGTGCTGTCTGTCTTTTCAGGCTTTGCGGTTATCTTCGCCAGCCTGTGCATAGTCCAGCGGATAACTATCGCCATCAGTATTCCGTACAAAGCTATCGGCAGGATGGTATCCACACTGAGCCACTCATAGCCATATATCTGCACGGGCAGCAGCTTGTCATGCGCCACGCACATGATGTTGATCATGATGACCAGCACGGGCAGCTTGCACAACGAAACACAGAACGCGTATGTATCGTAGCATTTCTGCGCAGTGAGCTTGGTCACCTTAAAGCGCTCCAGCTTGTGGCTCTTGCAGACGAGCACAATATACACCACGAACACCGCCAGAGTGAGCGCAGGGAATATCAGTGCCAGCCACTGCTTCCATTCATAGTTGGGATTGTTTGCTTTCAGAGCCTCCACAGCCTCATCGGTGAGCAGCATGAACTGATCGATAAAGCCCTGATACTGCTGAAAGAACATCACAGTGGCAGAAACTATCATGACCGCAAGGCCGAGAGAAAGCACATCCGCCACCAGCCGCGAGATCTTATAGGAATGTTTTACGGGATACTTGCCGATCTTCATATATTATCCTTTCGGAAAATGCCCGAAACGGCGAGAGTTAGATCCCGCCGTTGGGTATATAATTTTATGTTGCCATTGCGTAAAATCAAAACAATTACGCATTTTCAATAAGGTGGCGAGATACCCGCAGATACAAGGAAATCTCCATGCGGCTAGGCTTTGTGCCTGCCACATGGTGATTAACGCAGTAGATGTGGGTATATTGCCAGCCTGATTAGATCTTTGTTATATCTACCATCTCTACGTCGTCTACACTCTTGTGCATCTCAAGACACTCTAAGAGCGCATTCGCTGTATCGATGGAGGTCAGGCAGGCGATGGAACGCTCAACAGCCTTACGGCGCATCTTAACGCTGTCACGGGAGGGCTGTCTGCCTGTTTCGGATGTGGAGATAACGTAGTTGATCTTTCCGCTCTCCAGCAAAGAGATAACATCGGGATCGCCCTTGCCGATGCGGTAAGCGTGGTTTGTAGCGATCATGTTGCGGTTCAGGATGGAAGCTGTTCCACCTGTTGCATAGATCTCGAAGCCGAGCGCCTCGAAACGGCTTGCAATCTCGATGACCTCGTTCTTGTCGCTGTCACGCACGGAAATGAGCACGCCGCCCTTGTCGTACATCTTGTAGCCTGCAGCTGTCAGACCCTTAAGCAGAGCCTCACCGAATGTCTTGGCGATACCAAGGCACTCACCTGTGGACTTCATCTCGGGACCAAGCTGGTTATCCACATCATGCAGCTTCTCAAAGCTGAATACGGGAACCTTTACAGCGATGTAATCAGCTGTGGGGTACAGTCCGCTCTCGTAGCCCATATCCTTGAGCTTCTTGCCGAGCAGGATCTTTGTAGCAAGGTCTACCATAGGAACGCCTGTTACCTTGCTGATGTAAGGAACAGTTCTGGAAGAACGGGGGTTAACCTCGATAACGTATACCTCGTGATTGTATACAACGTACTGGATATTTACCAGACCGATCACATGCAGAGCCTTAGCCAGCTTCTCGGTGTAATCGATGATGACTCTCTTGATGTGAGGAGTCAGTGTCTGGCAGGGGTATACGGAGATGGAGTCACCGGAGTGAACACCTGCACGCTCAACGTGCTCCATGATACCGGGAATGAGGAAGTCCTCGCCATCGCAGATAGCGTCGACCTCTACCTCTGTACCCATCATATACTTATCGATGAGCACGGGGTTTTCAAGCTCTGTTGCGGTGATGATGGTCATGTACTCCTGAACGTCGTTGTCGCAGTGAGCGATGATCATGTTCTGACCGCCGAGAACGTAGGAGGGTCTCAGCAGAACGGGATAGCCGAGCTGGTTTGCAACCTTCAGCGCTTCCTCAGTGGTGAATACTGTGGAGCCCTGAGGTCTGGGGATGCCGCACTTTTCAAGCAGCTCGTCGAACAGCTCTCTGTCCTCTGCTGCGTCAACATCTGCAGCAGATGTTCCAAGGATCCTTACACCGAGATCGGTGAGGTGCTTGATAAGCTTGATAGCTGTCTGACCACCGAACTGAACTACTACGCCATAGGGCTTTTCAGTCTCAATGAGCGCCTCAACGTCCTCACGGGTGAGCGGGTCGAAATACAGTCTGTCGCCTGTGTCAAAGTCAGTGGAAACGGTCTCGGGGTTGTTGTTGCAGATAACAGCCTCGCAGCCCTCCTCCTTCAGCGACCATACGCAGTGAACGGAGCAGTAGTCGAACTCGATACCCTGACCGATACGGATAGGACCTGAGCCGAATACGATTATCTTCTTCTTATCGGAGGGATGCTGCTCGATGAACTCCTTAGCCTCATTCTCCTCGTCAAATGTGTTGTAGAAATAAGGTGTCTGCGCTGCGAACTCAGCCGCACAGGTATCAACCATCTTGTAAACAGCAAGCTTTCTGTTCTTTACCTTCTGACCTGAAATGCGCTCGATGGTGCTGTCAAGGTAGCAGTACTTCTTAGCAGTGTTGTACTTCTCCTCGGTCAGCTCACCATCTGCAAGCCACTTTTCAAGCTCAACAAGGTTGTTCAGCTTGTTGATGAACCACTTGTCAACCTTGGTGATATCGTTGATCTTATCAACGGAGATACCGCGCTTGAGCGCCTCGAAGATGCAGAAGCAACGGTCAACGTCAACATCATACAGCTTCTGCTCCACTTCCTCATCAGAAAGCTCTGTGAATGCCTTCTTTGTGAGAGTATCCATGCCAAGCTCGATGGAGCGCACAGCCTTCATCATGCCTGCCTCAAAGGAGGGAGCGATGGACATTACCTCGCCTGTAGCCTTCATCTGTGTACCAAGCGTCTTCTTTGCGTAAACGAACTTATCGAAAGGCCACTTGGGGAACTTTACTACGAGGTAGTCGATGGTAGGCTCAAAGGAAGCGTATGTCTTGCCTGTTACCTGGTTTACGATCTCGTCCAGTGTGTAGCCGATAGCGATACGTGTAGCTACCTTTGCAATGGGGTAGCCAGTCGCCTTGGAAGCCAGCGCGGAGGAACGGGAAACTCTGGGGTTGACCTCGATAACTGCGTACTCAAAGCTGTCGGGCTTGAGAGCAAACTGACAGTTACAGCCACCCTCTACACCGAGCGCCTGAACGATGTTCAGAGCAGCGGAGCGCAGCATATTGAACTCCTCGGGAGCAAGTGTCACTGCGGGAGCAACTACGATACTATCGCCTGTGTGGACGCCTACAGGGTCCACGTTCTCCATGGAGCATACTGTGATAACGTTGTTCTTGCTGTCACGGATTACCTCGAACTCGATCTCCTTCCAGCCGCTGATGCACTTCTCAACCAGGATCTGTGTGATAGGAGAAAGGCGCAGACCGTTTGTTGCGATCTCGTGCAGCTCATCGGGAGTATATGCGATACCGCCGCCTGTACCACCCAGTGTGAATGCGGGTCGAACGATAACAGGATAATCGATAACGGTAGCGAACTCCATAGCGTCCTCAACGGTCTCAACTACCTTTGAGGGGATACAGGGCTGGTTGATCTCCTCCATCGTATCCTTGAACGCCTGTCTGTCCTCTGCCTTGTGGATAGTCTCGGGAACAGCACCCAGCAGCTTTACATTGTGGCTTGCAAGGAAGCCCTCCTCAGCGAGCTGCATGGAGAGTGTCAGACCTGTCTGACCACCCAGTGTGGAAAGCACGCTGTCGGGCTTTTCGATCTCGATGATACGCTTTACAACGTCAAGAGTAAGCGGCTCGATGTAGATCTTGTCAGCCATGTGCTTGTCTGTCATGATGGTTGCGGGGTTGGAGTTGATGAGAACTACCTCCAGACCCTCCTGCTTGAGTGCGCGGCACGCCTGAGTGCCCGCATAGTCGAACTCGGCAGCCTGTCCGATAACGATAGGGCCTGAGCCAATAACCAGTACTTTCTTGATATCACTTCTTAACGGCATTACTTTCTATCCTCCATCATCTTAATAAAACGATCGTACAGGTATCCTGTATCGTGAGGATTGCCTGTCATCTCGGGAGCGAACTGTGTTCCGAACGCGGGAGCGTTTGTATATGTCACACCCTGAACAGTGTTGTCACTGGTGATGATGTGGCTCACCTTGCCGATGTTCTCGCTTACGCTGTCTGCCACTACCGCATAGCCGTGGTTCTGACCTGCGATGAACACCCTGCCTGTCTCGGTGTCTCTTACAGGCTGAGTTGCGCCTCTGTGGCCGTACTTCAGCTTCTCTACCTTTGCGCCGCTTGCAAGAGCCAGCACCAGATGACCGAGATTGATACCGAATACGGGCACGTTCTTTGTCAGCAGAGCCTTTACAGCTTCGATTGCCTGTGTATTTGCAGCAGGCTCGCCTGCGCCGTTTGTAACGATAACGCCATCAGGCTTCTCTGCCATTATCTCGTCTGCTGTTGCGGTGCGGGGCATGAGTGTGAGGTTGCAACCCAGCTTCAGCAGAGCGTTCTTTACGGAGTTTGTAACACCGAGGTCTATCATAACAACATTGTACTTGCCATTCTCGGCGGAGATGGTCTGCTTAGCGCTTACGCCTGCAGCTATCTCGGGCTTGTATGCGTTTATCTCAGCCAGAAGAGCGTCCTTATCGAAATCACCGCATACGATAGCGCCATTCATGGTTCCGTTCTCACGAAGTATTCTTGTGAGCTTTCTGGTGTCTATATCATAAATGCCTACTGTGCCGTTGTCCTTGAGGTACTGCTCGATAGTACCCTCGCAGCGGAAGTTTGACGGCTTCTCGCAGAACTCGCGCACGATGTATCCGCCTGCCATCACCTTATCGGAAGAAACATTCTCCTTGTTTACGCCGTAGTTGCCTACGAGAGGAAAAGTCTGCACGATAAGCTTGCCGCAGTAGCCTGCATCTGTCAGTATCTCCTGAAAGCCTACGACAGAGGTGTTGAACACTACCTCTCCGAACACCTTGCCCTCAGCGCCAAAGGACTTACCCTCAAAAACTGCACCGTTTGCAAGAACAAGGCTGGCTTTTTTGCTGTTCTCAAATATCATTTTCTGCCTCCGTATATATTTATTTCTTTTGATTTACTTATTGATAACGATCTTGCCTACAAAGCTCATGATATCGTCTCTCATGCGGATAGCTTCTCTGCGTGCTGCCTGTGCGTAATCACGCTCATCGCACTTTTCTTTCTGGTATGCACACATGATGCCTCTGGAGCTGTTTACGATACCGCCCAGACCGTTCTTGTCAAACGCTGCTGCGATATCCTTAGCGCCTGCGCCCTGTGCACCGTAGCCGGGGATGAGGAAGAATGTGGTGGGCAGCGCCTCTCTCAGATATACGATCTGCTCGGGGTATGTCGCGCCAACAACTGCGCCTACACCGCTGTAGCCGTACTTGCCGGGCAGCTCCTTGCCCCAGCCCTCGCACATATGACCCATTACTTCATAGATGGGCATATTCTCGATCTTTCTGTCCTGAAGCTCGCCCGAGGAGGGATTGGAGGTCTTCGCAAGAACGAAGATGCCCTTGTCGTTCTCACGGCAGATGTTCAGCAGAGGCTTGATGCCGTCAGAGCCGAGGTAGCCGTTTACTGTCAGAGCGTCACCGATGAAAGGCTCATACTCCTTGGAGCCCACCTTTACCTTGCCGAGGTGCGCTGTTGCATACGCTTCCATGGTAGTACCGATATCGTTTCTCTTGCCGTCTGTGATAACGAACATACCCTTCTCGCGTGCATATTCCTGAGTCTTCTGCAGAGCCTTCATGCCTGCAGGGCCGTACATCTCATAATAAGCAGCCTGGGGCTTTACAGCGGGAACGATATCGCACAGCGCGTCTATAAGTCCCTTGTTGTATTCAAGCAGAGCCTTTGCAGCGCCCTTTAATGTCTCGCCGTACTTCTCGAAGCACTTCTCACGGATGTACTCGGGAACGTAGTCGAGCTTGGGATCAAGTCCTGCAACGGTGGGGTTCTGGGTCTTTTCGATCTTCTCGATAAGTCTGTCAAATGACATGGTGTTCTACCTCTCTTTATATTAATTTTAATTGTTTACTGAATTTGCTTTACTGCCAGCCTTATTTATCCTCGTAAACGACTTCGCCGTCTACGATGGTGTACTTAACTCTTCCTCTGAGCACCTTGCCCTTGAAGCAGGTGTTCTTGGATTTGGAGTGGAGCTTTTCGGGAACTACCTTCCACTCCTCGTTAGGGTCGAATATACAGATATCCGCCACATCGCCCGGCTGCAGCGAGCCGCCCGGGATGCTGAGTATTCTTCTGGGATTTACGCACATCAACGCAACTATTCTGGAGAGCTTTACCTTGCCTGTGTGGTACAGCGCAGTGAGTGTAGCAGCAAGTGATGTTTCAAGTCCCACTACTCCGTTGGGAGCTTTCAGGAAATCCGCCTTTTCTTCAGCAGTGTGGGGAGCATGATCTGTTACGATGCAGTCGATAGTGCCATCGCAGATACCCTCTGTGATAGCCTTTACATCGTCTGCGGTACGCAGCGGAGGATTCATTCTGTAGTCTGCGTCACGGGTACGCAGCTTTTCATCTGTCAGCATGAAGTAGTGCGGACAGGTCTCACTGGTGACCATCGTGCCGTATCTGGAGAATACTCGTATGTTCTGCATGCTCTGCATGGTGGAAACATGTGCGATATGGATGGGCATTTCAAGGTCTGTGGCAATGGTTATCTCACGATTGGTGATGATATCCTCGCTGAGTCGGTGCATTCCGGGCACTCCCAGCTCCTTGGATACCTTGCCGCTGTTCATGATGCCGCCCGATATTATATCAAGATCCTCACAGTGGGAGATCACCTTGAGGCCTGCATAATGAGCTTTAACCATCGCTCTTGCCATAGTCTTTGCGTTCTTTACGGGTCTGCCGTCATCGGATACTGCAACACAGCCTGCGTTGCGAAGCTCCTCGAAATCGCACAGCTCCTCGCCCTTGAGACCCTTTGTGATGCAGCCAACAGGATAGACCTTGGTCTTGGACTGCTTTGCTTTTTCTATGATGTACTTTACAGTTTCAGCATTATCGACCGCGGGAGTGGTGTTGGGCATACAAGCCACCGCAGTAACACCGCCTGCAACAGCGGCCTCGCCGCCTGTGATGATATCTTCCTTGTGGGTCTGTCCGGGATCGCGGAAATGCACGTGCATATCGCATATTCCGGGAATGATAGTCAGCCCCTTGCAATCGATCACTCTGTCAGCCTTGGAACAGCTCAGACGCTTGCCGATACGTTCTATCTCGCCGTCCTTGATGACGATATCAGCCTTGCCCTCGAAATCATTCGCACTGTCCACAACATAGCCGTTCTTCAGAAATAATGTCATTTCGCCCTCCGTATTTCTATTCACTGCATCTATGTGCATTCAAATCAGGATCAGATCATCCGTAGATGACCACCTTGTCGCAGCCGTCAAGCTCCGCCACCATTACCTTTACCTTTTCCTCACGGGAGGTAGGCAGGTTCTTTCCGATATAATCAGCTCGTATGGGAAGCTCCCTGTGACCGCGGTCTATAAGAGCCGCAAGCTGTATCAGCTCAGGTCTGCCTCTTGACATCAGGCCGTCTATCGCAGCACGCGCCGTTCTGCCTGTGAAGATAACATCATCCACGATCACAACGCGCCTGCCTGCGATATCGAAGTCTATCTCGCTGTTATCGCAGACCTCAGTGCGCGGCTTATCATCACGGAACGGTGTGATATCCAGCAGACCTACGGGAACATCGCTGCCCTCGACATCGGCTATCTTTGCCGCTATCCTTTTTGCAAGGACCGCACCGCGAGAAAAAAGCCCGATCAAACAAAGACCCTCAGTACCCTTGTTCCGTTCAAGTATCTCAAACGAAATACGGGTAACAGCCCTTGCGATCGCGCTTTCATCAAGTATTTCAGCTTTAAGCGTAAGTCCTTTGGTGCAGCACATGGCAGCTCACTCCCTTTCCCCGAAAAACGCACCAAAAAAGCCTTTCACCGTTGAGGTGAAAGGCTTGATTCTCGTATTTCTCTGTTTTTTCGTACAGTTATAGCTATACCACAGGAACGAAAACATCTCAACCTTGCCGACCTCTCAGTGCCGCCTTAAAGGGTGCTGCTTTTCGCAATTTTTATCACTGCAATAATTATATCTCATTTATAGATTTTTGTCAATAGTAATATAGCCACACTGAAAAATTTTTTAAAGGAATTTTTCTACAAAACTCACAAATCAGCGAGCAGCCGAAGCACACGCGTCTCTCTTATAAGGAACTCCGCATCAGCGCTCTGATTGGCTGTTATCGCGTCCTGTATCGTCACAAAGCGCAGCTCAAAGCCTGCCCGCGCTTCATAATCATCAAGGTGCTGCTCCGAAACGCTGTCCTCAGTCTCGCAGAAGTAGTAGAAGCTTTCCTGCTCGAACACGGTGTTCTCGAAGATATTGCTCTTTCTCAGCTCAACTACCTCTCCGAATTCCTTTATAGAAGACGGAATAACGTTCAACCCGACCTCCTCACGCACCTCTCGTATGAGCGTTGACCGCTGGTCCTCGCCCTCCTCCATACCACCCCCTGGGAACTTGTAGTAGCCGTCACGGACGCTGTACACCATGGCGAGCTTATCCCCCTTAAAGATGACGGCTCTTATGGACGGGCGCTTTGAATGTGCCCAGCTTTCGTTATAGTCTTTCCTGTCGATGGTGAATAAGAGCTTCATACTGTACCTCCGTACATCACAAATGGCGGCATATAAAGCTATGCCGCCACTACTACTCAATTACACTTCAAATTTGCCCTCAGCAAAATCAAACGTTCTGAAATAATCCTCAGGAGTCTCTGCACGGCGGATGAGCTTCACACTTCCATCCTCTCTGAGCAGCAGCTCTGCGCTTCTCAGCTTGCCGTTATAGTTATAGCCCATGGAGAAGCCGTGAGCGCCTGTATCGTGGATAGCCACATAATCGCCGATATCGATCTTCGGGAGCATTCTGTCGATGGCGAACTTATCGCAGTTCTCGCACAGACCGCCTGTCACATCGTACATATGATCGCAGGGAGCATTCTCCTTGCCGAGAACGGTGATATGGTGGTAAGAACCATAGATAGCAGGACGCATGAGGTTAGCCGCACAGGCATCCAGACCGATATACTCCTTGTGGATGTGCTTTTCACGGATAGCCTTTGCGATAAGGTGTCCGTAAGGAGCGAGCATGAAGCGTCCCAGCTCTGTGAAGATAGCAACATCGCCCATACCTGCGGGCACGAGTATCTCCTCATAAGCCTCCTTGACCTTTGCGCCGATAACCGCAATATCGTTGGCAGGCTGATCGGGCTTGTAGGGGATACCAACGCCGCCCGAAAGGTTGATGAAGCTCAGCTCTACGCCTGACTTTTCCTTTATCTCAACAGCGGCACGGAACATGATCCTTGCCAGTGTGGGGTAGTAATCGTTTGTGAGTGTGTTGGAAGCAAGGAACGCGTGCATACCGAACTTCTTTGCGCCCTTTTCCTTGAGTATGCGATAGCCTTCGATTATCTGCTCGTGTGTAAAGCCGTACTTTGCATCACGGGGAGTATCCATTACATTGGGGCTGCCATCGGTCTTGAACTCTCCGCCGGGATTGTAGCGGCAGCAGATGGTCTCGGGAATGCCTGTCAGCTTGTCGAGAACATCGATGTGAGTGAAGTCATCCAGATTGATGATAGCGCCCAGCTTGTGAGCAAGCAGGAAATCCTCATCGGGAGTAGCGTTGGAGCTGAACATGATATCATGAGCCTTACCGCCTACCTGATCGCTCATCATGAGCTCTGTATAGCTGGAGCAATCGAAGCCGCAGCCCTCCTCCTGAAGCACCTTGAGGATAAAGGGATTGGGAGTAGCCTTTACAGCAAAATACTCGCGGAAGCCCTTGTTCCAGGAAAATGCAGCCTTAAGAGCGCGTGCATTCTCGCGGATAGCCTTTTCATCATAGATATGGAACGGCGTGGGGTAGGTCTTTACTATCTCCTCTACCTGTTCCTTTGTTACAAATGGAGTTTTCATCGTATGTCTTCCTTTCTTTGTGGTTAGCTCTTTCTAACTAACCATATATTAGCATAGTTTATTTATCTTGTCAAGTGCACGAAAAAACTCCCGTCGCACTCGCCAATATTCAGATCATATCAAGCCACGGCACGCCGATCACGCATACTATCGCCAGCAGGACCGCGTATACTATCGCACAATTGCGTATGTATTTCTTCAGCGGAATAGTCTTATGCTTACGCCTTATCAGCCAGCATATCTGATACACAAGGCAGAACAAGGGCACGGGATAGAACAGATAAGTAAAGAAGAACACTGTAGTCAAAAATGCGTCCATCCCATAGCTGGTCTGCGAAAAAAATGTAAAGCCGTCCACCGCGGCATATATACCAAAGCCCAGTAATATCAGATACGGAACAAACGAAAGAATAAAGGCAATCAGCGCTATCACAGAGCCTGTCCTCACAGCCTTGCTATTCTCGCTCATTTCAGCACCTCCAACAACTCCACAAGGGAATCCACCGTGTGATCGGGCGTGAGTGCCTCTATGCATGGTGTCTGCATTCCGCCCCATTCCTGCCTTACCCAGACCGTCTTAAAGCCCAGCGCCTTTGCGGGAGCGATATCATTAGTCAGCTTGTCGCCTATCATCACGCACTTATCTGCGGTGACCTGCGCTTTGTACAATGCTTCTCTGAACAGTATCGGATCAGGCTTTGAAAAGCCGACCTCCGCGGATATCAGCATAAGATCAAAGTATTCGGCAAGACCCCATTCCTCCATGCGCTTTCGCGTATTGAGCGGCTGATTAGCTATCACACCGAGCCTGTAGCCTGCTTTCAGCTCCGCCAGCACCTTTGCCGCTTCGGGATACGGAGCTATAAATTCGGAGTTCCACTTCTCGCCGAAGCTTATGCCCAGTGCATCGAGAGCGCCCTTGTATTCGTGCAGATTGGAGCGAGACGCTTTTTCCATCTCACCGCGAAGCACATCGGCAGAGATACCGTGCTTTTCGCAGGTGCGGTGTATCCTGTCCTCCCAGCAAGCGCGCTCATCAAGAAGCACTCCTCCCAGATCAAAGAACAGCAATTTTATATCGTTCATATCATGTACCCATTTCATCGGTATATCTGCGCTTTTTCAGACCTGCCGCCTCCTCCAGAATGAAGAACGGCGTGTCCTTTTCCTGACGGAACAGCTTGTTTTTCGAGAATATATACTGGTAATGATGGGTGCGGTACTTCGTTTCGATATGCACATCGTAACCTCGCTCGCGCCTTGAGAACAGAGTCAGCCTTTCGTATGTGACGCATATCACATCCTTGTATTCTATCACTATCTTGGCGCCCTCGGGATCGGTGATGACCATCTTTACCTCATCCGCAAAATAGGTGTATTCCGAGCCGTTGGTTATCAGAATGACCGCAAACACGGCGGCATATGTCAGTATAAAAAGAAGAAGTACAGATATTATCACACAGAGAAGATCAAGCGTAGGCTTGTAATCCTCTATCGTCTTGTCATACTCGAATATCGGCACGCTGAGATCGCCCGAAAGAACTATAACAGCATTCACCACCACTATTACGAGCCACACGATATAGATAACTGCAACTACGTTGAGCATCGCGCCCTCTTTCTTTTTAGGACAGCGGAACGTACCTTTCGCTAAGCGGCCATATCTGTCATCCACCTGAGAATAGCCTGCGTGCTCTGTCATACCGTCACCTCTGTCTGTGAAAGAAGCGTTATAAGCTCGTTCCAGTCATGGATATGAAGATATTCACAGCTGCCGTAAAGCGCGGTATTATCCTTGGGCAGTCCGCCCTCAACGCGGCATTCATACAGCACAGGGAACATTCCTGCGGATATCGCGCCCTGCACGTCGTTTTCAATGCTATCGCCGCAGTACCAGACCTCCTCTGCAGGAAGCCCTGCCTTTCGCAGCGCAATATCGAATATCAGCCTGTCAGGCTTGCGGATGCCATACTCACTGGATGCGATGATAAACTCGAACTTATTGTTCGGAAACAGCCTGTTCATCCTGTCCGAAAGAGCCTTGCCCGACCAGCCGATGTTGCTGATCATTCCATAACGGATACCGTTATCCTCCAGATATCGCAGAAGCTTATCCGAATGGGGCATTATCTCACCAATGGCGGTGTTGTCCCACAGTATACGCTCTATCTCCGCTATATCCGTATCGAACTCCAGACCGTAGTACTCGAATGCCGCCCTGTAGCCCTGATGGCTGTGCGGCTCGTAGCCTGTATGCAGCACATCGCGCTGCCTCTGAAATATCATGTCGCCGAACAGCTTAAGCTCCTCGGCGGACACGTTATCGGGATTTTTGGTTATGTGCTTATATATCGCATTATATCCTCTCATAAGATCAAACCCGGGCTCGTAGCCGAGAGTCTGACCGTAATCGAAGATCATCATGGATGGCTTTTTCATACGTTCATGTACTTGTTGAGGAACTCAACGGAAAGCTTTATCCAGCGGCGGCAGTTATCGAGATAGAAGCTCTCATGCCAGCCTGTAGCCTTGTCGCAGGTGGAAAGTCCGTGCGGGCCCTCATCGTACATATGAAGCTCCACAGGCACCTTGTTGCTGATGCACGCCTTTGCCATAACAAGGGAGTTGTGTGCAGGAACGCAATCGTCATTGGCGGTAGCCCAGAGGAAAACAGGCGGTGTCTTGGGAGTAACTCTGTTTTCGAGAGAAAGGCGGCTGAGATCGGAACGGCTCGCCTCCTCGCCGAGGAGCACTCTGAAGCTGCCCTCATGGGGAGCTGTAACGCCGCTGATAACAGGATAACAAAGGATAGCCGCATTGGGGCGCAGATCGGCAGGCTCACAGCCGATAGCCTTTACTATCTGTGTATCGCTCCACATGGTAGCGAGGCAGCCTGCAAGATGTCCGCCTGCGGAGCAGCCGAGAACAGCCAGCTTATCCTTATCCACACCGAATTCCTCGGCACGCATACGCACCTTGTAGAATGTGTACGCCGCGTCCACAAGAGATGTGGGGAACTTTGCGTTTACGGTGTAGTTCACAACGAAAGCGTTGTAGCCCTCTGCAAGATACTGCAGCGCGATAGGCTCACCCTCTCTGTCTGAGCAGAATTCATAACCGCCGCCGGGGAAGATTATTACCGCGGGGCGCTTCTCGCAGAATGCAAGGCCCGAAATATTATCCAGCATATAAGCCTTTACATAGGCTGTCTTGTCCTGATTGATGTAAAAGGTTTTGATTACCATTGCGGCTCCTCCGAATAAAGAAATAAAATAAAGTATATAATATACAGATATATTCTAACATTTTTTCTCAAATAAATCAAGGGGGAAAGCATAATTTTTACAGCTCGTGCAAATGTCCCGACTTCGGCACATTTATTCTGCTATAATATGTTACAGAAGGCAGGACGAAAGTCCTCTTTCATCCTTGTTTTTTGTTTTCCCCAATTTATTCATTATTTCATTTTCGCATACCCCATGCGAAAAGCCGCTGTTCATTACGGACAGCGGCTCTTTTTTTATTCTGAAAAATCATCGTCATCCCTGCCAAGCAGCTTATCTCCCAGCTTCTTTCCGTTTTCAATGAGATTTTCGCTCTTCTCACGGATGTTGTCGCCGATGCGCCTGCCGTTTTCAAGGAGGTTTTCTCCCTTTTCGCGGATGTTGTCACTCAGTTTTCTGCCGCTCTCACGGATGTTCTCTGTTCTTTCGCGCAGATTATCGGGAATGCTGCGGATATTCGCAGGTATGCTTCGGAAGCTCTGGATATTATCCGTTATACGATCCATCATCAGGAAGAAGTCATCGGAGAAGAAGCGCTCCTGCCTGTCTGTGCTGCCCGACTTTGCCCTGTCTATAACCACCTGATATCTTTCATAGGCGCGTTTTACTGCGGTCTCCCATGAGATGTACACCTCATCCATGGCGTTCTGACCGATCTGACGTATCTCTGCAAGATGTGACGCGGCAAACTCCAGCTCCGCTGCAATTGCAGCAGGCTCATCCTTTGTGAGTATTCCTGTCCTGCCATGAGTTATACCCTCAGCTGCACAGCTGCCCTCTATAAGCAGCGAGCCCACGCCGCAGGCAGCAGCCTCCCTTACCACGATACCGTTGGTATCATACAGTGACGGGAACAGGAAAAGATCACCTGTCGTATAGTATACGCGCAGCTCCTCACGATCAAAAACTGCGCCTGTGAATATCACCCGGTCACGGATATCCAGCTCATCCACATACTGCTCCATCTCCGCACGGTCAGCGCCATCGCCGACTATCAGCATTCGGTAGTCTATACCTTTATCCGAAAGCATCTTCAGCGCGTCAAGGATAAGACGGACGCCCTTGTACCACAACAATCTGCCCACGAACATGAACACAGGCACCTCGTCGCTCAGCCCGTACCTTGCACGAAGCTCTTCAACAGGTTCCTTGCCTGCTCTGCCGCAGGGGAAATCCACGCCATTCTCCATGACGTAATATTCACCCTCGTAGCCGAGGCTTCTGAGATTCTCACCTGCACCACGGCTTACCGTCCACACCTCGTCACACGCCTCGATATTGCCAACTATCAGCTTTATCGCCGAGTCTGCCAGAAGCTTGTTCGGGAGCGCACGGCGGATATCTATATCAAACTTCGTGTGGTATGTGAGCACTATCGGTATATTTGTCTTTTCACGCAGAGTCCTCGCCATAACGGTAGAAGCAAACGGACAGTGGCTGTGGATGATATCAAAGCCCGAATTGCTCAGTGCCTCCAGCTTGCTGGAGCTGAAAGGATATCCCGCGCGGTAACCGCACATCTTCTCCGTGATCGGCATGCTGGTATAGCGGACAACAGGAAACCCGAACTCATCCTTTGCATCGGGGTACTCGGGAGTTACCACTGTGGCACTTCCGATGGATGAGATAACTGAAGCGTAATTCACCACCGCATTCGCAACGCCGTCTATAAGCGGCGGAAACGAATCGTTCATAAGACAGACATTAAGTTTGTCGCTCATTTTATGTCCTTTCTCCAAGATGTATCAAAAGCGTATTCACGCACACATTTCCTCAATAAAAGCTATTCAGCTTTCGAGTTGATTATACAACAATTAAGCATATAAATCAAGGGGATTTCACTAAAATATCATACATTATTCTTACAATTTTCCATAAGTTTCAGCAGACTGTGCAGATTTTCTCAACAGCACGGCAGATACCGTCGCACAGCGTCATAAAAAGCTGTATTTCTCTCATGCATACCGACAGGATTTTCACGCGAGTGGTGGTAAGATATCCTCACAAACCAAAAAGGGGGAAATACAATGATAAAGCTGTACAACGATGGCAGACGAATAACCGCGGCGCTCTGCGGAGATATCGACCACCATACCGCCCGTTCCATGCGCGCAGAGCTTGATGACGTTATAGCCCGTTCAAGACCTGAGATGCTTATACTTGATCTTGAACAGGTAGGCTTCATGGACAGCTCAGGCATAGGGCTGATACTGGGACGGCTGAAATCAGTTCAGGCTGTGGGCGGAGATATGATCATCAAGAACGTCAGACCCAATATAGCGGCAGTGATAAGGCTTTCAGGGCTTGCAAGGCTGCTGGCGGAAGGAGTAAAGATATGAAAAAGGAGATACTGAACGAAGCCAAGATACAGTTCCTGTCCATCTCGGTGAACGAGGCTTTCGCACGCTCTGCGGCGGCAGCCTTTGCCTCCCAGTGCGACCCGACAGTGCAGGAGATAAGCGAGATAAAGACCGCCGTTTCCGAGGCGGTCACCAATGCGATAGTGCACGGCTACCGAAACACTTTAGGCATGGTGGAGCTGACACTGCGTATCTATAAAAACGATGTGATATACATATCCGTAAAGGACAAGGGCAGCGGCATCGAGAACATAGAGCAGGCAATGACACCGCTTTTCACAACTGCCGCGGAGGAGGAGCGCTCAGGTCTGGGATTTTCCGTGATGGACAGCTTCATGGACAGGCTTAAAGTGAAAAGCTCCGTCGGCAAGGGCACAACGGTCACGATGGAAAAGAAGCTCAGCAGACGGGTGAAATAACGTGGACCGCGATGAATTTATCGAGAGCAATCTTCCGCTGGTACACTCGCTTGCAAACCGCTTCAGAGGCCGTGGCATAGAATACGAGGAGCTGTTCGCCGCAGGCAGCCTTGGGCTTGTAAAGGCCTGCGACAACTTCGACCACGGGCGCGGACTGTGCTTTTCCACTTACGCGGTGCCTGTCATACTCGGCGAGATAAAACGGCTTTTCCGTGACGGCGGCGCTGTTAAAGTCAGCAGGAGCCTCAAGGAGCTTTCACTGAAAGCCGCGCGGATACGGGACAGGCTTATCTCCGATGGCAAGGAGCCGCGCATCTCGGACATTGCTGAGGCTCTCGGAGTATCCAACGAAGCCGCCGCCGAAGCGATAGCCGCAGGTATACCGCCGATATCGCTCTCGCCCTCGGACGATGATGAAAACACCACCGATATCCCTACGCCCTCAGGCGAGGAAAAGCTGATAGACAGGCTTGCCCTGCGCCAGTGCCTTGCTGAGCTTTCCGAAAGCGACAGAGAGCTGATACTGCTGAGATACGAAAGAGAGCTTACCCAGTGTCAGACAGCCGCCATTCTCGGAATGACGCAGGTGCAGGTCTCGCGGAGAGAGCGGAAGATAATTTCCGCCATGCGTGAGAAGATGGTGTGATATTGCAGTAATTTGCACCCTATCCCCTGCTATGCTTACCCTGTGGAAATATCCACACACAAATTCACAGGAGGTACAGCATGGCTAAAAAACTGACGGCGGCTGAGTTCTTTACAAAGCACAACCGCTCATTCATTAAATTCGGAGAGATGTTCGCACGGAAGATAACCGATGAGGAGCTTATCTCCGCCCTTGCGGAAAAGGATCTGGAAAAGCTTGCAAAGGTGTTCAGGCTTGTCTTTGAGATGGTGGAGGAGAATTCATCGTCAGAGGATACCGAAAAGCTTGCAAAGCTGATACAGGCTTATTCGGAGGTCGATACAGATGTATGATTTCTCCGAAAAACAGAAAAAGGCGCTGGCACTGCTGAAAAACGGCGGTCTGAAGCGCCTGAACATATTCGAGGGAAGCGTGCGAAGCGGAAAGACCTATATCAGTATGATAATGTGGGGGATATGGGTGGCAGGCTCTCCAAAAGAGAAGAGCTATCTCATGGCAGGAAAGACCCTCACAACACTGAAAAGAAATGTCCTTGAGCCTATGGCTGAGCTCTTCGGAAAGAGCTTTACCTACAGCGTCACCAAAAAGGAGGCGCGGCTGTTCGGCAGGCGCATCTATCTCGAGGGTGCGGCAAATGCAGGCGCAGAGGGCAAGATACGAGGCATGACCTTACGCGGCGCATACTGTGACGAGCTTTCCCTTTTCGGGGAGGATTTCTTCACAATGCTGCTGTCACGTCTTTCGGAGGAGGGCGCAAAGCTGTTTGCAACCACCAATCCCGATACTCCCTCTCACTGGCTGAAGCGCGATTATCTGGATAAGGAGATGCCAGACCTGCTCTCGCTGAGATTCACTCTGGAGGATAATCCACACCTGCCCGAGGATTATGTCAAAGCCCTCAAGACAGAGTTTTCGGGAGTATTCTACGACCGCTTCATACTCGGAATGTGGGTAGCGGCTGAGGGCAGAGTGTACGATGCCTTTTCCGACAGCTGCATCATATCCGCCGATGAGCTTGCTGAGTGCCTTACCGAAAACAGGCTGATGACCTCCGTTGTGGGAGTGGATTACGGCGGAAACGGCAGTGCCAGCGTGTTCTGCCATGTGGGGTATGACGTTGGATTTAAAAACGTGTACGTCCTCTCGGAGCATTACGATGCCCGCAACCGCTCCGCAGAGAGCCTCATCTCTGCTTTCGCGGAGTACATTGCCCGTGAAAAGGAACAGCGCCCTACCCTTTGCGCCGCTTACTGCGACAGCGCCGAGCAGCTTCTGGTAAAGAGCTTCCGCAGCGCTGTAAGGCTGGATGTCCGCAACGCGCTGAAACGTCCTATCAACACCCGCATCAACATGACGAACAGGCTGATAGCTTCGGGCAGGATTCATATCTCGGACGAGTGTCCGCACCTGATAGAGGCTCTGCACAGCGCAGTGTGGGACGAGCGCGATATCCACCACGACACCCGTCTTGACAACGGCACCACCAACATCGACAGCCTTGACGCTTTTGAATACGCTCTGGAGCGCTACGAAAAGGAGCTTTTCAGGTTTTAAAAAAATTTCATAAGCATATTGCATTCCGAGTAAAATTGTGTTAGAATATTAACGACATAAATATAAGATCAGGAGGCAACTATTATGAAATACGCAGTTCTTCTCTGCGACGGAATGGCAGATACTCCCCGTGAGGATCTCGGCGGCACAACTCCCATGGGCAAGGCATACAAGCCCAATATGGACCGCATCGCAAAAGTATCCGAGGTGGGAATGGTTAAGACAGTAGGCGAGGGTCTTAAGCCGGGAAGCGATGTGGCTAACCTCTCCGTGCTGGGCTATGATCCGTCCATCTACTATACAGGACGTTCTCCGCTGGAGGCGGGCTCCATCGGTATCGACATGAAGTCCACCGATGTATCCTTCCGCTGCAATCTGGTAACTCTCTCCGATGAGGACGACTACACAAAGAAGACAATGGTGGACTACTGCTCCGATGACATCTCCACTGCAGAAGCGGCAGAGCTCATCAAGTACGTTCAGGAGAACTTCGGAAACGATGAGTTCAAGTTCTACAGCGGCGTAAGCTACCGCCACTGTCTCATCTGGAACAACGGCACACTTGATGTGGGAGATATGACACCTCCCCATGATATAAGCGGCAGAGTTATCACAGAATACCTCAGCACCTCTCCCAACGCTGAAAAGCTGCTGGATATGATGAAGCGCAGCTATGATCTGCTTAAGGATCATCCCGTAAACCAGGCAAGAATAGCACGCGGCAAGCGCCCTGCAAACAGCATCTGGCTGTGGGGCGAGGGCAAGCGCGCAGAGCTCACTCCTTTCAAGGAGAAGTACGGCGTGAGCGGCGCTATGATATCCGCTGTTGACCTGCTCAAGGGCATAGGCAAGTTCGCTCAGATGGATGTTATCGAAGTTGAGGGCGCAACAGGCTACATAGATACAAACTTCAAGGGCAAGGCAGATGCCGCTATCAAGGCACTTAAGGACGGTGCTGATTTCGTGTACGTTCACATGGAAGCTCCCGATGAGTGCGGTCACCGTGCAGAAGTACAGAACAAGGTAAAGGCTATCGAGATCATTGACGAGCAGGTGCTCGGTCCGATACTGGAGGCATTCAAGGGCGAGGATATCCGCATCCTCATCTGCCCCGATCACCCCACACCTCTCGATCTCAAGACCCACACATCCAACCCTGTTCCCTACCTCATCTACGACAGCACAAAGGATGTAAACGGTGTTGAGAAGTTCGACGAGGCTCACGCAGAGGCTTCGGGTATATTCAGACCCGTCGGTCACGAGCTTATCAACGTTTTCCTGCAGAAATAACAGCAAAGCCGCTTCATTACGAAGCGGCTGTTGATATATCAGCAAAGGAGTACAGACATGGATGAACATGAGCTTGACTTTCTGAAAGAAGCGTATCGCCCCGTTTCGTATGAACAGAAACACGCTATGACGCGGTTCACCTTCAACGATGTGATACCGCTTATCAGCTTTGCTGTCATAGGGCTTATCATCTCCTTTGAGACTGAGCTGAACATCATATTTGAATACGGTGCTCTTGCCGTAGCACTTCTGGCTGTTTTCCTACTGACTGCCAGAGATAAGCTCAGGCTGATGAACTGCATCGAAATATACGCCATTACCGCCTATGTTATGTATACCTCTGTCGGGGCTGTAAAGGTGATCTATTACGATATCAGGCAATGCGAATTTGAAGAGCGTACAATACCGCTCAGCGAGAAAACAAAAAACCGCTATCCCGAATACCGCAAGGGCGAGACCACTGAGCTGCTTTTTGGACTGACTGAAAAGAAGCTGTTCTTCATATCTCCTAAGCCGCTGGATTTCTGAAACAAAAAAATACGCCGCTCTTTCCTGAGCGGCGTATCGTTTTTATCGAATTACTTCTTCAGAAGACCCTTGAGTCTTTCCATAGCCTCTGCGGTAGCCTCGTGAGTACCGAATGCGGTAAGTCTGAACCAGCCGTCACCGTTCTTACCGAAGCCTGCACCCGGAGTACCAACCACCTGGATCTCGTTGAGCAGGTAATCAAAGAAATCCCAGCTGCCCATACCATCAGGGCACTTGAGCCAGATGTAGGGAGAATTGATACCGCCTGTGTAGCTGATGCCCAGCTCATCGCAGGTAGCAGCGATCATGCGTGCGTTCTCCTGATAGTAAGCAATGGTAGCCTTGGTCTGCTTCTGTCCCTCAGGAGTAAATACAGCCTCCGCACCACGCTGAACGGGATAGGAAACGCCGTTGAACTTACTGCCCTGACGTCTGTTCCACAGATCAGCGATCTTCACATCCTCGCCCTTGCTGTTCTTCTGGATGATATCCTCAGGAACTACTGTGTAGCCACAACGTGTACCTGTGAAGCCTGCTGTCTTGGAAAGGGAGCAGATCTCGATAGCGCACTTTCTTGCGCCCTCGATCTGGTAGATGCTTCTGGGAAGCTCAGCGTCTGTGATAAATGCCTCGTAAGCCGCGTCAAAAATGATGATAGCATCGTTGGAAAGAGCATAATCCACCCACTCCTTGAGCTGTGCCTTGGTATACACAGAGCCTGTGGGGTTATTGGGAGAACAGAGATAGATGAGATCTGCCTTGATATCCTTGGGAGGCATAGCTGCGAAGCCGTTCTCCTCGTTGGAATCAGCATACAGAACGCTGTTGCCGCTCATCACGTTGGAATCAACGTATACGGGATATGCAGGGTCAGTTACAAGAACAACATTACCCTCACCGAAGATGTCGATGATGTTTCCGCAGTCGCTCTTAGCACCGTCGGAAATATGTATCTCACCTGCGGGAACATCTGCGCCGAAGCTCTTGTAGTAATCGGATACTGCGTCACGCAGGAAATCATAGCCTGCGCCGCTGTCCTCATAGCCGCGGAATGTCTCCTTGACGCCCATCTCGCGGCAAGCCTTTTCCATAGCCTCAACAACCACAGGAGCAAGAGGCTGTGTAACGTCGCCGATGCCCATTCTGATGAGCTTTGCATCGGGGTGCTCAGCAGTGTACGCCTTGATCCTCTTTGCGATATCGATGAACAGATAATTCTTCTTCAGGTTGAAGAAGTTTTCATTTAACTTTGCCATTGTGTCATTTCCTTTCTTATGATAAAAAATACTCTTTTATTTTATTATAATTTCTGTGTTTTGTCAATGCCTGTTTCGGATTTTATCTTCCGCAAAGCTCGGGATGATTCTTTTTGATCTCCTGCTTATCCGAATACATCAGCTCATCCGCCTTGTTGTAGATATCCAT
>JAFTVU010000028.1 GCA_017465665.1 Oscillospiraceae bacterium | reverse complement strand
ACCGCTGATAACGATATCTATCGATGGTGTGTTTATCGCAGTGAGTACAGGCATACTGTTTTTCATATATTCAAAGGAGTCGCCCATCTTCTTTGCAAAGGACTGGGAGTATAGCGTTTTCTTTGTTACCGCCTTTACAGATGCCTTGTCGATTCTTGCGGAGTTTTTATCTGCGCGCTTGAAGTTGTATGTGTAGCAGTTCTTCAGTACGCCATTGCCTGAGCCGAGGATAGCTCCGCATTCGCCTGTATGAGTAGTACCGCCGTAGTTGATAGTATCAACGGAGGAGAATGTTCCGTTTACTGTGAGACAATTATAGACGCCGCAGTTTTCAGATGCGTTTCCGACTATTCCGCCCGCAGGAGGATTGGACCAGCTGTTTTCAACGCTGACCTTTATGTTTACTGCCTTGCTGTTATTGACGTAAGTGCCGCAGGATTCTCCGTTGTCGCCTGCTGCAATAATAAGAGGATTGATAAGGATACCGAAGCCCATGAGCGCTGTCATCAGGAAAGGTCCTACCACATTTATGTACTTCGCTTCTCCGATAAGACCGCCTGCGGATTGCTTGCTGTAGATATACACATCGCGTACCTCGCAGCAGTCTACATAGGAGCTTTCACTCAGACCGATAAGCGCACCGCTGTGGTTTGTTGATACAACAACGCTCTTTTCTATCTTCAGGTTACGGATTATTGCGCCGCTGGTGTAGCAGAAAAGTCCGCTGTACTCGCTTGTGTTGACATACATGCCGCTGATAGTGTGACCGTTGCCGTTGAAATGTCCTGCAAAGGGGCGGTAGCCAAGCACGGGACTTCCTTCCTCACCTATGGGATCCCATAGGTTCTTCGGCGGATCGGTCTTCCACTTTTTCCAGTTTGTTGTGTCGTTGAGTATGATGTCGTTGGTGAGGTTTATGGTGACTCCGCGGAAACGGTCGCCGTGAGCAGCCCTGTTTACCAGCTGTGCAAGACCTGCAAGCTGCTCTGCAGTGGAGATGTTATATGTATCCTTGTCATTCGTGAACCAGCTGGTGTCGGCTGTGCCGTCCCAGATACGCGCAGCGCTCACTTTAGCGCTGTTGGTGCTTGCTGCATTCGCTGTGACAGAGCCACTAAACAGCGAGGTAAAGCCTATCGCTGCAGCCAGCAGCAGTGATATGAGTCTGTTTATCCTTTTCATATATTCTCCTTTATCAGTATAATTGATTTGCTAAGAAAATTATATCATTGCATTCACTGTTTGTCAAGGCAGGCTTGACCCGCATTTTCGCCAATATACGAGCATATACATCCCACAGAGGTGATCATATGCTATACAGCTTCAACGACATCAAGTGTAAAGAGGTAATCAATATCAGGAGCGGCTGCCGTCTCGGTTTCCCCGATGATCTGGAGTTCGATAACTGCACAGCGAAGATAAGCCGTATCATCATTTTCGGCAGACCAAAGCTGTTCGGGCTGCTGGGCAGAACGGAGGATATCTGCCTGAAATGGTGCGATATCGAGGTGATAGGTGAGGATACTATCCTTGTTTCCTGTGAGCTTCCGTCAAATTCGCCAAACGGAAAGCGCAGGATGTTGGGGAATTTGTTTAAATAACAGGTAATTTGTACTTGCAATCTTTTCTTGTTTGTGGTATAATATTTCAGTAAATGTGCAATTCTATAAGAAGCACAAATACACACACGGAAGCAGCCGCCTTTGGTGCGCTCTCACGGCGTCAGGAACGGTGATCTTTCGTGGAGGAAAATTTTAATAACCTAAATTCAGGAGGAAACACAAATGGCAGTAGTATCTATGAAGCAGCTTCTCGAAGCTGGCGTACACTTCGGTCACCAGACCAGAAGATGGAACCCTAAAATGGCTCCCTACATCTTCACAGAGAGAAACGGTATCTACATCATCGATCTTCAGAAGACAGTAAAGAAGCTGGACGAGGCTTACAACTTCATTCACGAGGTTGCAGCTAACGGCGGCGAGGTACTTTTCGTTGGTACCAAGAAGCAGGCTGCTGATTCCATCAAGGAAGAGGCACTCCGCGCAGGCGCTCATTTTGTAAACGCAAGATGGCTCGGCGGTATGATGACAAACTACAAGACAATCCAGAGAAGAATCGCTCGTCTCGAGCAGCTCCACACAATGAGCACAGACGGCACATTCGATCTGCTTCCCAAGAAGGAAGTTATCAAGCTCAACCTCGAGATCGAGAAGCTTGAGAAGTTCCTCGGCGGTATCAAGAACATGAAGAAGCTCCCCGGCGCTCTGTTCATCGTTGATCCCCGCAAGGAGAAGATCGCTGTTGCTGAGGCTAAGAAGCTCGGTATCCCCGTTGTTGCTATCGTTGACACAAACTGCGATCCCGATGAGATCGACTATGTGATCCCCGGCAACGATGACGCTATCAGAGCAGTTAAGCTCATCGCAGGCGCTATGGCTGACGCTATCATCTCCGCTAACCAGGGCACAGCAGAGGCTGTTGCAGCTGAGGCAGAGGCAGCAGACGCTGAGTAATTCTTCCGTTCAATAAGATAATTACGATAAAGGAGATAAAAAATCATGGCTAACATTACCGCTAAGGACGTTGCAGAGCTGCGCGAAATGACAGGCTGCGGCATGATGGACTGCAAGAGAGCTCTCGTAGAGGCTGACGGCAACAGAGATGAGGCTGTTAAGATCCTCCGTGAGAAGGGTCTCGCAAAGGCTGCCAAGAAGGCTGGCCGTATCGCTGCTGAGGGCGTAGTTAAGGCTAAGGTAAACGGCACAACAGGTGTTCTGGTTGAGATCAACTGTGAGTCCGACTTCTGCGCTAAGACAGACAAGTTCCTCGAGCTGGTTGAGACTATCGCTGATACAATCCTTGCTAATGACGTTGCTGATGTTGAGGCTCTTAAGGAGTGCACAGTAGCAGGCGGCACACAGAAGGTTGCTGATTACATGACCGAGAAGGTTGCTACTATCGGTGAGAACATGAACATCCGTCGTTTCACAAAGATGGACGGCGTTCTGGTTCCCTATATGCACGATGGCGGCAGACTGGGTACACTGGTTAAGCTCGCAACAGACAAGGCTGATAACGCAGAGATCCTTGCTTGCGGCAAGAACGTTGCTCTTCAGGTAACAGCTCTGAACGCTCAGTTCGTAGCTCAGTCCTCCATCTCTGAGGAGAAGCTCGCAGAGGAGAAGGCTGTTCAGACTGCTCTTGTTAAGAAGGAGAATGAGGAGTCCAAGAAGCCCAAGCCCGAGAACGTTCTCGATAAGATCGTTGAGGGTCGTATGAGAAAGTACTTTGAGGAAGTTTGCCTCCTCGATCAGAAGTACTTCAAGGATGATTCCATGTCCGTTGGTCAGTATGTAGCTTCCGTAGCTAAGGCTGAGGGCGCTTCCCTTGAGGTAGTTGACTTCGTTCGCTATGAGCGCGGCGAGGGCATCGAGAAGAAGGTTGACGATTTCGCAGCTGAAGTTGAGGCTATGGCTAAGGGCTAATAGCTCATACAACTTAAACAATTTGACCCTCCGTGGAAACACGGAGGGTTTTTGTATATACAGAATTATAAGGAGATGATGTTTTCGGCTATTCCCCTGGTGATTCTTCTGGCTGGAGTAGTGTAGAAATAGTTATCCGAGAAGAATTCAGCGGGCGGTGCGGAATTTACTATCTCTCCGCTGAAAAGCAGGGCGCAGGTATCGGCGCACTCTGCGGCAAGCTCTGTGTCATGAGTGACAAGCACGATTGCTGTGCCCTTTGCCGAGATATCTCGCAGCAGCAGTGCAAGCGCTTCTTTGGAGGCTGCGTCCATGCCCTTTGTAGGCTCATCAAGAAGCAGCACATCAGGCTCTTTCTGCAATAGCTTTGCTATTGCAAGGCGCTGCTGCTCGCCGCCTGAAAGGTCGTATGGGTGACGGTCATACAGGCTCTCAGGAATGAGCTCTGTTGCCATGTCTGAAAGCTCCTCGCACACAGTATCGTGGCGGAATAATTCGCACGGCTCCTGCGGCAGGTAGGCTGTGACTATTCCTTTTTTTCGTGTGACTTTTCCACCGAGCGGCTTCAGTGCTCCCGAAAGACATTTGAGGAGTGTGGTCTTACCGCTGCCATTGCCGCCGAGTATAGCAAGTACCTCGCCTGCGCGCACTTCAACGGATGCGTTGTTCAGAACATCGGGTCTGTCCTTTCCGTAGCTCAACCACAGCTCTCTTGCGCTGATGAGCACCTCACCGTCATGTGTGCGTGCTGTCTGTTCGGGTCTGAGCTGCTCCATTGCCCTGCGGCAGATATCGTTGTTTCTGCCATCGCGTATGGTGAGCGGCGCGTTATCTATACCTCCGCCCATTGCATATAGACGCACAGAAACAGGCATGGCGGATATCATGGGATGCTTAGTCGGCAGAGCTGTCAGTATCTCTGAGGGAGTGCTGTCTGCGATCACCTTACCATGTTCCATGACGATGATACGGTCAGAAACATACAGCAGCTCCTCCAGCCTGTGTTCCGCAATAACGATGGTCACACCGAAATCGCGGTTGAGTCGTGTCACAGCTTCTATCATTTCTCTGGCGGATATAGGGTCAAGCTGGGAGGTGGGCTCATCCAGCAGAAGTACGCGCGGATGCAGAGCCGCTGCACCTGCAAGCGCCAGAAGCTGCTTCTGGCCACCCGAAAGGCTTGCGGTGTCATCGAAAAAGCGGTCATCCAGACCGAAGTAGCTTGCCATCTCTCCCACACGTCGGCGCATCTCGCCCTGAGGAACTCCTGTGCTTTCAAGGGAGAACGCCAGCTCGTGCCAGACCTTATCTGTAACTATCTGAGCCTCCGGCTGCTGCATAACAAAGCCTGTTTCCGCGGCAGCACGTTCTGCATCAAGACCGCTGAGCGGCTCGCCGAGATACAGTACCTCTCCCGTTACCTTACCTCTTGGGCTCAGACCTTGCTTCATAAGCCGCAGGAGAGTACTTTTTCCGCAGCCTGAAGCACCGCAGAGTGTGACAAAGGAGCCTTCGTCAATGTCAAGGCTTATGTCGTTAAGCGCCTGAGTTCCCGAGGAATATGTGAAAGACAGATCTTTTACAGTTAAAATGCTCATTTCAGTGCTCCTTGATGGTGGAGTAGCCGCTCATTCTGCGTGAATGTTCAAATATCACCGCAAAAGAGGGAAGCAGGCACAGCGTGCCAAATGCGATATACAGGATGATATCCGCAGCCGATGAAGATATCGTCTGAACGCGCGGATAACATTCAAAGCTGCCGTTGCCGAGTATCATAAACGTCAGAGTAAGTATGGATGTCACCAGCACTGCAGTAAGCTGAATAAGCTCGCGTCTGCCGAAGCGATACAGCGAGTAGCTGGTACGTTTTGCAGTGCCATAGCCGCGTGCTTTCATGGAATCAGCTGATGCCATTGCCTGCTCTGCGCTGTAGCCGAGGCTGGCGGAGAACGCGCTCGCGCTCGATCTCAGGCTATCCGAGCTATCTGCGGCGGCGAAGCTCTTTGTCCTGCGGATAAAGAGCGGTATCATACGCATGGAGCAGCTTAGCACCAGTCCGCTTACTGGAAGCACCCTGCCGAAAAGCCAGATATATTTATCTGAGGTAACGAAACGTATTGAAGCTATGCTCCATGCACAGACTGCTGCAAGCATTCCGCCGAATATGCCGCCGAATATCAGCGCTTCCAGTGTATAAGCGGCGTTGCCGATGAAAAACAGCGCAGTATCGCCGTTGTGGGAGAACAATGGATTTGTGACAGCGCATACTAATATCACAGGCAGCGCCCATAATGTCATTTTTCCTTTGCCGCACAGAACGAGGAGCAGCAGTGCCCCGATGAGCGTTTCTGCAATCAGCAGCGGATGTCGTGTGAAGATCGTAACGCCCATAACTGAAATAAGATACAGAAAGCAGTTCAGCGGATGGGTCTTTTCAAGTGTTCTCATGAGATTATGCCCTGCTCGTAAAGCCAGTTTATCAGCGCTTCGCAGCCCTCTGTTACATCCGCCTGAGTTTCGTCGAAGTTTCCTGTGTACCAGGGGTCAGCGATATCTCGCGGACGGGAGGTGAAGTCCAGCAGGCGAAGTATCTTGCCGTCCTCATCGCCGCCTGCGATGCGTTTCATGTTGATGATGTTGCGGCTGTCAGCGCCGAGCAGCAGATCGTATTCTGCGTAGTCTGCACGGGTCATCTGACGTGCTCTTTTGAATGAACAATCTATCCCCAGTGAATGCAGCACGCGTACAGTGCCGCGGTGAACGCCGTTGCCAAGCTCTTCTGTAGAGGTGGCAGCAGAGGCTACCTCTATGCCCTCTATACCACGTTTTTTAAGCATATCACGCAGTATGAATTCCGCCATCGGCGAGCGGCATATATTGCCGTGGCAGACCATTAATATTTTGTACATAGGTGAAATTCCTCCTGAATTGCCGTGTAATGCCGTATTTTGCCCCGTTTTCCTCCACAGAAAAAAACTGTATATTTCAGAGCAAATCGACAAAACGGGGCAAATCGGGGCAAGTTGAATCCCTCAATCGTAGTAAAATCGTAGTAAAAACGGCTTGAAATTACTACTCCCGTTTTTGCCGTGGCATTGGTATATTATTTTACACATTTGATTATAGCATTTTTATGGGGGAAAGTCAATTTGAGTTCAATTATTGCATATAAAATAGACTTATTCAGTTTTTGTACAACACAAGTATCTAGGCACCTTGGAGTCTGGCTTTCCCCCACTTCATGGCGCTGTACAAAGGTGTGGGCAGCAACCTTGGGACTTCCAATGTCGCTTGAAAGTGTCGGTGAAGTGCTGGGACTTGAAAAGCAGAAACTCAAAGAAGGAAAAGACCTCATTCGTCTTTTCAGTATTCCCAGAACGATGCCCGACGGCAGCAAGTGTCGTTGCTACCCACAGGATGCACCTGAAAAGTGGGAACGCTACAAATCTTACAACACAAGAGATGTAGAAACGGAAATGGGAATACAAGAAAAGCTCATAAAGTTCCCTGTTTCTGAACAGATATGGAGTGAATACATCCTCGACCAAATCATTAACGACAGAGGTATAGCCTTGGATATGCGGTTTGTTTCCTCTGCAATAGCCCTTGATGAGCGTGTAAAAGCAAGACTCGCTGCTGAATTTCAGAGCCTTACAGACATACAAAAGCCAAACTCCGTGATACAGATGCGTGAGTGGCTGTCAAAACAAGGTGTAGAAACTGAAAAGCTCGGCAAGAAGGAAGTTGCTGCACTTCTGAAAACAGTAACGGGAGATGTTGAAGAGGCTCTTTTACTACGGCAGCAGATAGCAAAATCTTCTGTAAAGAAATACACAGCTATGACTAATGCTGTATGCGAAGACAGTAGGGCCCGCGGAATGTTTCAGTTCTATGGTGCAAACAGAACTGGCAGGTTCAGCGGAAAACTTATACAACTTCAGAATTTACCACAGAATCACATCCCCGATCTGAAAGAAGCAAGAGAGCTTGTTCGTGAAAGGCTTTATGACAGCGTAGAGACACTTTACGATAATATCCCGGATATCCTCTCCCAGCTTATACGCACAGCCTTTGTCCCCAAGAACGGGTGTCGCTTCATTGTAGCAGATTTCTCCGCTATTGAGGCACGAGTGCTGTCTTGGATGGCGGGTGAACAATGGAGACTAGATGTATTTGAGAACGGCGGAGATATCTATTGTGCTACTGCCGAGCGAATGTTCCACGTCCCTGTTGTGAAGCACGGTGAAAACGGACATCTTCGGCAGAAAGGCAAGCAATGCGAACTCTCCTGTGGCTACGGTGGCTCTGTTGGAGCCCTCACAGCAATGGGAGCATTAGAGTCGGGTATGCGTGAGGAAGAACTGAAACCACTCGTTAATGCTTGGCGTACAGCAAATCCGAACATTGTAAAACTGTGGTGGGATGTAGATAAAGCGGTCAAATCCTGCATCAAGCATAAAAAGCCGTTTGCCACACACGGAATTGTCTTCACTTACCAAAGCGGTATGATGTTTATCACTCTCCCCTCGGGCAGAAACCTCGTATATGTAAGGCCGAGAATCGGCACTAACCGCTTTGACGGTGAATCCATCACTTATGAAGGTGTCGGTGAAAGCAAAAAGTGGTCCAGAGTAGAAAGCTATGGTCCCAAGTTCGTTGAGAATATAACCCAAGCAATCTCCCGTGACATACTTACCGAGGCTATGCAGAGAATTGAAAACAACGGGCATCGCATTGTAGCTCACATCCACGATGAAGTCATTGTGGAAGCCCCAAACGGGGTATCTTCTGTTGAGGAGATTGCTGCTATTATGAGCGAGAACCCTAAATGGGCACCCGGCTTGCCGCTGCGAGCTGAAGGCTATGAATGTGATTTTTACAAGAAAGATTAAGGTGAATATATGGGAATAAGCAAATATAACGCAGAGCATTACAACGATCCTACCGCTTATGCAGCACTCTCCGCTATTCAGCGTGAGGAAAAAGCTACACGAGCCTTCAGACCTGTTGTCTACATCTGCTCCCCCTACGCAGGGAACATTGAAATGAATGTAGCCAATGCCCGCAGATACAGCAAATTTGCTGTTCAGCAGGGATATATCCCCATAGCCCCACATCTGCTCTTTACACAGTTCCTCGATGACAAGGACACTACCGAAAGAAACCTCGGTATGTTCTTCGGAAATGTGATAATGAGCAAGTGTGCGGAGGTATGGGTGTTCGGCAGTATCATTTCCACGGGAATGAGTGCCGAAATAGAACGGGCGAAGCGTAAAGGATACACTATCCGCTATTTTGATGACGAGATCAAGGAGGTACAGAGATGAAGATTTCCTTCGGTAACAGCAGGATGGAGAAAAAATGGAAGAACAAAGACATCAGTTGGCAGGAGTTCTGCAAACGAGTATCCACCACCCAGCGTACAACGGAAACGGTCGATGAATACCGCCGTATGAAGAAGGGCGAGCAGGACGGAATAAAGGATGTCGGTGGTTTTGTCGGCGGACACCTTGCCGACGGAAAGCGTAAGAACGGAAACGTTCTCTGCCGTTCTATGCTTACTCTCGATATGGACTACGGTGTACCAGATGTATGCGACACAATTGAGATGCTGTTTGATTACGCTTGCTGCATCTACTCCACGCATAAACATACACCCGAAAAGCCTAGACTCCGTCTTATCATCCCTCTCTCAAGAGATATATCAGAAGATGAATATCCGGCTGTCGGAAGAATGGTAGCCAAGGAACTCGGCATTGATATGTTCGATGACACAACATACGAGCCTACCCGCCTTATGTATTGGCCTTCCACATCGAGCAACGGTGAATTTGTGTATAAGCAGATAGACGGTGACCTTCTGAACCCCGACGTTTATCTTGCCAAATACGATGATTGGCGTGATGTATCAACTTACCCCGTATCCTCAAGACAGTCTGCGGTTATAAAGTCCACTATAAAGACACAGGCTGATCCTCTTACAAAGGAAGGCATCGTAGGTGCTTTCTGCCGTGCTTACACCATTGAAGAGGCAGTCGAGGCTTTTCTGTCGGATGTGTACTCGCCCTCTGCTATGGAAGGAAGATATGATTACATCCCCGCTGATAGCAGCGCAGGAGTGGTTGTGTACGATAATAAGTTCGCATATAGCCACCATGCTACTGATCCCGCGCACGGAAGACTGCTGAATGCCTTTGACCTCGTAAGAATACACAAGTTCGGTGATGAGGATACAAAGGCTTTCAAGGCAATGACGGAGTTTGCGGTAACTGATGACAAGGTAAAGGGCGAGCTTGCAAAGAACCGTATGGAACAGGCTCAAAGCGAGTTTACGAATAATGATGACTGGCAGCTCCACCTTGAGCTTGACAAGAAAGGCAAGGTAATGGACACCCTTGACAACCTTGTGCTTATCCTACGCTGTGACTCCCAACTGCAGAATATAGCGTTCAACTGTCACCGTGACGGCATTGACGCACCGAAAGGTCTGCCTTGGGAGCAGATAAAGAGTGGATGGAACGACTCGGACAATGCAGCACTCAAGGTGTACTTAAGCCAGAACTACGGCGTATATGCACCCACCAAAACAAAAGATGCTGTGCTTGCGGTAGCAGCCGAGAGAGCTTACCACCCTGTCCGTGAGTATCTTGAATCATTACCCGAATGGGATGGTGAGGTTCGAGTTGAGAACCTCCTCATCGATTACTTCGGTGCAACTCCCAACTCATATAGCCGTGCCATTATTCGTAAGACACTTGTTGCGGCGGTAGCCCGTATTTTTACCCCCGGCATAAAATTCGATAGTGTGCTTATTCTGAACGGTCCCCAAGGCATCGGCAAGTCTACCTTCTTTGCAAAGTTAGCCGGGGATTGGTTTTCTGACAGTCTTACTATAACGGATATGAAGGATAAGTCAGGTCCCGAAAAGATGCAGGGATATTGGATACTTGAGCTTGGCGAGCTTGCGGGACTGAAAAAGACAGATACAGAGACCGTGAAGTCCTTTATCTCCCGTGTAGACGACAAGTACAGAGCCAGCTATGGTGTAAGCGTAGAAAATCACCCTAGACAATGTATCATTGTAGGCTCCACGAATGCCGAGGAGGGATTTCTCCGTGATATTACGGGCAACCGCAGATTCTGGCCCGTTCGTATAACTGGCGATAGCCGAAAGAAAACGTGGCAGATTACAAAGAATGAGGTAGACCAGATATGGGCAGAGGCTCTGTACCTCTATCGCAACGGAGAAAAGTTGTATCTTGAAGGCAAAGACGCCGAAACCGCTATCTCCGAGCAGGCTGATGCTATGGAAACGGATGAGCGTGAAGGTATTGTAAGATCGTATCTTAATACTCTGCTCCCAAAGGAGTGGTCTACTATGTCATTGTTCGAGCGTCGTAACTTCCTTAACGGCAGCGAGTTCGGTGGTGACAGCCACGAAGGTACTGAAACACGAAAGACTGTCTGCAACCTTGAAATATGGTGCGAGTGCTTCTGCAAGGAGGCATCCTCTATGAAAAAAAGCGATGCTTATGAAATCAGTTCCATTATGCGTAAAATCGAAGGTTGGAACAGAAACTCCGGGAAAACGGGAATTATGTTCCCAATCTACGGCAAACAGAGATATTACGTTCTCGAACAAGAACAAGAATAAACCGACTGTTCTTTTTTCTTGTTATGAGCGAAAAACCGCATAGCGAAAGGCTAAAACGGTGGTACGGAACAAAAGAACAAGATTTCTCTTATGAGGTATCTAAAATATAAAAGAAAAGCTGTTTTTGTGTGCGAAATGCGTATATACGCACACGTAAGGGAATTTTTGATACTTGTACCGACACTTGTACTCGAAAAAAATGGAGGGCTTATGAGAGAGAAAGACATAGAGAGAAAACTCACAAAGGCAGTAAAGGACATGGGAGGCCTTGCACCCAAATTCGTAAGTCCCGGCTTTGATGGTGTGCCTGACCGCCTTGTCCTTCTGCCCGAAGG
>JAFTVU010000108.1 GCA_017465665.1 Oscillospiraceae bacterium | reverse complement strand
GGCATCGAGGAGCGCGGCGTGTACCGCATCCACCAGTTCGAGAAGCAGGAAATGATCGTCATCTGCAAGCCCGAGGAGTCGATGGATTGGTTCCACAAGATGTGGAGCTACTCTGTTGAGCTCTTCCGTTCAATGGATATTCCCGTTCGCACACTTGAGTGCTGCTCCGGTGACCTCGCCGACCTTAAGGTTAAGTCCTACGATGTTGAAGCTTGGAGCCCGAAACAGCAGAAATATTTCGAAGTTTGCTCTTGCTCCAACCTTGGTGACGCTCAGGCAAGAAGACTCGGCATCCGCGTGCGAGGTGAGGACGGCAAGAAATACCTTGCCCATACCCTTAACAACACCGTTGTTGCTCCTCCGAGAATGCTTATCGCCTTCCTTGAGAACAACCTCAACGCTGACGGCACAGTAAATATCCCTGAGCCCCTCAGAATGTACATGGGCGGCAAGGACAAGATAACCAAGTAATACTACCGCACAGACCCGACCCCTTACCAACGCTTTGGCGAGGGGTCTGATTTTTCATTTCAAGGAGACTAAAATGACTGCGATCATACTCAATTCCCTGATAGTTGTACTGGAGCTGATAAGCTGTTACTTAGCTTTCGACCACTCAGGGATAAGAGCTCTTGTGTTCTACACAGTGCTCAGTAATATAATGGGGCTTATAAGCTCTGCACTATATGTCAGATATGCTGTCGGGGGAGGGAAGCCCCCCTTGTGGGTATCGACCTTCCGCTATACTGCAACTGTCTGCCTGACAGTCACTTTCTTAGTGGTGATGCTCGTGCTCCTGCCTATGGAGGCAAAGCACGGAGACCCTGCCAGACTTCTTTATAAGGGTGCTAATCTTGGCCACCATATCATCTGTCCGATACTTGCAATAGTGTCGCTCCTGTTTTTTGACAAGCTGCACGCCTTTGGCAGAAAAGAGCTTCTGATCGCTTTTTCGTTCACTGTCGCTTATGCGACAGCTCTGATCATCCTTAACCTTTTGAAAAAAGTCCACGGACCCTATCCCTTTCTCTATGTTTACGAGCAGCCCTTCTTTATGTCTGTGATGTGGCTGGTGGTGATATTGGGCTCCGCCTTCGGGACTGCGGCTCTGGTGAGGCTGCTGGTCTCGGTACTGAATAAAAACTGGAAGTGATAGGCTTGAACTCTGAAACAAAAAAAGACCTGCTTGCAGGCATCAGAGACTCTATCCCGATAGCACTGGGATACCTGTCGGTGTCGTTCGGCTTCGGAATAATGGCAGTGGCTGACGGCTTGTCTGTTTTGCAGGCAGTGCTTATCTCAATGGCGAACCTTACCTCGGCAGGGCAGGTTGCAGGTCTTGCTGTTATAGCAGGCAGCGGCTCACTTATTGAAATGGCTGTGGCGCAGTTCATCATCAATCTGAGATACTCACTTATGAGCATATCCCTCTCACAGAAGCTTGACAAGACCTTTACTCTGCCTGCAAGGCTCACAGGCTCATTCGGAATAACAGATGAGGTCTTCGCCGCAGCCTCGACACGCAAGGGAGATATCTCAAAGCACTATCTCTACGGGCTGATACTTATGCCGTATTTTGCATGGGCACTGGGAACGCTGCTCGGGGCGGCAGCAGGGGAGATACTGCCCGAAATGCTCAAAAATGCACTTGGGATAGTCATCTACGGAATGTTCACCGCTATTGTTTTTCCTGCCGCAAGACAGGCTCTCGGAGTTGCGGTCGTGGCGGCATCGGCGATAGGACTCAGCTGCCTTATAAAGTATGTTCCGATCTTCAAAGGGATATCCTCGGGCTTTTCAATTATAATCTGCACTATAGCGGCAGCCGTACTCGGAGCAATACTGTTTCCTGTCAAAGACGAAGAGGGGGGAAGTGCTGAATGAGATTTGCGATACTTCTTCTCGTTATGGCAGGCGTGACCTATCTGGTAAGAATGGTGCCCTTTGTGGCGTTCAGAAAAAAGATAAGCTCCCCCTTTGTGAAGAGCTTCCTTTACTATGTTCCTTACGCAGTCCTCGGTGCTATGACCGTGCC
>JAFTVU010000107.1 GCA_017465665.1 Oscillospiraceae bacterium | reverse complement strand
TCCTGTATCCTGCGACAGCGTTTCCTCTGCATTAAGCCGCAGAGCGTGGTCGGCGGTTTCACAGAGTAATTGTGCCGTATTCCTCATCTGCTCAGCGGTAAGCGTGTGTTTGGAAAGCTGATTGTAGGTCGTTCTCACAAGACTGCACAGCTTTTTGGCTTTCACAGAGATACCGCCCTTGTCAGTGTACGGCTTGTAGCCCGTTTTCAGAGATTCTCGGAATCTGTCAAAGCTGACACCGCTGCCGCCTATCTTGGAGAAATGTTCGGCTGTCGAAAGGCAGAATGCAGCAAGCCTGATATGATCTCCGCTTTGGTATATTCCTGAAAGCTGTGAGGCAAGGCGGTTGCGGTCAATCGACACAGGCTCCAACTCATCGGCTGTCTGCAGGTATAGATTCCACCGCTTGTGCGGAACTGCGGGAAGACATTCCACTCCGTTTCGCTCTTTCAAGTCCTCGTTCCAATCCTTTTTCGAGGGAGCGAGCCTTGCCACATCGGAGTACCCATGCTGTTCCAGAATGTCTGAAAGTCTGCAAGCAGCCTCAATACCGCCCTCGTCATTGTCGGTGCAGAGATATATGCGTTTAAGCTCCGAATGATTTTCCAGAGCCGTCAGCACCGCACTCTCATACACTCCGTTCATAGCGATATAGCTGTGCTGCTGCCAATCCTTCGGGTACAGTGTTATGAAGGACAGCATATCTATCGGAGCCTCAAAGACATACAGCCTGTCGCTTACTCCGAAATGAGAAAAGCTGTACCGAGTGTCGGAGCCTGCAACCGTTATCCTGAACGGCTTGCCAAATGTGATGGTGGAGCGAGCATGAGCCTGTCGGGGCGTCCCGTTTTCGTCCGTTCCCACAAACACAGCGTTGTGATATTTCTTGGATTCATATATTTTCTTCTCCCTTGCGAAGTGGGAGACCACCTCGGGAGTGATATATCTCTGCTTTGTAAGATATGCCATTACTCTGCGGATATTGTCATTAGCCTCTGGAAGCTCAAATGGCTTTTGCACGTATTTTTTCGGAGGAGCGTGTGTAAGCTCCGAGCAGCTTCCACCGAGCAATTCAAGCATAGACTCCTGAAAGCTCATGTTGAAGAATTCTTGAAGAAATTTTACAGCATAACCGCCCCTCTGATTCTTGTGGTCATACCACTTGTTTTCGTAGATGGTAACGCTGTCGTGAGTTCCCGAGCCGTCGGAGTAGATGTACTGATAGGTACTGCCTACCTTTTTCAGCCTTTCACCTCTGCTTTGGAGATATGCTGCAAGGTTGATCGTATTTGCTCGGTGAAAATCCTCATCAGAGAAATTAATATATTTCAAGGTCAATTCCTTTCTTCATGATATTTATTTCTTAAACTGGTTACTTAGCCTTGTGGGTTCACTGTGAACCTACCCTCAGTCCACCGAATGGACAGAATTATCCCTTTGTGTAATTAGGGTGGTCGGGTAACATAGTAGAGGTTTGAGGAATTTCCACCCGTCTGTCGGTATCTTCGTTCTCTGCGGATATATCCCGCTTTTTCAAGGTCGGACAGCGCCCGCTTTACCGTACTTTTGGAAATATTAAGCTCCGCCGCTATGGTGGGTATCGAGGGGAAGCAGGTGCCGTCCTTTCCGGCTCGGTCACGAAGATACATATACACCGATATTGCTCGGTGGGGCAGGTCTGAAGCATAGATGTTTCTGTTGTTGAGCATTTCACCATCCTTTAATAGCTTTGTTGTTCTGTGGGACTTTCCTTGATACCGAGAGCCTCCTTTTTCCTGCGTATAGCAGTTTTCAGCTTATGCTCGGTATGATATTTCTGTCCTCGGGAGATTCGCTTGTAGTCTGCCGACACCAGCCGCCCGAAGGCTTTCAGCATAGTAAACGCAGCATTCTGCACCGCCGTCTGATAGAACTTGTCCATATTTTCGAGGAGGTGCTGTGCGTACTCGTTTCCTGATTCTGCGGATATGGTGAGCCATTCCCGAGCAAGATTGGTATCCCGTTCCACACCCTTGCCGAAAAGATATATTTTTCCTAGAGCATAAGAGGCGGCATTATGCCCAAGCTCTGACGATCGTTTCAGCATAGCGATACCTCGCTGTGCGTCCTGTGAAATAACATCGCCCTCTGTGAGCATTTTCCCGTACTCGCAGAGGGCGTATTTGTTATTCATTTCGGCAGAACGGCGAAAGTATTCTGCAGCCTTTTCGGGATATGCAGTACAGCCTATTCCTTTCAAGGTCATAGCTCCGAGCCTGTACAGCAGCTTATCGTCAGCGGTCATGTTATCCATTTTCAGAAAGCCTCGGTATGCCTCGCGGAAGTATTTATCCGACTGCTCGGGGTCCTGTTCCGTACCTATACCGTCCCGAAGCATTTTTGCCGCCTCATAGCAAGCGTAGGCGTTGTGCTTGTCTGCAGATTTCTTGTACCACTCGAATGCTTTTTCGTGATCCTGTTCAGTTCCGTTGCCGTAGTGATACAGACTGCCGAGGGAATACCCAGCGTAATGGTTACCTGCCATTGCCGCTTTCTGAAACCACTTGAAGGCTTGGGTATAATCTTGCTCCGTTCCATAGCCGAGGTTATACAGCTTTCCGATGTGATACCACACATAGGGCTGCATTTTTCCTGCGGAGGCTTCAAGGTGCAGAAAGCCTTTCAGTGTCCTCGCATAGTATTCATGTGCCTTTGGGATATTCTCTTGACCTAGCTGTCCCCGCTGATACATCTTCGCTATATTATATATTGCAGGAACATTTCCTTTGTCAGCCTCCTCCTGAAAAAAAACAAGCGCATTTTCATAATCTCCGTCATACATTAAGCCACAGGCGGTCTTGTAGTCGCCTCGCCAGTTCATGTGGTAGCTTTCGGCGGTGATGTTCTCCTGCGGCTCGTCATATATCTCCTCAATCTCATCGGGAGCAATACTCGGCATTGGAGTTTCAAGCTCGGGAGATATATCCATATTCAGAACTGCTCGGATGACAGAGTTTTTTATGGGCTTGAAGACCTTGTTTTCTTCGATGGGTGGGAATTTCTTGACGGCGTTTGTGTAGCTCGCATACTTTTCCTGCTCGAGCCTGCACCACTCCGCATACATTTTCTGCAGAGAGGGATTTTTCGCAAGCTCCCGTACTATTTCGTTTACGGTTTCCTTTACCTTTGGCTGAAGATAACCGTATACTTTCTTTCCTTTGGAATTCGCAAGCTGTCTTGACAGCTTTATAATAAGCGTTTCAAGCTGCGGACTTATCTCTCCGCCGTTCTGAAGCTCTGATGTCAGAGATTCCATAAGTGCGGCGGCGTCAGAACGCAGAGTATTACGCACCGCTGTCTGCTGCTCATATATCTGATTCAACTCATCCACGAATATGGTGTTGGCGAAGGTGCTCCGTATCTTTTCTATACCCTCGTTAGTAAGATAGCCTTGTTTTGGTACATCGGAATACACGATGAGATGTATATGCGGATGGTGAGCCGTATTGTGAAACGCAGCATACCACCGCAGCTTTTCAAGGTCTATCCTCTGTGCCTCGGCTATGACGGCAAGATTTTTCATAACAACGCTTCTCCACATTTCGGGGGAGGTATACCCAAGCCGTTCAGCGTCGGCTCTGTTAAGGGACACCACATGAGTCCACACATTTCCGTCATGCTGTGCAACCTTTTTCATTGCGTCTGCAAGCTGTATCTCATTGTTATCCGAGGAGAACAGACCATGCTTTCCGAGCTTCTCAACGCCGGGGCGTTCAGCAATGTATCTTACGAATATCTCTCGGTCAGCTATACGGTCTGCGTTTCTTTCGAGCAGCTCGGATATAAGCTCGGTGGCATTTCCTCGGGTTGGATTTATATTATAGTCCTCATACTCGAGCGAGCCTTTCTCCTCGGGGAATTCAGCGAGTAGTTCATTTATGAACTTAATCTGACCGCCCGTTGCGGGTAATGCACTCTGCTGCGGAGTATATATCTCCACCGTTTCACGGGTAGCGATATATTTCACGAGGTTTCCTCTTTTGACAGAGGTGCCGCCCTTCAGAAAACGGCTTGTAACAATAATTCTCGGCATATATTAGTCCTGCTGAAATTTCACAGCGCTTTCTGCGGAGATAACGCCGTTTATTCTTCTGACCTCCTCCACGCACATTCTATGCAGATCTCTGACGGTTTCATCGTCCACCTCATTTGCCGCAGCTATCATGTGGGAGAGCTTGCCCAGCTCTACCGCTATCTTGAAAAGATTGCGGTTTATACGTTGCTCCGAATTCATTACCGTCGAATTGAGCATTGCTGTGAGGAGTGGGGAGATATAGTTTACGCTTTCGCTTGCCCGCAGAAACCCGATATAGAATTTCACGCCCTTTTCAATAAACTCCGAGCGTGAGGAACAGTTGTCCGTTTTGTAGATATCATTGATTGCGTCCATACTTTCCTGCGTGATGTACAAGGCGAATTTCTGCTTGTCTGATCCCTCGGAATTTGGCTTGAAATCGGCGTTTTTTTCTTTTCTGCGCTCAATTGACTCCCTGTTTTTTTCTTTTTTCATATTTTGACCCCTTTTTGTATGCTCTGAAATTTGGCTTGGCGGCGGGCTTTGCCCGTCGCTGTGATTGTTCGGGCGGCAAAAAGTCGCCCGAAC
>JAFTVU010000106.1 GCA_017465665.1 Oscillospiraceae bacterium | reverse complement strand
TATTCCTCCGTAGCTCAGTCGGTAGTAGCACCTGACTGTTAATCAGGGTGTCACTGGTTCAAGTCCAGTCGGGGGAGCCATATAAAGAAACCGTCCACTGGACGGTTTTTTTATTGCAAACGCTCGGCTTGAAATGCCCTTATGGCATTTCATTTTCGCTTCGCGAAAACCGCTCACGTTCGCCTGTTGCTGAATAAGGCTGATGTTGCATGTTTTTACCCGAGCGAAATTCTTGTACCTTGACATGGGGATGCAAGTATGCTAAAATGATAACCAATGAGGTGATTTATATGAAACACATAAAGATTATATGCGCCATAGCCGCTGCTGCGCTGCTGACAGGCTGTGCTGATGAAGCGGTATCTTCCGCAACAACACAGACCACCGCACAGACAACGACAACAGCAGAAACCACGATACAGACCACCACCGCAGCAACAACGGCAACTACTACTACTACTACTACAACAAGTGCAACCACTACAACAGTTGAAACTCTGGTTGATGACGAAAGTATTGAGGAACGGGTCAATGAAGGAGAAACCGTTGAGTCCGACACTGCCACAGACCAGACATCTGAGGAAACTGAATCCATTGAAAGCACCGATGATGCTGGCGAGACAGATGTTTTAGATCCTTATACTGATCCCATTGGTTATGCAAAAAGCATGCAAAGTGCAGGGTTTAAAATTTATAGCATTCCCTATGCACCTGAAGGATATGAGGATATACTCGATTGGAATCTGGATAATAGTATATATCGGTTATGTATGACGGCTGACACAGACGCATATACAACTGACGGCATCCCGCTTACAACTAATGGTGATTTAACAGAACCTGTAAAGCCCACTGAAAATTACAAGCGCCCCGAAGGTGTGCAGCTTGAATTCATAGGTGATACGTCAACAGCGCTGATCACTGAACTTCCAGACGGTTGTTTCTGGCTTCCCAGTGACAGAGAACCGAATCGATTTGTTGATCCCGCAGGCAATGTATGGCTCAATACTAAATCAACATTCCTTTCTGGTAATCGTGGAGAAGGTTATTACTCTTCAGATGGTGATTATCATCCTTCCCAGTATGAAATCGACGCCGCCATCGCTTTCAACGCCGAAATCCATGAAATTAATGAAAACGGCCCCTCCGGCGATGGCACCTCCAACATGACTGAAGCTGAAGCAGATGCACTATGGGAACTATTAGGTGGTTGATAAATACTTAAAACCAAAAGAGGAGAGGTATAAATACGTCTCTCCTCTTGATAATTCCACTCAAGTATGTTATACTTCAATATAAAAGCAGGTGAGATAGCGTATATCTCACCTTTTTTATATTCATTCAAATCGTGATACTATCAACTTGTATCACCAGCATTTTTTGCAGGCTGTATGACCTGCGTCTTCAGCGGCTTCGCGCCCCATTTCGGTGTAGTTCTTCATTCCCGAGCAATCGGAGCGCGAGTGGTATTTGCCTGAGGCGCTGACATATACAACTACATCATCCGCTATTATAGGTATATCTGCCGCTGCCTGCTGCACAGAGGTCACGGGAGCGGATATATCGTCACAGCAGCGTGAGCAGGGAATATTTCCTGCGCTCTGTGCCAGTGTGATATCCATAGCGGTGCTGTTTTTCATGCCTGAGCAATCAGAGCGTGTATGATATTTACCTGCTGCGCTGACGTACACGATAACTGTATCAGCGTACTGCTCATCAGGCTCGCAGGATGTATCGGCAGTTGTCGCCACGGCGGATGTTGGCTCAGCCTGCGGCGCGGCGGTGGCTGAGGCTGTGGAGCTGTACTGCGGATATATTTCTATAGGCGGTGCTTCCGCTGCGATAGCGGTGGAAGCCGTTGTGGCAGTGGAGGATACAGCCGCGGTGTGTGATGTCACGGAAATGCTCAGCTGCATTGGCTCGTTTTCGGAGGAAAGCTCCGTTACCGCGGCAGAGCCGCCTATAATCAGCGCAGCCGCTCCTGCTGCAAGTATGCGCTTGCCGCCGATGCTCATGCAATACACCTCTTTTCCCTGTAATAACTATACTAAGTATAACGTATATACCGAAAGCTGTCAATATCCGCCGTTAAATGGCGGATTTTTTCTTTTTTGTGCCGTTTTGCAGTAAATTGCAGTATTTTATGGGGTATTATCATCTCAGCGGAGGAAGAAAAGCTCCGTAGAGTAATACAACAAGGAGGTTATGATTTGGGTTTAAGAAATTGGCTGCTCAGCAGAACAGCTCACGAAAGCAGCCCGTATCTCGCTGAGGTGTATGCGGATATTGCACGCTGGGACGATATCTACAGCGGCGGCGGAGAATGGCGTTACACACGCAGGGGCGGAATGAAAGAGGGCAGCCGCAGAGTAGCTTCTCTGGGAGCTGCAAGGGCGCTTTGTGCGGAGCTTGCGCGCTTATGCTTCACCGAGGGTACTCAGATATGCGGCACAGATACCGAAACGGAGAAGTTCATCCGCAGGGTGCTGGATGAAAACAGGTTCTATGAGCGTTTTCCCGAGTTTATTCAGAGGGTATTTGCTCTTGGCGGCGGCGCTGTCAAGACATACTGGGATAACGGCGTAAAGCTGGATTTCGTTCAGGCAGATTGCTTTGTTCCCACCGCATGGGACAGCGGAGGCATTACGGGCGGAGCATTTGCCTCCCGCGTGACATCAAAGGGCAAGAGCTTTATACTTGCGGAAACGCAGGAGCTTTACAACGGCAGGCTTACCGTTGAAAACAAGCTGTACGATGAGAACGGCGGAGAATACAGGCTGAATGATGTTATCAGCGGACTTTCCGAGCGCAGCGTCATCAACGGGATATCAAAGCCGCTGTTCGTGTATTTCAGAGCGTGCAGCGGCGGCTACAGAAGCTGTATGCCGCTCGGTGCTTCGGTGTTTGCAGGCGCTGAGGATACTCTGAAGAGTATCGATCTGGTGTTTGACAGCCTTGGCAGAGAATTTATACTGGGCAAGAAGCGTATCATCGTTCCTTATTATGCGGTAAGGGGCGAGTATGATGAGAACGGCGATATCAGAAAGTATTTTGATGTGAATGACGAGGTGTTTCAGGCGATGTCGGTTTCCGACTCGGAGGAGCTGAAGATAACCGACAACACCGCGGAGCTGCGTATCACAGAGCATATCGACGCGCTTTCCGCGCTGTTAGATCTGCTGTGTATGCAGGTGGGCTTGTCAGAGGGCAGTTTGTCCTACAAGGATGGCAGTATCAGGACGGCTACAGAGGTAGTCAGCCACAACAGCCGTACTTACAGAACGCAGGCATATTTCCGCGCACTCATCAGCGAGGCGCTTTCTCAGGTGATGGAGAACATCTGTGTTCTCGGTAAGATGGCAGGACAGCTCAGCGATAGCGCAAGCGAGAGCGCGTCCGTGATGTTTGCGGATGGTGCGGCAGAGGATGATGCGTCCCGTACAGAAAGGGCGCTGAAGCTGTTCAGCGCGGGTCTTATTTCAAAGGCAAGAGCCATATCACAGGTATATGGAATAACTTTAGAAGAAGCAAAAGCAATGGAAAGGAACGATCAGAATGAATGAAGAGATCAACGAGATGACAGAGCAGGTGCTTCCTGCTGAGGAGGATACCGTGCAGCAGACCGAGGTGTTTGACGAAGCTGCAGCAGCGGAATGTGAGGCGCTCATTGAAGCGCTGGCAGAGGCGAAGATAAAGGTGGCACTGCTGCTTAACGGTGTATCTAAGGAAAAGCTGGAGGAGGCTGCTAAGATCGCGGCGGTGTTTGCTGCAACAGGTCTTTCTCCCGAGGACGCGGCGGCAAAGGCGGTTGCGGAATATCCCCATCTGAAGCTGGTATCGAGAGAAGTGCCGAGGTTTGCTGCACAGACAAGCGGCAGCGGCGACGGCTTTTCCGCTATACGCAGTATCTTTGCAAAGCGATGATATAAGTCACGGGCGGGCGGAGGGATAATATATAAGCTACAGCGGTGCGGCGGAAAGCAACGGACTTACCGCAGGGAAGAGCCGTCAGCGCGCTGAGGCTGATATAATGAATGGCAGGTCAGATAAAGGCCTGCCGTTTTAGTTTGACTTAATTGCTGATATGTGGTATATTTAATGTGTACATTTCATTTTCAGGAGTAACATAATAATGCCAAATATAATTGAGATAACCGATCTGAGCATTCCCGAGCTTGATATATACGCCCGACTTTCAGAGCCGCAGCTGCTTCATTATTTCGAGCCGCACGGCGGTATCTTCATTGCAGAGAGCCCGAATGTTATAGGTCTTGCGCTGGATGCGGGCTATGAACCGATTTCCATGCTGATGGAACTGCGTGAGGGTATTGCAAATGATGCGCTTATCGAGCGTCTTGGTGATGTGCCTGTATACGCAGCACCCTTTGAGGTGCTGACAAAGCTTACGGGCTTCAAGCTTACAAGAGGCGCTCTGTGTGCGATGTACAGAAAAGCTCTGCCGTCTGTCTCTGAGATATGCGGCAGTGCAAGACGTATAGCGGTGCTTGAAAATATAGTCAATCCAACGAATGTCGGCGCTATAATTCGTTCTGCCGCCGCGCTGAACGTTGACGCGGTGCTGCTTACGCCAGCCTGTTCGGATCCTTTGTACAGGCGTGCGGCAAGGGTCAGCATGGGAACGGTATTTCAGGTGCCGTGGACGTATCTTGACAGCGATGATTATATAGGTACATTAAAAGCACTTGGCTTTGCAACAGCGGCAATGGCGCTTACCGATCGTTCTGTAAGCATAGATCATCCTGCGCCTGCAGCAGAGCCAAAGCTTGCAATACTTCTTGGAACAGAGGGTGATGGTTTATCGGCAGAAACCATATCCGCCGCTGATTATACTGTGAAGATCCCCATGTCTCACGGAGTTGATTCGCTGAATGTGGCAGCGGCAAGCGCGGTGGCATTCTGGCAGCTGTGTAAATAAGATAAGGGCGATGCTTATGCATCGCCCTGTGTTTTCTTTTGAATATGCTCTTCAATAATATGGAAAGGTAATTCGTGTGTATCCTGATACTTTCTGTTCGCAAGGAACAGGCAGTTGTAGGTGATCGTGCGGTACTTTGTGACGATATCCACTTTGTAGCCGCGCTGTACGAACAGACTTCTGAGCGGCTTGTAGTTAACGGCTTCCACGTCACAGTAATAAATAGTTTCCGTTCTGCCTTTTGGGTCTGTTATGCGGAACTCTTTGCCGTCAGCCTCATATTTGTATTCAGTGCGCCTTGCTACGCGCCATACGCCGATGAATATAGGTATCGCAAGCAGGCTGAAAAGATTTAAAGGGCTGTAATCCAGCCAATTGGATATGAAATTAATAGCGGCGAACGTAAACAGGCAGCCTGCGATACAAAGCACCGCCACAAGCAGCTCAGATCTGTGCGGCGTGTGAAAGCTTGCCCTTGCTATCATGAAGTCGTCATCGTTTTCCACGTAATTGATGTGCGGCTCTATATTAACGGCTATCTGCTTTTCGTTGCGGATAACAGGACGTTCAAGCTTACCGTCCTCGATGGCGAGCTCCTGCTCGTTCATGTGTTCTCTGCGGTGGCGTACCACAAGATCGGGATCGGACGGCTTGCTGAGACCTGAGCGCTCCTCAAGTATTGCAAAGGGCGTGTTTTCGGGCTTCATCATTGCGTCAAAGCGGCGGTAGATAAGCCTGAATACATTGGTGGATCTTCTTGTGACAAGCGTCACTACAAAGCCGCGCTGCTTTCCGAGGAAGTTCAGCGGCTCATAACGCACGCACATCACGTTGTAGTAGAAGATATCCATAGTGTTCGAGCCGTGGTAGATGGTCATTTTATCGTCGTCTGCGGCATATTCGTATTCGCTGCCGAACATCAGCAGACGGAACGGTATCACGCATATCACTGTCCATATCGCCCATGTTACTATTATTGCAAGCGCTATGAAAAGTGCCTGTGATTCCGTCTGCATCCATGACATCATAAATCCCGATATTGCAGACAGCCCCAGCAGATAAACCACAACGATAAGTATCATGTAGAATTTTTCAAGGCTGTACTGGCAGCGGAATTTTCCATGCGTTTCAAATCCGAAGCGCTCGTCTGTTTTGGAGCTTCTGGCGCTTTCAATGGTATATGAAGGCATAACCTCACCTCTGTTTATCTTTTATAGATTAGACGGAATATATCTTGTTATGTTACAGATCAAGTAATCAGGTATATGTATAAATTATAACAACATTAATTTGTTGAATTTGTACATTTAGATCGTTTATTGTATAAATTTTATCATATAGATATAGAAAAAGCAATAGTATAGCTGTATTTTGGTGAGAAATATTCGCGAAATAATGTTAAAAAGTTGTCAATCTTGCTGAAAGCATTGACAAAAAGACCAATAAAATGCCGCTTTTCAACCATAGAAATGTAAGCTGCAACAAATATTGGTAGTATTATCGGCTTGACAACCGCGCGTATATATGGTATTATAATTAAGGTAAGAACACAAGAAACTGTGCATTGCCCAGAAAATGTTACAAGACCTTGTCTGCACGCGATATACAGATAAGCGCAGACCGAAAGGAAGTATATAGCATGAGTATTTACGCAGAAGAATGGAAGAGCTTTCACCCCGGTAAGTGGTGTGACAATGTAAACGTCCGTGATTTTATTCAGTGCAACTATAGCCTGTATGAGGGAGATGAGAGCTTCCTCTGCGGCCCTACAGAGGCAACTAAGAAGCTGTGGGCTCAGGTAATGGAGCTTTCCGAGCAGGAAAGAGCAAACGGCGGCGTGCTCTCAGAATGTTTACGAGGTGGACGAGGAAGTCGTTGAAATCTTCACAAAATACAGAAAGACACAAAATCAGTTCGTTTTTGAAGCATATACTCCCGAAATGCTAATTGATTG
>JAFTVU010000001.1 GCA_017465665.1 Oscillospiraceae bacterium | reverse complement strand
CAAAAATGGGTGAAGCCGTACTGTATGGCAAAGCTCTTGATAAAAAGTTTGTAAAGCAATATGTCTTGAAAGATTCATATCCCATTAGTGAACAGAATTTGCAAAATAAACGTGCTTATGTAGAAGATAGTCAAGAAACTGTAGTGACATTGATTCGGTTTTTGAAAGAGTCAGACGAATATGCGGATCTTGCCGATTATTACACCGCATTACGATATGTTATTGGAATGGTAGCAAATGAATATAGTGATGATATGAATAAAACTATAGGAATAGAGATGCTGTTGTCTTTCGCTCAACTGGGCAATAAGTATGTTATTCGATATTTAAAAGCTGTCAAGAACATCTAAACCTCACGGATTGTGAAGTCCGTTTTCTTAATAGTGTGCTATAATATAAGCAAGAAAGTAGCAGAAGGAGGTCCTTGCTTATGTCAAAACACAACATTACTAGCTGGGTACAAAAACACAAATCAAAGTTGCTGATTATGGGCGGGTTTGTTGTTGCATCTGTTGGAGCAATGCTGATTATAAACAGTATGAATGTTGGGAAAGAACCGATTTTTCCAGATACAACAAAAGCACATGAAAAGCCTCTTGGTATACTGTACCCTAGTGCGAGAATAGCTGTTTCAGAGTGCAATCCGCATTTAAAAACAGTTAATGTGAGAGAGCACTTGCGTAATCTTCCGAAAGGACAGTTTCCGTCAGAAAAGAAAATAGCGGAGGCTGCGAAATCGGGGTTAGAACTTATTGGCCAAACAATAGTATCGGAACATTCACGGTGCTATGCAGCTTAAGGAGGTAATTATGGGAAATTTAAGAAAATGGAAAAAGGATCTAAGAGAGGCTGTAGACTATCCTTGGGACAGTAGTATTGATTCTGATCACCCAGACTGCCCTCATTGTGGATGTACAATGGATTTTTACGGCCACGATGAAACAGGTGACTTTGTTTATGGAGAGGGTTATTGGGAATGCAACGGGTGTGGTTTTAGGATTACTGAAGATGATTTATAATTGGCTTTGATATAATAGCGGAAACCGTCTTGCATCGTGTTGCAAGGCGGTTTTGGTTGTATTATGTGTCCGTGATGATCGTGGTACTTATTCCTGCGTTACACGACTATTTAACGATTACCAGACTTTTTAACGATTACCAGACTTTTTAACGATTGCCCGATTATTTAACGATTACTTGACTTTTTAACGATTACCCCTATTTTTTAACGATTATGGATTATTTAACGATTTATGCTATTACGGGGTTTACAGCCTACTATGGTGTATTTCTAGAAACACACCAAAATGAAGTCCTACGATGAATAATCAGAAAATAAAAAAGTGGCTACAAAGCCTTTTGTAGCCACATTTCACGCATTTTCTAAAAATAATAGCACGGTAGAAATTGTATCAAATCTACCGTGCCGATGTGGTGGACCTGTCACCACAGACCTCGAACATACCGCAAGGCTCATCGGAAGCCGATTCCGATGAGCTTACGGGACAGTACCTTGCAGATATGATATCGTTAAGCTGTATCTCCTGCGAAGTGCTATCCTTGCAGTAGTTGTATGCAATTTTTATCTTATCATCAAACACATAAACGGAGTGAACAAATTTGGAAATTATCGTTTTCTGATAGTGACGATCTTCGATCTCACCGTCCTTGAATTGTTCAAGCCAGAAATACAGCTCCTCTTCGGTATAATAAGGTGTCTGATATTCCTCGGCGGCTATACCCTCGATGAGCTGCTGCTTTTGCTGTTCCAGCTCATTCAGACGGTTGCTTATTGATTCACTAAACACTCCCTTTTCGATCGCTTTTAGAATATTGCTGATCGAATCCTCGGTGTCTTTAAGCTCTTTCTGAAGATTTCGGAGAACGGAGTTATCCTTCTCCTGTCGCTGTATCTCCATTACCTTGTTGACAATGTATTCCATAATCTGCGGTTGTAATGCGGTATCAACAGTTTCTTTGATTACATACTGCTCAAGCTCGTCCTTGCGTATGCTTTTCTTGTGGCATTTTCTTGCTCGTTGGCTGTGACAGGCGTAGTAATACCATTTGCGACCGCTTTTGCCTGTACCACTCATTCCGTGCATTGTATCGCCACACTCACCACAGAACAGCTTTCCTGTCAGCATATAGTCAACATCGGACAATGTCTGAGAATTTGATCTTTGCGGTGCTTTAACTCTCTTTGCGGCAGCCTCAAAAAGCTCTTCGGATACAATAGGCGGTATGCAATTAAGCTCAATATCCTCATAACGGTAGATGCCAATGTACTTTTCGTTCTTGATAAGACTGCGGAGCGAGGTCTTTCCCCAAGTGTAGGGCTTATATCTTTTCTTGATACCTCGGCGGTTAAGATCCTCTGTAATGTGGGTAACAGGCTCTCCCTTTGCGTATCGTTCAAATACTTCACGGACAATAGGTGCCCTCTCCTCGTCAATGATGTAGTGCTTGTTTTCGTCAAGAAGCAATCCAAACGGAACAGAGCCTGCGACGTGCTTTCCTTCAAGAGCACTGTCATACATACCTCTGCGTACATTCTGTGCGAGATTGGCACTGTACCATTCCGCCATACCCTCAAGAACGCTCTCCATAAGTATTCCTTCAGGTCCGTCAGGAATATGCTCCTTTGCATAGCGTATCTTAATACCCGATTTTTTCAGACGCTGCTTGATAGTTGCGCTATCATATCGGTTTCGGGATAATCTGTCCATCTTCCAAGTGATAACAACATCAAACAGCTTCTTGTCGCCGTCGCGAAGCATCTGCTGAAATTCGGGGCGCTTTTCAGTAGTTCTTCCACTGATTCCTTTGTCAATATACTCCTTGACTACAACACAGTTCAATTCTTTTGCAAGCCGCCTGCAATCTCGCAGCTGTCCTACTATGCTTTCATCACGCTGATCGGGACCGTCGCTGTATCGTGCATATATAACGGCTCTTTGAACTTCATTTTCATTATTTTCGTTCTTTTTCTTTCGTCCCATTTTTATCGCCTCATTTCTCTTTGTAAAGGACTGTCTTGTGTAGCTTTGTTTCAGGGGTTGTTTCGGGAAGATCAAGGATCTTGTCAATTATCGGCTGAATATCCCTGAATGTCCGATATGCAAGAATAAGCTGTCTTTCCTTTTCAGTGATAATAAATGCATCATCGAATTGGGTATACTTATTCACCTGTTTCTGATCCCAGTTCAGTATTGCTTCAATATCAATGCCAAGACCGTTAGCAATCTTCTGAATATCACGAGGAAAGAAGTCGATGGAGCCATCCTCTATTGCTTTTATCTTTTTAATAGGACAACCGCCACGCTTGGAGACCTCCTGTATGGTAAGTCTTAGCTGATTCCTCAAAGAGTATATTCTTTTGCCAATGGCTGCGTCCATCTGTGAGCCAGGCTCATCTTCCAGCGTTGAGTCGCTTGACAAAGCCTTTACCGAATCGTGATTATTTAACAATACTCGTCCTTGCGGATCATTTGTATATCCCATAAGCCATTCTTCGGTAACTCCGAAATAATCAGCAAGCTGCTTTACACGCTCTATTTTCGGCTCGTACAAACCTGAAAGATATTGGCTAATTGCTGAACGAGGGATATTCAGATCGTTTACTATATCGATCTGCTTTTTATTATTTAATTTCATAACCTCGGAAAGTCTTTTGCTGAATATCTTACAAAACATTCTACCAACTCCTTATATATGTATTATATACCTTTGTTGTCAGAATTTCAAGGTGCTTAAACAATAAAATTCAGTTTTCGCTGAATTTTCACATTTATTACACCTACTTGACATATAGGAGAAGTATCATATATATGAAACTTTCATAGCGTTATCTTCGTTTGTCAATTCGGAGGTGCTATCTTGAATTGCAGCATTGATATCGCATCAATTAAGAAGCACGAGGCTGATGAGCTTGCCAAGGAGCTGCTTGCAAGAGTAAACGAGTTTTACAGCAAGCCCGAAAACAAGAAGAAATTTCTTGAATGGAATAACGATCAAGGCAAGAAAGGCAAAAATGCCAAGTGATTCTCTGGGTGCAGCGTCAAAAACTGCACCCATTTTAGTTGTATTTATGAGAAGGAAGTGAGCTTCAATTAACACCACATTTTCAAAAACAGAACCGCCTGCAACGCCTTTGGCGGTGCGGTGTTAGGTAGTATGGCTTCACCATACTATTCCTGCTTACTTACTATACGGACGGGAACAGGCATATAGAATTATAGGCTTATAGTTAATTGCTGTATTCTATATGCATAGAAATCTATATATGGAGGTTTATATGGAATTACAACAGATAAAACAGTTCAGAGAAATTGCAAGAACAGAGAATATTTCAAAGGCAGCAGAAACGCTAGGTCTTACACAAGCTACATTAAGCCAGAACCTGAAGCGTCTTGAAGATGAGCTTGGAGTGCAGCTTTTCGAGCGTGTTGGGAAAAGGCTGGTTATAAACAAAGCAGGGGAGATTATGTATCGCCATTGCGATGAAATATGTTCTACTATCGACACACTAACAGCAGAACTCGCTGAATATAAAGGCGAGGAGAGAAAAGCGATTACTATAGCTTTTGAAGATCTTACAGAGCATATACCCGAAATTCTGAATAGGTTGAATGAGCAGCTTCCCGAAATACAGGTGCGTATCGCTTCGGTTAATGAAAAGGAATGGAATATACGGCTATTCAGCAGCATTAGCAACAAGGGTATGCAGGTTCGTCACTGGTCATTCACCGAGGATATGGGGGTGGTGATACATAGGGATAGCCCTCTCGCAAAACAGGGTTTACTGCATAAGATAGACCTGATAAATTCTTCTTTCATCAATTATGCTCCTTATGAGGATATTGTGCAGTATTACTGTCGCAGGGAGGATTTTTGTTCTAACACCATAATCTCTGTTGACACAAAATCTGTAATGATTGATTTAATGAAAAGAAATATGGGTGTAGCTTTTCTGCCGCAGAATAGCTGGCAGCAATATTTTGGTGACGAGCTGGTTTTTAAGACTGTAGCTGATCTGCCTATACAACGAGAATTGTATCTAGCTACACGAAATACTTGGTGCAGAAACGATGAGGAGTTCAAGTGTCTTGAGATATTGCAGGATTATTTCAATGGGGTGCTGAGGATATAGGGTAGGGGATATATAGAATGCCGCATCAGATGATATGTGCTGTCATCTATATGCGGCATTTTTCTATTATTATGAATAGGCAGGAATAGTGTTGTGAACAACACTACCTTACATTGCATCGCCAAAGGCGTTGCGGGGTATGAAAACTCCTAATTATTTATGAATGATTATGATAGAATATTTAAGAATATCCACCTTGCAATCCCCCAAAAAATATGCTATACTGTTTTAATCGGAGGTGAGATGATGAAGATAGCAATATGCGAGGACGAGCTTTCCTTTCAGCAGAAGCTGCAAAGCGGAGTGGCGGAGTTCTTTTCCGAAAAGGGAGTTGAAACGGAGTTCTTCTGCTTTGATAACGGAGCGGAGCTTATACAGAGCCTCGGCAACGGATACGAGGTCATATTTCTTGACATAAACCTCGGCAGTCGTGAGGACGGAATGGATATCGCGGCTAAATTGCGCGGGCAGAGCATTTCTGCGCCTGTCATCTTCGTCACCAGCCTTGAGAACCGGGCTATCGACGGCTATGATGTAGGAGCCTACGGCTTTGTGGTAAAAAAGAACCTCGATGAAAAGCTGCCAAAAGTCCTCGGGAAGCTGTGGAGGGAGCACTTCTGCCGCCCGACTATCGCAATCCAGACAAAGGACAGCACCGAGATAATAGAGCTTAACAGCATAGTGTCTGCGCAGTCGCAGGGGCGCTGCTCTTTGATAAAGACAGATACCGCGGAGCTTGAGGACGCTCGTCCTATCGGCAGGTTTGCGGAGCTTCTGGGCGAGGATTTTGTGGAAGTCCACAAGTCGGTTTTCGTCAATATCTCAAAGATAAAGCGTATCAATAATGACACTGTTACCATGTGCGATGAGAGCGTAGTACCTCTCAGCAGAAGAAACAGAAAAAATGTAATGTGTGCCGTAATGAAGCGGATAGGAGGAAAATGAGAACACAGCTTAAAAACCTCGCCTTTCCTGTGCTTATGGTGCTTGCGGTGGTGCTGGTGAATTTTTTTGTGTACTACACCTCGGTGTGCGGCGCGGAGATAGTTCAGAGCCGTGACATCTACGGCGGAACAAGCTCTGCAAGCATTTCCTCTGTGCGCAGCCGTACAAAGCTAATCGCCAAAAGCTATGAGGAGATCGCCGCCGAAGTTGAACTGTTCTATGATTATCAGGCGGCAGTGGTGTATGTTCAGGAGAATGACACGGCGGCTCTCTCACGATGGGAGGAGCTTACTTCAGAGGAGCGCAAAAACCATGCGCTGGAGTTTTACGACAAGTGCATCAAAGAGTATTCCTCGGATACACAGAGGCTTTCAGAAAAGCTATCCGCTGATATTTCAGACCGAAACGAAGTTCTTTCTTACCTCGAATATCTTGACGGGTATCAGGATTATGTTGCGGATATTGCAAACCGCTCGGAGTTTCTGTCCGACATCTCCATCTACAAAGAGGACAGCGGAATTGTCGGCAATATCGTGAAAACGCAGAAGGATTTTTACGGACTTTCGGGAATAACCCTCACTCCCATGGTTGAGGACGGCTATCTCGCCCTGATAAGCTACCGCATAACGGATATTCTTGCGGTGCTTGTGGCGGTGCTGTCGCTGACTGTGCTCCGCAACGAGGGCGGTACTCACCGCAGAGGTATCCTCTCGCCCGTGCTTATCACTGTTATCGGCACAGCGGCGATGTATATCGGGAACTGCATACTGACAGCTAATTTCCTCGGACTTCCGCCGATGGATGCGGCGGTGCAGTCTATGGAGAGCTTCAAAAGCTGTCCGTATATGATAAATGCAGGTGCGCTTGTGGCTTTCATGATAGCTTTCAAGGTGCTGGGAGCGCTTGTGGTACTGTTTGCGGCGGCTGTCATCGTTTCGACCGAGGGCAGATGGAGAGCTGTTTCGGCGCTTGTTATCGGTGGGATTTTCTGCGCTGAGATAGTCTTCGCAGTGACAGGTATCTCGGATATTCTGAGCGAGATAAATGTGCTGTCATTCTTCAGCTTTGAGAGATTCTTCATCCGCTATCTGAATTTAGATATACTCGGAATGGCTGTATCCAGACTTCCCCTGTTCATCGGCTTTGTTACGGTGGTGTTCGTCGTTATGGCGACAGCGGCGGTGCGCAGCATTTCGAGGAGGTCTGCACAGCTCACGCAAAAAGCGGAGCAGGAATACTACGACGAGATAAACCGTCGTTACCTCGAGAGCCGAAAGATCCGCCACGACATCAACAACCACCTGCTCGCGATAAATGCGCTTATCGAAACAGGCAACATTGAGCAGGCGAAGCGCTACATCTCGGAGGTGCAGGAGCAGACCGACCTCGCCGCAATGCCCGTTAAGACGGGGCGGGATGTGCTGGACGCTCTGCTGTTCAAAAAGACGGAGCAGGCTGCGGATAAGGGTGCGGCTATTCAATACGAGGTAAGCTGTCCACTGCTTGATTGCAGCATTTCGGACTACGACCTCTGCACGATATTCGGCAATATCCTCGATAACGCTATTGAGGCTGTAAAGGCGGGAGAGCGTATCTCTGTCAGCATCAGCAAGCAGCACGATATGCTGTATATCTCCTGTGAAAATCCGTTTGAGGGCGAGCTGAAACGCAGGGGCGAGAGGATAGTCACCACCAAAAAGGACTTCACCGCTCATGGCTTCGGGCTTATGAGGATAAGGGACACCGCAAAGCGCTGCGGCGGCGATGTGAACATTACTTCCGAGGACGGAGTGTTTCATATTGAAGTTCTTATGAATTCATAAAATCTAATATTATTGACCGCTTATGTTTGAATTTTGACCACTTCTGCATAAGCGGTTGATTTTTTTATTTCTGTCGGTTACAATGCAGTTAAAGGAGTGATATTTATGAGAAAGCTTTTATCAATAATTTCAGCGGCGTGCATCGCGCTTTCCTTTACTGCTTGTGCGGAGAAGATACCGATGGAGGACTGTGTAAACACCAACCTCGGCGCTGCAAGTCATAATCAGATAATGCAGACTGAGAACGGCTATTACTATAACGCAACTCAGTTCGGAACGCTTGCACTGCGCTATCACGACAACGCTACTGACAGCAATATCTTTCTCTGTGCAAAGCCCGAATGTACCCATGACGGAGATAAATTCTGCACCGCCACCAGCGATACCTTCAGATCACTTTATACTGTGATGTACGGCGGATATATCTATGCAGCAGTGACCGAGGCAGACGGCGAGCAAGTACATTACAGGCTGCTGAAAGCTTCCCTTGACGGAACGGAGCTTACAGAGGTATGTACCTATATGCAGACAAGCGGAAACAACAATGCAGCAGTTTTCCTGCATGGCGACACAAGAACTATGGTGATACACAGGGGCTATGCATTCATCCCGTATACACTTTCATCGAACGACAGAGCGGCAGCGGGAGTATGCGGTACTGTGATAGTTGACCTGCAAAGCGGCAAGTATAAACTATTGACGGAATATGACAGGGAAGAAACACAGGGACCTATCTATGTAAAGGCAGACGGTAACTATTTTTATTATCAGGTGGAGTTCAAGGATTACTATACGGACAGTGAATTCCGCCGCTATAACATAAAGACGGGCGAGGAGGAGATCCTCCCTCTTGCAGAGAGCCTGAAAGAAGCATTCGACATAGAGCTTGACGCAGACCTGATAAGATACACTATCGTTGACGGAAAGCTGTGGTATGCGTATTCTGCCGATATGCTGAGAGATATTCGGTGGGAGATATACATCTACGATCCCGAAACCAAAACTACAACGCTTGCAGAACAGTTTTCCGATAAGCTGATAGAATACGAAGAATACACAGATAACGGCGAGACACTTATCGCTATGTCCCCTTACGCTGATCCTGACATAATGCACGACGGGCAGTATATCTATTTTTCTGAGCATGGCTTTTACGGACATCCGTATATGGAAACGGATATGAAGGTATATATCTTTACCCCCGAGGGTGAGATGCTGACAAGCTTTGCATACGAGAGGGAGGGTACATTCCTGATAAGTATTCTGGATGGTAATATGTATATCCAGACCGATGAAAAAACAGTTTTCTGTCCTGTTTCTGATATAATTTCAGGAAGTGTCGAATGGACTGAGCTTTATAAGTTTGAAAACGAAGGAGCATTATGAAAAAAGCAATATCAATAATTCTCGCGCTATGCACCGCCCTCTCCCTCACCGCCTGCTCGGAGAGCAAAACAGAATACCCCGACTACATCAGCGGCAACCCCTCTGACATCTGGGGGAATGCTATCATGGAGACCGAGGACGGCTTTTACCGCAATATCGACCATTTCCTACTGTCGCTGTGCTATTACGACAAGGCTACGGGAAAGGCTGTGTACCTCTGCGCAAAGCCCGAATGCACCCACGACGGTAACGAATACTGCACCGCCACCAAAGAGGGCGTGTTCTATGACGCGAATATCTGTATGAGCGGCGGATATGTGTATTACTCCGCCTCGGAGTATGTTGAGGCAGACGAAAAGGAATACTACAAGCTCATCCGCGCAAAGGCTGACGGTACGGAATTCACCGAGCTGTGTACCTACCAGACGACTATGGGTAATGCTATGATGCACGGAATTTCTGCCGAAAACTACGGCAGAGTGATGGCGGTACATCGTGGTCTGGCGATAGTGCCGTACTACGATTACGACCTGCCTACGCTCATGACAGACTACACTCCGAATACCATGATAATCGACATCGAAAGCGGCAGTTATTATAAGTTGCCCTCGCCCGATGTTGACCTCACAAAAACGGAATACGGACAGGGTGATTATTTCCTGTATGAGGACTGGCTGTATTACACCATTTCGATGGAACACAGCAATTTCTTCAAGTCCCTGTACCGCTACAATTTAGTCAGCGGAGCTACCGAAAAGGTGGAATTATCCGAAAAGTTCACCTCTTATGCGGTGATAGACGGCTGTGTTTATTACTCCACCCCGACAAAGGGAGAAGCTCCGTCAAAGCTGCTTAAATACGACCTTGAAAGCGGCACTCTGACAGACCTCTCCGGGCAGCTTGCAATAGACGGACAGCCGTTCACGAATGCGGTGCTTATGTGGAACGGAGAGTACCTCATCATACAGGATACGCATTACTTTACTGGCAGCGAGGGCATTGCGGCAGCCAATAAGGACAAGGTGCTTTTTATGGATAAGGGCGGAAATGCCGTTGCTGATTACAATATGTGGGACGCTCCTGTCCCTCGTCACATTGATGAATTTAATGATAAAGAATACATCGAATACGGTTTGAAATCTCAGAACGGAAAGCTGTATATCTGCACTCACTTCAATCGCGACGATCCTCGTGTATATTACACCGATAGATTTAACGAGCTTGTCCTGTGCTGTGAGATAGAGGACATCATTTCGGGAAAAGCCGAATGGTACGAGCCTTTTGATTTCTATCAACTTCTGAAACCAAAGGAGGATAACAATGCTGGAGCTTAAACACCTCACAAAAGAGTACGGAGAGAATACCGTGCTGAACGATATTAACTTCACCTTTGGAACGGGAGTTTACGGACTTCTTGGTGCAAACGGCGCAGGTAAATCTACGCTTATGAACCTTATCACCGACAACATAAAAAGAACTGACGGGGAAATTTTATATAACGGCACTGATATACTGAAGCTGGGTGCGAAATTCCGCAAGAAGGTCGGCTATACTCCGCAGCTTCAGGGAATGTACGAGGACTTTTCCGCCCGTGCATTTCTTCACTACATAGGCTCGCTCAAGGGCATGAAGATGCGTGAGATAAAGCCGCAGACGGAGGAGTTTCTCGATGTGGTGGGGCTTCGTCATGTGGCGCATAAGCGGCTGGGAAGCTTTTCGGGCGGTATGCGGCAGAGAGTTCTTATCGCAGCGGCAATGCTCGACAGAGCCGAGATACTCATCCTCGACGAGCCGACAGCAGGTCTCGACCCCGAGGAGCGCATAAGACTGCGCAACTACATCTCTGACATAGCGAGAGAGCGTACAGTAATTCTCGCAACTCATGTGGTGAGCGACATCGAATCCATCGCCGACAGCGTGATAATGCTCTGCAAGGGAAAGCCTGCGGCTATCGGAACTCCCGCACAGCTTATTGCAGGAGTTAAGGATAAGGTATTTGAGATGTGCGGCAGCTATGAGGATATCTCCGCGCGAAAAGCAGATTTCGGAAAAGGTCAGGTATATCAGACGGAGCAGGGCTTTGTCCTCAGAGTTACAGCCGATGAGTGTCCCGAGGGATTTTCGCCTGTCACGAACAGAATTGATTTAGAGGACGTATACCTCTACTATGCGGAGGGACGGTCATGACAGAACTCAGACGAGTGCTTCTCTCGCGAAGAACGCTGCTTTATCTGCTGATTGCGGTGCTGCTGGGCGGTATCTTCTTTCTGTACGACTGCGGCGACGAGAGCAAGGCTACCACTCTCACTGGAGAGGAGCTTTCCGACTACATCAGCGGCTATCCCGAGTTTCTTCAATCGGTGCAGGATAACGCAGAGAATTACAATACAATAGCTGCGTTGTCGGGCGGATTTTCCGCGGAGAATATTCGTAAGACCGCACAGGATTATGCGGCATTGGACGGAGTTCAGCCTGTTTTGGGTGAGAATAAAGGGTTTGTGCTGCTGTCGGGATATCTGACGGGGGATATCGTAATAATCGCTGTAACGCTGCTGATAGCCGCCGCCTTTACCGAGGAGCGCAAAAAAGGACTTGTTACCCTCATCCGCAGTACCAAAAACGGCAGACGGCTGCTGTCCGTTCAAAGGACGGGAATAATCATCCTTACCGCACTTCTGACAAGCATTCTGATACATTCCGTCTGCTTTGCGGCGGCACAGTTCACTTGCGGAGATATGAGCGTGCTTCGCCCGATACAGTCCGTGCCCGAATTTTCGCTGTGTCCGTTTCGCATAACGATACTGGATTATCTAGTGTACTCCGTGCTGATGAAAGCTCTTGCGGCTGCCGTCTGCGGACTTCTCCTATATCTGATAAGCGCAGTGATGGAGTCCGCGATAGCCTTTGCGGTGTGCGGTATCGCGATAGTTACGGAATATATTTTATACGGTGCGATACTCCCCACAGACAGGCTTGCAGGACTGAAATTCTGCAACATAGCCGCTGTGCTGAGGACGGATGTGTTTTTCAGCGAATATTGTAACCTCAACATCTTCGGAAATGCGGTGGGATTTCTGCCCTGTGCGCTCACAGTGACAGGAGCTTTGTTCGTATTGCTGTGCGGACTTTGCGTGATGTTCACCTCAAACGCAGGAGAGGGCGTTTCTTTCGGCGGCAAGCTGATAGATAAGATCAGCAGCTTTTTCAGCAGAAAGGCTCCCTCAATGCCGCTGCCCTTGTGGGAAGTAAAAAAGGTATTTATCAATCAGAAGGGCGCTGTCATCCTCGCTGTAATTCTGTATATCGCAGTAAGCTCTGCGTTTCAGTACCGCTATGTGCTGCCCTCCTACACAAGGTCGGAGGAGAAGTATTACACGAAGTACACGGGCGAGATGACGGTGGAATTGCAGACCGAGATGAACGCAGATTTTGACGATCTTCAGGTGCAGTTCAATGTGCTGCGTGATGATTATCTCGTAAAGCTTGAAGCAAACGGCGGTCTGCATGACGATGAGCTTATGAAGATGTATAACCGCCTTATGGATATGTCGGAGGACCTCTATGCGCTTGAAATGCTGATAGATACGGTGGACAGGGGACTTGCCTACACTAGCGAAACTGGCTTGACTGTCCACCTGATAAAGCCGAAGCTGTACGAGCTTTTACTGCTCCGAGATACGGCAACGACCAACAAAAATGCTCTGTATATCATGCTTGCGCTGGTGGGAGTATTCGCAGGAATCTGCGCAAACGAGAACCGCTGTAACATGAACTCTGCTCTGCGTTCTTCACTAAAGGGCAGAGGGAGGCTTACAGCGATAAAGCTTTTCATCATCGGCATTACGAGCGTGCTTGTGACGGCGGCGGTGTTCGCTCCGCAGGTGATGCTCATCGGTGCAGAGGGCTACAACGACCTCAGCACTCCTGCGCAGAGTCTTGAGTTTCTGCGGTTTGTGCCGTTTGAAACGAGCGTACTCGGTTATCTTGTGCTGATGTTCGTTGTGAGGATGCTTGCTGCTTTCGTAGTGGGAGCATTGGTGATGCTCATCAGCCGATACAGTGGTAGCACGATAACTGCGGTGTGCATCAGTGCAGCGATCATAATAGTGCCTGCAGTGCTTTCGGGAACGGGTGTGCTGCCTGTACCGAGTGCGGCGGATGTCGTGGGGTATTGTGTTATAAAGTAAAAAAACAACAGGAGCAGATCAAAATCTGCTCCTGAATGCTTTATTGACATATCATAATGCATTAACCCTTAGGAGGGTAAGGATCTTCTCCATAGGAATTCTTGTCACGTATCTGACCGTTAACTCTGTGGATAACGACTTCCGATCCTTGGTTAATAGCAATATCTCTAGCAATTTTAATTGCTTCCTTCTGTGTGGTTGTAACGGCAGTTGCCTTGGTATTACCCTCTCCTTTAACCTGCCAGTTACCATCAGGGCGATATGTCACATGCTGATCCTTGCTCATATGACACCTCCATTATCCCTTGTGGGCCTCTTTGCAACAGTAAAAACAACCATCCGCATTATATCCAAGCAATTTTGCATGCTTGACGGCTTCAATGGCATTGGAAAAATAACCTAACTCCACCTGATTATATGACTCCGGTTTAAATGGACATGATGTGATGTGCACCTCATTGTAGCCCTTGTTGTCTTTGTTGCGATTTATGATGTACTTGTTCATAGTAAGTACTCCTTTCTGTATGTTTTGTTGTTAATGGGATTTATATAATAAACAAAACATAAGAGAGGTGCCAATAATTTTCACTTCCTCTGTGGCAATTTTGGTCATCGATACTCTTGACATTCTAATGTCGAATATGCTATAATTGTTCTGTAACTGGAAACGATCATACATATGTGTGAGTTTTCTGACAAGCCTTGTTGAAACGGCAATTTCAGCGAGGCTTTTTCTCTTATGCTATGTTTGAGTTTTATTGTTGCTTGAATGGAACTGATCCAAATCTTCCTGATATGTAGTTTTTACCATAGTTGAAGTCGGTTCTAATATTTAGATCGTCTATATCTAGATTGGAAAGAGAGCACATTGTTGATTTGTGGTTCTTTTTTTCCACAAACCATATTTCGTCTCTTCTTAAATCAGAAGAATCTAAATTTATAATATTATGTGCCGAGAAAATGAGCTGAGCTCCTTTTGGATTAGTTTTCTTGTCCGTAAACATCTGAACAATTCTACGTAGTATCAACGGGTGTATTTTTGAATCCAGCTCATCCATCAAGATGGTTTCCCCCTGTGACAAACATATAATCAATAAGAGGGATATAAACAATATCTTATTTGTGCCGTCCGATTCAAGGTTGAGTCGAACAGGAAATTCTTTACCATTGTAACTGTGGATTGTTTTGGCGATAAATATTTCATTGCCTTCTGAATCGGTTTCGGAAAAAGGTCTAATATCGCAAATGCTAGGATCAATCTCGCGAATAAATGAGATGTACTGAGACATTAATTCAGGATCTTGGTTCTTACCTAACATATCTCCAACAAATCTCTCGCATATCCTAACGGTTGTTATAGTTTCTTGACAACAATTAAGATACACATCACTTGTCAAAAACCAAAAGAAAACGGAATAAAGCTCATCTTCTTTGTGGCGTAGACCAATATCAGTAAGCAACAAAATCTTATCTGTAGCCATAGAGTGGCAATAGTCAATTTCTGCTTGTAATTTCTGATTGTTTTTTTCACATCTCAGTTTTTTCCCTTCACGTGCAAAAATCAGCCTTTCGATCGTAGAGTTCTTGCTCAACTTCCGTTTATAAAGATGCTCCTCGATAATAGCTTCTCTTGTACATGAAAATCCATATCGATATTGGTAAGCGCCTATTGAAAGTGAAACTTCGTAACTTGTTGGAGCTTCTGCTAAATCTTGATCGAACATAAACGGATTATTAAAAACTTTAGGTTTACTATCGACGTTGCGCTCTTGGGCAAGGAATCTGTCCACTATCACGGATCTCATTCGTTGAAATGCCATAAAGAACGAAGATTTGCCGCTTGCGTTTGCACCGTATATAGCTGCGACGGGCAAAAAACTAACGCCGTTATTATCAATCAAGCTATCTCTATGTTCTTTGATTGAAGATGCGTTCATATCAAACACTATTTCATCGGCATAGCATCTATAGTTAGAAAACTTGAATTTCAACAACATATAGTTCACCCCCTTGACCTTGTACATATATACTATCATATATTTCCTGAAAAGTCAAGCGTTTTCGAGAAAAAAGCTCAAAATTTACTGTTTTTCGAGCGAATTGTGTGATTTTTTGTGGGTTTCAAGAGGAAAAACTGCATTTTATACCGTTTTATCATCGTGATCTGCTAATAATACAAGAAAGCTCCCCTACCGACCGTAGGGGAGCCTATCGCTATTTTTCAATGAAAATCTGAAGCACGAACACCTTGTCAAATACGGCTATATGCCGATCTACGAGGTGTTCGACCTCGTTTAATGTGGTGGAGCCGAGGGGAATCGAACCCCTGTCCGAAAACCCGTCCTCACGACTTTCTCCGAGTGCAGTTTATCTTTTAAAATTCCCGCACAGCGACGCCGACAAACAGGCTGCGCTGATTGGTATCCTTAAATACACTTCAAGCTACAAGGCTACTCACAGGAAGCGTTCACCACTAGTCGACGCCGTTTCAAGCTCGTGGTCCTTCAAGAAACGACGGCAGCGCGCTTAGGCAGCTGCTAAAACGAGATTGTCGTCTGCGTTTAAATTTAGGTTGCGACTATTAAAGTGATTTCGCCCTCACTACTCGCTTATCGTGCATCAAGATCCCCGTCGAAGCCTTTACGGCCCCATGTATAGAGTGCTTCTGCACACTTATATTTTATCATGCTTTCAGCCTCTTGTCAAGAGGGAGCTTCTGCGGCATTTGTCGAAACAAGCCATGTTGACATTTATTCCGACAGGTGCTATAATTATACACACAAATCAGCAAAGAGGTGATAAAATGGCCAATCAGGAGCCGTATAATGTTTTTATGCTCTTTACGGACAGAGCTCCTGTTGACTGGGAGATAGTAAACACCAGCCATGGCGAAAGTGATTTCAGAGAAGTTATCATCGCCCGTTTTGCAGATGACAGCAAGCTGGTTATAAAGCTATCGGATAACGACTTCACATTCCCCGAAAAGATAAAAATATGGCAGAGATGCGCTGAGAAATACCGCAAGCTCGGCTACTACTGCCCTGCTATTCTTCCCTCCCTTAACGGCGACTTCCCCACTGTCCGTTACAAAGAACATGACTGCGTCGTTTACGCCGAGGAATGCTCGCTCTATAAATCCGTGCTAGAGCGCGACTCCGAAGAAAACTGCATGCTGTACGCGAGCGGATATATGGACGAAGCTGTGATAATGACCGCTAAGGTCGCTGCACAGCGGTTTGATTTCTCTGAATACCCCTCGGGCTACTGCCTGTTTGAGCGCTTCTGCCCCTCTGACAAAGCCGACGAGGTGCTTGAGATCGCCATGAAATGGAAAGAATACGCCGATTTGCTCCCCTCGCAGTTCAGCGAACAGGTGCAGCGCATCTGGGGCAGATGGCTGGAAAATCGCAGCGAGTTGGAAAAAATATATCCGCAGCTGCCGACTTCTGTTTTTCAGGCTGATCTCAATGCTACAAATCTTCTTGCAGATGAAAACGGCAATTTCAAGGGTATGTTCGATTTTAATATCTGCGGACGGGATGTGTTTCTGAACTACTTATTCCGCGAACTGTGCTGTGAGATACCGAAAATACTTCATGCGCTTGATATCTGTCGCCCGTATTATCGCTTTTCCGAGATCGAAAGAGCCGCGGCAACGCCGCTTTACCGCTGTCTTGCGCCCCTGTGGCACACACTGGACGATCCTCAGAAAACAAGTATGGATAATACACAGATTCAGGCAAGACTTGATAATATCGAAAGACTGCAGAACACAACGATAGATATTCCTGCATGATATACCAATAACAAAAATCACCGACAAGGTCTCCCCTGTCGGTGATTTTTAATACCCACTACTTTGCGTACGTAAGAAACGAATTACTCAGCCGTTTCAGCAGATATACCGATATAATCAAGATAGCTATCCTCATCTATGTATTCAGCTAATTGCCATTCACAGTATTCAAAGCAGTCATTCTTAGCCCAAAAGAGCGTAGAACCTAATAGTGTCTTATAATCAAGGTACCACAACAAATCAAAGACGTAATCATTTTCTCTTCCACTCGAGTAAAAGACAACTTCACCATCATTCTGATTAAACCAACCGTGGGACAATAACGCATCAAGTAGCTGTTCATTATCAAACTCCGACAATAGCCTTTCCAGCACTTCTTCCGCCTGCTCTTCAGAAATTTCATGGCGAAAAATCACAACCAACGCTGGATTTCCTGAGCTGTGGCTATAACGCACACGATCAGAACAAACCACGGATTCTACCTCATCGCATACCTTATTCAATTCTTCGGCAAGCCATTTCAATTCCAGTGTCTCACTTTTCTCAGATACATAGCCATATTTGACACAACCTGTCTGACTGAGAAGCACGACTGCTACCGCAATGATATAACATATCGTTTTTAAAAGCCTGACTAATGAAAACGTCCTGTCACCAAATCTCATAAGCCACCTCTTATATCAGCAAGGATTAATGTTGGTGCTTACTGCAAAGCAACTTTCATCTGCTCGATGAACTCTGCAATGTAAGGAGCTGCCTTTGCGCCGTGCTTTGTTACCAGCTCAACTGCTGCGCTCTCTACGATAACGCCGTCAGCGATCTCCGCAACGCGCTTAGCCTCCTTGGGAGTGTGGATACCAAACCACACCGCCATAGGAAGATCGGTGTACTTTCTCGCAGTATCGATGGTAGCTTTGAGCTCTGCCTTGCTCTCGTCTGTGAGACCCTCATCGCTTATCGCTGAAGCAACATAAACATAGCCCTTTGCGCTCTCCGCGATAGCCTTGATGCGCTCCTCCTCTGCAGGAGCAATAAGCGGAATGATGGTGATATCATACTTGTCTGCGAACTCAGCCGCCTCGGGGCGCTCGTCAAACGGCATATCGGGGATGAAGATGCCGTCAATGCCAACTCTCTTGCACTCTGCAAAGAACTTGTCATAGCCATACTTGAACACAGGATTTAGGTATGTGATGAGCAGGATGGGAGTATCGATCTTCTCGCGTACTTTCTCAACCAGCTCAAAGATACGGTCTGTTCTCATGCCGTTTGCAAGAGAACGTACATTTGCAGTCTGGATAACGGGACCCTCTGCGATGGGATCGGAGAAAGGAATGCCTATCTCGATGATATCAGCGCCGCCCTCTGCGATAGCGAGGATGTTGTTTATGCTCTGCTCAAATGTGGGGTCGCCTGCGGTCATAAAACCGATGACCGCCTTTTTATTGTTGAATGCTTCTGTTAACTTATTCATGCAGGTCCACTCCTCTGTATCTTGCTATTGCCGCTACGTCCTTATCGCCTCTGCCCGACAGACAGCATATAATGATATCATCCTTGCTGAGTGTGGGCGCAAGCTTGATGAGATGAGCTACCGCATGGGCGCTCTCGATAGCGCATATAATACCCTCTGTGCGAGCTATGTACTCAAACGCATCCACAGCCTCATCGTCCGTTACGGGAACATACTCAGCTCTGCCCGACTTGCCGAGGAAAGCGTGCTCAGGGCCTACACCGGGGTAGTCAAGACCCGCGGAGATAGAGTAAACGGGAGCGATCTGTCCCTGCTCATTCTGGCAGAACAGCGATTTCATACCGTGGAACACACCTGTTGAACCTGTTGCAAAGGTAGCCGCAGTCTCGTATGTATCCACGCCTCTGCCTGCCGCCTCACAGCCGATAAGACGAACATCCTTGTCGTTGATGAAGTTATAGAACATACCAATGCAGTTGGAGCCGCCGCCTACACAAGCCAGTACGGCCGTAGGGAGCTTGCCCTCCTTTGCGAGTATCTGCTCTCTTGCCTCGGCACTGATAACGCTCTGGAAATCACGCACGATCATGGGGAATGGGTGAGGTCCTACTGCAGAACCGAGAACATACAGTGTATCATGTGTGCGCTTGCACCAGTCTGTCATAGCCTCGTTTACAGCGTCCTTGAGGGTTCTTGTGCCTGATTTTACTGCGTTCACCTTAGCGCCAAGAAGCTCCATTCTGTACACGTTCAGAGCCTGACGGATAGTATCCTCCTCGCCCATGAACACCTCGCACTCAAGACCCAGCAGAGCCGCCGCGGTAGCCGCCGCAACACCATGCTGTCCTGCACCTGTCTCGGCAATGATACGGGTCTTGCCCATCTTCTTTGCCAGCAGAGCCTGACCCAGCACGTTATTGATCTTGTGAGAGCCTGTGTGGTTGAGATCCTCACGCTTCAGATAGATCTTCGCACCGCCCAGATCCTTTGTCATCTTCTCCGCGTAGTACAGCAGAGAGGGTCTGTTGGCATATTCGTGGGAGAGTGCAGAAAGCTCCTCGTTGAACTGCTTGTCATTCTTGTAGAACTCATAAGCCTTTTCAAGGTTATGGATCTCGGTCATCAGCGTTTCGGGAACATACTGTCCGCCGAACTCGCCATATCGTCCTTTTGCCATTTTGTTGTTCCTTTCGATTTAAATTAAACTTTTATATGAGCCTTACGGATGAATTCAACAAATTCATCCTCGGGTACAGGTCGGGAAAAATAGTAACCCTGGATAAAATCACATTCGAGTGCGGAGAACTGATCCACCATCTCCTCATCCTCAATACCCTCAACAACTATCTCCATGTTCATATCCTTGAGCATCTTGACGGTGTTCTGTATCATTATCCACATCTTAGGGTTGTTCTGCTCATCAACAAAGGATTTATCAAGCTTTACTATCTTAAGCGGAAGCTGGATAACTCTCCTCATGTTGGAATAGCCCGTGCCGTAATCGTCCAGCGAAAAGCTTATGCCCGCATTGCTGAGCTTATCCAGATTGTTCTTCATGATATTCTGACCATAGCTTACCGCAGTTTCGGTGATCTCCAGATTTATCTGATCGGGGCTGACGTTATACTTCTTCATGGTATCCAGCACCTTGTCTGCAAGATCGCCATGCATACACTGGGCAACGGAAAGGTTTATCTCAATATAATCCAGACCTATCTCCCTGAAGTTGTCGCTTGCAATGAAGCGGCATACTTCATCCAGTACAAATCCGCCTATTCTGTGGATAGCGCCGCTCTTTTCCGCCGCAGGAATGAACAGATCGGGCGGTACGAAGCCGTAATCCTCATCCTGAAGCCTGATAAGCGCCTCAGCAGATGTGAACCTGCCCTGCTCCACAGAGTAGATAGGCTGATAATATACCTTGAGATTGTTCTTTTTGAGCGCGTTATCAATTATACTGTCAATATTGCTTACCATCTCAAACTGCTTGTTCTGGAACAGCTCCGAAGCATACAGCACTGCGCCTGTTGCCTCCGCTTTCTCGTGGAATGTGGAGCCAAAGGTGGTAAGCGTCTTGAAATCATGGATATCCTCGGGGCAATCCACCACGCAGATATGATGGGAAAGCTTCAGCGAAAGCTCGTTGATAACGATGTTCTCCTCAAGAGCACGGTTGAGCTCCTCCGCACAGGTGATCGCACGGTAACGGTGGCGGTAGCTGATTATCATGCGGAAGCGTCCGCCGTCCAGATGATACAGCTCGGAATGGATCTTGTTGTTCTTGTCCGCTTTTTCTACCTCCTGTGCAACGGCACGGAGCACTCCTTTCATGGTATCAAAGCCCATCATGGTCTGGAGCGAAGAGAAGTTGCCTATATTCAGCATGATTATACGAACCTTTTTGCCATTGGCAAAGATCCTCTTGGTATCATCAGCATAGGTATTAAAGTTCCTGAGCCTTGTAAATGGGTCTATAAGCTCCTCAGGGCGCTGGGTAGTCATGCTTATGAACAGCAGACTGAGCGAATTCACGAACATCTCCACCGAAGCATCGGGAATGAAATACTGTATCACAACGGCAACCAGAGTCATAGGCACAACGGCGGTTATCGCCGCCACATTGCCGCCCTTGAAGAGCCTGTAATACTTGTAAAGATATATAAGACCAAGTATCATGTAATACGAAGCGATCACATACAGCACGGGGAACAGGAATTCACGCCTGTAAACACCGTTGCTTACAGAGAATATAGCGCCCGTAAATACATTGACTATCATGGCAGCTATCATCAGTACATACGGCAGGAAAAGCGCCGTCATCTGTACCTTGCTGTTTCTTACCTTATGCCAGATATCCGCAAGGCTGATGATATACACCACATAAGCAGGAGTAGTAAGATTGTGGCACAGCAGATATCCAAGATGCATCGTATACTGCGCTATATTATTGGGCGCAGACAGATTATCAAGATGAAGCGCCCATATATCGAAGATCACTGCCGCTAGCGCAGTAAACAAAATAAACATAAACGCATGGTTAGTAGTTCCTTTTGTCATCCTGCGGAAAATTGTAGTTGCAAGAAGTATCACCAGCAGGATAAGCGCCACATAATTCAGAATAACCAGACTGAAGAACATCCGATCCCTCCGCTCAATTTTGTATAAGCAGTATATGCCGTGCTTTCCTCGCGGAGCTTATCGCACGTCTGTCATATCTGCCCATAATTATACATAATTAATTATATCACAAAATACTGCACATTGTCAATATTTCTGTCAGATCATCGGTATTTTTACCGTATCTTTGTTGATTTTACAACGCGAAAATGTTATACTTATATAAGACCCCTTTGGAAAGGATAGATACATAATGGCTTCACAGATATTACTTATAGCCATGGTACTGCTGATATGCGTATTCTCTGACCGTCTTTCGGGCAAGATCGGAGTACCTGCGCTGCTTCTTTTTATAGGCATCGGTATATTGTTCGGCTCGGACGGACTTTTCAAGATACCCTTTGAGGACTACAGCTTCGCTTCCAGCGTCTGCGAGATAGCCCTCATAATCATAATGTTCACGGGTGGCTTCGCAGTAAAATGGGAGGCAGCCAAGCCAGTTATAGTCAAGAGCTGCCTGTTATCCACTCTGGGAGTTGTGATAACCGCCTGTGCCACCATGCTGTTCTGTCGCTTTGCTCTCAGCATGGCGTGGACAGAAAGCTTCCTGCTTGGCGCTGTGATAAGCTCCACAGACGCGGCATCGGTGTTCTCCGTGCTGCGTTCCCGCCGACTGAATCTGAAAAACGGACTGGCACCGCTGCTGGAGGTAGAGAGCGGCTCGAATGACCCGTTTTCGTATATGCTTACAGTCATTGCTCTTGCGCTGATGAACGGTCAGGGAGCAGGCTTTGTATGGTATCTGGTATTCGCTCAGATAGTGTTCGGCGCACTGGGCGGCGTACTGGTGGGAATGATTGCGGTATACGTTGCAAAGCGTGTAAAGACTTCCTCGGACGGCTTTGAGGTGATATTGTTCCTTGCTTCTGCGCTGCTTGCCTACGCTCTGCCATCGCTGTTCAGCGGAAACGGTTATCTTTCCGTATACATCGCAGGCGTTATCATGGGCAACGCTGATATCCCTAAAAAAAGAGAGGCGGTAACGTTCCTCAACGGTGTAACAGGACTTGCACAGATAGCGGTATTCTTCCTGCTGGGTCTGCTGTCGTCACCCTCCACGTTCCCTGCAAGCATGATCCCTGCAATACTGATATATCTGTTCCTGACTATAGTTTCTCGACCGCTCGCGGTGCTGATACTCGGCGGAAAGTCACCCATCAAGGACAGGATCTTCATCTCCTTTGCAGGACTGCGCGGAGCCTCCTCCATCGTTTTTGCGATAATGGCTACCGTAGACGAGGCGCACACTGTAAGCAACGTCTTCAATATAGTATTCTGCGTGTGCCTGTTATCCATGATAGGACAGGGAAGCCTGCTGCCGTTTGCGGCAAAGAAGCTGGGGCTCATCGATAACAGCTCCGATGTCCTCAAGACGTTCAACGACTACAAGGAGGAATCCTCCATCACCATGATGCGAATGTTCGTGCCTGCAGGTCACCCGTGGGAGGATAAGCAGCTCAGCGAGGTAGTGCTCCCGACAGGCTCGCTTGCAGTCATGATAAAGCGTGGTGATGAAAACATCATCCCGAAAGGAAGCACAGTCATCCGTGCGGAGGACAGCGTAGTGCTCTCCGTACCGCCTTATGACTCCGACCGCTCGTTCAAGCTGAGAGAGATACACATCTCCAAAAAGCATCACTGGGCAGGCATGACGATACGCGAGCTGAAGCTCCCCGAGCGACTGCTGGTGGTCATGATAAAGCGAGGTAATGAAAGCGTCATTCCCTCGGGCGCTACCGAGATACTTGTAGGGGATACCGTAGTAGTCACCGAAACAGAGGATACTCACATCCATACAACGGCTATCGCCCATACATAAGCTTATAACAAAAATCCGCCCCCGAAGCGCTCGGGAGCGGATATTTTTATATTATTCGGTTTACGCCTCGTCCCAGTTATGCCATACATTCTGGACGTCGTCGTTGTCCTCCATCATCTCCAGCATTGCGGACATCTTCTTGATGTGATCCTCGTCTGTAAGAGTGGTGTATGTAGAGGGAACCTGCTCAGCCTCTGCGGAAACTACATTGTAGCCCATACCGCGGAGTGCGTCAGCAACTGCACCTACCTCAGCAGGGTCTGTGGTGATCTCAATGCAGCCGTCCTCGAAGCTGAAATCATCAGCGCCGCTTTCGAGGATATCCTCCATAGCCTTGTCCTCATCGATATCGCCGTCCTCGTTATCGATAACGATAACGCCCTTGAGCGAGAACATGAAGCTTACACAGCCGCTTGTACCCATGTTGCCGCCGAACTTATCGAAGTAGTGGCGGATCTCACCTGCGGTTCTGTTTCTGTTGTCTGTAAGGCAGTCAACTATAACAGCAACACCGTTGGGGCCGTAGCCCTCGTATACGCAGTTCTCGTAATCGTTCTTCTCTGCACCGCCTGCTGCTTTCTTCAGAAGTCTGTCGATGTTGTCGTTGGGGATGTTGTTGGACTTTGCTTTCTGGATGAGCTGTGCAAGTCTTGCGTTGTTAGCAGGGTCTGCACTGCCTGTCTCCTTGATACATACCAGTATCTCACGGCTGATCTTTGTAAATACCTTTGCTCTTGCGCCGTCCTTTTCGCCCTTCTTGCGCTTGATTGTGCTCCACTTGGAATGTCCTGACATAGCTTATATCTCCTTTAAAAATTATTTCTGTTTATGTGGTTGTGAACAATGACCGAAACGAGCAAACGATGGAATAAGCTTTCGTATGTCAAGGCACTTTTTCGCAGGCGTACTGTATGTACGTCAAGAAAAAGTAACGAAGACAGGCGGAAGCTGAGCCATTGTTTGCCGTTGAGCGTCAATGTCCACAGCCACTAAGTTAGTTTTTGGAAACCCTCGCCCAGTACCTCATGCGCGCCTGTCGTGATGACGAATGCGGCAGGGTCGGTCTCTCTGATAAGGCGCTTTACCTTCATATAATCACTCTTGTAGACCGCAGTAGCGATAACAGGTCTCTCAGCGCCGCTGTACGCGCCCTTGCCCTGCAGCAGGGTAACTCCCCTGTCCTGCTTGAGCAGCTTATCCGCTATCTCCTGCGGATGCTGTGAGAATATCAGCAGGAAACGGCTCTCATGGCCGCCGTACACCAGCATATCCACAAGCTTTGACTGCACGAATACCACTATCACCGCATACAGCGCTGCGTTAAGATCACGGAACACAAGAAGTCCTGCAAGGATAACTACGGCGTCCGCTGCGAACTGTATCTGTCCCAGCTTGAAATCGGGACGGAAGCGGTTTATTATCTTCGCCACGATATCCGTACCGCCCGAAGTAGCCTCACGTGCATAGGTAAGACCTACGCCTGCGCCCGTAAGCACGCCGCCGAACACCGCGGCAAGTATGCCCTCGGCATTTTCCATATCGTAAAGCGGCATATCCACCAGCACATAGTCGGTCAGCACCGAGATAAGCACTACGGAAATCAGCGTTTTTATCATGGTCTTCTTGTTCAGCAGGAAAAATCCCGCAATTATAAGGGGAACGTTTATTGCGGCTATCAGCATACCGATCGGCAGCGAGGTAAGCTCAGAAATGATGATCGCTATACCTGTAGCACCGCCCGGAGCGATGTTGTTCGGTGAGATGAACGCCACAAGTCCCACGGAATATATCGCAGCAGCCACTGCGATAAGCAGTATATCTATTATCCACACCAGAACGGCGGGCATCTTTTTCTTAGCCATGATACGCTCCTTCTGCGCTCATACACAGGGGCTCACTTTTTCTCCTGTACAGGCAGCGCCTTGCATATTTCATTGAAAAGCTGCTCTACTCGTTCATTCTGACCTGTTATGCTGAGGTATCCAAACAGAGTTTCCAGTGCGGTAGCCCTGCGGTACTCAGACGGTCTTGCGCTCT
>JAFTVU010000027.1 GCA_017465665.1 Oscillospiraceae bacterium | reverse complement strand
GGCTATCACACTTTCCAGCTTTGACCATGTAAGACGTGAGATCGCAAGGATCGCTCTGGAGCGTCTTATCCAGGACGGTCGTATCCACCCTGCACGCATCGAGGAAACTGTTGAAAAGGCTCGCCGCGAGGTTGAGCTGCGTATCAAGCAGGAGGGCGAGCGAGCTGTAATGGAGACCAACGTTAACGGTCTCAACCACGAGCTGGTACGTCTTATCGGACGTCTTAAGTACAGAACATCCTACAGACAGAACGTTCTCAATCACTCTATTGAAGTTGCCCATCTGGCTGGTATCATGGCAAGCGAACTTGGTGTTGATCCCGCCCTTGCAAGAAGAGCAGGTCTGCTCCACGATATCGGTAAGGCGCTCGATCACGAGATTGAAGGCTCCCACGTTCAGATCGGTGTCGATGTCTGCAAGAAGTACAAGGAAAGCCCTGAAGTTATCCACGCTATTGAAGCCCACCACGGCGACGTAGAGTGCCGCACAGTGATCGCTGCTCTTGTACAGGCTGCCGACGCTATCAGCGCAGCAAGACCCGCTGCAAGAAGCGAAAACTATGAAAACTACATAAAGCGTCTTGAAAAGCTTGAGGAGATATGTAACTCCTACAACGGCGTTGATAAATCCTTTGCTATTCAGGCAGGCCGTGAGGTTCGTATCATGCTGAAGCCTGAGGCTATCAATGATGACGGCATGAAGGTGCTCGCAAGAGACATCGCTAAGAGGATCGAAAGCGAAATGGAATATCCCGGACAGATCAAGGTAAATCTCATCAGAGAGAGCCGCGCTATCGATTACGCAAAGTAAAAAGCTTACCGCTCCCGTACTTCGGGAGCGGTCTTGTTTTCTGCATAATATAAATACCGCGGCATCTTCATAGATACCGCGGTTATTATCATGAAATTTATTACTGATTGTAATTAAAACTCAGGCTTATCCTCTTGGTTATTTACTCTCTTTGCTTTAAGTACGGATAATGTCAGCAGATACATAAGCACTGCGATCACAACGGAAAGCGCCACAGAAACGATTATACTGGACATCTCTCTGTCAAAGGAGAAGCCCTCCTGGAACATCTGTCCCGAAACAAGGGTATACAGCGCAAAGGGATTGAATCTCGACAGACCCATTGCTGAAAGAATAAGCTGTACGATGCTCTGACCGAGATAGATCGATACAGTCATGATGCCAGGACGGCTGGTGCAAAGTCCAAGCGCCATATAAACGCAGAGGATAAACAGCAGGTAAACCGCACACAGTGCGGAGGACAGGAATATCATGCCTGTGCTGATGTTACCATCAAACAGGGCATTGCACATAAATCCTGCAATGATACCGCCGATGAAAGACGAGCCTACAAATGTAAGAGGATACAGGATGAACTTCGGCAGCAGATATGCGTTGTAATCGAGTCCTGCACAGATGGGGATTATGGTAGCACGCTTCTTCTGCTCGCCGCCGCAGGGTGCCATCAGTATCAGCATTGCAACCAGCAGAGAAGTTCCGCACAGCTCAATGAGCGTGGTGCTGAATATCATCTCCGCCTGACCAAGTATCTCAGCCGCGGAGGTAAATACATCTCCGTAGCCCGCCATGCTGGGATCGAGCTCTTCCAGCTCAGTCGCCATTTCATTCATCATATTCATGAAATACTGCATAGCACGGTAAAGCAGAGGATTACCGAGGGCAAACGAGAACACGGAAACAAGAAGTCCCGCAAAACGGAAAGTGCGTGAGAAGTGGAACCATTCCTTTTTGAAACCAAAACCAAGCTTCATTATTCGCCCACCACCTTTCTGTAAAGCTCCTCAAGCGAGGATGCGCCGATAGTGAAATTATCGGGTATCATGCCGTTATCGGCCATTACACGGATGAGCTGAGCTGCACAATCGTCGGTGTTTTCAGAGCTGAAGCTGAACTTCAGATTATCATTATTGAACTCAGCGCGTGCAAAGGTCACAGAAAGCAGCTTGAGCTTGTTCTCATCGGTGAGATTTCGCAGGGAAAGGCTTATCTTGCCTGTGCCATACTTGTTCATCAGATCGCGGATAGAACCCTCCTCAGCGAGAACACCGTTGTTCATGATGCCGATACGGTTAGCTACACGCTCCACATCGGGAAGAATATGAGTGGAAAGGATTATCGTTGCGCCCATATTTTTCAGGCGGGTTATTATCTCGATGACCTCCGAACGGCCCTGTGGATCAAGCGCGGAAGTGGGCTCGTCAAACAGCAGCAGTTCAGGATTTCCGATGATCGCAGCTCCCATTCCGAGGCGCTGAGTCATACCGCGTGAAAAGCCCTTTGCGCGCCTGTCAGCAGCCTGTGTAAGTCCAACGATATCAAGCACTTCATTTACACGCGCCTTGATGTCGCCCTGATAATTGCAGCAATGCGCGATGTAATCAAGGTACTCGCGGGCAGTAAGATAGCCGAAGATAGTTGGGCTCTCGGGGAGATAGCCCACAGTAACGGGCTGACCGCCGCCGAGGACGATATCTCCGCTGTCCTTGGGAAGAATATTGGTTATAATGTTCATAGTGGTGCTCTTGCCGCAGCCGTTACGTCCGAGGAAGCCGTAGACATCGCCCTTGAAGACCTCCATGTTCAGACCTCGCAGTACGGGATAAGCGCCATAACGTTTCTGTAAGTTATGTATACTGACCAATGTGATACCTCACTTTCGTATATTAATATAATATAGTGTACTCCAATCGGCAGTATTTGTCAAGTCTGTATATGTGAAATTCCGTCGAAAAACAGAAAGCCCCCGTCCGCTATTGCAGACAGGGGTAATTGTTTTTGTAAAAAGTATAACTTCTGTTAACAAGTTACAAGTTTAATTAGATAGCTCTCTGTACAAGACCGGAACGCAGGCAGCGGGTGCAGGCATTTACTCTGCAAGGAGTACCGTTAACGATAGCCTTTACCTTCTTAACGTTGGGCTTGTATGTTCTGTTGCTGCGTCTGTGAGAGTGGGATACCTTGATACCGAAGGTAACGCTCTTGCCGCAGATTTCGCACTTTGCCATTTGAAGCACCTACCTCTCTAGTGTGATTTTTCAGTAACGTATCTATTTTATCAGAAATCGCCCGAAATTGCAAGAGCTTATTATAAAAACTCTCAAACTTTGTGTATTATCACAGGTTTTGCATTGCTCGCTTGTTGCGATTTCGTGACTTTTGACAAAACAGTTTGTGTAACATCCAGGCGGTTTATACCAACAGTATATTGTGTGGAAATTACAGCTAATTATCCGTAATGCTGGCGGAATATATGCCGCGCCCCTCCTCTAAAAGAGTGACGCTGTCAAAGTGTACATAATAGGTGTTGTAGCGATATCTTACCACGGGCGAGGGCACAAAATCCGTTATAGTGTAGTTTATATTGAGATATCCCCCACGCTCATACGCTCCTGTGACTGTACCGCCACCGTTTGTTATCTCATCAAACGCTGCCTGCACATCGGGGCGGTCAGCAAAATCAGCCCTTGTGACAGGCACGCCTATTATCTCCTCAAAGCCGTTTTCAGTCATGTGGAAAAGGTACGGTTTCCATGTGTGTGACCAATCGTCAAACAGCGACTTACGCAGGATGAATATGTTGTTTGCATTATCCATACGATAAAATCCAAGCTCTGGTGCGGTGCGTATCATCATGCCGCAGCCGGAAAGCTCATGCGTATACGGTGCGCCATCCTTTACGCCGAAGATAGTGCAGGGCGTGCCGTTTCCGAGACCCTGAGCTATGAAATATTCTCCCCAGCGAGTGAAATCCTCGCTGCCGAATGCATCGGAGATCTCAGCTTCAATTAGCTTATTGCTGCAATAAAAATACCAATTACCGCTCGGTCTGCTCAGAATGAAAGCCTCGCAGATGCCATCGCCGTCAAAGTCATCGTAGGAATACACCATCGGCTCGCTGCCTATTGTCTGTTCCGCCAGCTTCAGCCCGTTGATATAGTCATTATATATCAATGGAATTTCGACAAGCGCATCCTCTATATCATACATTTTAAAATCAGGTGAACATATAGATATCTCATTTGCTTCCCTGTTTTTTAGCTCAATATTCCAATCATGCTCGGGATGAGGAAATGTCTCCCACAATGTATTTTTGTAGGCACTGAGATACTCCTCCATGGTTATTTCGGTATTGCCCGAATAATAATGGTATTCCAGCAGCGGAAATTTCGCGGTATCAGCGTTGTAGCCGTATTCGGTGACGATATTTTCCACGGTAAATGTTCCGTCGTCGGCAAAAACAAGCCTGTCAAGGCTCTCAAAGCTCTCGTGATAGGAATGCTCATAGGAATTGTGCACATACACTCCGCCGTTATCATCATAGCTCAGTCGGCAGAAGCCGTCACGGCAATACCCCTCAAAGCTGCCCAGCGTGTTCCCGCCAAGAGAGAACACATCCACAGGCATGAGCCCTTGATTTCCTGTGTGGCGGACAAGATACACCTCGGGAACCGCATCACGGTCAAAGTCAAACAAGCCGAGGTAGTTGTTGGAGTCGGCGGCAAGATTTTCGCGCACCACCTCGGTCACACAGGTTATTCCATACTCTGTCAGCATTCCGATATCATCTATACATCGGAGCTGCGCTTCCTCGGCAGACGGCTCAGAGCTCTCGGCAGATTCAGGCGATGCTGTGACAGAGGTTTGTGTAGTGGTGACGGTGGTCTGCGCTGTGGAGCTGCTATGCGGCGCGGTCGTTTCGGACGCGGAGGATATCTCCACAGGGCTGCTCATACAGCCTGTGAGCATTATCAGCGCAAGCAGGAGCGGCAGGTATCTTTTCATTGTTTTTCCCCTTATATTTTAGTTTGTAATACTATTATATAACTGCATTTTACCACTGTCAACGATTATTACAAAGCTGTAATCAAACTGTAAATGTTTTGTAACCAAAAGCTATTATGAGCATGAAAAACGGGCGAGCACAGCTCGCCCGAAATGATTTGTTTGAAGCACTTATATCAAAGCACCACAAAACCAACCTTCTTATGCACCTTCTGGAGTGTTTTTCTGGTGGCCTTGTACGCCTTTTCTGCGCCCTGCTTCATGCAGTTCTCAAGATATGCCTTATCCGCCGAGATTCGCTTGAATTCAGCCTGCATGGGTGCCAGCATATCTGCTGTTGCCTCTCCGACAGCCAGCTTGAAATCGCCGTAGCCCTTGCCCTTGAACTCCGCCTCGATCTCCTCGAAGCTCCTGCCTGTAACCGCAGAGTAGATGGACATGAGATTGATAATGCCATCCTTACCCTCACGAGCACATACCTCAGCCTCGCTGTCGGTAACGGCTCTCTTGAACTTGCGGATGATGGTATCCTTGTCATCCAGTACCCATACGGAAGCATTGGGGTTCTCATCGGATTTGGACATCTTCTTTGTAGGCTCCTGAAGAGACATAACTTTGGCTGTGGTCTTGGTGATGTAAGGCTCAGGCATTGTAAAGGTATCACCATAAACGCCGTTAAAGCGCTGAGCAATGTTTCTTGCGAGCTCCAGATGCTGCTTCTGGTCTGCACCAACAGGCACAAGGTCAGCCTGATACAGCAGGATGTCAGCAGCCATCAGCACGGGATATGTGAACAGACCTGCGTTGATATTATCCGAATACTTAGCAGACTTATCCTTGAACTGAGTCATTCTGGAAAGCTCACCAAACTGAGTGTAGCAGGAAAGGATCCAGCTGAGCTCTGCGTGGTGGCAGTTGTGCCCCTGTACGAAAAGTGTGCTCTTTTCAGGATCAAGACCTGCCGCGATAAGCAGCGCATAGCTCTCCTTGATCTGTGCACGGAGCTTTGCGGGATCCTGTCTTACGGTGATAGAATGAAGATCGGCAATGCCGAAATAGCAGTTATAATCATTCTGCAGCCTTACCCAGTTCTGCATTGCGCCAAGGTAGTTACCGAGGTGGGGTGTGTTTGTGGGCTGAATAAGGCTCAGCATATTCTTTTTCTGTTCGTCCATGATTTTATCCTTTCAATTTGCTGTATTAAACGTCGGCATATCTACAGCCGCTATTATTTCAGTATCTCTCTTGCTGCCTTACCCAGTATCTCTACGCCCTTTACTATCTGCTCGTCAGTGGGTGTGGAGAAGTTCATGCGGAAAGAATGGGAGACAGCGCTCTCGTCAGTGGAGAATGCATTACCGGGAACGAGAGCCACCTTGCGATGAACTACCTCTGTACAGAACTCGTTCATGTTGTACTTTTCGGGAAGTGTGCCCCAGATGAACAGACCGCCCTCGGGATTTGTCAGTCGGATGAAATCGGGCAACTCTGCCTTTAAGCCGTCCAGCATCAGCTTGCACTTTGCACGGTAGATATCACACAGCTTTGCGATGTGTGCATCAAAGTCCACTGTTGTAAGGAAGCGGTATGTGAGCATCTGAGCCCAGATATTTGTATGTACGGTACTTGTCTGCAGACCTACAGTTGCCTTGGAGAGCACCTCAGCGTCACCAAGCAGATAGCCAACTCTCAGACCGGGAGCCAGCACCTTAGAGAAGCTGCCTGCATACAGAACGTGCTTGCTGTCATCCAGAGCCTTGATGTTCTGTACATCTTCTCCTGCAAAACGCAGAGAGCCATAGGGGTTATCCTCCAGGATATATACGCCGTACTTCTTCGCGAGCTCCAGCATCTGCTGTCTGCGCTCTAAGGTCGTGGTCTTACCTGTGGGGTTCTGGAAGTTCGGGATAGTGTAGATGAACTTTGTTGTGGGGTTAGCCTTGAGCGCAGCCTCCAGCTCATCCATAATCATACCATCATCATCCATAGGTACGCCTACAAGCTTTACGCCATAGGAGCGGAAAGCATTGAGCGAGCCGATAAACGCAGGATCCTCGCAAATGATAACATCACCCTCGTTGCAGAGTATCTTTGCTGTGGTCTCGATAGCCTGCTGTGCGCCTGAAGTGATGATCACGTTGTCGCCATCCTTGAACATACCCTTTTTGGTCAGGTCTTCTTTCAGCCAATCACGCAGCTTGGGATAGCCCTCGGTGATGGAATACTGGAGCGCATTGATAGGCTCTTCTGCGAAGATATCAGCAGAGAGCTTAGCGATAACGTCTGTAGGGAATGCCTCGGGAGCAGGATTGCCTGCTGCAAAGCTTATTACTGTAGGGTCAGCGGTGAACTTCAGTATCTCTCGGATAGCTGAGGGCTGGAGCGAGGATACCTTATCGGAAAATTCCTTGTACATGGTGTGTCTCCTTTTATTGAACGAAATATTTTTATAACCACCTTATATTATAGCATATCAGAGCGATGATGTAAAGCAAACAGACAAAATTTTTCCGTTTTATCCTCTCACACAGTTTATCCGAGATTTTCTCCGTTCTGTCACACATCTGTTATCATCGTTTCAGATACAGGCTGTATTATAATATCATCGGCCGCGGGAGGCGGTCTTGATATACATCCGAATAATGATACCTCTGATACTGTTTTTGCCGCTGCGCTTTTCCTCCTGTCCTGCGTGGCGGTGTTTTTCTGTTTCCAGAAACAAACAGCTCCGCAGAAGAAAAAGAATCTTCTACGGAGCATTTTTACAATCACGCTTGTATATTTACTGAATTATAAATCCGCCATTCACAATTACAAGCGCAGCACTTGCAATTGCTAATACCAGTCCTATTATATTTAAAACAAGACTTGCTGTTGTCTTTTTATCACTTTTTACTTTTACAGTTCTTATAACTCCAATAACACTCATTAATAAACCCGGAACAAAACCGATCGCTAATAAGGTGAAATCATTATAATTCAGCTCCACAACCGTGACCAAAGCAAACAGTATGACTGCATATGCCACAGAAGCTATTACAGTAAGCTTATCATTTTTAACTGCCAATCCTATACACAGTATCGCCAGTAAGCCGAGTGCAAAAAATACCGTGACAATAGTTTCAAAGATGTTATTGAAGCCGACAGGAACACCAACAAAAGCAAGAGCGCATAGGATAGATATGATGCCTAAAATTATACCTGTACGATAATTCTTCATAATATATTATCTCCTTGTTTGGATTCACGCGCTTTTCTTAAGCCGATTATATCATGCTGCTCCCAAAAAGTCAACAGGGTTTGACTTATACTAATCTGTCTGCTATAATTTATTCAAAACAAACGGAGGTCAGCTATGGTCGAATTGAGAGATAACAAAGGATAATCTTGAGCAGGTGCTGGCTCTTCGCATTTCGGAAAGCCAAAAGGACTTTGTGTCCTCTACGTCACATTCACTGGCTCAGGCATGGGTATATAAAGATACCGCTTTTCCGTTTGCAGTATATGCTGATTATGAAATAGTCGGCTTTGTCATGCTGGGTTATTACAAAGAAAGATCTCAATATACGCTGTGAAAATTTCTGATAGACGAAAAGCACCAGCACAAGGGCTATGGCAGAAAGGCTCTGAAGCTTGCCGTACAATATCTGATAGACAGATTTAATGTTGCTGAGATATTCACAGGTGTTGCATATGGCAATGATGTGGCTAAAAGTTGAAATGTTCTACTGCGAGAAATTTGAAAGCGGCAACACTTTTATTCATAAATTAAATGAATACATTTGTTACTGCAACAATGAAAGAAATTCTTCTAAACTAAAAGTGAGTTCGGTATTGCACCGAACTCACTTTCATGTTATTTAATTCTTATGTTTGAACTTTTGGGCTAATTTTATAAATGCTGCTCTTTATGTGTTTGATGTAATTATTAGCTTATGGTCAGCGCGGAAACGTAGTATGCCGCAGCATCGTCAAGGCTCTGCGGAACGAGCTTTACAGTGTGCTCTCCTACCTCGTCAAAGGATGTGATCTCGGCAAACTCAACGTAGCTGCCCCAGCCGCCGGGGAAAGTGCAGTCGATAGTCTTTACAAGTTCTCCGTCGATATAGACATCCAGCTTACCGCCCTTTGTTACCATCTTGCCGTAGAGTATACCGATGTTCTGTGCCTCAACAGTGAACTCCAGACCGCCATCAACTTCTGTGCCGCCTGATACTCTTGCAAGCCAGGGGTTGCCGAAGTTTCCAAAGCCGCCTGTGTGCTCTGCGAATACGCCTGTTGCGGTGCAGCGTGCGTCACCGGGAACAACGATCTCGGCATTCTGATACTTCATGCCGTTTGCGTCGGTCTCAGCCAGCTCGGGCTCTTCATCTCCGATGCTGTCAACGTTGTCAACAACGCCCTGAATGTAGTTTGTTATCATCTTTGTGAGAACAGCGTGACCTGGGATATTGGGGTGGATGTTATCATCAGAGATATCATCCCATACGATATATCCCTTGTCGATAACATCAAGGATAGCATTTCTGTAGGAGATAAAGGGGATATCGTAACGGATAGCTATCTCGCTGTGCTCATCCTGTACGCTTGTGCCGTTTTCCTGCGTCATGGCAAGACAGATGATAGCGGGAGCGGTCTCGTAGCTCCACAGCTTTCTGATAAGACCCTCATATGTAGCGTTGTTGATCGCCATACGGTCAGAGGTATCGTTTACGGAGAAATCAATGAACACAAGATCGGGATCGTGCGCCAGAACATCTCTGTCAGCGCGGTGCAGACCGATATAGGAGCCTGTTGCACCAATACCTGCGTTTACATAGTTGATCTTAGCTTCAGGGAACTGCTCCTCGAACCAGTTGGTGGTAAGTCTTGCATAGCACAGCTCGTTACCGGCGGAGCTGCCCTGAGTGATAGAGCCGCCGAGGTATGCGATAGTAACATCCTCGCCTGCCTGCAGCTTTCTGATAACTCTTGCAAGGCGAGCCTGATTACCCTCGTGAAGTACGGAATTTGCGATCATTGTGGGGGTGAGCTCACCGCCCAGCTCATAAGGAACTTCGGGGATGTCTTCAACAACTGCACTCTCTGTGCTGCTTGTAGTAGCAACAGAAGATTCATCAGGTGTTACAGAGGATACTGCTTCATCGGTTGCAGGTGCGCCGCTTACAACGGATTCGTCATCGGGCTTGTTGCAGCCTGTCATGCTTACCAGCAGAGAAGCTGCAAGAAATACGGATAAAAACTTCTTCATGTTGATCTCCTTGAGTGTCGGTTAGGTTATAAAGTTAATATATGCATTTTATAAAGTTACAACCGTATTGTAGCATAAAAATCATATCTTGTCAATGATCTTCTGTGCTATTTTCATTGGTTTCAGAGCTTATTTCAAGCGCGTAGGAGGAGAGATCAGGCAGCTCATCGCGAGTTACACAGGAACGGGAGTTATATATGTCGTTCAGGCGTTGCCAGCTGTTGTAGTCCTCAGAATAGCTGCCGTCCGAATGGATGGTATACTCACCTGAGGCAGGGGATACCCACATCCACATGGCATTATCACGTTTGCAGTAGCCTGTATCGGGCATTTTGTCGCAGCTTGTCAGAGCTACGGGCTTCATTGCAGTGGGTGATAGCTGCGCCATAGCTGCAAATCTGCCTGCATAGGATGCGGCGGTGTTCATGTATAAGCCCTGTCCGATTATATCGCAGTATTCATCTCCCGGATAATATGCGGCATCGCTGCCGTTCCATACCCATATAAGATTGTTCAGCCCATGATAGCGATTCATTCTGGTGAACATCAGCTGCCACAGCCATTTATATGCGTCGGCATTGCCGCCCCACCAGTACAGGTCGCTGTCGCCGTCGGGGATAGGCTGGAATATCACGGTCTGAAGCTCGTTTCGGAACTGCTTCATGACCTCAGCCATGTGGTCTATATCCTGTACAAGCAGATAGCAGCTTTCAGATACTCTGCCGCTGTTATAAAGACCCTCTATCTGCTCTATATCCATTTCCGCGATGCTTTCCTCATTGGGTGCATCAGAAAGGTCAAAGGCTGTTTCGTGTGCATAGTAAGCAGGGGAATCCTCATCAGGTGCGTACCAGTGCCAGCCCATTGAGATGATACCACCATCCTTGCCCCATTCAAGTGCAAGCTCCAGCTCCTTTGCAGCGGTTTCGGAGTGATCCTTATTTGCATATTGTGAGGAGTACATCAGATCTCCGCAGCGGATGGCGGGATATCTTCCCGTTTCAGCGTAAACTGCGTCTATCTCCGCATTAGTACCCGGGGTAACGTTCTGCGCTGTCAATATGCGTACACCATACATATCAGTAAGATATTTCATCGTACTGATGGTGTGTATTCCTGTATTTTTACCCACAACAGAAACAGGTGTGCGGTAATAATCCGAAGAAACAGGCGAGCTGTCCTCTAACTGGATGTAATCGATAGCCGCGCTGCCGCTTATTACAGTGAATGTCAGCAGAGTGGGAGCTTCGGGAAGATAAATGTTATCGATACAATACAGCTCAAAGCTTGCTGTGTCAGTGGGAGGAATATACAGCACACCGATGTTGCCCTCGACAGCAGAAACGCTGATAGCCGCGCCGCCGTAAGAATATGCGGATATTCCCAGGCGGTAATGCTGGGGAGCCTCTATGGTAGCGATGTGCATAAGGGTCTGTTCCTTGTCCAGTACGATATATCCGCTGCCGTCGTATTCTCCGTCAGTGCGTACCGTGGTTTCAAATGCACCGCCCTCAGCATTGAGTTTTATCAGTACATCTTCCTTTTCGATATCATACTTCGGAACATCCTGTTCATCATATTCTGTTACAGCGCTCTCGGTATCTTCACTTTCAGATGTTGCGGCAGCTTCGCTTGTCTGTTCGGAGGTCCTTACAGGTATTTCGGTACAGCCGCTCATAAGTGCCGCTGCCAGCAGAACGGGCAGCAGCTTTTTCAGATAATGCTTCATGTTATTCTATAATTATCTCGTCGCCGTCGTGTACGGTCTCGCCAAGGCGTGCGACTCTTCCGTTGATTGTCGTTGTGGTTGCGTGAGCAAGCAGCTCTGTGGGATTCTCAGAGAAAGCGGCAAGCAGATCGAGGAAGATAGGCTCGCGTGTGTTATCGATGATGGGGAACTTGGCAGGCTCTCCATTAAAGATTATATATATCTCCTCTGCTTCGGATATCACAGGCACAGCGGACGGGGCAGGCTTTGGTCTGTCCTTTGTGGATATCTCATCGCCGCTGCGGAGTCTCTTTGTGGGATCTGCTTCCGCTCCGTTGAGCAGCACATATTCGGGCAGTATCTCCATTGCTTCGCACAGTGCTCCGAACGTGGTGATATCTATAGTGGTTATTACGCTGTTGTTTTCTATTTCGATATCCTCAACAACGGGCATACCGTTGACAAGGACGCATCTGCCTGCAATCTTTTCTTCGCCGCAGAAATCCACAGCCACAGCGTACATGGCGTCCAGCTCGATGTAATCGGAAAGATAAGCAACCGCATCCTCGCCGTCCTGTGCGAAGATGATGGAGACATCATCTCCCTTTCGTACAGAGGAATTAAGCGAGGCAGGCTTTCCGTTGACAGTTATTTCAGTGGGAGTCATCGGTGTGCCGCGCAGTATGGTGCGCTCGCCGTTGATAGTGAAAGAAAGTGTCTTACCGGAGCGGCCCATCAGCTTTTCGGGCTTTATGCCTGCAAGGCCTGTCAGCTCAAATACGGTGAGTCTGTTAGTATCAAGAGTGCGTACCTTTCTTCCGTTCAGGGTTATGGTGGTGAAATCGTACTTCACGCCCTCAGAAGCAGTTATTGCAATTCCGAGAGGTGTAGCGTGCTCTGTTCCTATATTTATTCTTGCGGGAGCTGTTATGCCGCGCATAAGCTCCTTTCTGCCCATAATGACACGGGTCTCATCCATGCCGAGTCCCTTGGCAACAAGAGCAGGCAGACCTGAAAGCTTGCTTCCGCCGCCTACAAGGAATACGACCTGTGGCGCTTCGCCGTTTGCGGCAAGTATCTCCTTGCATATCGTTTCAGCGAGATTTTCCGTGCAGGGACGCAGCAGCTCTGCTACCTTTTCCGCAGTGATGGTGTGTTCCATCAGCAGGATATCGGTGTATGTGACCTCGGCTTCTTCCGAGGTCTTGATCTTTTCTGCTGTATTGAAGTCTACCAGCAGCTTCTTCATAAGCTCCTCTGTGACTTCGTCACCCGCAATGGTAGCCATTCCGTAGGCTACTACGCTGCCGTCCCTTGAAGCGGCAACGTCGGATGTACCTGCGCCGATATCGCACAGCGCAATATTGATGAGGCGCAGCTCCTGAGGAACTACTATATTCATGGCAGCGATAGGCTCCAGTGTAAGTCCCGATACCTCAAGACCAGCGATGTCTACAGCCGCACAGAGACTTTCTACTACATAAGCGGGCAGGAAGCAAGCGATTATTTCTGTTTCCAGCTTTTCGCCGCGGTGTCCTTCGGGCTTCTGTACCTTATAACCATCCAGATCAAGACCGATAACGCTGTGACCTACGCAGTAGAACGCAGCTCTCTCCTGACCCTCGGAGAACTTCTCTTCTGTCTCACGGACTGCGTCAAGCTCTGCATTCTTCAGATCCTCCGCGGAGATTGAGCGGATAGCGGATACATCGCATACAGCCTTGTTACGCATGGTTTTGAGCGCACGTCCCGCGGCCGCGATGCACACCTTGGAAAGCTTGATGTTGCTACGCTTTTCCAGTGCCGCTTTGACAGATTTTATTACCTGAGCGACAGCTTCAATATCCTCGATCTGACCGTCTGTCATGGAACGCTTTTCGTGCACAGCAGTCTCCATGTCAAGTATCTTGTAGCCGTTTTCAAGCTTCTGTGCAAGTATTCCAACTACAGTGCGCGTACCGATATCCAGAGCAAATATGATATCGCCCTGTTTTTTGCGTGTGTGACGAACGGCTTTTCTGCCGTTTTTCTTTGCCGAGGTCTTTTTTCTTTTCTGTGCTTCCATTTTTTCGCCCCTTTTCGTCAATATCAGTTGTGTATTTTTAATTTAAGCGCTTTCCTGAGTTCCTTTTCCTCTTCGCCCAGGGCGACCACCAGCAGAGTATCTCCGCTTTTAAGAGTAGTCTTGCCTCTCGGTATAATAGTGCTGCCGCTTCGGTTTATGCAGGCGATGTTGCAGTTGGTGGGTAGCTTAAGCTCCATCAGGGGAGCGCCGTCCAGCTGATAATCCTGCGGAAGAGTTATTTCCAGCAGAGCGGCTTCGCCGTTGTTCAGCGGCAAAAGCTGCTTTATGGATTTGATATCCACCTCGTGCTCCAGACTGCGGATGATGTTATCTGTAGCGGAGATCACTATATCCACGCCAAGCAGCTTCAGCGCTTCGGCATTTTTGGGATTGTTGACCTTTGCTATTGCCTTTTTAACACCGAAAAGCTTCTTTGCAAGCTGGCAGCAGATCAGATTGTTTTCATCCTGACCCATCACGGCTATTACCGCGTCTGCATTTTCTCCGCCGCAGGCACGGAGTATATCGTCATCGGTTCCGTCACCGCAGATGATCTCTGCGTCCAGGCTGTTTGCACAGAAACGGCACTGCTCCTTGTCCTGTTCGATTATTGTAACGGAATAGCCCTCTTCCAACAGAGCCTTTGCAAGATAGAATCCAACCTTGCCGCCGCCTACGATTATCGTTTTCATAGCCGCTCCTTACCCTTTCTTTGCGAAGATGAGCTTATCGCCCTCGGCAAACTCTATCTTTTCGTTCTCCTGACAGAATATCATTTCACTGCCGCGAAGCACCGCAAACAGTATCTCTCCCGTTTCATATATAATATCCTTGGGCATTTCGCCTATCAGGCTGTCAGGCACCTCCATAGTTGCGAAGCTGACGTTGTGGTTTTCGAAGCCGATATCCACAGTGGTCTGTTTTTCCTCTTCTATAGCTGCACAGGCGGCGTTCACCACAAGTCTTGTGGGACAAACGGTATGTATTCCGAGACTTTCAAATATCTCGCCCTTGCTTATATCTCTGATGCGCGCAAATACTTTAGGTACGCCGAATATCTTAGCGGCAAGCTCTGTGACCATTATGTTCATGTTGTCGTTATCGGTGACGGCGCATAAGGCGTCTGCCGAATCTATTCCTGCACGCCTGAGTACATCCTGATCTATCGGAACGCCCATCGTGGTAAAACCGCTGAAGCTTTCAGGAAGCAGCTCGAAGCCGATTCCGTCTTCATCAATTATCGAAACATCATGCCCGTGCATGTCAAGCTCTGCGGCAAGCTCTGAGCCTACCATACCGCAGCCGATTATGATTATGTTCATATATCACCTTTCTGCGGTTTTTCCGCAAAGTAATTTATATGTTAGTCTGCTCTTTTTGGCTTGGTCGAAATTTCGTGCAGGGCCAAAATGGTATACACCGTATTTATCTGCAATAAATATTTCGTTCAATACAGGACGGTATTTCCTGATATCTATGTCCTTGTTAAAGCAAAGATCTATGCCAGTTCCAACTGCACGGTCATGGCAGACAAGCAGCATCAGTATATACAATGCACATTTCAGTGCCTCGTTATCTGATAGGCGCTTTCCTGTCAGCATTTCCTCGGCTTCGCGGAACACTTCCTCATCCCATGTGCCTAAAAGATACTTTTCGGGATAGAGAGGCTGTTCCTTTTCAAGCTTTTGCAGGCGGATGAACTGTCCCTCGTGCATCATAAGATCCTCTCGGAGTGCAGGCAAGGGAACGGCTTTTGTAATTTCATTGACATTATAGCGCACATAATCAAGAACAAAAGCCACGTCATGCATACCGCCTGAATGTGCTGCATACTCTCTGTCTGCTATGTATCTTATGCGTCGCATTGTCGGTTCCGGTATGCTGGATTTGTTCACAAGCTTTTTGCATACGCCTACATAGTGATCCAGCAGATCAAAATAGATATGGATGTTATCTGTCAGATTACCCATCAGGGTGTATTTGTATCTGCTGTCAAGATAGCTGTAGCAGCGTTCTATTATCTCGTTCATCTGACGACGGTTGTCTTCAAATTTCCTGCGATGGTGCAGCTCATAGCTGAGTGAAAAATCCCATATCTTCCTGTACAGCAGATGTGATACGAATTCGTCCTTAGTGCTGCCGATGGCGGTTTCCCGTTTTTCGCCGCGGTCACCCTCGGTCTCCTCATAAAATACGCCATTAAGGTACCTGTGGTGAAGATAAGGTGCTTTAAAGCAGGCGGGGATAGAATAACAGCTTATCTTTTTCAGCTCTTCAGATGCGATCTGATAGCATTCATCGATGATTGAAATGAATTCATTCATTATCGTTTTTACTTTCCTACGCAGAAGCGCTTGAACACTTCGGCAATTACTTCTTCGCTCGCTTTTCTGCCGGAGAGCTCATATACCGCGTCCAGTGCCTGTTCAAGCATTACTCCTACAGCATCGGGAGTAAGTCCCAGCTCCACTGCCGAAACAGCTTCGTTCACGGCCTCGGAGGCTTTTAGTATACAGCTTCTCTGTCGCTCGTTTGCGAGGATTCCTGCCTGGGTATCCAGTTTGTCAAGGTCGAGGCGCTTTTTTATCTCATCCGAGAGGATATCTGCTGTCTTGTCAGACCTTGCCGAGATATACACGGCGCTGCCAAGGCGCTCCTCAACGGTCACGGTGTCTAAGGTAAGCTGCAGATCACACTTGTTGATTACAGGTATCACAAGCTTTCCTGCCAGCCTGTCCATCAGCGTGAGGTCGTCCTCTTCAAGTGGACGTGAGCTGTCGAATACAGCAAGAACAAGGTCTGCATTATTCAGCTTTTTCAGCATTATCTCAACGCCTATCTTTTCAACAGTATCCTCTGTTTCTCTTATTCCTGCGCAGTCTGCAATGCGGAGCACCACATCGCCCAGGGTAACGGTTTCCTCTACGATATCACGGGTGGTGCCTGCGATATCCGAAACTATACTGCGCTCGCTGCCCGACATAAGGTTCATAAGGGTGGATTTTCCCACGTTCGGTTTTCCGACTATTG
>JAFTVU010000105.1 GCA_017465665.1 Oscillospiraceae bacterium | reverse complement strand
GCTGCTGCCTGTTATTTTCGGGGAATGAGCTTCCGCAGGGCGCATTATCATCAAGCTGTTTTCATTAAGCGGATATTTTGATCCTTCCACAAGATATTCCACATTTCCTGAAATAAAAAAGTATATCTCACAACGGTCATGTATGTGCATATTAAATTCTTTTTCATCGGGAGAATTGTCTATAGCATGACGTATATAGATATCTCCGAAACTGTACTCTTTGAGCATAGTATCACCTCTGCCTGAATTATAGCACATATTGCGCGAATTTGCAATATATTATGCTTAAAAAGACAATGGAAATGCTAAAACATTCATGGTAGAATAATATCAAGAAATAAAACGGAGGTATCCTTATGAATTTTAAGCTTGCAGCCTTTGCTGATGAAGCAGACGGCAGAATTTCCGAACAGATAAAGGCTATGAAAGACAACGGCGTTGGCTATCTGGAAATCAGAGGTGTCGACGGAGAAAACATTTCAGACATCTCTCTTGAAAAGGCACTGGAAGTACGCAGACAGCTTGACGACGCAGGTCTTGCTGTGTGGTCGCTCGGCTCGCCTTACGGAAAGATAGGTATTTGCGACGATTTTGCGGCTCATCTTGACAAGTTCAGGCACGGGCTTGAACTGGCTGATGCACTCGGTGCAAAGCATATCAGGATGTTCAGCTTTTATGTTCCGTCAGATGACGCGGTGCGTTACAAGGACGAGGTGTTCAGAAGGCTGGGTTGCTTCATAGAGGCGGCTAAAAACAGCGATGTTATCCTCTGTCACGAGAACGAAAAGGGCATCTACGGTGATATAGCGGATCGCTGTGCAGAGATACATAAGGAGTTCCCTTCGTTGAAGGCGGTCTTCGATCCTGCTAACTTCATACAGTGCGGTCAGGATACAAAGGCGGCATGGGAGATGCTCAGCCCTTATGTAGAATATATGCACATCAAGGATGCACTGGCGGACGGCTCGGTAGTGCCTGCAGGCAAGGGAATAGGCAACCTCCCTTATCTGCTGGAAAACTACAAGGGCAGCGTGCTTACTTTAGAGCCGCATTTGTCTGTGTTTGATGGCTTCGACAAGCTTGAAGCAAGCGAAAAAACCAAGATGGGCTATTGCTATCCATCCTCAAGAGCAGCATTCGACGCTGCTGTAAACGCACTCAAGGAACTGATTTAAAGGAGAAAATGTTATGAATAAGATAAGACTTGGTATAGTAGGTTTAGGAAACATGGGCAGCGGACATTTCTACAATGTTTTTGGCGGCAAGTGTCCGTCTGTGGAGATAACCGCGGTATGCGATCTCGTTCCCGAGAAGATGGACAAGGCAAAGGAGCATCCAGAGGTAGCTTGCTTTACAGATTACATTGAAATGCTGGACAGCGGACTTGTTGACGCGGTGCTGATAGCTGTTCCCCACTATGATCACCCTACCGTTGCAAAGGAATGCTTCAAGAGAAATATCCATGTGCTGACAGAAAAGCCTGCAGGTGTTTATGCAAGACAGGTGCGCGAGATGAACGAGGCGGCTGAAAAGAGCGGCGTCAAGTTTGGTATCATGTTCAATCAGCGTACAAACCCCATGTTCGCAAAGGCGCGTGAGATAGTTCAGAGCGGCGAGCTTGGTGAGCTCAAGAGAATGGTGTGGATAATCACCAACTGGTACCGCACACAGGCTTACTATGATTCCGGTACTTGGCGTGCAACATGGAACGGCGAGGGTGGCGGTGTGCTGCTTAATCAGGCGCCTCACAATCTCGATCTGTGGCAGTGGATATTCGGTATGCCCAAGAGAATAAGAGCGTTCTGCGAGTTCGGTAAATATCATAACATCAAGGTCGAGGATGATGTTACTATCTTCGGTGAATACGAGAACGGCGCGACCGCTACATTCATCACCACAACAGGCGATGCCTGCGGCACTAACCGTCTTGAGATCACAGGCGACAAGGGCAAGATCGTTGTTGAGCACGGCAAGCTGTGCCACTGGAAGCTGGATGTCCCTGAGCGTGAGTTCTGCTTCACCTCCAAGGAGGGCTTTGCTACTCCATCCAATACCTATGAGGAATTTACTGCACCCGAGCCCGAGGGTCATCCCGAGGTGCTTGAGGCATTCGCACAGTCCATTCTTAACGGAACGCCCATGATCGCTGAGGGCAAGGAGGGTCTTAACTCCCTTTCCATCTCCAATGCGGCATATCTCTCTGCATGGACAAACGACTGGGCTGAGATACCCACAGACGAGGCGCTGTTTGAAAAGCATCTCAATGATCTCTGTGAGAATGAGAGCTGCTCAAAAAAATAACATCCGCTCATGGAGAGAGCATAGAAAAGCTCCGTGAGCGGTGGAAGGTCAGATGGTGATACATATCGCAATCGGTCTTTACAGAAAGGAAACGATCATGAAGAAAGCTTTATCGGCATTTCTTGCTGTGATCCTGGTCGTGTCTATGACAGGATGCAATACATCTTCTGACAAGAGTGTTGCTGAGGATATGCAGAATTCTGTTGCTGCCGGTGATACAGTGACACAGGAAACAGAAGATATCGCGCAGCCTCTTTCCGTTTCCGTTGCCATGGCTGACGGAGATATCGACATGGAAAAGGCGATGGCTTATCAGACGGATATCGATGCTTTGGTAGCATCTCTTGAAGCAAAGGAGATAGACCCCACAAAGCCTGTATCCGCAAACTCCAACGAGGATACGATCGCTGTGTTTGATTATTTGTGCAGCATCTACGGCAAGCAGATACTGACCGCACAGCAGATGAAGAATGATGAATGCCTTGAGGATATCGCATATTATGACAATACAGGCGATATGCCTGCTATGAAAGGCTATGATTTCAACCGTTGCATGGGTTCCAGTCCGAGTGATGTCATGGTCGATGAGGCTATCGAGTGGCATAACGAGAGCGGCGGATTAGTCACCTTTACATGGCACTGGAACGTTCCTCGAGACATTGACGATCCCGATTTGGGATATGCTTTCTATCAGGAGGATATCGTCAACTGGAGTCAGATAAATGCAGTAACCCCCGGCACAAAAGAGTTTGAGCAGGTCATCCATGATATCGATCTTATAGCAAGCAAGCTGCAGAAGCTTGAAGCAGCAGGAGTAACAGTGCTTTTCAGGCCCCTGCACGAGGCGAGCGGCAGTTGGTTCTGGTGGGGCATTCAGGACAGGAGCACCGCGGAAAATCAGGTGTTCCAGAAGCTGTGGTATATGATATTTGACCGTATCGAAAATTATCACAAGCTCACAAATATCATCTGGGTGTGGAACGGTCAATCCAAAAATTGCATGGTACATCCCAATTCTTATGATATTGCAGGAATTGATTTCTATGGTGAGGCAAACGATCATTCATCGAAGATAGACCAGTACAACAAGCTCAACAGCATGAACGCAGATAGCGGCAAGATGCTGGCACTTTCGGAGTGTGGCTGTATCCCCGATCCCGATGACTGCAAGGAAACGGGTGCCATGTGGCTGTATTATATGCTGTGGAACGGCGAGTTCCTCTGCGAGGCATCCGCCAACGGCGCGGTGCTTACGGATTTCAACGGAACACCGTCCATAAACAGCGAGAGAATGAGTGTTGAAATGCTTCAGAGTTACTTTGAAAGCGAATATACGGTGACTTATTCCGAGCTGCCGCAGCGTTTTACAGAGGGTAAGGAGTTTCCGTCCAAGCTGAAGGTCTGGGAGTATTTCAAAATCGAATGATATTATAAAAAGGACTACTTTTGTAGTCCTTTTTATTGTTTGTTAGCAAAGACAGCGGTATTCGATACGATTAGGAAGCGCTATAAGCATTGCTTTTTCAATATCATTTCTGTCTGTTTGCGTAACTGTCAAGAAACGCTTCCAGCTCCTTGTTCTTCATTATCTGCTCATAATATGCCTCAGGCATCATATCCGCAAATTCTTCTAAGGTGCAGCCTTTGTGGAATTGCTCAGGCATATCTCTTGTAAACTCACCGCCCATTGTATTTCCTGCCGAGATACCCTGGCAGAAGTCCTCGTACAGCAGCGACATCTGACCGCTCTCATCAAAATGCAGCGTTATCGTTCTGGATTCGCAGTGCTCCTCGTTGCGCCTTATTCCGAGGTAGATATCCTTGTGGATGAATGTAAGACCGTTTTCCTGTGCGAACTTTTCCGCGTAGGTGTCATAGCAGCCGCGTATGATGACGCAGTTCTTCTTCAGCAGCTTACGCAGCTCCTCTGTCATTTCGATATTCTTTACCGTGCTGTCGATGACAAGCTCCCTCAGCATTACAAAGGACTCCAGAAAGCCTTTTTTTACCTCCGTTATCCCGTCTTTGAAATAAAGGCGGGTGTATTCCTTTGTCCAGTTTTCCTTGCCTATGTCGGTGTCTTCTTTGCGGATGGCACAGTTGCCCTCTATAAGCACAGGCTTGCCCCAGGTGAATAAATATGTGATATTTTGGTTGTGCTTTGAATGGTACATCTATTTTCTCCTCCTGTCAAAGGGAATATTTGCCTTTATCCCTGTGCAGGGATACCGTCTGTGCCGATTGCGAAGATATCATTGCCATCGGGTACACCGCCGCCCGCTCCATTGCCGAAGATATCGAAACGCATATATTCGGGATCTGTGAGAATTGCCGCAATGCCGTCGTTATAATGTGGCGAAACATCAGCTTCACCGACCTTGCTGACAATACCGCCTGTGATATCATAGACATAGAGATACATCTGTGTTTCAAGCTCGGTAAAGAGATACAGATAGTGCTTGCCGTCGGCAGCCTTTACATAGTACGGCTTGCAAGTATACGCCCAGAAGCTTTCAGAATAGGCGGCATCCGCTGCATAGATATCCACTGTTGCACTATAAGAATTATCCTCGTCATAGCGGTCATAAACGGAAAGCTCTTCACAGCTTCCGTTTCCGTCAAGGTCTGTATAGAATGTATACTTCATCGGCAGAGAAACTATATAAGCATCTGGCACAGCCATGTACTTCTCGTTAAAAAGCTCAGGGTGCTCTGCGAATGTAACTGTAACATTCATACCGCCAATGCCGATGTCAGCGATCTCACCCTCGTCAAAATACATGGTAACTCCATTATAATCTATAGTCCAGTGTGTGCCGTCTGCACCGTACATCTCGAAATATTCCTTGATAATGCCATCGTTGTAGAAAACATCTTCGCCTACTGCACCGAAAAGCTGATCTTCAACAGCCTGTGTAAATGCGTCCATATCCGTTACGATATCAGGTAGATGAAGAGCTTCGCCTGTCTGGGTATCGTAGTTGCTGCCCCAGAAGCTTCTGTGACCGCCGTTCATTCCATTATCGTAACGGCAGTCGGTAAGCACGCTCAGTACGATATTATCCGCACGCCTTACCTGTGCGTCAAATTTTGAAACGAGCGGTGCCTGAAGCTCCATACCCATACCGAGCATTTCGTCTACAGCCTCGGAGAACATTTTGTATTCGTCTTTAAGGCTGTTTTCCTCAGCATTTGCAGCATCCGTCAGCACAGCAGCAAGAGCAGGGAAGCGGTCAGCGTCCTCGCCACCGAGAATAACAGACGAGCATTCACATTCTACCAGCGACACAGCGGTCTCCTCAGACCATCTGTATTCAAACGTTGTCCTTTCGTTGAGTTCAAGTATCTGTACTTCCTTTTCAGCAGGATCATCGTCGATCGGGTCTTCGGATGATGTTTTTGCTGTAGTTGTGCTTTCTGCGGTCTGTACTGTCGATTCAGTCTTTGAGGTGCTTTCGGCTGTTGCAGCGGGAGTGGCCTGCGAAGATGCTTCGGAGGTGCTGTCTGTAGTGCTTTCGGTATCGCCGTTGCAACCTGCTGCCGTCAGCAGCACGCAGAGTGCCAGTGCAAGTCCTGTTGCCTTTTTCATCCTTTATCCTTTCGATCAAAGAGCGAAAGAACATACACTCTTTCGCTCCGCGTTTTAAATTATAGGCTTACTGTCTTGTATAGGGAAGATCCCATACATATTCATTGCGTATTGTCATCGTGTCGCCGTCGATAACTATCTGGAAGCCGCCCACATCGCCGTCATCATAGTAGATATCGATATAGTCGCTACGGAAGAATTCGTAGGTGAAGCCGCATTCATAGGAGCCTCCCTCGGCTTCATAGCTGTAATGACCGGTGCCGTCTGCGTAGAAAGTGAAAGTTTCGTAGTAGCCTGTATCGTTCTCGGTCCATGTGCCGAGAATAGTATCGGCGTAGGATATCGTATCCTCTTCGTTTTCTTCCTCTGTGTCAGCTTTGTTCTCATCAGCGGGCGCTTCTTCTGTAGCCTTGCTGAAGCGCTGCTCGTAACTGAATTCGTCAACAAGGATGAGTGTATTACCGTCCAGTGTTGCGGTAAACACATCGATATCGTCCTCGGCATAGAATACAGTCAGCACATTTCCCTCAATAGAGTATGTGAAAGTGTATTCAAAGCCGCTCGTATAACTGCCGTAACCGCCGTTGTCGAAGAAATATGTATCTTCCCAGTCGCTTGTAAGGTCGATCCATGTACCGAGAAGATCTGTCGTATCGATATCAGCAACTTCCTCCGAAGCGTCTTCGCTGCTTGCTGTAAACGGATCTGTAACACCTGAATCAACACCGAAAAGCTCGCCTGCGATCCATGCACACTGATCCTGTGTCAGATCATCCCATCCGTAGGAATACACATCAAAGCCGAAAAGCGCCTTTGTTGTGAGGTCGGAGATTGTTCCCGTTCCCTCTTCTGCTTTCCAGTAATCGAGGTCATATTCCACGCCTACAAACACATCGGTCTGCTCGCCGTAATCCATGAATGTGTAGGTCGTTTCGATCAGAATTACATCATAGCCGTTCCATTTAAAACCCAGCGGTGTTACCTTTTGTGAGCAGCCGCTGTTTTCAGCTGCAGTTTCAGCGTCGATTTCTCCATCGAAGTAAAGCTGTGCAATGATGGGATAAGCAGTCGGCTCGCTTGAGTATGCATCGCGGTGCCAGTGGGTAACGCTGGATGCGGAGTACTCATTGACTTCATCATCGACGGTCGCTGTCATTACAGAGCCGTACTCCGCGTAATTTTCCAGCGTGTTCTCACTGAATACCGCACCCTCAGGGCAGAAGATCTCGGCGGTATACTTAGCCTCGTCCTCGCTGCCGCCCCAGCCGTAATAGACCTTGACCATATCCGCGTCGCTTACGTCCGTAATGGGAGCTGTTATGTCTGCTGCTGTCGTTGTTGTGGCGGTAGTTGTGTCTTTATCTGCCGAAGTGGTCTTAATTGCAGACGAAGTTGTGCTTTCGGAGGTGCTGACCTCATTATTGCTTTCATCAGCACCCGAGCAGGCTGTCATAGAGGCAGTGACCGCAGCCGCAAGCACTGCCGCTAAAATTTTGTTTGTTCTCATGCATGTCTCCTATTTTCTGAATAATTTACCGAAAAAGCCCTGCTTTACCTTGCCGTCTTCGATGGCATTTGCAGTATCGATACCTTGCTTCACAGCCTCCTCAACATTCCCGCCTGTTACCGCGGCTTTGAGTGCCGCAGCGGCTGTGTCGCCGAGATTGCGGCGCTGCATTCTGCTCTTTCTTTCCGCGTCATAGATACCGTTATTTATCCAGACCCTACGGTCGCTGTTTATCCTCTTTGCCAGATCATAGAATATTTCCTTGTCGCTGTCAGAGCTCACATTGCCGCTTAACCTTATCTCACGGATGCAGATATCGTTATACGGAATTGTCACCGTACATGAGGTAAGGTTTCCATCCATGTCCTTGTTCGCCTGAACACTTACATATTCCGCATTTACGTCCATGATCTCATGGTTTCTGATATCTGAGAGATTTTCGTTATCACCAGCGAACTGATATGGTATCATCATATCAAAATAGAATACGGGAATGTGCTCGTAGCTGCTGAATTTATCAGATATCATCTGAAACGCGCCAATCCGCGTATTGCAGCGGTACTGTACTCTGTGGCTTCCGAGATCCCATGTTTTGAAGCTTCTTTCCGCGCTCTGGAAACGGTTTTCTGCGCTGTCGAAGCTTGCTTCAAACTCAGCCGCCTGCTGTGCAAGAGTATCCATCATGAGCTGAGCGTTATCCTTTGAGGTGTAATCCATCCTCGCAAAGGGATTTGTCTTTCTCTTGCATTCATTGCAGATATATTCTTTCGTCTGCAGCTTTGAACGCTTCAGCATGCCCACCTCTGTGCCGCAGAATACGCACGCTTCCTTACTGAAAAGACCCATAGTATCTCTCCTTTATGCCCAGGGATCGTCTGCCACAGGAACACGGATATCAGCAAGGCACTGAATGTCATTCAAGAACCACTGACCCGTAGAGGGCTTCTTTCTGAGCTTTATGGGACGGGGATTATCCGCGCCGCCGCTCGTAACATAGAGAGTTGCCCAGTTCTCCTCGTCAAAGGAGTAGGGGTTCTCGCTTACCTTTATAACATAAGGAGTTGTAGGCTTGTAGCCGTTTTCGGGAGTTGCGCCCTCGAAGAAAGAAAATGTCTTGTAGAACTTACCGTTAAGACGCTCCTTGATGAAGCCCTTTTCGTATGTACTAACATCTGCGGGACCTTTAAGGAAGTTCAGCATCTCGATGCAGGCGTCAGGGTTCTTCTCATAAGCGCAAAGAGCCACGATAGTGAGCGCAGTTGTCTTGAACGCAGAGTCCAGAGAAGCCTCGGGGAGCGCCTGAAGCTCTGCCACATTTGTAGGAAGTGCGGTGAATGTGAAGCTCTCGGAGCGGTTGCTGCCCTTGCCTACCGAGGAAACAGCATCGTTCACAGCCTTTGCTGCTTCACGCTTTACTGCGTGTTCTGCCGATTTCATAAGTGAATCAAATAATCCCATTTTTTTAGTCCTCCTTGATAAATCTGAAGTTCATAAAATTAAAGTAACCGTTTTCGTCTATGGGCTTCACCCAGCTGCTGACTTCCTCGTCATAGACCTCGCCACCGATGCCTGTATCAAACCAGAACTCACCGTCACGAAGCTCCCAGCTTTTCGGGTCATCCGCAATTGCGCCGTCCACAAGCTTGATTACGCCTGCGGCAACTGCCTTGTCTATCTCCGCTTGTGTAACTCCCTCAGGGAGAGGTGACAGCATATAAAGCCTGCCGTCCTCGCAGATCTTTATCAGCGTGCCGATCATTTTCCTGCGTTCCTGCATCTCATGAGCCACTTCGTCCTCGTCGCTTTCGTCAATATAAGGCATAGGCGAGTTGAGGTACTCCTCAGGAGTGAGATAAACGGGCATATCGCTCTCATCGAATGTCATAACGGAATGGAGCTTCCATTTACCTGTGTAGGTCATACTATCTTCTCCTTTACTGTTTTTGTCAATCTTGACTAAATCGGTGCATTATGCTAAAATAAATAGATGGGCGGTTCCTGTGACTGTTGGCGCACCCACAGGAACTTAGAGTACCCATAGACAAGGCAGGATATATACTCTCTTTTACCCTTGCAGGTATTATTCTATCATAAATAGCGCTTTTCCACACTACCCTAATAATAAAAAACGGGTAGGAAAGGTGAAAAAATATACAGAATCGGGTAGGAAATCGGGTGGTTCTCCCGTAATGAAAGGGAATATATTAATGAAAAAAATAACAGCATTTATCTTGACTTTTGCAATAGCAGCAGCCTGTCTGACAGGCTGTTCAGATAAGAATAAGCCTGACGCTGATAACCCTGTAACACTTACGATGTGGCACGTTTACGGCAGTCAGACAAGATCTCCTCTCAATGACGCGATCGATGAATTCAATGATACTGTCGGCAGAGAAAACGGCGTTACGGTGAATGTTGTATCGGTGACGAGCTCCTCGGCGATAGACAAGGCTCTCTCCGCCTCGGCAAACGGTGAGCCCGGTGCGGAGGATCTGCCCGACCTGTTTACCGCATATCCGAGAGTAGCGGAGATCGTTGGAGAGGACAAGCTCCTTTCATGGAACGATTACTTTTCGTCGGAAGAGCTTTCTGCATTCAGAGATGAGTTTATTTCAGAGGGGTATTTCGGCGCAAGCCTGCTTATGCTGCCTGTAGCAAAATCCTCGGAGGCGTTGTTCCTGAATAAGACTCTGTTTGACAGGTTCAGCGCAGAAACAGGCGTAAAAGTCGATACGCTTAAAACCTTTGGCGGTTTTTTTGAAACAGCAAACCTCTACTATGATTGGTCGGGCGGTCAGAACTTCACGCAGATAAACGATTTTTACAACTACGCCTATATCGGAATGAAAGCCTATGGCGGTGAATTTATCAAGGATGGTAAGTTGAATCTGAATGACGCAGCATTTGAACAGATATGGCTTCCGTTAAGCAAGTCTGCAATTTATGGCGGAATATGTCTTGATGACGGATATGCTGCTTCGCGCTGGAAGACTGTTGAGATCATCTCCAATATAGGCTCGACCGCTGATATCCTGTATCAGCCTGAAATGGTGTTCTATCCCGATAACACGACTGAAAATATCACTTCTGTTTCGCTGCCTTATCCCACCTTTGCTGAGGACAAGGCTTCCGCTGTCCACAGAGGCGGTGGACTTTTTGCTGTAAAAAGCGAGGATGAACGCAAAAACTACGGCGCATATATCTTCGCAAAATGGCTTACCGAAAAAGATAATAACCTGCGCTTCGTTACAAGCACAGGCTATCTCCCTGTTACGGATGCTGCTTTTGCGGAGCTTTTTGCCGATACAAGCATTGCCGAAAATGAAAGCTACCGAAACCTTTATGATATGATGAACGGTATGATGGACAGCTATTTGCTTTGTTCTTTGCCCGTTTATGACAATGCCTCGGATATTCAGAGCGATTTTGAGCAGAATGTAAAGCTGGTGCTGAGATCCGCGCACAACCAGTATGTTGAACGTACAGCAAGCGGCGAGGATAAGGAGACAGTGCTCAACGAGCTTTCCGCATCCTCTTTTGAAGAACTGAAACGGCTTTCGGATAAGTATATGTGAGGGTACAGCTATGAATATACTGAGATACCTTGACATTAGGAGCCTTGTAAAGCAGTTCAAAGAGGAAGGCTTGTCAATGCGAAGAAGATTTGCTGTTTATGTTTTTTCTGTAATATTCCTGTTTCTTGCAGTAATTATTATCCTGCTGAACCTGTTTGGTATTCTGAATCCTACCGACAGGCAGATCATGAACGATCTTAGCGCACAGCTTTCCGCCTGCTCGGACAGTATCGAGGGTGATTGTGATGAGCTTGCTGCCTGTGCAATATCCTTTTCGAGACAGCTGTCGGATTCCATACAAAACTATCTGACTGAGAATAATATCAGCTTTGATGAGCTGGAAAACGATTCCGATGCCATCGACGCCCTACAAAACAGGCTTTATGACTCGGTCTACCTTAATATGCAGGTTGCACCCGCAAGCGGTGCGTTCTGTATTCTTGATACCACCGCAAACAGCAAGTCCGAAGACCCGCTTTACAGCGGAATTTATCTGAAATACATCAACTTGTACTCCGAAAATACTGTAAACAATGATTTTTCCATTTACAGAGGCTCGTTCTCTACGGGAAAAAGCAGGGAGATAAATTTTCACAGCGGTTGGAAAAATGAGAGCAGCACCGATTTTTTTGAACACTGCACCGAGACCTTTTCGGACGGAACGCACTATGTTTTAAGTCCTGCCGCAGCAATTCCCGATACATGGGAAAGGGCAAGATATATTTATGTTCCCATTCGGGAGCATAACGACAATATCATCGGCGTCTGCGGTTTTGAGATAAACGACCTTTTGTTTCAGCTGTCATACAAAACCGAAGACGGACGCTGGGGCGGTGCAGTTTGCGGTCTGATCGATGAGAATAATGGCATTTACTCCGGACAATTCAGCTCAGGACGGTATAATAATATCGGCAACGGTTTAAATATCACAAATAAAAGGGATGCACAGCTGTTTGATTTCGGCAACGAGAAATGTGTGGGACTTACAGAGGAGATAAAACTTGGAAAAGAGACCTTCAGCATTGCTGTTATGCTGCCTAAAACACAGTACGAAAGCTTTCTGCGTAAAGGTCAGATAAATATTCTGCTGATCTTTCTGATCGCGGCGATCCTTGCTGCTGTCTGCTGTGTTTTCATGAGCAAGAAATATGTTTCTCCCATTCTGAAAAAGATAGAGCAGGTCAAGGCAAAGGAGGATTACGGTGAGCAGCTTCGTATCCGTGAAATAGACGACCTTTTTGCTTTTCTTGAGGAAAAGGACAATTATTACGAGCAGCAGCTTGTCGATCTTGAAAATGCTAAGCAGTATGCCGAAGAAGAGGCGCGCCGAGCAAAAGAAAAGTACGAAAAGGCATCTGAAAAGTATGAGCTTGCCAAGAGCGAGATCGACCGTCTTGCAGAAAAACACAAGGAGGAGATCGTCCCCGAGGAATATCAATTCTTTGTGGAAAATCTCGGTATGCTTACTCCTACCGAGCATAGGGTATACGAGCTGTATCTGTCAGGAAATACCGCGAAGCAGATAGCAGAGATCCTACATATTACCGAAAACACCCTGAAATATCATAATAAAAACATTTACAGCAAGCTGGGAATCTCCTCGCGCAAGCAGCTGCTCCGCTATGCCGCATTGAAACAGCACAGGGACGGTAAGGAGGACTGGACATAGGCTGCGTTATGGCTAGTACTATTTACAAAAAATGCCCGCAGGTGTGACCTGTGGGCAAAACTTTTTATAAAACAAAAATACCGTGATTGAATTGTATCGATCACGGTATCAGTATTAGAGGGCGAACGTGAAACGGTTTCGCGAAGCGAAATCGATTTTCCATAAGGGGAAATCGAAGTTGAGCGTTTGCAAAGCCAAATAAAAAAAGGACTACAAAAGTAGTCCTTTTTTTATTTGGCGGGGAACAAGGGATTCGAACCCTCGCGCCGGTTACCCGACCTACTCCCTTAGCAGGGGAGCCCCTTCACCACTTGGGTAATTCCCCACGTGCTGAATAAACAGCATAATTATTATATCATGTCAGCTGTGTTTTGTCAAGCACTTTTTTGAATTAATTTCATTCTTCCCGCTTTAGGTCAGTTTATTCGCAGAAATTCCGAAAGTATCTGTTCTGATGCGGCGGAAAGCGACGAATCGGATTCTGCTACGGTTTCAGCAAATATGAAACGGCTGTTTTCATCTCTTACAGGCAGCTCTGTTTTACCGCTGCAATTTACATATATGAGCACCACAGCGCCCGATACTCTTGCCGCGGCGTCTTCGGCAGCAGCGAAAATCCTTTCATCAACTGTTGGTGTGATTATGAAAAGCGCAGATGTATCTGTGATAGAATAGCTTCTTATCAGCTCGGGGAACTGCATCATATCAGTATCAGGGACAGGTGTGCCGAATGGAAGCACGGACATAAGCTCATAAAACCGTTCAAAGCTGTGGCTGTCGTTGATCTCGGATATGATCTCAGAGGTTGCACCCATATCAGCCAGCAGCTTTACTCCTGCATTCGCGGCAGACATTGCAACTGCTATAGCTGCTTCCACAACAGCATCGGACTGGCGTATCATAGTTGAGGCAGTGACTCCTTTGTGCTCGAAATTGCATAACAGCACGCTGCGGCGGTCACCTGTGGTATCATACTGCTTTACCATCATTTCGTCCAGCTTTGCAGTGAGCTTCCAGTGAATAAGCTGCACTATATCTCCGTCCATGTATTCGCGGACGTGGGACAGATCCTCCTTATCTCCGCCGCGGCGCTGCTCGGGCAGCTGTCCCTGCTCGCCACCGAAAATGAAGCCAAGCTCATCCAACGGTATCCTCCTCGGAAGTATCACAAGCTGCATGGCGGAGTTTGTCTTGCGGCTGAGTCGTATTATCTTGAGAGGATCGTACACTGTGAGCTTAAGTATCTGTGCCATATACGAGCCACGGTAGCGGTGCATACAGGGCACGAATATCCTCATGCATTTCAATGGCGCAACAGAGATATACACCTGCTTGTGCAGAAAAAGCCCTGTATCATTATCGGGGATAAGACAGTCAAGCTCAGCGGGAGCATAGGGGAAAATGAAATTGTTGCGTATCGTCAGCGGAAGCTCGAACTGCTCGTTCTTCCGATATACCATGCGATTTTCCGTAAAGCCCGCGGACACTGTGAGCAGACTTACCGCAGTGAGTATCAATGCCAGAAGCGGATATATTATCGCTGCTATGAGCAGCACCGCCGATATCCTGCTTCTGTAGGCCGCAGAGAATATCACACAGCCAAGCAGGAACAGCAGATAAAAAATACGGTTTCGTGTCATGATACTCAGCCCTTTACAGGAGCGGCAACGCTTGCCAGAACATCATCCAGCACAGCTTCCACGCTCTGCTTTTTGATACGCATCTCCTGCCTGAGCGCTATCCTGTGAGAAAACACGGGCTTTATCAGTGCTGCGATATCCTCGGGCACAACGTAATCCCTGCCGTGGATGTAAGCGTATGCTCGGCTTGCCTGCATGAGAGCCAGAGATGCTCTGGGGCTTGCTCCGAGCTCCACGCCTGCGTGTGATCTGGTAGCGGCGGCAAGCTCCGCCACATATCTGCAAAGGCTCTCGGAGAATGTTACGTTCTGCACATCCTCTATGCACTCTGCGAGCTGTTCTGCCGTCATTACAGGTCGGATATCATCTGCAGGGTTGCCGTGCAGTCTGTCCAGCATGATGTCTGCTTCTTCCTCAATAGATGGGTAGCCCATGCATACTCTGATCTGGAAACGGTCGAGCTGGGCTTCGGGCAGAGGGAATGTACCTACATAACCCTGCGAGTTCTGCGTTGCGATAACTATGAACGGTGAGGGCAGAGGATGAACGATACCGTCAACGGTAACGCGTTTTTCCTCCATTGCCTCCAGCAGTGCGGATTGGGTTTTAGGCGAGGTGCGGTTTATCTCATCCGCCAGCAGGATATTGGTCATAGCCAGACCCGAGCGGTATTCAAACTTGTTTTCATCCCTGTTGTACATAGTGAAGCCTGTTATATCCGAAGCCATTACGTCAGGCGTGAACTGCGCTCTTCTGAAAGAAAGACCTGTGGCTTTTCCCAGCGCCATGGCAAGGGTGGTCTTTCCTACGCCGGGCACGTCCTCGATAAGGATGTGTCCCTGAGAGAGCAGGGAGATGAGCACCATCTCCACAGCGTCCTTTTTGCCTTTGATGACCTTTGATATCTCAGCAGCGAGCTCTGCAACAAGTCGCTGGTTTTCTTCCATGTATGACATTTCGTAGACCTGTCCTTTCATAAACGTCCTGTATATATAACGATGCTTACGCCCGAAACGTGGCATAATTGCTAATAAACTGTTCTGCTCCGCAAAGGAAAACAATTTCATCTGTTATTATAGCACATAACTAAAATATTAACAACCATGTTTTTGAAATTGTAATAATTTCGTAATCATTTTTGTGGCTTTGCTCATAGCATCATTAGCTCGGCGGGGGAGTAGAAGTATTCCAGTATCTCCTCGGCATTCATGCCTGAGTCTGCCAGCTCTGCGGCAGAGTTGAGGCTCATGCCGAGATTGTCACCGCAGCCGCGTACTGTGAACACGAACCTTTCCTCGGTGTATTCTATCGTTATCGCGGCACTTCTGAGCTTAAACGTATCGCGGAGCTGTGAGCCTGTAAGACGTGCGCCGCCGAAACGTATCTCGCTAAGCGTGCCGCCATCTGTATAGACTGCGCCGCTGAACCATTCGGAGGGTCTTGCGCTCAGCGATGATACGCCTGTTATACCTGTCAGGGTACGGCGGATATTATCGGCGGAATAAGCCGAGGTGGAGAGCAGCTCGCTGCTTGTTTCGTCTGCTGCAAGCTTTTTTGGAGAGTGGTACGGCACTCCGCCGTTATCTGTTCTGCCTGTGGAGCACAGGCACATCGCAGGGGATATAAGCTGCTGTTCATAGTAAAGTGCGTGCCGCATTCCGTATTCTGCGGCAGCAGACAGCTTTTTCAGATATGAGCTGTAGCTGCGGCCGTATTCCGTTTCGGCTTCCTCAGGTGACATCCATGCACATTGCTTATCGGAGATATCCGCACCGTTTATCCGCTCACCATTTTGCAGCAGATAAAGGCAGCGGCTGTTGATAACGCAGGCGGCAGCTTTAAGAGCTTCATCGGCGTATGAGGGTAAGAGCTCGGCAAACATGCATCCCAGCACAAGCTCATTATAGGGTATCGTAAGCATTTTGCTCTCTTTTTCGCGATACAGCGTGATGCTTTCGCGGGGCTGTATACTGTGCTGCTCATCCTCAGAGGATACCGTGTACATAAGTGCGGCGGCGATAACAGCACTGAATGCGATCAGTATCAGGCATATTAGTTTTTTCATGGATAACATCCTTTCTGTGTGAATAAATTCTCGTTTGTGCATTATGAAATTCAGACCGGAGAAAAATTCATTTCCGCTAAAAATTGCTTGACTTTACCAATAAAACATAGTATAATGATAAATGTATATTTTATCGTTGCGTAGAACAAAAATAATAAGGAGGCAAAACAGATATATGAATAAGATGGAAGAACTCAAATCCTCCGCCATGCTTCAGGAGATGTGCGAGAATTTCGTATCGAACACAGCTATCGATAACAGCTTATATAACAAGTTCGGCGTTAAGCGTGGCCTGCGTAATTCCGATGGCTCGGGTGTAGTTGCAGGTATCACAAATGTATGCTGCGTACACGGTTATGTCCTCAGTGAGGGTGATAAGCAGCCCATCGAGGGCGAGCTGATCTACCGCGGCTACAACGTTAAGGATCTTGTTAAGGGCGTTATGAGCGATCAGAGATACGGCTACGAGGAGGTAGCTTATCTGCTGCTTTTCGGTGAGCTGCCCACAAAGGACGAGCTTACAAACTTCTCCCGTATGATCGCAGATTACCGTGAGCTGCCCATGTATTTCAGCGAGGATGTTATCATGCGTAACCCGTCGCCGAATATCATGAACAAGATGGCGCAGGCAGTGCTGACACTGTACAGCTATGATTCCTCTCCCGAGGACAAGAGCGTGGAGAGCGAGATGCTCAAGGCTATTTCGGTAATATCCAGACTTCCTGCTATCATGGTAACCTCTTATCAGACCATGCGCCGTTTTTATCACAATGATTCCATGGTCATGCACCAGATAAACAAGGACGAGAGCCTTGCGGAAAGCATACTCTCCACCCTGCGTGATGACCGTTCTTATACTCCCGAGGAGGCAAAGCTGCTTGACCTGTGCCTTATGCTCCATGCAGAGCACGGCGGCGGTAACAACTCCACCTTTACCTGCCGTACAGTATCCTCTTCGGGTACTGACGCTTATTCCGCTTATGCTGCGGCTATCGGCTCGCTCAAGGGTCATCGCCACGGCGGCGCGAATATGAAGGTCATCGAGATGCAGGATTACGTCAAGACAGGCGTACATAACTGGGAGAGCGATACCGAGGTAAAGGAGTTCCTCAGAAAGATACTCCGCAAGGAGGAGGGCGACCGTTCGGGACTTATCTACGGTATGGGTCATGCGGTATATACCCTGTCCGATCCAAGAGCAGTCATCCTCAAGGAGAACGCAATGAAGCTCGCAAAGGGTACACCCTTTGAGGCAGAGTTCATGCTGCTGGATTCCATCGAAAGACTTGCTCCCGAGGTGTTTGCAGAGGAGCGTGGCGCTATTAAAGATATATGTGCAAATGTGGACATGTATTCCGGCCTTGTTTACAAGATGCTGAAGATCCCCGTTGAGATGTACACAGGTCTGTTTGCTTGTGCGCGCATGGCAGGCTGGTGTGCTCACCGTATGGAGGAGATGGCTAACGGCAAGCGTATCATCCGCCCCGCATACAAGGCTATCAACCTCAATAAGACTTATATTCCCCTTGATCAGCGCACATAATGAAAAGAGATGTTCAGATGAAAAGAAACAGCATGATATCACTTTTTGCGGCTATTCCCGCATTACTTCTGTGCTTTGCGGCCAGATTTCTTCAGATCGCAGGCGGCACGGATATGAATACAGGCTTCCTGTTCGACGATAACGGCATCCTTGTGAATTACGGCTTTTACGCTTTGCTTGTGATTGTTTTCGCTGCGGTGCTGCTGCTTTCGCTGCTGGATAAAAGGCGCGGCGGTGCGTACTTCACCAACGAGGTAAGCGGCTTTGTGGACGGAAAGGCTGTAATGCTCGGATTTCCACTGCTCATTGCAGGAGCGCTCGCAATATACGAGGGCTATACTCAGACAAAGTCGATTCTCCCCGCGGGCTTTCTGATCTTTGTGGATATCCTGTTCGGCGGAGTAATGGTGATACTGGCATTCGTTATCCTGTATAAAAAGGAGGTAAAGCCCTGGCTTGGCTTCAGCCTTATCGTACCTGCGCTTTACTATACTTTGCGCGGAATCGCAGTGTTCCTCAAGCACATGGCGGTCACCACCATTCCTGAGTATCTTATCGAGGGTATCGGAGTCATCGGCTTTGCGGTATTCTTTATGCAGCTTGCAAAGTATCTTACAGGCAATGCTACAAGAACGACGCGTCCGCTGCTTTCCGCAGTGGGTATCACGACCGCGGTTATGACTCTTGCGAACGCTGCTTCCGTTATCATTGCGGATATCGCTGACCCGTATAACGTCAGCGTGAGGATAGTGGCAGACCGCGTTACAGCCGAGCTTATGGAGCAGCAGAAGCGTTCCGCGGGCGTGTACGGCTATCACATGGCTTATGCGTCCTGGGTGGATGTGGTGATGGCTGTATGCGTTATACTCACGCTTATCGCACTCTACAAAAAGAACAAGATTACCATCGATACTACTATAGAAGTTGATGAAGAACAGAGTAGTGAAATTGTAGTAGTATGTCCATATTGTGGTTCAACTGATACTGATAAAATTTCTAATATCAGCAAGGCTACTGCCACAGCGTTGTTTGGTGTTCATGCGCTTGCAAAGAATACAAAGCAATGGCATTGCAATAAATGTAATAGTGATTTTTAGTTTTAATTTAACGCCCGATAAAGCTATCGGGCGTTTTTGTATAACAAAATTTTCGACAGGGATTGACAAATTTCGGATGTCGGTTTATACTGTATTTAAGGGAAAAATTCCCTTGTGATATGCAAAATACAAGGAGGTATTTCAAAAATGAAGAAGTATATCGCGGAATTTATCGGTACAGCAGTTCTGGTCATCCTCGGCTGTGGTACAGCAATGCTGGTAGGCTGTAATGCTGCACAGGGCGGCGGTTACATCCTGACAGCTCTCGCATTCGGTCTTGTTATCGTAGGCATGGCTTACTGTGTTGGCAACATCTCCGGATGTCACATCAATCCTGCTGTTTCTCTCGGCGTTCTTATGAGCGGCGGCATGACAGTAAAGGATTTCGTAGGCTACGTTGTGGCTCAGTGTCTGGGCGCATTTGCAGGCGCAGGCGTTCTGGCTGCTATCTTTGGTCTGGGCAATGTTACTGATATGACAGGCGGCTTCGGTTCCAACGGTCTTGCAGGCTTTAACGGCAGCGTTGTTGCAGGTCTGCTGGTTGAGGTAGTTCTGACATTCATCTTCGTGCTGACTATTCTTGGCGTTACATCCAAGAAAGCAGGTCACGGCAGCTTCGGCGGTCTGGTCATCGGTCTGACACTTACTCTGGTACACATCCTCGGTATCGGTCTGACAGGTACATCCGTAAATCCTGCACGTTCTATCGGTCCTGCTATCGTTGCAGCTTTCACAGGCAACACAGATCCCATCGCTTGCGTATGGGTGTTCATCGTTGGCCCGCTGGTAGGTGCGGCTCTTGCAGCGCTTGTATACAAGTTCCTTGAGAAGAGCAAGGAAAACTGATATACCACGTAAAATAAAGATACCCACAGAGTGATCTGTGGGTATTTTTTGTTGTATGATTTATCCTCCGAGCCTTATCATCTCATCGATACAATGTCTTGCCTTTGCGGCGGTATCTTCGTCAAAGGTTATCTCCAGACCGCCCTTGCCGCAGACCGCATTATAAACATCCACAAGCGTGGTAGTCTTCATATCCGAGCATATCAGCCGCTTTGAGAGATTGAAGAACTGCTTTGTGGGCATTTCATAGCTTAGCTGCTCTGTTATGCTTATCTCGGTGCCGATGATGAACTGCTCCGCATCGGACTTTCTCGCGTATGCGATGATTCCCGCTGTAGAGCCTATGTAATCCGCATTTTCGCAGACCTCGGGAGGGCACTCGGGGTGTACGAGGAACTTTGCTTCGGGGTATTTTTCCCTTATCTTCTTTACATCAGCGGCTGTCATTGCTCCGTGCACAGGGCATCCGCCGTTCCAGCAGACGATATTCTTTTCGGGGTATGCGGACTTAACGAATGCGCCGAGGTTCTTATCGGGGATGAACAGGATGTTCTTATCGGGCAGCTTGCCTACTATCTCCACCGCCGAGGATGAGGTGACGCAGACATCCGTAACGCATTTCAGTGCGGCAGTGGTGTTGATGTAGGATACAACCTTGTAATCGGGATGCTCTGCCTTGAAAGCAAGCACCTCTTCGGGTGTGAACTGCTCAGCCATGGGACAGCCTGCTTCATCAGAAGCGATCACTACCGTCTTTTCGGGGGAGAGCAGCTTTGCGGTCTCCGCCATGAAGTGTACACCGCACATTACTATCTTACTGTTCTGTACTTTCTGAGCTTCAACGCTGAGCTTGAAGCTGTCGCCTACGATATCAGCGATCTCGCAGATCTCTCTGTTCTGATAGCTGTGTGCAAGGATGCAGACATCGTTTTCCTTTTTCGCCTGTGCTATCATTTTCTGGAGCTGTTCAACTGTCATTGTAATGTCCTCTTTAATCTTCCTCGTCGTTCTTCTTTATCTCAAAACGCACTCTGCTTACGCGGAGATTAGCCGCTTCAAGTATGGTGACGGTATATTCATCGGTCTCATGCTTGTCGCCGTTCTTAGGGATACTTCCGAAGAGCTCAAGCACCCAGCCTGCAACTGTATGGGCTTCGCTTTCAAGCACCAGCTCTATGTCGTGGGAATCAAACCAGCGGCGCAGGGAATTAAGTGAAACATCACCGTAGATATCGAACACGTTTTCCGAAACAAATGTAACAGGGGATTTTACTTCATCGCTCTCGTCCCATATCTCGCCCACGAGCTCCTCAAGGATATCCTCCAGTGTTACAATACCGAGTGTACCGCCGTGCTGGTCAAGCACAACGCTTATGTGGCACTTGTCTTTCTGCATAGTCCGCAGTACTTCGGATATCTTCAGCATGTGAGGGAGATAGATTATCTCCTGAAGTATGCTGCGTATGGTGAAATCAGAGCCGTATTTCTCGTATGCCTTGAAGAAGTCCTTTTCGGTGATGATACCGATTATGTTGTCAAGCGTCTTTTCGTAAACAGGCATTCTGGAGTATTCCTCGGAAAGGAACTTTTTACGCACCTCGTCTATGTCATCGGATATCTCCACTGCAACTATGCTGACTCTGGGAGTGATTATCTCATCAACAGTGATCTCGTCAAATTCCAGTGCGCTGCGTACAAGGTTGGATTCCTGTGTTTCCAGCACGCCCTCGTCCTCGGATTCCTCGATGATGGCTTTCAGCTCCTCCTCGGTGTAGCTTACGCTGTTTTTTGTTCTGAGGAGCTTTGCAACGCCCTTTTTCAGCAGGATGAACAGTGCGGAGAATGGTGTGAATATCACCATAAGGAAGCTGATGGGAGCGGATACGAAAATACTGAAGCTTTCCGCGTTATCCTTTGCGATGCTCTTAGGGAGCACTTCTCCGAATATCAGCACAACGATCGTAACGACGATAGTGGAGACCAGCGAGCCGTATGTATCGCCCGAGCCCTCGTTGATATTGTTCATTATCGCAATAGTGAGCAGCGTTGCAATAGAGGATGTGGCGATATTTACGATGTTGTTTCCGATAAGTATAGTGGTGATTGTCTTGTCATACTTCTTGATGACCTTAAGCGCTCTTTCTGCGCCCTTGGAGCCGTTGTCCGCCATGCTTCTCAGGCGTATCTTGTTGGCACTGGAGAGTGCTGTTTCTGATGCAGAGAAAAAAGCTGAAAGTGCAATAAGTATTATTATAAGTGCTATGTCCATTAGGGGGTTATTCCCATCCTTTCCAGATATCAGGGCAGTAACCAACGGTTGCCTGCCTGCCGTTTCTAACTATAGGTGTTTTGTAGAGCTTAGGTTCATCCATGAGCTTTTCGGGCTTTGCGTCATCATAGAGGTATTTGATATCCGCATAGTTTTTTGAGTTCTCGTCGATAACTGCGTCGATATTTCCGCCGAGAGCTTTCACAACGCTGTCAAGCTCGCCTTTGCTGAGACCCTTTGTAATTATATCGATGAACTGATATTTTATTCCGCGCTCCTTGAACCAGCGCTCAGCTTTCTTGGTATCGAAGCACTTTGATTTTCCGAATATCTGTATGTTCATACTGTCACCTCATCAAGGATATATTCCTTTATTGCCTGAGTAACACCGTATTCGCTGTTCTTTTTGGCACGATGGGTGCAGATGCTCTTGATGTAGTCGTTGCCGTTTTCCATTGCGAAGCTCACGCCTGCATTGAGGAGCATATCGGTATCGTTGTAGTAATCTCCGAAAGCCATAGTTTCGCTGCGGTCTACGCCGAGAAGCTCGCACATTGTCTTCAGCGCGCTGCCCTTGCTTATTCCGCCTGCCATAACGTCCATCCAGATAACGCCGGATACCTGTATATTCAGCCTGTCACCGAATATCGCATCCAGAGCAGGCTTGCCGCGTTCCTGAGCGCCCTGCATATCGCAGACTGCCAGCTTGTAGATCACATCATCAATAGCGAGCAGATCGTCACATTCGATATGATTTTTGTAGAACTTGGCTACCTCCGCATTGAATTCATCGCTTGCCCTGAGGTGATATGTGCCGCCTGCCGCGCAAACCAGCAGCTTCAGACCGCCTATCTCCTCCGCCGCTCTTACGAATTCCTCGAATGTTGCTCTGTCCAGTGGGGTAATGTGTATCGGCTTGCCATCGTGCATTATGTACGCACCGTTATCGCAGATGTAATCCAGCTTAGTGCGGTATTCTGCAGGGAAGAGGTGCTCCACCGCCGCGTAGGTCCTGCCGCTGGAAACAACGAACTTTATGCCCTTTTCCTCCAGCCTGTCAATGACCTCGTAGAAATCGGGCGGCAGCTGCTTTTTGTCATCCAGCAGAGTGCCGTCCATATCGCTTGCAATCAGTTTTATCATTTCTTTTGTCCTTTTTAATTCAGTGGTTCCTTGCTGTATGTGTACGACAGATCTGTGTTGTATAATGTCGTATCAAATCTCTTTATCGCATCATAGATATCGTATGCGAAATCTTCGGGTATCTCCTCGTTGTTGATGAAGTTCTCCAGTGCGGAAACAAAGTTCTTCTGCAGCAGCATTTTATCCTTGAGCTGCACCTTCATCCTTACCTTGTTGCCTGTATCGGCGTTTCTGAGGCTCATGATATCCTGATCCAGCAGGTGCATGATGTAGGATATGCTGTCGGAGCTGTGCGGACCGAATACAAGCTGGTGATACACCGCAGCCTTGCACAGCGCCGCCATATTGAACTCCTTGAGCAGCGTTTCGTGTACTGACATCAGCGTGAACAGGTATTCTTCGATAGAGGCATAGTTCTGTGAAAGACCCATGCACATCGTCAGGCTGTCCACATTGGCGCGTGAGAATTTCAATGCGCAGTCAAGCGCAGTTTTAGCCTTGTTCATCGGGCAGATATCTATCGGCACGGGAACTGTGTTCTTTGCGTTGAAAATATACCTTGCCGCGTCTGACTGGGACATATACTGGAAGCTGCCGCGCAGGCGCACCATTTCTATGCGTGACGGGATCTGATGCTGCGCCAGAGCTACCATCTGCCGTGATAGCTTGTTCACTGCAGGGAACTCCATGATAACGGGCGTGTTTTTGACACGCACACGATCCTTGAAGTCGTTTATTGTCACCAGCACATAGCTGAAATCGAATACCTCGGTAAGCTCTGCGAACATGGGATCTCCCAGACGGAAGATGTAGCTGATGCCCTCGGGCAGCTCGTTCATCTTCATAACTGTGCGGAAATCCAGCTCCACGAACTTTACGCCCGTTTCGCTGAGCGCTTCGATATATTTGTAGATGTGCTCAGGCTTTGCGGTCTCGCATATCGGGAGCGTACAAAGACTGTTATCGGTTATTACGGTCTTCATCCTTATCCTTTCAGACCGCGGGACTGGCGATCCATATCCTCTACCACGATATCGAATATCTCGCCGAGGGTGGCGCAGTATTCAAGTACTTTCCAGGGCTCGTTGGTGTGGTAGTGTATCTTTATGAGTTCCTCATCGCCCACTGCAAGCAGGGAGTCGCCCTTGAAGTTTTCTGTTATGTAGTCATTGATTGCGTCCTCGTCAAGGTCTTCGCCTTCGATGAGCAGCTGTGTATCGTATCTGAATTCAAGCATAGTATTACTCCTTTTAATAATTATCTTTTCTATTATAGCATAAACTTTGTGACTTATCAAGCGGAAAGCAATGTATATACAGTAAATTTTCGCTAAATTTTCGTTGAGGCAGATGCTGACAGTGTGCTAAAGTTTTGTTGGCTTTGTCCGATATAACATTAAAAGCTTTATAAAGGAGCTGATATTATGAGGATCGGTATTTACGGCGGTGCGTATGCTTATGCAAAGCAGAAGCAGATGAATATCAAAGCAGGTATGACTGACGGTGAAACAATGTCAGCATCAGCGGTACAGCCTAATGATATCATTGAAAAGATGCGTAAGGATATCCTTGAATATGTGGATAAAAAGGAAGAGCCTAGCGAAGCGGATAAAAGCAGGACTGAGCTTATAAGGCAGAAGCTGATGCTTGGCGGAGAGCTGACAGATAAGGAGCTTGAACATCTTAAAGCAAAAGCACCTGAAATGTATGATGATTATATCAACGCCGAAAACGAGCGAAAGCTCGCTGAAAAGGCTTACAGCGCTGCGCTTAAGAGATGCAGGACAAAGGAAGAGGTGGAGCGTGTCTGTCAAAGCACAGCAAACGGCTACCTTGCCAATGCGAAGAAAATATCTGAAAACCGTGAGCTTAGTCAGGAGCAGAAAGCTATCAGGATAGCGGCAGAAATGCGTAAGGCATCCGATGTCAACAGCAGCACCGAAGAATTCAGGAAGACAGCAGAATATCGCAGGCTTCCCGAGGATGAGGAGGATTCCGAGCGTGGTGTTACTTGCAATCGGAACAGAAATGATGTATAATATATGGAGCAGTGAGAGCTGCTCCTTTATATTTTTTACAGAAAAGGTGCTACCATGCAGAGCTTTTATGTTATAATATCGATATTCAGTGGTATCTATCTTATCGCTCAGCTTATCGCGTACATTTTTTTCGGCAAGGTATTCTTTGCCGATACGGGCGTGCTTTTTGAACAGCGAAAAAACAAATTTGAATGGCAGACCGTTTTCCCTAAAAACCTTCCGCTGCTGGTGATATTTCTTTTCAGTTCGTCTGTTTTCGGGCTGCTGCTGGATGCCGCGGACATTGTGGGCTGGATATCCCTGCCGCTGGGGGTGTTTGGCGGACTGGCGGTGAATTTCCTTATCAATATGTTTGTTGTTCCGGCTGTCAGTAAGGCAGGGAAGCGAGGCAGACCAAACGACGAGGAGCTTATCGGTCTTTCGGGCATAGCTATGCAGCAGATACATCCCGAGGGCTACGGTGAGATAGAGATAAAGAACGGCGGCAGAGCCTATTACTTTGACGCACTCACCGCCAATGAGCGTATCATCCGCCCAGGTGAGAAAATAGTGGTGCTTCACGCAGAGAATGGTCTGTGCTTCATTGAGAGCGAGGCACATCTGTGCGATGTGCTGTTTGATGAGGAGCTTGATATGGCAGAGCTTGAACGTGATATAGATGGTGAATAAAAAAGACCGCAGGCGAAAAACCTGCGGTCATTCTTATCTGTATCAGAATTACTTGTTCAGACCTGCAACCAGATCTCTTGTATCGCGGGCGATAAGCAGCTCCTCGTTGGTGGGAACTACCCATACCTCTACCTTGGAATCGGGAGCGGAGATCTTAGCCAGCTTGCCGCGCAGACCAGCGTTTGCAGCGTCATCCAGCTTGATGCCGAGTACTTCCATGTTGTGGCATACATCAGCACGCAGATCATCGGAGTTCTCACCGATACCGCCTGTGAACAGAACAGCGTCCAGACCGTTCATAGCAGCAGCGTAGGAGCCGATGTACTTCTTGATCTCATAGCGGAGCATCTCGCCCGCGAGGATAGCCTTCTTGTCACCCTGTGCAGCAGCAGCGGAGATATCTCTGTTATCGCTGGAGATACCGGAAATTCCGAGGAAGCCGGACTTCTTGTTGAGGTAGTTGCTCATCTCGGAGGGTGTCATGCCCATCTTGTCAGCTACGAATGTTACTGCAGAGGGGTCAACACAGCCGGAGCGTGTGCCCATGATAACGCCATCCAGAGGAGTGAAGCCCATGGATGTATCAACGGACTTGCCGCCGTCAACAGCAGTGATGGAAGAGCCGTTGCCGAGGTGGCAGGAAACGATCTTCAGATCCTTGATATCCTTGCCCATAGCCTCTGCAAGAGCCATGGATACGAAACGGTGGGATGTGCCGTGGAAGCCGTACTTTCTTACATGGTACTTCTCATAGCACTCGTAGGGCATACCGAACATATAAGCCTTTTCGGGCATTGTCTGGTGGAATGCTGTATCGAATACAACTACCTGAGGTGTAGTTGCGGGGATTACCTTCTTGCAAGCCCACAGAGCCAGTGCGTGGGGGTGGTTATGTACGGGAGCCAGCTCAGCCAGATCATCTATCTGCTGGATGACCTCGTCTGTTACGAGAGTGGTCTTGTCGAAGATCTCTGCGCCCTGCACGATTCTGTGACCTACTGCGTAGATCTCGTCCATGCTGTCGAGCACCTTACCCTCGCCTGTGGTGAGTACCTCTACCAGCTTCTCAAAAGCCTCTGTATGTGTGGGGAATGTGCAGTCGATGTCGATAACTGCGCCTGTGTTAGCCGTGTGCTTGATGTGACCGTCGATACCGATACGGTCGCAGTTGCCCTTAGCGATAACGCTCTCATCCTCCATGTTGATGAGCTGATACTTCAGAGAGGAGCTGCCTGCATTGATGACCAGAATTTTCATGTTTCATAGTTCCTTTCATATTTTAAAGACCGCGCGAAATATCCGCCGCAGTTACTGGGCGGAGCACGGAAATAATTCACATAATATTTTATACCTTTTTGTCGGAAAAATCAAGTGCTTTTCGCCTTTTTTATAAAAAATTGTTAAAATATTATTTATTATATTGATTTATTGGTGGATTTGGTGTAAAATTAATATGTATCAGTATATTATTTCGATGGAGGTTGGTATGGAGCTTTTCAACGACATAATAGGAGCTGTATTTCTCGGCGGTATAACTCTTGTAGGAATTGCAGTGATCATCAGGGCTGTATATGACAGGTTTTTCCGCCCCTCAGAGCCCGATCCCAGCGTGTGGGGAAAAACAAAGGCTTTCGTTGTGGGTTCTCACACATATTCAAAACGCTTTGTAAGTCGTATGCGCGATACTACGATGGATATAACCGAGCCGCTGATAGTCTACTATGTCGATGGAAAGGAATACAACAAATCTATTCCCTATGATACGGAAGATGGCGGAGTGGATATCTATTATAAACGCAGTAATCCCTCGTTTTTCCGCACGGCTGACGAGGTAAGCTCTGCGTACCACAGCGGAAGAAAAAATTCACACTTCATATTCATGATGTTCTGGGGCGTGATCATCACGGTAATAGCAGGTGTTCCGTTTGTAACAATATATATCATTCAG
>JAFTVU010000104.1 GCA_017465665.1 Oscillospiraceae bacterium | reverse complement strand
GCGTAGTACATAGACAGGTCGTTCTGGAACGAGCAGTTGTGCTTGAAAGCTACGTTGTAGAGCGTATTCTCTGTCAGATAGCCGGAATCACCTGCTTTGTCGGTACGAGCGTATGTGGCGCCTACTATACCTTCGTCGTATACTGTTCCGTTTCCGCCAACCAATTTATCACAGTAAGCGAACATTGCTTCAGATAATTCAACTTTGCCGGTGTTCCACTTATCTGATACCAGGATCGTTTTGAGTTTTGTGTTATACATGAACATCTCGCTCATATTGGTGACATTTCTTGTGTCAAAGCTGCTCAGATCAAGGGAAGTAAGAGAGCTGCATCCATTGAACATCGCTCCCATATCAGTGACCATACTTGTGTCAAAGCTGCTGAGATCAAGTGATGTAAGTGAAGAACAATTATAGAACATGTTATTCATATTCGTGACTTTACTTGTATCAAAGCTGCTCAGATCAAGTGATGTAAGTGAAGAACACCCATAGAACTGTTTATGGTAAAATAGAAATGCAGAAAAAGGGCTCCAAAAGTGCATAGGTGAAAAGCCACCGCCGAGCCGTTGTCAGCACCTGAATAAAATGCTACAATTTTAGTCGAGAGGTTCAGCCCCTTGACTAAAGGAGGTAGCGGAAAGGTGATCAGTATGGCAGAACAGAAGTACATTAAACAGCTGTACGAGGACGGTGTGAGTAAGAGCGAGATCCAGAGAAGGACAAAGCTCAATTATCGTACTGTCTGCAAATACGCTGACAAGGAAGATTGGAATGATGAGAGACAGCCGAACCTTGATCCGGAAAGCTATCCGGTTCTCGGCAGATTTATTCCCATTATTGATGAATGGCTCGAAGGTGACACAAGAGCTCCGAGAAAGCAGCGGCATACCGCCAAGCGGATATATGACCGTCTGCGTGAAGAAGCAGGATATACGGGCGGTTACAGCAGCGTGAAGCGCTATGTCAGAAAGAAGCGTTTCGTACTCAAGCAAGGACTTGTCGGCTGCCTGCCGCTCGCACACCCAATGGCATTCGCTCAGGTGGATTTCGGAGAGTTCCAGCGCTATGATGCAGAGGGGACGGAACATAAAGCGTATGAGCTTGTGATGTCGTTCCCGTACTCTGACAAGGCATTTGCGCAGGTATTCCCATCTCAGAACCAAGAGTGTCTGCTGATAGGTATGCGCCGTATTTTTGAGTATATCGGCGGTGTTCCCGCAAGGATACGCTTTGATAATATGTCCACAGCAGTCGCAAAGGTGCTTGAGGGCACCGAGCGGGAGCTGACGGACGGCTTTACAAGGTTTATGCTCCATTACCGCTTTAAGGCTGATTTTTGCAACCCTGCGTCCGGCAATGAAAAGGGCAATGTCGAGAACAAAGTAGGCTACATCAGACGTAACGCACTCGTTCCGATCCCCACGATCATCAGCTTTGATGAATTTAATGAGCGCCTGTTGGAATGGTGCGAAAAGGACGCGCAGAGGCAGCATTACCAGCGTGAAGTCACGATACAGAGCCTTTGGGAAGAAGAAAGCGCGAAGCTGCTGACGCTTCCACAGGTGCCGTACAACGTGTTCCGCTATGAAGCGGTCAGGGTCGGCAAGACAGGCTTTGTGAGCATTGATACCAACAAGTACGGGCTTTCTCCCGAGCTTCATGATGAGACAGTGCAGGCAAAGATATTCTATGACAAGATCGAGTTTTACCACGATCATGCGCTTGTTGCTTCCTATCGCCGCAGCTACGGCAAAAACGAGGAGCTTATGGACTGGACACAGTACATAAGAACGCTTTGCAGAAAGCCGGGTGCTGCGGAGCATACAAGGTTCTTTACCGCAATGCCGCAGCAGTGGCAGGATTATCTGACACAGATGAGCGGACAAGAGCGCAGAAGCGCCTTGCAGCTTCTTGATGACATCGTTCATGACGGCAATGCCGAGTATTGCGTGGATGTTCTTGTGCTTGCCCAGCAGAACGGCAGGAGCGATGTGGACAGCGTGAAGCAGTGCTATTACTCTCTGCTAAAGGAGGGCAAAACGCCCGAACCGCTGGATCTGCTCTCACAGGTGCCAACGCTGAACTACAACCCGAATCTCTCCGTATATGACGGACTGACGGGAGGTGACGCAAATGGCTGATATTGAGCAGATGATGCGCACTCTGAAGCTGGGAGGGCTTGCCAAAGACTGGCGCAGCGTAGAATACCGTGATACCGATCAGTATGTGACTGACCTTTTGACATTGGAGCTTCATGAGCGTGAGGTCAACCGCATCAACCGTATGGTCAAGACCGCAGGGTTCCATGTCATCAAGACACTTGATGACTTCGTATGGAAGTCTGAGATCGAGCTTCCTGCGGGGCTTACCCGTGAATACATGGAGGAGCTCGACTTCATCAGAGCAAAGGAGAACCTGATCTTTATGGGTGCAGTCGGCACCGGCAAGACACATCTTGCTACGGCGATCGCTCTGAAGGCGTGTCAGGAGGGACACAAGGTACGGTTCTTCACAGCGGCATCGCTCGCCAACATTCTGTTGGAACGCAATAACAAGGGTACGCTGAACAGCTTTATGACGGGCTTAAAGAAGGTAGAGCTGATCGTGATCGACGAGCTCGGGTTTGTGCCGCTGCACAAGGATGCGGCTCAGCTGATGTTTCAGGTGATCTCCGAGTGCTATGAGCGCAAGAGCCTCATCATAACCTCCAACCTGGAGTTTTCGGGCTGGAACACGGTGCTTGGTGACAACCGCCTTACAGCGGCTTTGATAGACCGGCTGGTGCATCACTCGCACATTGTGATATTCTCCGGCGAGAGCTACCGCCTGCAGCAGTCGATGAAGCGTCAGAAGACAGCACGCAAGAAGTGAGCCGCCGAGGTTTTCAGCCTCCGTTTCGCTCCGCTCCACTGCGGCTGAAAACCTCGCATGAAGTCTACCTCAGCGAAAAGGGCTCCAAAAATGCATAGCGTGGGCTTCAAAAAAGGGCTTCATAAATGCAGAGTTCGGGCTCCGCTGGGGCTTCAAAAATACACAAACGGGGCGCGCTCCTTCTATGCACAAAACGAGCCCCACCATTCAAAATCGTGCTGACAGGGCTATGCACTTTTTCGAGCCCCTTTTATGCACTTTCTACTTGACAAACACAATTGGAAGATGATACGTCCGTGTTTGTCCTTTGGCATGAAGATTTTGAAGATGAAATAAAGAAACAGAAAGAAAAATACGGCAGAAACTACTATATATAGAAAAGGAGAACGAATGGAG
>JAFTVU010000103.1 GCA_017465665.1 Oscillospiraceae bacterium | reverse complement strand
GGCTGCCAACAGAATGAGGCGGACAGTGAGCGTATGGCAGGCCTTGCAACCCTGATGGGATATGTTCCCGTTTCAAATCCCGAGGATGCAAGACTGATTTTTATCAACACCTGCGCCATAAGAGAGCACGCTGAAACAAGAGCGCTTTCCTTTATCGGAGAGTATGAGCACATAAAGGATAAATATCCGGAAACAATAATCGGTGTGGGCGGCTGTATGGTAACTCAGCAGCACAGAGCCGACAGAATTAAGAATAGCTATCCCTACGTCAGCTTCACCTTTGACACAGGTGCGCTGCATCTTCTTCCCGAGCTTGTATGGGGAGCAATGAATAAAAAGAGCCGCCGCTTTGTAATAAGCGATAAATATGAGATAGCGGAAAATATACCCACATATCGTGAAAAGCCCTTTAAAAGCTGGCTCTCCATTATGTACGGCTGTAATAACTTCTGCTCCTATTGTATCGTTCCTTACGTAAGAGGTAGGGAGCGCAGCCGAACTCCCGAGGCAATTCTCAAGGAGGCAAGAGAGCTTGTGGCTCTTGGCGCAAAGGATATAACGCTTCTGGGGCAGAATGTAAACTCCTATGGTAAGGATACAGGCGGTATGAATATCGCGCAGCTTATGCGCGAAATTTGTAAGATCGACGGAGATTTCCGCCTCCGTTTTATGACAAGTCATCCCAAGGATGCATCCGACGAGCTTATCGCAGTTATGGCAGAGGAAGAAAAGGTAGTTCCTCATTTCCATCTTCCCGTTCAGTCAGGCTCAGATAAGATACTTCAGGCGATGAACCGCAGATATACTGCCCAAAAATATATGGGTATAATCGAGCGCCTTAAAAAGAGCGTTCCCGATGTCAGCATCACAAGTGATATAATCGTAGGCTTCCCGGGTGAAACCGAGGAGGATTTTGAAGCAACTCTGCGTATGATGGAAGAGGTCAAATACGATATGGTATTCTCCTTTATCTATTCTCCAAGAGTGGGCACACCTGCAGCTGCAATGGAAAATCAGATTCCACACAGCGTTTCAAGCGAGAGAATGAACCGCTTGCTAAAATTGCAGGATAGCATCAGCCTTGAGCGCAACGAACGCTTTGTTGGCAAGGTGCTCCGCGTTCTCACAGAGGACGTGAGCAAAAATAATGCGGAAATGATGACGGGTAAGGCAGATGCTCCCAGACCTATCCATTTTAAGGGCGATAGCTCTATGATAGGCGAATATACAAACATTCTGATAACATCAGCAGATAAATACAGCCTTCGCGGAGAAATCAAAGAATAAGAGGTAAAGAATAATGAAGGAACTTAAAACAGAGCTTGTAGAGCTTATAGCTAAGGTTGGCGAAATGGTTCGCGCAGATGAGAGATACGTAGCATTTGAGGCTGCATCAGATGCATATGCAAAGGACCCTGAAATCGCAACAGCACTCACAGAGTATAACGTTCAGCAGCAGGCACTTGCTGCAGCTTTTGGCGCAGAAGAAAGAGATGAGGCTCTCGTTTCCTCCATCCAGAACAGAATTGGCGAGCTTTATAAGCTTATCACAGAAAACCCCGTTTATGTTGCATATCGCGAAGCAGGCGAGGAATACGAAACATTCACAAAGGCATTCTACGGCGAGATCGAGTATGCAATAACAGGTCAGAGACCTTCTTCCTGCACACACGATTGCTCCACTTGCGGCGGTTGCCACTAATTCAGATCAAAAACTCACAAAAGGTAGGTGTGTCGTATGACTCCGATGATGGAACAGTATTTCCAGATCAAGGATAACTACAGAGATTATATATTGTTTTACCGTCTCGGAGACTTTTACGAGATGTTCTTTGAGGACGCTCAGATAGCATCACGAGAGCTTGAGCTGACGCTTACAGGCAGAGATTGCGGTGAGCCTCAGAGAGCGCCGATGTGCGGCGTTCCGTTCCATTCCTCCGAGGGATATATAGGCAGACTTATTTCAAAAGGATATAAGGTTGCCATCTGTGAGCAGACTGAGGATCCCGCTCAGGCAAAGGGACTCGTGCGCCGAGAGGTAGTGCGAGTTATCACCCCCGGAACTGTTATCGAAACAGATCTTTTGACTGATAATAAAAATAACTATCTTGCCTCTCTCTACGTGGCAGATAACGGCGCGGGAATTTGCTTTGCCGATATTTCAACGGCACAGATCTCCGCTACATATTTTACAGGAGCG
>JAFTVU010000035.1 GCA_017465665.1 Oscillospiraceae bacterium | reverse complement strand
GCCCTCATAGTCAGCGTGCGTGTAGTCCTTGAACTCACGCCGCCACATGATAACGCTGTACTCTACATCATTCCCGACTGAAAGGCCTGTCATCTTTGTTGTAACACCCGGCTCTGACACATCCGCCCACACCGTTACCTTTGCGGCTTCGGTGTAGGTGTTTGCGTGTCCTGCCTTGGGTTCCAGCCTGAGCAGCGTTATTTTCCTGTTGAAAGCGTTGTTTTTACGCATAAAAACCACCGCCTTTACAGGCGATTTGTGCGATACTGCCCGATGATAGCGTCTGCAAACGGGTTGATGTTCTGTGTATCCACTGTATATGTACGGTTGGTATACATTTCATTCACCAGCGTCATAAACGCCAGTGTGAGGTCGTCATGCTCGTCTGCAGCAGCCTCGTCAAGCCCTGTCTGCGATAGGATAAAGTGCTTTGCACCATCCGCAATGAGCTGCACCATATCATCGTTAGTATCGCTGCTTATACCGCAGAAATCCCTGACATTGTCAAGGCTTACATCACTTAGCTTCACCGCTGTCACCGCCCTTTGTCTTAGCGGCGGACTTCTTGTCGGTATTGTCCTCTATTTTCTCAACGTAGCCTGCCTTCAGCAGGTCGTTCAGAACAGGCCCTTCCTTGATATCCTTGGCATCGCCCTTAGCCATTGTTACTGTGCCCGAAAAGGATACTGTTGCCTTTACCTTCATGTGTTACCTCCTTAAGCCTTCATCTGCAGAGCAGAGATCATCTGTGCATTCTCCACCTTGGAGTCCATCTCCATCCATGCAACTACGCCGACAGCGTGCTGAGTAGCATACTTCTCACGCAGTACCTCAACAGAGAGATCCTCAGATACCTTAATAGCAAGACCTGCGAAATCGCCGTAATAGATAGCGAACTTACCGGCTTCCATGTCAGGCATCCTGGATGCAACATATACATCCTTACCAAACAGTGTGTAGCCCCACTTTGCGGTAGCATCCTTGTTCAGCAGCAGATTGCCGTCGCCGTCCTTCAGCTTGCGGATAGCCTTTCTGGTGTTCTTGGACATGACCCAGATAGCCTCGCCCTGATATTCGTCAAGAACTGCCTCCTGTACATCGATAAGCTCGTCAGCAGTTACAGCGGTAGAAGCAGCCGCAGGGACGATCTGTGTTACTGTTGAAAGACCTGTAATCTTATCAGATGTACCGCCAAGCAGCTCACCATCGATCCAGCGTGCTGCAGCCTGTGCAACCTTCTTGATCACATAGCCGAGGATATCAAACTTGCTGTTGTTCATCAGCTTCTTGGATACCTTGCAGAGAGCGCCTGCGAGGAAGCCGCCGAGCTGGATGGAAAGGAACTTGCCGCTTGTGCTTTCAAGCTCCTCAAACTCGTCAGCGTATGCCATCGTAACAGCGCCCGATGTCTCATCGTAGTAAGGGATATTCAGCGTGCCGCCGACATTGTACTTGGTAGCCAGTCTGAATACGGGGGAAAGCTCCTCGATCTTCTCGATGATCTTGTTTGCGATGGATGTGGGGATAACTGCTCCGTTAGCCTCGTTGGTCCAGTTTGCGTCAGCTCTTGTTTCAAGTCCCTTGCCGCTGCGCAGATACTCAACAAACGCACGCTCCTCGTTCTGCGCGTTGTCGGAATTATCTCCAACATTCTCGTTGATTTCGATGCTGCGCTGCTGCTGAATGGAGTTGATAGTGTCATTCAGGCGCTGTACCTCAGCGTACTTCTCATCATAGGAGCGCTGCTCCTCATCGGTAAACGCTCTTACCTCTGTCTTACCATCATCTGTCTTTGTTTCCAGAGAGCTGAGCAGTGTAGCCATCTCAGCGAGCAGCAGAGAACGGCGCTCCAGTAATGCCTTTAACTTGTTCATGTGTTTATGCCTCCTTTGAGTTTCATAATATCCAGTCTGCGCCTCATGAGCGCGACAGTGTTACTGTTGTCTGAGTTATCAGAGGGTTCGGCTCTTGTC
>JAFTVU010000102.1 GCA_017465665.1 Oscillospiraceae bacterium | reverse complement strand
CCACCCGAATATTCTATTAGCGCACTGCAATCAACACAAGATTGCATTTCCAAGACCACATCGACAAGTCCATCCGCAACTTCGTATTCGCTCCGTATACTATCACAGATAAACTCACCTATGATTTTCTTTCTACCTTTGCCTTTCAAGTAACAATTGAAGTTCTCATTGCCTACCCTCTGGTCTCCGCCACTTTCGTATATGTAACACTTAAACGGTGTTGCTAACTTCGGCTTTGTCTTTCTCACCTCAATGGTTTTCTTGCCGTTTATTATCAACTCGCACCATTCAGGGCGAATGCTTATCATTACTGCTTTACTCATATAGCCACCTCAGAACGGATAATCATCATCCGTCACAGCATAATCCTCTGCTGCGTATTCCTTCGGTGCTGCCTTTTGTGCAGCATTTTCGGAATTTTGCTGCGCTTTCACAGCGGATGACGGCGGCTCATCGGGATAGTAGCCCTTGCTTGCCGCTGATGTATCGGTAGATCTCTCACCTGTAAAGCTGATTCTGTCTGCGCTGACCTCATACCACAGCTGCTCAGTACCTTTCTTGTCAGTGTAGCGGCGTGTTGTCATCTCGCCCTCTACAAGTACCATCCTGCCCTTGCTGAACCAGCGGCAAAGGTGATCTGCCTGCTGATTCCATGCAACTATGTTGAAGAAGTCCGTCTGTCTGTTTCCGTCCTTATCAGCAAAGCGGCGGTCAACCGCTATGCTGAAAGTGCAGACGTTCCTGCCGTTTGGTGTTGTTTTCAGTTCAAGATCATGGGTGATACGTCCCATGAGAATTATCTTGTTATACATATTGCCTCCTGTTATGCGTAGCCGCAGGTCCTGCCGATCTCCTCCCAGAACGGACCATGATTGCCATACCTGAACATCCTGCCCTTAAGTGCATCCTCGGATATCACTATAGTTACGCCTGTGCTCTGCACCTCGATATCCGCAAGCGTTATGCATCCGGAATATTCATCCGTCTGTATGATCCTGTAGGCAGTTACCGCATCAGTATCACCCTGATGTAATACAGTGATCGCTGCACCGAGCTTTGCTCCCTCGGGAAAATATATCCTCTCACACATTGTTAAGCACCTCCAGTATCTGTTCGGCGGTTGTTTTCAGTGCGGCTTTGTACTTCTCCTTTTCCTCGGGCTCGAAGCTGCCGAGCAGAGCCACCGCCGCATTGAACTCATTCTGTATATTGGATACGCGGTATTTCAGCAGCGCCTTGTTCTCTGTAGGCGCAGGCTTCTGTGCATTCGATTGCAAAACGGCATTTTCCGCGCGGAGCTTTTCCATTTCAGCGGTAAACCTATCCTCTGCGTTCTTTCTTGCCGCTTCAACTTCTGCCAAGCGCGCCTTGTCCGCCCTTTCCTTAGCTTTATCAAGTTCTTCCTTGTAGTGCTGTTTATCCACTGCACGGATTTGCTCCTGCAGCTTCTTTTCCTCTGCACGGGCTTCTTCGCGTATCTTTTCAAGGTCCTGCTCCGAAGGCTGCTGCACCGCTACATCTATCGGGCGCTCCTCAGCTTCTTTCAGCTTCGCGCTGAGCTCTGCGACCTTATCCTCAAGTTCTCTTGCGTTGTTGTCTGAGTCCTCACGCTGAGCGCGTTCATATTCGGCTGTCTTTTCAGCAGTTTTCAGGCGTGCTTTCATGCCCTCCAACTGCTCTGTAAGCAGTTCCAGTTCGGTTTTGCTCTTATTATCTGCCTCGCCGAGGTCAAGCGTAAGCTGTTCACATCTGCTGTTCAGACGTGCGATCTCCTCCTTAAGCTCGCGGACGCTCATTTCCTCAGCCTCGCCGCTCTCAATGAGCTGCTGTCTGTCTTCCTCGTCAAGCGCAGTAAGCTCGACCAGCTTTGCAATTCCGAGATGTGAGATCTCTTCAAGCTGTCTTTCCCCGTACTTATCCAGTACGCGCATGAAGTTGTATGCCTGTCTCTGCTTTATTCCTACCCTCTGCTCGCAGTATTCTTCGAAATCTGCACATCCGAGCGCTGTATACAGCTTTTCGTCTTTCATCGTGCGGAGATCCTTTGCAATTGCAACAAGGCTCTGCGCCGCGATCTGCGAGTTTACAAGGATGCGGCGGTGCAGCGTTGCCGCTCTGTCCTCCGTTTCCGACAGATGAGTTTCCTGCACATCTACTGTTGCAAGTGTCTGCTGTTCAGCTGTTCTTTCGATATCTTCCATGTTGTTTACCTCCGTCATATTGTTTTTATACGGGCAATCCTTGCCATCGTTCCAGCAGGATGTAGCGATTATCTTTCCTGCTGGGTCTTTGTTTTCGTATACCATGCCGCCGTCAGGCATAAGCGGACATTTTATCTTTGTTGCGGTCGGAGACATGCGCTCCGTTCCGCCGTAATGCTCGCACGTCTTCATCATGCACCTACCTCCAACGCTTTATCTTCCTTTGCTTTGACAGGGTCAAGCATTATCGCCTTGATGCGCTTCTCAACCACCAGCTTCAGCCACTGTGAAACGAACGATTTCACATCTGCAGGCGGATTACAGTTGCTTTTGCCGCTGTTTTGGATGAGCTTGCCGCTGTTATCGATATTCACAGTGAAATACGGCTCATCGGGCGCGGAGATCTTACGAACAGCGTATATGTTTGTATCGCCTGTGGCACAACGCTTGAAATATGACTTTACGCAGTGATTCAGCTTGTTGCTTTCGTTTACGAACTCCTCACAGCTTCTCAGTGGCCGTATAAGAAATGCACCGTTGTCATAGCATAGCCTGTCAAGCAGGCTTACACGCTCTTTATAAGCAGCGTCAAGCGCCGCGTTCTTCTTTACCTCCACAACAGTTGAACAGCGGTCATGCTCCTTTTTCAGATTCTTCGGGAATATTACATCCTTGTTGTGGAGCGGATCCATTCCGAGCTGCGTTGCCATATCAAGATAATCTCTCCAAAAAAGCAATGTGTGTGGTGTGACTTTTCCGTTACTGCTCTTGTTTTTGGATAGGAAATTGACGACCTTTTTCAGGCCGAGCTTGTACGTTCCCATTATCTTGCTGATAGTTTCCAGTTCGCCCGCAGTACTGCTCAGCATTCGGTACAGCCTCGCAAAATCCTCAAGCTCGTTATCCTTGCCGCTGATCTTCTTCCACAGGCTCAGCTGATAATGAGTTATATTCAGCTCTGCAAATACCGCGATAGCGTCCTTGCTTATTCCGAGCACCTTTCCTACATTGCCGCTGCCGGCGTGTTTAAATGTGTCCTGACAGTAGATGTAATAATCGGCTATCTCATACAGCCCCTGCTTTGCCATATTCTCAATGACAGGATGTCTGCTTGCCGCTGTGAAGATCTTAAGTTCCGTGCATTCGGAATGACTGCAGAGCTCTCTGAGGTCCATATTGGCCGTGCCGCTGAAATTCAGCGCCTTTGTGATCTCGATTATGTTTCCGGGGAATATCGGCCCGTTGTACTGACTCCTCTGCCAGCGCTCATATACAGGTCTCCAATAATACGGATCCTTGTAATATTCACGATAGATCTCATAGGTCTTGAGCGGATACTCCTTTGCATTCCACATCACCCTGCGGAACTCCCAGAACTCAAAGCGCTCTGTAGGCTTGTTTCTCTTGAAGCCTATCGACTTGGAGCACTGAAAGAATCTTGTACAGTATCTGCCATCAGGTAGCTTTTCAATATATCTGCAATATATCTCCTTAGCATAGCGGTGGTAATATTCGATATCTGTTTTTACGGTCAGATACATAACAGCAGCACCACATTTCGGGCATGTGCCCATCGTGTCGTGCTTTACGCCCTCGAGCTTTGACTTCTTACCACAGGCGGAGCAGATACCCGTCTGCACCTTGCCTGGCTTATAGTCGTACATCCATGCGGAGATGTGCAGGCTCTTGGCCCAATCCATCACCTCAACGGGAAGCTCAGCTGATATTGCAGACATCTGCTCATTTGTTCTAGCTAT
>JAFTVU010000101.1 GCA_017465665.1 Oscillospiraceae bacterium | reverse complement strand
GACTCTGTTACCCACTGGGGGTCGCCGGAGAAGAGTGCGTTGTACTCAGGTGTACGAGCAAACTTGATAAGGCGGAGCTTCATAATGAAGTGGTCAACCATTTCCTGAAGCTCTTCCTCTGTGAATACGCCGTTTGCAAGGTCACGCTCAGCGTAGATATCAATAAATGTAGATGTACGGCCAAGGGACATAGCAGCACCGTTCTGCTCCTTAACAGCTGCAAGGTAGCCGAAATAGAGCCACTGGATAGCTTCCTTTGTGTTAGTAGCAGGCTTGGAAATATCAAATCCATAGCTTGCCGCCATCTTCTTAAGATCCTGGAGTGCACGGATCTGCTCTGCAAGCTCTTCTCTTGCACGGATAACCTGAGAATACATTGCAGAACGTGTTGTTGCCTTCTGCTCCATCTTATCTTCGATAAGTCTGTCAACACCGTAAAGTGCTACTCTACGATAGTCACCGATGATACGGCCACGACCGTAAGCATCAGGAAGACCTGTGATGATATGGCTAGAACGGCAAGCTCTCATTTCAGGTGTGTATGCATCAAATACACCTGCGTTATGTGTCTTTCTGTGTACCTCGAAGAACTCCTTAACCTCAGGGTCGATAGTATAACCGTTATCGGAAAGAGCCTTCTCTGCCATACGGATACCACCATAGGGCATAAGTGCACGCTTAAAGGGCTTGTCTGTCTGGAAACCTACGATTGTTTCCTTATCCTTGTCAAGATATGCAGGGCCGTGGGATGTGATAGTGGAAATGATCTTTGTATCCATATCGAGAACGCCGCCTGCTTCTCTTTCCTGCTTTGTGAGATCAAGAACCTGTTCCCACAGATCCTTTGTGTTCTGTGTAGGTCCTACAAGGAAACTCTCATCACCATCATAAGGTGTGAAGTTATGTCTGATAAAGCTTCTTACATCAATTTCGTTGACCCAGCTGCCTTTTTCAAAGCCGACCCAACCGTCAAACATATAATTCATATGGCTTTCTCCTGTCTATATATTTATTAATGTTTTTGACTCTAATCATTATACATCAACATTCTGAAAAAATAAAGAGTTTACAGAATATTTCTTAAATTTTTTTCGTTTTTTAACCGATAAAGTCAACGATATCGTAAACAACCTTTTCGTAACTCTTATCATTAAGGATTTCATGACGATATTCGTTATAAAGATGAAGCTTTACATCACATTCTGCCCTCTTATAGCTTTCATATACCTGCTTTACGCCCTCTCCGTAGTCGCCAACCGGATCCTCGCTGCCGGAAACAAGAAGGATGGGCATATCATGAGAAGTTTTTTTGAAGGTTTCGTCAAGATTTGAATTGCGGTTAAGAGTTACCAGATCCTCCATAGCGCTGACTGTAAACTTATAGTTGCAATAAGGATCAGCCATATATTTTTCGCGGACAAGCATATCGTTTGTGAGCCACGCCTTTTCGTCCTCGCCCGGAAAACGCTTATTATACGAGCCGAAAGCTATATTCTCCACCAGCTTTGATATATGCTTTTCTCCAAACAGCTTTTTGATAAAGCCGATGATCTTAAGGCCTATATCTGCTGCAGGATTTTTGCCGCCTGTTCCCATAACGATGAGCTTTGTAGGCTTTGCACCCATTGTCACCGCAAGGCGAACTATAAAAGATCCCATGCTGTGACCCATAAGATAATATGGCATATCGCCATACTCACCTATCACGTCACATGCAAATCTTTCAACGTCAAGACAAAGATACTTCCATCCGTCAGAGGAGGCAATAAAGCCAAGCTCTCCTTCGCCTGCTGTTGCGCCATGACCAAGATGATCATATCCAAAGGCAATATATCCCTTTTCTGCCATCTCGCTCATAAGCCTGTCATAACGACCGATATGCTCTGTCATACCGTGCACGATATGAAAATATCCCTTCACTTCTCCCTCGGGAAGATATACCTTTCCGCGAAGAAGATGACTACCGTCGCTTGACAAAACTGACTTATCCAAAACGTTCATCTCAACCACCTCACGCTTTTATCTGCATGCAGCACGAACTGCATCATGCCAACCGCCAAGGAGCTTTGTTCTCTGCTCTTTGCTCATTTCAGGAATGAACTCCTTGCCCTCACAAAGCTTTGCCTTTATTTCAGATCTGTCGCAGAAGAATCCTACTGCAAGACCTGCAAGGAATGCCGCACCTGCGGCAGTTGCCTCCATAGTGTCGGGACGGAACACGTTTATATCGGAAATATCCGACTGGAACTGCATAAGGAGATCGTTGGCAGATGCGCCACCGTCAACTCTGAGCGCATTTATCTTGCCGCCGAAATCTGCCTGCATAGCACGGATAACATCCTCCGTCTGATATGCAATAGATTCAAGCGCTGCGCGGATAATATGGTTTGCTCCAACACCGCCCGTAAGTCCTGTGATAGTTCCTCTTGCGTGCATATCCCAATAAGGAGCTCCGAGACCTGAAAATGCAGGAACTACGTATACGCCCGCATTGTCCTTTACCTTTCCTGCAAAATATTCGCTATCGCGGGAATCGGATATAAGACGCATTTCATCTCTGAGCCACTTAACTACTGCACCCGCAACGAACACACTGCCCTCAAGGGCATACTCAACAGGAGCGCCTGCCTCTGTTGCAGCAATAGTTGTAAGCAGACCGTGGCGGCTGCGAATACGCTCGTTGCCTGTGTTTGCAAGGAGGAAACAGCCTGTTCCGTAAGTGTTCTTCATATCGCCTGCGCCAAAGCAGCCCTGACCGAACAACGCTGCCTGCTGGTCACCCGCAATTCCGCAAACGGGAAGCTGTTCTCCCATAATATGCATATATCCATATATCTCACTGCTGCTGCGCACATCGGGAAGCATACTGCGTGGGATATCCAGAATTGAGAGCAGCTTTTCG
>JAFTVU010000100.1 GCA_017465665.1 Oscillospiraceae bacterium | reverse complement strand
CGTTATCTGTAATTGTGATATCTTCGGCTGAACCTCCATATCCGCCGCCGATACCTGCAGATCCTACGCCGCCCGTTGCTGTAACGACTGCTCCACCGCTTATCGTTATATTTCTGGTGGAACTCTGATTTGCGCCGCCTATGCCTGCGCTGTCGGTGCCGCCCTGTGCAGAAAGAGAGCCTGTGCCGTAGATAGTCAGCGTTCCGATGTTTTCGTCTGCGCCGTTCTTCTGCAGACCTGCATAGAAATCGGCGCCTTTCAGAGTGTTCACCGAGCCGTCCGCAAGGGTGAGAGTAACGTCGCCCGTGCTGTTGCCTGCTATTGCGAATGCCGCACCGCTGCTTGCGCTGATATTAACTCCTGCAAGTGTGATGTTTGCATCAGCGTTTTTCTCTACAATTATACGGTCGTCTGTTTCCTCAATGCCGTCTGCGTTAGCGATAGTTATAGCCTTGTCGGTAAGTACAGTCAGAATGCCTGTTGCAGAAGAGTAGGTGTAATCAACGCCGTGTTCCAGCGTTTCGCCGCTTTTTGTCGCGCTGACGCTGAGATCTGTGCCATGCACCATCTCTGTGAACGCACCGTTCAGGTATTCGTATAATGTGAATGTGTCGCCAACCTTTATGGTGTGAACCGTCAGGGAGACATATGCGTATATCTTATTCTCGTCGCCGTGCTTGTCGGGGAAGTCAACGCCGTCGATCACGATGTCCTCGCCGTTCGGGTTGTCTATCTCAAGCAGATATACGCGTGTTGTGCCGTCTGCAAGGGTGGGTGTGACAGGGTCGCCATCCATTAGGACGTCGAAATCGGTGGACACACCGCCGCCAATAGGTGCTCCCTTAGCATTACCGTAATATTCGTTAACATATATACCGCCTACAGCCTTAACAGAGCCGCCTGTGATGAAGATATCTTCAAGAGTGCCACTATATCCGCCGCCGATACCTGCAGCGCCGCCATAGCCCGTTGCAGTAACGACAGCAGTGCCTGTTATCGTTATATTTCTTGATGAGCCATTATATCCGCCGCCAATACCTGCGCCGCCATCACCGCCTGTCGCTGTGATATTGCCGCCCTTGATGGTGATATTTGAAGTGGCTTCTCCAGCACCGATACCTGGGGCGTATGCGCCGCCCTGCGCGGTAAGAGAGCCTTCGCCTGTGATTGTCAGCGTGCTATCGTCGTCGTTCTTATTAATACCTGCGAAATCTTCGCCGCTCTGCAGAACATTCACCGAGCCTTTTGCAAGGGTGACAGTAACATTGCCTGTGCCGTAGCCTTCTATTGCGAATGCCGCACCGCTGCTTGCGTTGATATAAACTCCTGCAAGCGTGATGTCTGCATTAACGTTTTTCGCTACAAGTATGTGGTCATCTGCCTCGTAAACGCCGTCTGCGTTAGCGATAGTTATAGCCTTGTCGGAAAGGATGTTCAGCACTTTAGTGCTCTTAGAGTAGGTGTAGTCCTTGCCGTACACCAGCGTTTCGCCGCTTTTTGTCGCGCTGACGCTGAACTGTTTTCCATGTACGAACTCTATGAACGAACCATTATTGTATTCGTATACTTTGGATGTGTTGCCAACCTTTACAGTGTGGTTCTTTGCTGTGACGTATGCGTAGATCTTTGTCTCGCTGCCGTGACTGTCGGGGTAGTCAACACCGTCGATCACGATGTCTTCGCCGTTCGGGTTGTCTATCTCAAGCAGATATACGGGTGTGGTGCCGTCTGCAAGGGTGGGTGTGACAGAGTTGCCGTCAGCTACGCCATAGTCATCACTCATAACTCCGCTACCGATGGCAGGTACATCACTATTGCCATGATCATCATCGTAAAATATTGAACCTACAGCATTCACAGAGCCGCCGCTGATGATAAGATCTTCAAGCGTAGCGTCAAAACCGCCGCCGATACCTGCGCCACCCGCACCGCCTGTTGCTGTAACGACAGCTTTATCTGTTATTGTAATATTTGCGGTTGAACCATCGATTCCGCCGCCTATGCCTGCGCCGTTGGCGCCGCCCTGTGCAGAAAGAGAGCCTGTGCCGCAGATAGTCAGCATTCCGATGCCTTCGCCCGGGCCGTTCTTCTGCAGACCTGCACAGTTATTGCCGCTCTTAAGAACATTCACCGAGCCGTCTGCAAGGGTGACAGTAACATCGCCCATGCTGTTGTCTGCTATTACGAATGCACCTTTATTGTTTTTTGAGGAAACATCGATATTAACGCCGTTCAGCGTGATGTCTGCCTCAACGCCGTAATTTACATGTATACGGTGGTTTGACACTTCAACGTCGTCTGCGTTGGCTATCGTTATCGCCTTGTCCGACATGATGGTCAGAACTCCGTTGTCTTCAGTGTAGGTGTAGTCCTCGCCGTATACCAGCGTTTCGCCGCTGTTTGTCGCGCTGACAACGAACTGTGTGCCATGTATGTAATTATCGAATCTGCCGTTCCCGTATGTGTAATTAACAACAGTGTCGCCGAGATTTACAATGTGATTTTCAGGTGTGACGTATGCGTAGATCTTCTGCTCGTCGCCGTGCTTGTCGAAAACGTCAACACCGTCGATGCGGACGTCTGCCTCGGTGGGGTTTTTGATCTCCATCAGTACGACGGGCTGTCCCTCTCCGTTATAGACAGTAGCCTCGGAGCCGTTAACACTATATGCTTCTTCGTCATTAATGACAGTTCCGATGCTGCCTATAGCCGCACCGTAGATATACCCGAACATCTGATCTTCGTATGTTTTACCTGTTGCTTTGACAGAGGCGCCGTTTTTGATAACGATATTATATACGTGATCATTGATTTCCTCGGGTGAGTAATACTCATCGCAACCGATAGCTGGCACCGCGGTAGATCCACCGACTGTCGTTGCGTCAACGGTAACGACACATCCGTCAAATGTCACATTTGTAAGCGGATCGCCGTAGATCCTCGCTAAAGAGAGCATACCCTTGCCGCGGATGGTCAGCGAACCGCTGCTGTCGCCCTTTGCGATGCTGTGCAAGTAGTTGGTCGTGCCCTCAGCAAGACGGAGCTTGATATCATACTCCGTGCTCGCATTCAGGCTCATAACAGCATTCGCTAATCCACATTCCATCAGTGTGATATCTGCTGCAGTTACCGAATCAAGGCTGAGCCTCTGTATCTTATCAGCGCTGCCCCTGAGATACAGCTGGCCGACGGTCTGGATGATCAGCTCATTATCTGTGGTCGAAAAGTGCAAGCCGCGTTGGGGCGCAGCGCCTGTGCAGCCTATCTCCAGAGTGCCCAGTGGTTTGCCGTCCGGGTCAACGACTGACGTCCAATAGATCTCGGGCTCGCCCTCGGCTTTCGCCGAAATGCCAAAGCCAATCGCCATCGTCAGCAGCGCGATAAGCAGCACTCCCAACAACAGCAGTCTGTTAGTTTTTGCTTTTGTCATGGTTTCCTCCTTTGGAGATTTATTAGATATAGTTTTACTTATACATTATAGCACAATTATTGAGTGAAGACATAAGCAACGGCATATTTTTCCTCATTTTTAAAACAATTTTTTCTTTCAAATCAAATATCAGTTTCGTATATCAAAATATTTTGTGCGTATTGCATAATTGCCGTGCTATAAATACAGGCTCCAAAGTACAAAAGTTGTCTTGAAAGAATATATCGCATTAAATGTCTTTCTGATGAAACGGATATATGGCATAGCAATCATGCGCCTCCTGCAAAAGCAGAGCGGTTTCCGAGGTTTGCGTATGAAATCGCTGTCGCTCCCAAAGTTGACGGAATGTGCAGGGCATAAAAACCGTTTCTTTACGGAATGGTTTTTGTTGCTCCAGATGTG
>JAFTVU010000099.1 GCA_017465665.1 Oscillospiraceae bacterium | reverse complement strand
CTGTCACGCACGTCAAACCAGATAGCAGGTCCGAATGTGCCTACGTCCGGCTTACGCTTGTCGAAACCTTCTTCCCCACGCACAGCAACAATGCGGGTGTCTCCGTTCTCGTCTTTATAGTAATTACAACGTTCCCAGAATCCTATTAAAGTTTGCTCCAGTACAGGATCAAAGCACGCGTCGGCCGTAGAGGCTACAATAGAACTGCTCGCTATATCACCTCCATAACTTTTAAATAACGTAGCCAACGCATTATCGTACACGCGCTTGTTCCCGTTTTTTAGTGTTAACACCACTTTATCAGGTAGAGAATCAGACAGAGGACTTATTGCCGGTGCTGCATTGTAGTCGTACTTATACAAGCGTCTTATATAGATGTCATCCGTCTGCTTGTCTGCCCACAGATTTGTAAAATAAGAGTCAGCCTTGTAAGCAGTATTAGCATTCTGCATTAACCACGCTGCTTGCTCCTTTGCTATCGGACCTTCTCCATCTATAGTTATATCGCTGAAGTTTTGAGTGTCAGTGTACGTATGTTCCTGAGTAAATACAGTATCGTATACAGACTGAGCAGCGGCAGTACCTGCCGTAGTACCGGCTGCAGTACCTGCTGTAGTACCCGCTTCGGCCCCCGCCGTTGCTGCCGTATCCGCGCTATTCTCGGCCCGGATAGCTGCCGTGGACGCTACATTAGCGCTATTCTCAGCATTGCTCTCCGCTTGCTCAGCACGTTCCAGCAACGTAACAACATCTGTGGGATCAAACTCCCCATTAGCCCACTTTTCTGCCGCAGCAGAATAGCTGGCATCAATGGTCGCTTGTTCTGCCTGTAATTCTTGTAAAGTTTTTGTTGCCATAATGATCTAACTTATATAGTCAATTAAAGTTCAGTATCCATAACAGGAATCTGTTCGGTATCCATAACGGGAATCTCCGTGTATTCCCAATCCTGTTCGATAATTTCATCCATATCTACATATACCGGGGTCAGCGTGTAGCCTTCTTTTTCCTCGGGACGCTCCTTCTCCCACAACTCCTTATACCCGGCCTCCTTCAGATGAGCCCATGTAGGGTTTATATACACCTGTTTATCGATGATAACATGTGTAGGATTTCGTTTTACACTATAGCGGCTGATAAACTTAGCGAATTGTTTTCTATCCATTATACATTTTCCTTTCTGTAAATTTTATTAAACTTACGCGGTAGCAGCAGGAACAGGCATCCCACTCACGTATCCCCGGAGACGCGTTCCGTTGCCTACGACAATAATATCATAGATGACATTCGGTGTAGGAATGAATATACCTGTTGCACAATCATTTCCGCTCCAGTAAATCTGATCAGTAGTTCCCCATGTAGATTCACCCATCGTAGCAGCCGTTGTGAACATGAAGTTGGTGATGTATTGTACATCAGCAGCACAATCTGCAAACGTTGTGGGCCAGCTTATAGCTATGGAAGATGCCGGGGTTGTCGAGTGGTAGATGGTGTGTGATTTTGGATCCTGAATGCTGGTAACGCCATCCGTAATTTCTAATTCCGTAGTTTTATATACCAGGGATTGAGCGGTGGCTAATGCATCGCCTGCTTTCTGCTCCAGACCTGCTAAATCGTCATACATCTCCACAACAGAACTGTATGCATTCAAAGTACCCTCGTAGGCAGTAAGTGCATTTGCTTCCGCAGTTTGAGCTGCCGTCTTCGCGTTATTAGCGGTTGTTGCCGACGTTGCTGCTGCCGACTTACTGGTATTGGCATTAGCTGCATAAGTTGAGGCAGTATTCGCATAATCAATAGCCTCGTCTCTCGCAGCCTTAGCCACCCCTGCGTAACCTGCAGCGGATGCGGCCGCGGATGCCGCCGTATCTTTGCTTGCGTTTGCTGCGGAGGCAGCAGATGTGGCTGAAGT
>JAFTVU010000026.1 GCA_017465665.1 Oscillospiraceae bacterium | reverse complement strand
GTTCCTTGCTTCAGGACAGTATAAGACTATTCTTATAGTATCGAGTGAAAAGCTTTCCTCCCAGCAGGATTACACTGATCGTTCCATGTGTATACTATTCGGCGACGCAGCAGGAGCTGTTGTGGTGAGAAGCTCGGATAGGCCTTACTTTTCAAAGCTGGGAGCCACAGGCGATGATTTTGAGGCGCTCTACTGCAAGGTTAATTATCAGTCCAACTGTCCGTTCTACCCTGAGGACAGGGATAATGCATTTTATAACCACCGCTTTGATACTTTCAGCAAGCAGAATTATCTGCAGTCTGACGGACATGCAGTGTATAAATTTGCCGTAAATGCCATGAGCGGCGCGGTAAAGACTGTTGCGGCGGACGGCGGATATAGTATCGATGATATCGATCTTATCATACCTCATCAGGCAAATCTGCGAATAATAAAAAAGGCTACTGATATTCTGGGTGCTGATCCCGCAAAGGTATATACAAATATTGAAAGGCTCGGCAACGTATCCAGCGCTTGTATTCCCGTAGCGCTTGATGAGCTCAATCGGCAGGGCAGGCTGCATAAGGGCATGAAGCTGTGTATCGTAGGCTTCGGCGCAGGTCTTACCTACGGCGCGATAATCATGGAATTATAAGCTATATAAATACGACAACGAAAGGAACTAAACATTTATGGCAAAAACAGCGATAATCACAGGCTCCAGCCGCGGAATCGGCGCTGCAATAGCAAAGCGTCTTGCAAAGGACGGCTGCAATATCGTTATCAACGACGTTTCTCAGGAGGCGCTTGATACCGCAGGCGCAGAGGTGGCAGAGGCCTGCCGTGCTTTCGGCGTAAAGGTCGAGTGCTATGCGGCGGATGTTTCGGACTACGCTCAGTGCGAGGCTATGGTGAAGTGGGTAAAGGAAGAGTTCGGCTCTGTCGATATCCTTGTAAACAACGCAGGCATCACCCGTGACGGTCTTATGGTACGCATGGATGAGGAGATATATGATATGGTCATCCGTATCAACCAGAAGTCTGTATTTAATATGACAAAGCTCTGTGGCGCTGTTATGATGCGCCAGAAGAGCGGCAGGATAGTAAACCTTGCTTCTGTAGCAGGTCTTTACGGCAATCCCGGTCAGATAAACTATTCCGCTTCCAAGGGTGCTGTTATCGCCATGACAAAGACAACTGCAAAGGAGCTGGGCAGCAGAGGCATTACATGTAACGCAGTAGCTCCCGGCTTTATCCAGACTCCTATGACAGATAAGCTGACAGACGAGCAGAAGGCTGCTATGCTGCAGATGATCGCTATGAAGCGTTACGGTCAGCCCGAGGAGGTCGCAGGTGTCGTTTCGTTCCTGTGCAGCGATGATGCGTCCTATGTAACGGGTCAGGTAGTAGAGATAAGCGGCGGACTTTCAATGTAATCAGACTTGAGATCGTACCGTATTTACCGCGGCACGCATACTTTGATGGACACAAAGTGTTCCTGACATATTTACAAAATGTTAATATTTGTATGTTAAAATTAAGCGCCCCGTGTTACAGTGAGGGGCATGACGATAAAAGAGAACATATTGATTTCGGAGGACAACTTAATGGAAAGAAGAGTAGTGATCACAGGTCTGGGAGTGGTAACTCCCTGCGGCAATACAGTAGACGAGCTCTGGGGCAACCTGATGGCGGGAAACCACGGCTTTGAGCTTGCTCCCTGGTTTGGCGAGCAGGAGCCTGATACGCTCGGTGTGGTAGCGAAGGTGAAGAATTTTGATCCGTCCGAGTATTTCGACAAGAAGGAGCTGCGCAGAAATGACGTTATCGTTCAGTATGCGGTCTATGCAGCTATGAATGCTCTCAAGGACGCGGGAACTGATTTCAAGGATCTTGATCCTTTCCGTATAGGAACAGTTATCGGAAGCGGCATCGGCGGTATGTATACCACCGAGGAGGAGATGCTCACATATCACAATAAGGGCAACAAGAAAGTATCCGTATTCACTATCACAAAGATGATCGGTAATATGGCTTCGGGCATCGTTGCTATCAGAACAGGCTTCAAGGGCAGCAACTTCTGTGTAACAACAGCTTGTGCCAGCGGTACTCAGGCGATAGGTGAGGCGTTCCGTGCCATCAAGCATGGCTATCTTGACGCTGCGGTCGCAGGCGGTACAGAGCACAGCGATATCGGTTTCTGCTACGCAGCTTTCAACAATATGCACGCTATTACACGTTCTCAGGACGTTGACAGAGCTTCCATTCCTTTCGATGCTGAGAGAAGCGGCTTCGTTCTCGGCGATGGCTGTGGTATCCTCGTTCTGGAGGAATACGAGCACGCAAAGGCAAGAGGCGCAAAGATCTACGCTGAGATCTGCGGTTACGGCTCTACCTGTGATGCCCACCATGAAACAAGCCCCGATCCCGACGGTCTCGGCGGCGCAAAGGCTATGCAGTTCGCTTATGAAGAGGCAGGCATGAGCCCTGAGGATATCAACTACATCAACGCACACGGTACATCCACTCACATGAATGACATGACCGAAACAAAGGCTATCAAGGCTGCTTTCGGTGAGCACGCAAAGAACATTGCAGTAAACTCCACCAAGTCCATGACAGGACATCTGCTGGGCGCTGCGGGCGGTGTTGAGGCTGTTGTTACAGCGCTCTCCATCAAGAACAGCAAGGTTCACATGACAAGAGGCTACAAGGTGGCTGATCCCGAGTGTGATCTCGATTATGTAACAGAGGGCGCACGTGATATGAAGATCACAGGCGCACTGAGCAACTCTCTCGGCTTTGGCGGACACAATGGCTGTATCTGCATGAAGCCCGTAAACGACTGAGAAAGGAACTGACGACAATGGCTTTCAACAAGGATAAGGAAACCAGAATAGACGATACTATCGAGTGCATTGAGGCTCTTGCAAAGATAGTCAAGGACAATGATCTCGGTAAGATCAAGATAAGCACAGACGAGCTGGATATCATCATCGAGGGCAAGAAGTTTGCTCCCATGCCTCCCATGGCACCTATGGCTATGCCTGCTGCTGTTCCTGCAGCACAGGAAGCTGCTGCAGCCGAGTCTGCACCTGCTACTGTAAGCGGCAATATCGTTACCTCTCCCATCGTGGGAACATTCTATGCGGCTCCCTCTCCTGACAAGCCTCCCTTTGTAAAGGTGGGCGATACCGTCAATGCAGGCGATGTTGTATGCATCATCGAGAGCATGAAGCTGATGAATGAGATCAACTGCGAGTTCAGTGGCAAGGTTGCTGAGATCTATGTCAACAACGGCGAGCCTGTGGAGTTCGGTCAGAAGATCATGCGCATCGAATAAGAACGATGATAAGCACAAATCTGCGGCGTCAGCTGCATTTCGGCAGGCACAAAGCCTAGCCGAACTACAGCTTCCTTGCATCTTTGCACTTTTCATCGTTCTTGGGTGGAATGTGTTTGGAGCATCAGATTTTGTGCTACAAATAAATTTTAGTATCTACCACAAGGAAAAGCAGGGGCATGCCCCTTTTATAAGGAGACGACATGACATTAAATTTAGAACAGATCAAAGAGATCATTCCTCACCGCGATCCGTTCCTGCTCATTGACGAGGTCACAGAGCTGGAGCCCGGTGTGAGCGTTACCGCCAAGAAGTACCTCAGACCTGAGGAGGACTGGTTCAGGGGACATTTCCCCGGTCAGCCCGTACAGCCCGGTGTGCTGATGATCGAAATGCTGGCACAGGCAGGCGCTGTATGCGCGCTGGTGCTCCCTGAGAACAAGGGCAAGATCGCATTCTTTGCAGGTATCGACAAGGCTCGTTTCCGTGGTACTGTAAAGCCCGGCGATACTCTTATGCTTCATGTCGAGATGACAGGCAAGAAGGGCCCTATCGGCTTTGGCAAGGCAGTTGCCACTGTTGATGGCAAGAAGGTAGTCACCGCTGAGATATCCTTTGCAGTAGCTGACCCCGAAAATTGATCTTATTTGGAGTTGACACATAATGTTTAACAAGATACTTATTGCTAACCGCGGCGAGATCGCCATCAGAATAATGCGCGCCTGCCGTGAGCTTGGCATAAAGACTGTTGCGGTGTATTCCGAGGCTGATAAGAACGCGCTTCATGCGATGATCGCTGATGAGGCGGTGTGTATCGGCCCTGCCGCTACAAAGGACAGCTACCTTAACACAAAGGCTATCCTTGCTGCTTGTGAGCTTACCCATGCAGAGGCTATCCACCCAGGCTTCGGCTTCCTTTCGGAGAACGCTAATTTCGCACGTCTTTGTGAGAAGTGCGGAATAAAGTTCATCGGTCCAAAGCCCGAAGTGATGGACGCAATGGGCGATAAGGCAAACGCAAAGAAGACCATGGTTTCCGCGGGCGTTCCTGTTGTTCCGGGCTCTGACGGAGTTGTTGCAACCATAGAGGATGCAAAGAAGATATGCTCCGAGATAGGCTATCCTGTAATGGTAAAGGCATCTGCAGGCGGCGGCGGACGCGGTATACGTCTTGTCGAAAGGGAAGAGGATCTTGAGGCGCAGTATACTGCGGCTCAGCAGGAGGCTCTCCAGTTCTTCGGCAATGACGAGGTATACATCGAGAAGTTCATTGTCGATCCCAGACATGTGGAGATACAGCTTCTGGCGGACGAGCACGGCAATGTGATCCATCTGGGCGAGCGCGAATGCTCTCTGCAGAGAAAGAATCAGAAGGTACTTGAGGAAAGCCCCAGCCCCATCATGACGCCCGATCTGCGTGAGCGCATGGGCAAGGCTGCTGTTGCTGCTGCAAAGGTCAGCGGATATCAGAACGCAGGTACTATCGAGTTCCTTGTTGATAAAGACAGAAACTTCTACTTTATGGAGATGAATACCCGTATCCAGGTGGAGCACCCTGTAACAGAGCTTGTGACAGGTATCGATCTGGTGAAGGCTCAGATACGCGTTGCGGCAGGCGAAGAGCTGTGGCTCACACAGGATGATGTGAAGCTCAGCGGTCACGCTATCGAGTGCCGTATCAACGCAGAGGATCCCCGTCATAATTTCCGCCCCTGTCCCGGCAGGATAAACTTCCTGCATATTCCGGGCGGATTCGGTGTGCGTATCGATACCGCTGTGTATACGGGATATGAGATAACTCCTTTCTATGACAGCATGATAGGCAAGCTGCTTGTTACTGCTCCTACCAGAGAGGAAGCTATCATGAAGATGCGTGTTGCGCTTTCCGAGTTCATCATCGAGGGCGTCGGTACAAATATCGACTTCCAGCTTTGTCTGCTGAAGGATGAGGATTTTGAAAACGGCAATTTTGATATCGGTTTCCTTAACCGTAAAAATGTAATGGGGGAGTGAGACTGAATGCAGCTTGAAGATCTGTTTAAAGTTGTTAAAGAGCGTTTCGGTGCTGAGCTGAATCAGACCGCGCCTGAAAAGAAAGAGGTAGAGATACCTCAGGATCTGCTGTTCAAGTGCCCGCGATGTGCTAATGTCATCTATAATGAGGAATTTGAGCGCGCTATGAAGGTGTGTCCGAAATGCGGCTATCATGCCCGCCTGACATGGCAGGAGCGCCTTGATCTTACTGTTGATAAGGGCAGCTTCAGGGAGTTTGACGAGGGAATGCATTCTCTTAATCCCATAGGCTTTCCGAAGTATGAGGAAAAGGTTGAGCAGCTTTCCGAAAAGGTCGGTATGAACGATGCTATCAAGACAGGCGAGTGCACTATCCGCGGCTATCGCTGCGTTATCGGTATCATGGACAGCCATTTTATGATGGCAAGCATGGGTTCGGTAGTTGGTGAGAAGATCGCACGCGCGTTTGAATACGCAACGGAGCACAAGCTTCCCGTAGTGATGTTCACAGCTTCGGGCGGTGCCAGAATGCAGGAGGGTATCATCTCCCTCATGCAGATGGCCAAGACAAGCGGAGCAGTCAAGCGCCACAGCGATGCAGGCGGTCTGTACATCACCGTTATGACCGATCCCACAACGGGCGGCGTTACAGCTTCCTTTGCAAGCCTTGGCGATATCATCCTTGCAGAGCCTAAGGTGCTTATCGGCTTTGCGGGCAGACGTGTTATACAGGATACCATCCGTCAGCGTCTTCCCGATGACTTCCAGTCTGCGGAGTTCCTGCAGGAATGCGGCTTTGTGGATATGATAGTTGAGCGCGGTATGATGCGCAAGAGGGTATCCAATATCCTCAAATTACATGGTTTTCCGAAGGAGGGTACTGGCAGATGAGCAAGCTTACATCCTGTGAACGCCTTGAATTGATCCGCCACAAGGACCGTCCTACAGTTAATGATTATATTCCCGCGATGTTCACACGCTTTATGGAGTTCCACGGTGACCGTCTTTACGGTGACGATGCTGCTATCATCGGCGGTATCGGATATCTCAGTGAGACACCTGTTACTGTTATCGCACAGGTAAAGGGCAGAAATCTGGACGAGAACAAGAAGTCCAATTTCTCCATGCCTCATCCCGAGGGATACCGTAAGGCGCTTCGTCTTGCAAAGCAGGCGGAGAAGTTCCACAGACCTGTTATCTGCCTTGTTGATACCCCCGGAGCATTCTGCGGTATCGAGGCTGAAAAGCGTGGACAGGGCGAGGCGATTGCAAAGAACCTTGCTGAATTTATGACGCTCAGAACGCCTGTTATCTCAGTAGTTCTCGGTGAAGGCGGCAGCGGCGGCGCACTTGCTCTTGCAGTATGCGATGAGCTGGCAATGCTTGAGAACGCCCTGTATTCCGTTATTTCTCCCCGTGGCGCGGCATCTATCCTTTGGAAAGATGGCACAAAGGAGAAGGAGGCGTGCGAGGTATTGAAGATCACTGCGGAGGATCTTACAGAGTTCGGCGTGTGCGACAAGGTCATCGCTGAGCCTGAGGGCGGCGCGCATCTCAGCAAGGAGCAGACTGCCGATAATATCTACGAGTACCTTGTAGATGCTGTTTATCGCCTTAAAAACAAGGATATCGACAGCCTGTTGGAACAGCGTTATCACAAATTTAGAAAAATTGGTATGTTTGCCGAATAAGTTTGTGAAAAATAACTTGTAAAAAAAGCATTTTTGATATTGATTATTTCTGATTAATGCTTTATAATATTACATGAAATGCCGCATACTATATCGTGGCAAATAATTTGGAGGGTATATACCATGATTTTTGAAAAGATCAAGAAGATTATTGCAGAGCAGCTCGATGTTGAGGAGGACGCTATTAAGGAGGCTTCTTCCATCACTGATGATCTCGGTGCAGATTCCCTTGACGTTGTAGATCTTGTAATGAGCATCGAGGATGAGTTCGATGTTGAGATCCCTGAGGATCAGGTTGAGAACATCAAGACTGTTGGCGATATCGTTAAGTACATCGAAGACAATCAGTAATTTTGATCAGACAAGCCCATACATTGTATGGGCTTTGTTTTTTGTGCAATTTTTGCTTTTTTAGTGCATAATAAACAAATTATATTACACTGATCATGCATTATAAATACCTCATATCGAAAAAAGGACGAAAATGTCGGCAATATCTATAAAAATATTTTTTTTAAAATAAACTATATTGTTTTTCGGACTCGATTGTGATACAATTGTAATGTTAAGTTGGTTATATGGAGGCGCATGTTAGGATGCTACCAATACTTATCATAGCTGTATTGCTTGCAGTTTTGTTTGCGGCAGCTTTTGCTGTGTCACTTATAAAAATTCGCAGCCTTACCAATGCTTCGGAAAAGCTGCGTAATATTGATCAGATGACAGGCTTATATAACCGTGATGGATTTATCACAGAAGCCTCTGCGGTGCTGAAGAATGTATCGGCTGCAGGGAAGAACGCTGCGGTCGTGATATTTGATGTCGATGGTATGGGTAAGATAAATACACTGTTCGGTGCAGAAGTCGGTGACAGTGTGGTAGTTGGCTTTGCTGCTACTGCTGAGGCACTGTGCAAGGGCAGATTTCTCTGCGGCAGAGTGGATACTGATGATTTTGCTGTGCTGTTGACATATAATAATGAAAATGAGATAAACGTATTTATTTCGGATTTTGAAGAGGGTCTGCACAGATATTTTGGCGAGACCGCCGTTATGGAGCGTGTGGATTATCTTGCAGGCGTTGCGGTGTATGATGGCTGTGACGATATCTACACCTTGTACAACAAGGCAAATCTTTGTCTGCTTGCAAAGGAAAGCAAGGTCACCTGGTTCAATTCCGATATGGAGCAGCGCATGGTTGAAAACGAGCTGCTGCGTACCGAAATGCTGGACGCTCTTGAGGAGGGTCAGTTTGAGCTGTATTATCAGCCCAAGATAAGCTTTAAAACAGGTGCAATCATGGGTGTTGAGGCGCTTATCAGATGGCATCACCCCACTAAGGGCTTTGTTCCGCCGAATGCTTTCATCCCGCTTGCCGAGCAGACAGGGCTGATCACCAGAATAGATGAATGGGGTCTGCGTACCGCCTGCCGCCAGATATTGAAGTGGCAGGAGCAGGGGCTGCCTCCTGTTAAAGTGTCTGTTAATATGTCGCAGGCGCAGTTCTACCGCACAGATGTTGTTACAACGGTCACAAATGTGCTGGAGGAAACAGGTATAGATCCTGCACTTTTGGAGATAGAAGTCACCGAAACGATGGCGATGCAGGATATTCAGCGCACAATAAATGTGCTCGGCCGTATCCGTGAGATGGGCGTAAGTATCTCGATGGATGATTTCGGCAGCGGATATTCTTCACTCAGCTCGCTCAAGACCATTCCTCTTGATATACTCAAGATAGACCGCAGCCTTGTCTGCGACCTTGATGAGAACGAGGTGTCCAAGCAGATCACGGGCGCGATAGTAGATCTCGGCAAGGCTATGAAGCTGATGATCCTTGCAGAGGGCGTTGAAACACCGGAGCAGAGCCGTTATCTTACAGAGATAGGCTGCGATCTTGCTCAGGGTTATTATTACAGCAAGCCGCGTCCTGCGGATGAGATAACTATGCTGCTTCTTTCGCCTGAGATGATGCAGAGAGCCAATAAAAAGTGACCAAGACCGCGCGGAGCTGTATCTGCGCGGTTTTTTGATGATAATCGCATAATACCGCTGTTTGCAACCGTTGGTTGACAGATTGACAAGGCGGGTTTGTGGTGTGCAACCGTAGGATGTGGTATACTTCAGACATCCGAAGTGGTTCGGAAATCAACAAAAGGAGTGGTATGTATGATACTTGCAGATAAGATCATAACAGAAAGAAAAAAGAATGGCTGGTCTCAGGAGGAACTTGCTGAAAAGCTTGATGTCAGCAGACAGTCGGTTTCCAAGTGGGAGGGTGCACAGGCTACGCCCGATCTCCAGAAAATACTTAAAATGAGCGAGCTGTTCGGAGTAAGCACGGATTATCTTTTAAAGGATGAGCTGGAGGATACACAGTATATAGAAACGGAAAGCAGCGTAAGCAATGTTCGTCGCGTCAGCATGGAAGAGGCTAATGCTTTTCTTCAGCTCAACGCCAGAACATCTCGCAGGATCGCTCTTGCGGCTTCGCTGGGCGTGCTCAGTCCCATATGCCTGATACTGATGGGCGGTATGGCTGAAAAAGATCCGAATATGGAAAATGTGGCAGTAAGTATCGGAATGATAGTGCTGCTTCTTATGGCGGCTGCCGCTGTGGCGCTGTTTATCATCAACGGTATGCAGCTTTCAAAGTATGAGTATCTGGAAAAAGAGGTCATCGAAACCGCATACGGAGTTTCAGGTATGGTAAAGGATAAGAAGGAAAAGTATGCGACAAAGCACATAAGGAATATAGTGACAGGTGTTGTGCTGTGCATCCTTGGCGTTATCGCCTTGTTTTTTGTACCGCTGTCTGGTGAGGATGCAGTTGTTGGAGCCACCATGGTATGTGTGCTTCTGATATTTGTTGCAGCAGGATTGTATTTCCTTATAAGCTCGGGTTGTATCCAGGATGGCTTTGACAAGCTGCTTCAGGAGGGCGATTACAATATCGGCAGGAAAAAGGATCATGTAACACGTATCGTAGCAGGAGTTTACTGGCTGACTATCACAGCGATATATCTTGGTTGGAGCTTTGTTACAAACAATTGGGACAGAACATGGATAATATGGCCGGTGGCAGGCGTTATGTTTCCTGCGGTCATTGGTATATCAAGACTTCTGCGTAAGCAGTATGACAGATAAATATATAAGGCGCGGTATCGTATATGCCGCGCTGTTGCTTTTTCGGAGCAGATATGTTATTATGTAATATTGTAATGAAATGTATAAAAATAGTCTCTGCAACCGCAGGTTGCCGAATAGTTGGTAGCTATTTCCGCGGAAATATGTTAGGATACAGCTGTGAGGAGGTGTTGGAATGACACTGGGTGAAAGAATAAAGGAATGCAGACAAAAGTCAGGTATGTCGCAGGAAAAGGTGGCTGAGCTTATCGGAGTCAGCCGACAGGCGGTCACAAAATGGGAGGCGGATATATCCATGCCCAATACCGAAAACCTGTTCACACTGGCAGAGATATTTGGTACTACTGTGGACGATCTGATGAACGGTGAAAAGGAAATGTCTGATGCCGAACAGCTGTACCGTTTGCAGCAGGAGGACAGGGCTAAAAAGAAAGCTGAATTAAAGTGTAGAGCCAAAAGGAATATCATAACCGCTGCCGTTATAGCTGCGGTATATCTTCTGATATACCTTATCGGCAGAGTTATATGGTGCGATATATCAGAGAGCACATTTTTAGGCTGGCTGATAAGCGAAAGACCGCAGGGCGAGCACAGCTATCTTTACGGCTGGCTTCTCAGCAGTAATATGTTCTGGATAGCTATGGCAGTATCGGCGATACCTGCACTTTTCGGTAAGTACAAGTTTTCTTTTATTACAGCGATGGCTTTTGTTGTGGGTCTTGCGGCAGGTATGATATTCGGACCGCATCCCGAGGGCGCTTTCACAGGAAATACCCATTACGGCTGGGCGATATGGGGAGTGGTATTTCTGCTTTCCGTGATCGCGGGGATAATCGTTGAATGTGTAGTAAAAAAGGATATTCTTTCTTGTCTGGCTACGAAAAGATAATAAACTGTAATGCCCGTGAGTATAAATACTTACGGGCGTGCTTTTTTATCGGAAAAGTATTGCATTTTGTCGGACATTGTAGTATGATAGTTATGGGGAATAATAATATAGCCGCATGGCATTAAACAGAGGTCAGAACAATGAAATCAGCAAGATATCTTACCGCTTTTTTGGCGGTTATTATAATGTTTACAATGACTGCCTGCTCCGATAAAGAGCCCGAGGTGATAGACGTACCGCAGGTGCTTATCCCGCATACATCTTCAACAACACAGCAGACCACAACAACGGCAGAGGAGCAGACCACAACGGCGTCTGAGCCGCAGACGACTACGACCGCAACCGAGCCTGTTGAAGTGACTGCACCTGAGACATCAGAGCCTGTTGAGATAACGGAGGAAGCTGAAACGGAAGAGCCGCTGGATCCTATGGATTACGGCGCGTATCTTCTCGACAGCGAGGAGATGGAGTTTACCGAGCGCAGCATCTTTGTAGGCGACAGTATCTGTAAAGGCTTCGGAACGTACAATGTGCTCAGCTTTTCCCATGTATATGCAAACGGAAGCATGGGCACGCGCAATTTTAATGAATATACGTTCACCTATGGCAAAAAGAATGAGCAGATAGATTTTACTGAGCTGCTTCATCGTACTCAGCCCGAGCTTGTGTTCCTTTCCATGGGTATGAACGATATCAATATGATACAGCCGTCAAAGTATCGCAGTAACTATGCGAAAATTGTCGATACCGCGTTGCGTGAAAGCGATGCTGTTGTGTATCTCTGCGGAATGACGCCTGTGAGAAGTAATTTCACATCCAACGAGCGTATAGAGTATTTCAATGCGGAGCTTCAGCAGCTTGCCGCGGAGTACCCCGAGCGCGTCTGCTATGTGTATTATGGTCATCACATGATGAATGACGAGGGCGTGCTGAATAATCAGCTGGACGGCGGCGACGGTGTTCACCTTGCACCTTATGCTTACCGCATAGCACTGTGGGAGATATATCACACGCTTCTGGAGGACGGCACGCTGTATCCGAAAGCGATGAACGCTGACGAAACAACTGAAGCGACTGCCGAGATCAGCGAGGAGGCTGAAAGCGCTGAAGCTGTGACTGTTGACGCTACTTCTGAAACTATCGTTGAAGTAGTAACAGAGGAAGCGTACGAGGAGACCTCTGCTCCCGAGCTTAGCGGCGGAATAAGAGTTGAATAGATCTGATGTAGCAAGAAGCTGCCCGTATGACAGGGCAGCTTTTGTGTTGTGTGATATGTTTTGCTTATGTTGTATAAAATAAAAGCTTCCCGTGAGTACGGGAAGCTCTGAGATCATTCTGAGTAATGATATATCATTCCAAGACTTTTATCATAAATAATCGTGTTTTCATCAGTGTATGTGTAAACACATCCGTCCGCAATCCTTATTTCATCAGTCACAGGAACATCACTGAAGCCTATCGTCGGGATATTGGTATCAAGCACATAATAGTGTCTGGAGTTCCAGAATACAGTATCCTCCTGCAGTGCGCTTTTAAATTCTGCGAGCTCCTCCTCGTTCATTGTGCTTACCATATCCGCGTTGACCTCGCATATCAGCTCGCAGTAATCCATTCCGAACATCTGTATCGTGCTGTCGTCAAACACCTCGATATATTCCTCCGCTGTGCCGTTTTCAAGATAATATCTGCCGACCTTGAGCTCGTCAAGCAGTTGGGAGGGAGCTTCGGTATCCTCTGCAAGGACGGGTCTGTTCATGTACGCACCCACGGCAAATGTGCCTGCTCCAAGCACGGCAATGGCTATTATCGTAATAATTATATTCTTTTTCATATAGTTTCCTCCCGTTAGCTGGCAATGTAATATACTATGTCTTTTGTTATTTAACCGCCATTTATAGTTGTTTGCTTCTTTTGTTTATTATACCATGACCCCAAACGTGAAGTGTTTGGTGGCTACATAGCAGCTAACCGCTGAAAGCGGCAGGGTCAGCCGTTCAATAAAAACAGCGCAAAAGCCGCAAGGCTTTTGAAGTAAGCCTAATTAATTATATCAATAAAAACAAATGTTGTCAACCTGAACAGCGTCGGTGCGTAAATTTTCACAAAATTCTTCGCGTGATGAAAAAATCTACAAAAAAGTGCTTGAAATCAATGTCTTACTGAGTATAATAAAAGCATAAAAATGGTAAAATATACTACCGTAGCATACAGAAAGGAACACCGCCATGGAACTCAATACTATACAGCATCTGTGCGAGCTTAGCAGGCTCCGCTATGAGGGCGAGGAGCTTGTCAGGGTAATGGATGAGATGACTGATATCGTAGCGCTGATGGATACGATAAAGGAATTTGATCTCACCTATGATGATACCAAGGACAATAACAGTATCTCCTTTAACGAGGTCAGGGAGGATGTGCCAAAGGACTCGTTCCCGAGAGAAAAGCTTCTCGCCAATGCTGAGAGCAGCGATAACTGCTTCGTTGTTCCCAAGGTAGTGGAGTAAGGAGGTGCGGTATGGATATCACAAGAACAACTATCCGCGCACTGCGTAAGGCGCTGGATGAAAAGCAGATAAGCGCAAAGGAGCTGTGTGGAGAATATTTTAAGCGCATTGAGGAAACGGACAGCAGGCTGCTTTCCTATATCACCGTTACAAAGGACGAGGCGCTGAGAATGGCTGAAACGGCACAGCAGCGTATCGACAGCGGAAATGCTTCCATGCTGACAGGAATCCCGATAGCTGTTAAGGATAACATCTGCACCGATGGCGTGCGTACCACCTGCTCAGGCAGCTATTAGTAATAGGGATTAATCAGAAAATCGCTATACAATGGGATTTTCCGATAACCTATGAAATGGCAAGAGCCTATCAGAAGGCTAATGGCAAGTATTTAAGGCGAAATCAGTGGGAAGATATAACTCTCGTGATGAGTCTTGAACTTGGTAAATAAAAAGATTACCCCGTATCCGACGGTCAAACCGTTAGATACGGGGTTTTTCTATTCCCTGAATATGTGATAAGCTCAAACCAACATTAAGAAAGGTGGAATTACTATGAAGAAAAGTAATATCAACGGAAGTCCCATATCACAGAACAGCAGATTTGTCAACCCCTTCTCTGAAAATTTTTTTGAGGGGTTCATAGCACAAAAGCTGTCAGATGTCAAGTCTTTTCTGAAATATTTTTCGGAAAGTCCAGAAGCACAAACCGAGGAAAATGTCAAGACCTTTTTCAAGATTTTTTTCTTCGGTGCGGAACTCAGAAACAAGGTTGCAAATCTTACGGCAGAGCTTGACACTTCGGAGTACAGAACATTCATCTACCCTCGTACAATTAAAGGAGCAAGCACGGCTGAGTTCATCAGGACAAAGCGTGAGTACGACAAGCTTCGTGCCGAGGTAAAGGAAATGGGCAGAATTGCCGATGAAATCGAAAAGGCAATGTACGAAGCACATCTTGACGAATTTGTCAATACCTTTTTTGAAAAAAAGTTCGGCAAGGTTAATGACGGCGATATTCTCGTACTGGAGATTGAATTCTGATGGCGTATTGCAGAGTAGAAACAGCAGACGGATACACAGTAATGTCGAATTACCATTTAAGAGATATGCGACTTTCTCTTAAAGCAAGAGGATTACTCTCACAAATACTGTCGCTCCCTGAAAGCTGGGATATGACAATCTCAGGTTTATCAAAAATCAATCGTGAGTGTTCGGACACTATCGCTTCTATCATAAAGGAGCTTGAAGCAACCGGATATATCACCCGATACCGAGAACGACGGAAAAACGGCACTTATGGCGAAGTATTCTACGATATACGGATGAAGCCACGCCATTTAGACGACCCTAAACGGAAAAATTCCGAACGGGTAAAACCCAAACAGATGTCCTCGGCACAATTAAGTAAAGAGAAATCAAATAAAGAGAAAGAAAATAAAGAGTTTTTTAATATCCATCAATCTATCCTGCCTGATGGGATTGATAAGATTGACGGATACAGAGCAATCATTCTTGAAAATATCGAATACGACTTAATCGTAGAC
>JAFTVU010000025.1 GCA_017465665.1 Oscillospiraceae bacterium | reverse complement strand
TGACGGTATTACCATTGCTGAACTGGCAAACAACTTACCGAAGACTGAACTTTAAAAACATCGCATACATAAAAGAGCAGTATCGCATAATTACGATACTGCTCTGTTTATTTTTACATCAGCCACCGATTGTCGTAAACCTGTTGGGTTGAAAACTTCTCTATGGCTACCGTCCTTTCGGAGCGGCTTTGCTATTGTCCAGTTATTACATCAGCTTGTTGTAAAGCTCAGTGATCTCCTCAACAGAGGTGTCTCTGGGGTTGCCGGGACGGCAAGCATCATCGTAAGCGGACTGTGCGAGGAAAGCAATATCCTCGGGCTTTACGATCTCCTTGAGATCAGCAGGGATACCAACGTCAGCGGAGAGCTGCTTAACGGCATCGATAGCTGCCTTTCTGTACTCCTCCTGAGTCATGTTCTCTGTGCCCTGAACGCCCATAGCCTTTGCAATGTCACGGTACTTCTCACCTGTGCAGGGAGCATTATACTCCATAACTGTGGGCAGGATTATCGCATTGGCAACACCATGAGGTGTATCATACAGCGCACCGAGAGGATGTGCCATGGAATGAACGATACCAAGACCTACGTTGGAGAAGCCCATACCTGCAACATACTGACCGAGTGCCATACCCTCGCGGCCCTCAGGAGTATTATCGACAGCGCCTCTCAGAGAGCGTGCGATTATCTCGATAGCCTTAAGATGGAACATATCTGAAAGCTCCCATGCGCCCTTGGTGATGTAGCCCTCGATAGCGTGTGTAAGAGCATCCATACCTGTTGCAGCGGTAAGACCCTTGGGCATTGTGGACATCATATCAGGGTCAACAACTGCTACGATCGGGATATCATGAGGATCAACGCAAACCATCTTGCGGTCCTTTTCAACGTCTGTGATAACATAATTGATAGTAACCTCAGCCGCTGTACCTGCAGTTGTGGGAACTGCGATTATCGGTACGCAGGGATTCTTTGTGGGAGCAACGCCCTCAAGGCTTCTTACATCCGCATACTCGGGATTTGTGATGATGATTCCGACAGCCTTTGCGGTATCCATGGAGGAACCGCCGCCGATAGCTACTATATAATCAGCGCCGCTTGCCTTGAATGCAGCTACGCCTGCCTGTACGTTCTCAATGGTGGGGTTAGGCTTGATATCGGAGAAGATATCATATACAAGACCTGCATTGTCAAGGATATCGGTTACCTTTTTTGTAACGCCGAACTTGATAAGATCGGGATCAGAGCACACCAGAGCTTTCTTGAAGCCTCTGTTCTTAGCCTCATCAGCGATAGATGCGATAGCGCCTGCGCCGTGATAGGAGGTCTCATTCAGTATAAAACGATTAGCCATAGGATTTTACCATTCCTTTCATTGTGTTTATGTAAGCCGTGGCTTTATGGACATTACTTCATGGAGTGTACCAGCTCGCTGGTCTCCTTGAGCAGATTTCTCAGCTCCTCAACTGCTGCGGAGTTCTTCTCTGCTGCCTCGTTTACGCTGGCAAGCTGCTGATTGATATTGCTGATAGCTTTCTTGATCTCCGTAAGGGTCGCCTCTACCTCGCCTGCCTGCTTGGTGTTGCGGTTAGCGAGAGAACGTACTTCCTGTGCAATAACATTGAAGCTAGCACCGGAGATACCGCCTGCTCTCTTTGCCTCGATAGAAGCGTTGAAGCCGATCAGTGTAAGCTGTGTGGAAGCGGTCTCGATAGCCTTAACGATGCTGTCTGTATTCTCTACAGCCTTTACAGACTGCTGGGTAGCGCCCTCGATCTCATTGCAGAATTCAGCAAGGCTGCCCATGCTCTCTGTAACAGCGTCGATGCGCTTGTTGATATCATCAAACTTTGCGTTGATCTCGTTCACGATAGCTTCGCTATCAGCGGTCTTCTGAACTGCCAGCATACGCTGATAGCCCACCTGAGAAAGAGCATTAGCCATCTGATACAGCAGATTTGCCGCAGCGTCGATCTGCTCCTTGGGAACGATCTTGATCTTACGAAGAGCCTCGATATATTCATCGGGATCTACGCCGATCTCTGTTGCGATCTTGCGGAACTTCTCTTCATCGGGCTCTTCGGGCAGCACCTGTCCGCCGATAAGAGAGCCAATGTGCTGACCGTTCAGCACTATGGGTGCAGCAAAGTCTACCAGACCGCCGTGGCAATAGTAAACTGCGGGGCGTCCTGTCTTGCTGGATTCCTCACCACCCTGGAGATCGCACTTGTTGCAGCGCTCACAGCCGATGGGGGAATTTCTGGTAAAGTTCATGCAGAAATCCGTACCGTTGCTGAGCTCTGTAACAGAACCTGTGTCATCTGTGGTGAGAGCTGCCATGCCTGTAGCCTCTGCAAAAGCGTCCTGCAGGCTCTGAAGCGTCTTTCTGTCGATTATATCGAGCAGATTTATCTTTTCGTTATCCATAATGAATTCTCCTAACATATCAAGCTATAAAGATATATGCTAATTATACATCTTTTTCCCAAATAAATCAAGAGTTTTCCTGTAAAAAACGTATTACACAATTATAATTTCCTTAAACGTTTTTGTGCAATATGCACACACCGCAATTCAGCAGTGCCAAAAGGACAGACCTTATTGTTGCTGTATTATAACGATATTGAGCTGAAATATATTTGTAACATCACACAAAAATCACCATTTACGTTCCGCTACTCTTGAAAAATATATAAAAAAAGTATATAATAAAATATAGCTATTTGCAGTGTCAAAAAGAAAGGATGATACGAAATGGAATTTATCAGCGAGCGCACGGCCTTTACACTGTTATCGGAAACAGTAGTCAAGGCGGGAGTATCTCTGTTCAACGCGGTAAAATATATCTATATGATATCAGATAAGGATTTTTACAACATAAACATAAAGGATGTGTTCAAGATCGCCCTGAACAACATCTCAGATACTGCGGCGCTTTACAATACGGGAATAAAGCTGGATAAGGAACGCTGCACAGAAATGAACTCGCCCGAATATGAGCGCGTTCTGTCGCTGATGGTATATTCATTTGCGGTGCGTCTGCCTGAACTGAAGAATATCAAGACCGCAGGCGGCTACCTCAACGACCGCCAGATCAAAACCATCTACGACATGGTCATCGAAAAGGGTGCTGGAAACTATGACAATGTCATCGCGTATGATTTTGAGGACATCCGCCGTATGGTCAAGAACGGCAAGCCTGTCCCCACTTACGACGCAGAGTGGTTCAAGGGCTACATTTACACCTATGTTCCCGCACTTGCCGCTATCACGAACAAGAACCTGCTGCTTCTCGGCAGCTGCGATATTCTTTTCACCCTGTTCCACAGCTGCCTTGAAGAGGAGCTTACACGGGTGCTCAACGCGCTCGCTGCAAAGGCATAAGAACGAAATTATAACAATCAATATATACGGAGGAAAACAAAATGTGCAAGATCAAGATCACGGCTGATACCGTATGCGACCTTTCAGAGGAAATGAAGGAGCGCTACGGCATTACAACCATACCACTTTACGTTACCCGTGACGGTGTAACACTCAAGGACGGTATAGAGATCAACCGCAACGAGGTGTTTGAACATTACCGCACCACAGGCAGGCTGTGTGCCACCGCTGCGCTTAATGTAGAGGATTTCTCCCAGTTCTACAAGCAGCAGCTTGAGGACTGCGATGAGCTCATCATGATAACCATCAGCTCGGGCTTCTCGAGCTGCTATCAGAATGCCTGTATCGCAGCCGAAGATTACGAGGGTCGCGTATATGTGGTGGACTCCAAAAACCTCTCCACAGGTGAGGGTCTTGTGGCAGTATCCGCGGCAAAGCTGCTGGCTCAGGGCTGCTCCGCAGGCGAGATAGTAACAAAGCTCAATCAGGATATCATACCGAGGGTGGATGCAAGCTTCTTTGTGGCAAATGTCGAGTATCTCCACAAGGGCGGACGCTGCTCCTCCATTGCTGCTCTCGGCGCGAACCTGCTGAAGCTCAGACCCTGTATCGACGTTATCGACGGCAAGATGAAAGTAACAAAGAAATACCGCGGCAACATGGAAAAGACCATGCGCGAATACGTCAAGGAAAGGCTTACAGACATGGCGTATGACGATGATCTCATCTTCGTTACCAGCACCTGCACAAAGGAATTTGCAGAGCTCACCGCCGAGGAAGTAAAGAAAAACAGCAATTTCAAGGAGATCGCTATAACCGACGCCGGCTGTACAGTGGCATGCCACTGCGGCGAGGATACTATCGGTATCCTGTTTATCCGCAAGGATGTAAAGAGTACAAACTAAGGCGCATATAATTACCTCGAAAGAGGTGGTTTTATGCAGCATATACACAAATTTTCGTACTTGGAGTCTGAACGTCCTGCACTTCTCGGACTTCTGAGCGGCGGCTTCGGTCATGAGGATATAAAAGGAACAACAGCTGTTTTCTGGCTGCCTGATGCAGTATATCTGGAAGCGCAGCTTGAAGGGCTTCCTGCAACAGAGGTGTTCGGCTTCCATATCCATGACGGAGTGATCTGCACGGCAGAAGACGGATTTTCGGACGCAGGAGGTCATCTCGACCTGTGCGGCGAGGGTGTCTGGTGCGGACGTCATCCCTATCACGCAGGCGATCTGCCTCCGATATTCTCGGATGAGAACGGAACGGCAGTAATGGGCGTGTATCTTGACAGAGCACGGGTGGAGGATATCTCCGGAAAGACGATAATCCTGCACAGCAAGGCAGATGACTTCACGGCGCAGCCTGCAGGAAATTCGGGCATCCGCATAGCCTGCGGAATACTGACTGAAAACCTTTGACCACATACGGGCGGAATCCTCCGCCCACGATTTTTTAAACATAAAGGAGTTACAAAATGGCAAGTGAGATCAGAAACGCCGACCTCTGGGAGAGCGGCTCAAGAAAAATAGAATGGGTAAAGCGCAACATGCCTCTGCTGAGAGGTATCGAGCAGGAGTTCGCAGCAGAAAAACCCTTTGCAGGTCTGCGCGTGGCGCTCTCCGTGCATCTGGAGGCAAAGACTGCATACCTTTGCAAGGTGCTGGCTGCAGGCGGTGCAGAGATGTATGTAACAGGCAGCAATCCCCTGTCTACACAGGATGATGTTGCCGCTGCACTGGTACACGACGGTCTGAACGTATTCGCATGGTATAATGCAACTGATGAAGAATATCACCGCCACATCTCTAAGGTCATCGACGCGCGTCCCAATGTTATCATCGATGACGGCGGCGACCTTGTAAACCTCATCCACAACGAACGCCCCGAACTTATCCCCGATGTTATCGGCGGTTGCGAGGAGACCACAACAGGCATCATCCGTCTGCTGGCTATGGACAAGGCAGGCGCTCTGAAATTCCCGATGGTACTGGTAAACGACGCAGACTGCAAGCACCTGTTCGATAACCGCTACGGCACAGGTCAGTCCGTATGGGATGGTATCAACCGCACAACAAATCTCATCGTTGCAGGCAAGAATGTCGTAGTAGCTGGCTATGGCTGGTGTGGCAAGGGCGTTGCAATGCGCGCAAAGGGTCTTGGCGCAGAGGTGATCGTAACCGAGATCGATCCCATCAAGGCTATGGAGGCTGTAATGGACGGCTTCAAGGTAATGCCCATGCGTGAAGCTGCAAAGATAGGCGATTTCTTCGTAACAGTTACAGGCTGTGCAGACGTTATAGGCGAGGAGGCTTTCCTCAACATGAAGGACGGCGCTATCTGCTGCAACGCAGGTCACTTTGACGTAGAAGTAAATATGGCTAAGCTGCGCGAGATCGCTGTAGACAGCTATCTTGCACGAAACAACATCATGGGCTACAAGCTGGCTAACGGAAAGACTGTATTCATCATCGCCGAGGGCAGACTTGTTAATCTCGCGGCAGGCGACGGTCACCCTGCAGAGATCATGGATATGAGCTTTGCTATACAGGCACTGTCTGCTCTGCATGTTGTAAAGAACAAGGGTAATCTCGGCAAGGACGGTAGCATGACAGTAAATGTTCCTGCTGAGGTAGACAGAGAGGTAGCTCTCAGAAAGATCGCAAGCTGGGGCATTGAGATAGATAAGCTCACCCCCGAACAGGAGAAGTATCTCAACGGCTGGGAGGTATAAAATGAACGAAGTATATGAAAAGCTTTTAAAATGCTACAATTCCGCCGAGAAGAAGATCAGCTTCCAGCCTGAGATAGCTCTTATTCTGGGCAGCGGTCTCGGCGATTATGCCGATACGATGGATATCAAAGAAACTCTCGACTATAATGAGCTTGAGGGCTTCCCTATCTCCACTGTTGCAGGTCATAAAGGTCGTTTTGTGTTCGGCTATGCAGGTGGAGTTCCGATAGTTGCAATGCAGGGACGTGTGCATTATTATGAAGGCTATAAGATGTCTGATGTAGTACTCCCCACAAGACTTATGAAGCTGATGGGCGCAAAAACGCTGTTCCTGACAAATGCAGCAGGCGGAATCAACCGCACATTCAACTGCGGTGATTTCATGATGATAACAGATCATATCTCGTCCTTTGTTCCGTCTCCTCTCATTGGCGGAAATATAGACGAACTGGGCGTGCGCTTTCCCGATATGTCTGAGATATACTCAAAGAAGCTGAGAAGTATTATCCGCAACGCAGCAACCGATGAAAAGATCCCGCTGCGCGAGGGTGTTTACGTTCAGACAACAGGTCCTAACTACGAATCCCCTGCTGAGATACGCATGTACTCCGCTCTTGGCGCTGACGCTGTGGGTATGTCCACCGCCGTTGAAGCTATGGCGGCACGTCACGCAGGCATGGAGATATGCGGCATAAGCTGTATCTCTAACCTTGCGGCAGGCATCTCCCAGAATCCACTCACCCATGCAGAGGTACAGGAGACCGCAGACAGAGTAGCACCGCTCTTCAAGAGACTGGTAACACGCTCCATCAAAGATATCTACGAAGCAAAATAAACACTTGATACCGCCTTTCGGGGCGGTATTTGTTTTGCTGAAAACAAGTAAAACAAAACCCGCAACAGACGCATGCATTGCATTCGTCAGACATATAATTCCCTATAAGTAACTTATCGGGAGGACATCATGCGCAAAGCTAAACGAGAACATCGGCTGCGCCCGTTCACAACGGGAGTTTTATTCGGCTATGCTACAACCTTTATACTATCAGCTGTCGGAGCAATATTCCTGCTGCTTACAGACTCTGCCGAAGCGCTCTCAGGCGCGGTTTCCATTGTTGCGATGGCGCTTTCCTGCTTTGTTGCAGGGCATACAGCAGGCAGGCTAAGACGACACAGAGGGCTCTCCGCAGGCGCGCTGTGCGGTCTGCTGTATATGGTACTTCCGCTGCTGATATCACTGGTAACGTTGAATGTCGGCGGTGCTATGCTTATCGTGAAGCTGGTGCTGTGCGTGGCTTTCGGAGCAGCAGGCGGAGTTGTAGGTGTAAACTCCGTGAAATAGCGCTTGACCGGTCTGCCTTTGCTGTGGTATACTAATGGCAAAAGGAGGGATGTACTGTGGCTATGACAGAAGCTTCCGCACTTGCAAGAGTGCTGGATATATCGCATGAGCTGTACTCTGCTCTCGCACGCGGAGATCAGTACGATTACATCCCTCTGCTGGACAGTATTTCTGCTGCGCTTTCCCACTGCGGCAACGATAAAAAGCCGCTCAGAAAATGTATGCGCGCCCTTAAAAGAGAGCTGAGATCTGGCAGCAAGCCGTTTTTCTCTGCCGTAAAGCAGCATTTTTCATTTCTCTGCCCAACACTTGACTACGATTTCAGCAAAGCCACAAAGCATGTTCCTGCAATCATATACGGCAATGATATGATATGTTCACGTCTTGCCGCAGGAGAAACTGACAAGGCACGCTCCATGGCAGACGCCATGCGGAGCTACCGCGGATTCCTCTATGGAGAGTTTGAAGCGCTCACAGATATGCAGTTCTATGAGCTGGTCTTCGGCTACTACCCTAAGCTGTACGATGAACCGTTCATGGACGAGATGAAACACCTTTTTAATGCATAATCATCTGCATTTTTATACTGATGAAAGGCTATGCGCCGTCAAATTTCGGTATTTTCGCCTAATCTGGTGAAAATAGCGTATCGACGGCGCTTTTTGTATTGACTTTTTCCGAAAATGTATTATAATAATAATGTATGTTTATTTGCCGTAAAAGGGAATAATATTAAAAAAATCTATAAAAATCGAGGACAACTATTATGAAATGGACAGGCTTAAATGACCTCCGCGAAAGCTATCTCAAGTTCTTTGAATCCAAAGGACATCTCCGTATGAACTCTTTCCCTCTGGTACCCCAGGGAGATAACTCCATCCTGCTCATAAATGCAGGTATGACTCCTCTGAAGAAGTACTTCCAGGGTATTGAAGAGCCTCCCTGCCACAGAGTTACCACCTGCCAGAAGTGCATCCGTACTCCCGATATCGAGAACGTTGGTAAGACCGCACGTCACGGTACTTACTTCGAGATGCTGGGCAACTTCTCTTTCGGCGATTACTTCAAGCACGAAGCTATCGCATGGGCATGGGAATTCCTCACAAAAACTCTGGAGATCCCCGCAGACAGACTGTGGGTGACAATCTACGAGCAGGACGATGAGGCCGGCGATATCTGGGCTGACGAGGTAGGCGTTCCCCGTGACCGTATCATCAAGCTCGGCAAAAAGGATAACTTCTGGGAGCACGGCAGCGGTCCCTGCGGCCCCTGCTCCGAGATCCACTTTGACAGAGGCGAAAAGTACGGCCCCTTTGAGAGCTTTGAACAGGCTTCCGACTGCGACAGAATCATCGAGATCTGGAACAACGTATTCACCCAGTTTGATAATGATGGCAAGGGCAACTACACACAGCTCGCAACCAAGAACATCGATACAGGTATGGGTCTTGAGAGACTTGCCTGCGTAATGCAGGACGTTGATAACCTGTTTGAGGTAGATACAGTTCAGAACATCATGAAGCGCATCTGCTCCATCATCGGCGTTGAGTACAAGGCAGACGCTAAAAAGGACATCTCCATCCGCGTTATCACAGACCATATCCGTTCCACTACTTTCATGGTAGGCGACGGTGTTCTTCCCTCCAACGAGGGTCGTGGCTACGTTCTGCGCCGTCTGCTCAGACGTGCTGCACGTCACGGACGTATGCTGGGCTACACAAACTCTTTCCTGCACGAGGTATGCGATACTGTTATCGACGAGAACCTCTCAGCTTATCCCGAGCTGGATGAGAAGCGTGCATACATCAAGAAGGTGATCAAGACCGAGGAAGAGAGCTTCGCAAAGACAGTTGACAAGGGCACAGAGATCCTCAACGAAATGATCGATGCTCTTATCGCAAAGGGCGAAAAGACACTCGCAGGCGCTGATGTATTCAAGCTGCACGATACCTATGGCTTCCCGCTCGACCTCACAAAGGAGATCCTTGAGGAGAAAGGTCTGGAGGCTGACGAGGATGGCTTCAAGGCTCTGATGCAGGAGCAGAAGGATACAGCCCGTGCAAACAAGAAGCTTGGCGGCGGCTGGGACAATGCTAAGAACTCCGAGCTCGATAACTACAAAACAAATTTCGTAGGCTACTCAGGCCTTACATCCGATACAAAGATCCTTGCGCTCGTTAAGGACGGCGAGATTGCAGAGCTTTGCGGCGCAGGCGATAAGGTAAGCGTTATCATCGAGAACACTCCTTTCTACGCTGAGATGGGTGGTCAGGTAGGCGACTGCGGTACTATCACAAACGGTACAAGCGTTATCCGCGTTGACGATACTCAGAAGCTGACAGGCGGCGCATATATCTGCAGCGGCGAGGTGCTGGCAGGCGGATTCTCCGTAGGAGATAACGTGACTGCAACAGTTGACAGCGAGAAGCGTTCCGCTACAGAGCGCAACCACACCTGTGCACATATCCTGCAGAGCGCACTGAGAGAAGTTCTCGGCGACCACGTTCACCAGAGCGGCTCTTATGTTGATCCCTACAGATGCAGATTCGACTTCAGCCATTTCAATGCAGTTACCCCCGAGGAGCTTGCAAAGATCGAGGCTTATGTAAACAAGGTGATCCTTGAGGGCGTTCCCGTTGTAACAGAGGAGCTGCCTATCGAGGAGGCTAAGAAGAAAGGCGCTATGGCTCTCTTCGGTGAGAAGTACGGCGATGTTGTACGAGTTGTAACAGTCGGTGAATACTCCACAGAGTTCTGCGGCGGTACTCATCTGAAAAATTCCGCTTGTGCAGGTCTGTTCAAGATCGTTTCCGAGACATCCGTTGCAAGCGGTGTAAGAAGAATCGAGGCTGTAACAGGTATGAACGTTCTGGAGCTGCTGAACTCCTACAAGGATACAGTGGTAAAGGCTGCGGATACTCTGAAGATTGCTAACACAAATGAGCTTGTAAAGCGCTGCGAAAACGTAATGAGCGAGCTGCGCGAAAAGGATAAGAAGATCGAGGCTATGCAGCAGGCCGCTGCCAACGCTCAGATGGGCAACCTCGGCGAGGGCTGCCCTGAGGTAAACGGCGTGAAGATCATCACTGCTGCTCTGGACGGCACAGGTGCTGACGGTCTCAGAAAGATCGGCGACAGTCTCGCAGACAAGTTCGACTGCTTCGTGGCTATCCTCGTTGGCACTAATGACGGCAAGAGCAATATGCTTTGCAAGTGCTCCAAGTCCGCTGTGGAAAAGGGCGCTAACGCAGGTCAGATGGTTAAGGAAATGGCTGCTCTCATGGGCGGCAAGGGCGGCGGAAAGCCCGATCAGGCTATGGCAGGTATCCCCGATGTATCAAAGCTTGCCGAAACATTCGGTGCTGCTGCTGATATTGCTGCTAAGTTCATCAAGTAACTTTAACCCCATCTTTACCTGATATGTTGTAAGATAATATGGTACGGTCTTTGGATAGTCGTTCAAAGACCGTATTGTGTAAATTGGAGGATATATGGCTATTTTAAATGACACAGAACTCACCGGCGATGAAGGACGCAAAATAACCAATAGCCTCAATGAAACAGAAATCGAAACAATAGAATCAGATATAATGCTCAAAACACAAGACGAACATGAAAATCAGCAAAAGCACATCAACCGCACCATAGCGTTAACGCTTATTTCTGTGTTATGCGCTATTGCCGTTCTTTTTTGCTTTGCAATGATCGTCTTTACAAACACATTTGCACCACAACACTAATAGGAGGAAACCAAAATGGAAAACTGCTTATTCTGCAAAATAATCGCAGGGGATATCCCCTCAACAAAGGTATACGAGGACGACAAGTGCCTTGCATTCCGTGATATCGCGCCCATGGCTCCCACACACATTCTTGTGATTCCAAAGGCACACATCGGCGGTGTGGATGAGATAACAGCCGAGAACAGCGCTGTTGTGGCACATATCTTCTCTGTTATCCCTCAGATCGCAAAGGAAGAGGGCCTTGTAAACGGCTACCGCGTAGTATCCAATATCGGCGAGGACGGCGGTCAGACCGTAAGACATCTGCATTTCCACATTCTCGGCGGCAAGAAGCTGTCTACAGAAATGGCTTAATATATTTGCAATCCTATCGGATTTTTGTGCCGCTTTGCGGCACGCAAGCTTCGCTTGCTGCAAATATATATTACTATCACCTTGCGGTGATAGTCGATGTACAATTATATTTAAAACGATGCATTAAGGAGCAATAAGTGGCTAAAATAGAAGAAGCACGACTGAAAGCCGACCTCAAGGCAGGTCAGCTTGCCCGTGTGTATTTCCTGTTCGGCGAGGAGCATTTCCTCACCAAGACCTACGAAAACAAGATAATAGAAGCGGCGCTGGGGGCAGACCCCTCAGACCTTAACTTCGTGCGCTTCAATGAGGCTCCGCCATCAGACAGCCTTTCTGATTTTGCAGACAGCATGCCGTTCTTCTCGGAATACAAGGTCATTGTGATATCCGATCTGGATGCGGACAAGCTGGATAACGCCGAGCTTGCCGCTTATCTCTCCATAATCGAGGAGCTGCCCGATACTACTGTGCTGATCATCTCCCAGACGGGCATCGAAATAGACGCCAAAAAGCCAAAGGCTAAGATGAAAAAGCTGATGGCTGCAGCAGAAAAATGCGGTGTACTGTGCGAGATGAAGTATATGAGCGCTTCGCAGCTTGCAAAAATGGCTGTGAAAAAAGCTTCGCGTCTTGGCTGCAACCTTTCTGAGCAGAACGCAGTGTTATTGGCAGAGCTTTGCGGAAGAGATATGCAGCTTTTGTCAACAGAGGTGCAGAAGCTGTGTGATTATACTGTCAGCGGCGAGATAACCAAGGACGCTATAGACTCCCTTGTGCCGAAGCTGGTCGATACAAGCATCTATACTCTGGCATCTGAGCTTTTCGCAGGCAGAGTAGCAAATGCTTTTCAGATACTGGATGATCTGTTCGTGCAGCGCATGGAGCCTGTGGTGATACTCGGCACGCTCTCAGGTCATTTTGTGGACTGCTACCGTGCTAAGCTTGCAATGCTTGCCAAAAAGTCCGCGAACGATGCGGCAGCCGCTTTCAACTATCCCAGAAACCGTACCTTTGTTCTCACAAAGGCATACGGCTCAGTGAAATATCTATCTGTGGATTACCTGAAAAGCTGTATCGATATACTCTACCGCACCAATCTGCTGCTGAACTCCTCGCGCGCCGACCGCCGCACTCTGCTTGAGCAGGCGCTTACTGAGATATCTGTACTGAGGCGCACATGATAAAGATAAAACAAGCAATAATAGTAGAGGGGAAATACGATAAGATAAGGCTCTCAAGCCTTGTCGATGCGGTAATAATCCCCACTGGCGGCTTCGCCATCTATAAGGACAAGGAAAAGCAGGAGCTTATCCGCACTCTTGCCGCCAGAAATGGTATAATCATCCTTACAGACAGCGACAGCGCAGGCTTTCAGATACGTTCGCATCTGCGGAATATCGTAAAGCAGGGCGAGATAATAAACGTATATATTCCCGATGTTTTCGGGAAAGAACGGCGAAAGGCTCAGCCGTCAAAGCAGGGCAAGCTGGGCGTTGAGGGCATGACTACAGAAGTTCTTCTGGATGCGTTTAGAAAAGCAGGCGTCATAGCCGATGAATCTCAACCTAAATCCGAGCCTATAACCAAGGCGGATCTGATGGATATGGGTCTTATAGGCGGAGAAAACTCTGCCATAATGCGTGCAGAGCTGCAAAGAAGTCTCGGACTTCCCGAACTGCTCTCCGCAAATATGCTTATAGAAATACTTAACGTCATGTATACAAGAGATGAATTTCTTGAAATGAGGTAAACAAGGGGGATTACTATGGTCTTTTCCAGCTTAACGTTCCTGTTCGCGTTTCTTCCGATAACGCTGATACTGTATTATCTTATGCCGAACAACAAGGCAAGGAACGTGATAATACTGATAAGCGGTATCGTGTTCTACGCATGGGGTGAGCCGCTGTATGTATTCGCTATGCTGCTTTCCACAGCCATCGACTATTTTGCAGGACTGATGATCGCAAAATATGATGACAAGCCAAAGGTACGCACAGCTTGCCTTATAGTATCACTGCTGATGAATCTGGGTCTGCTTGGTACATTCAAGTACCTCGGCTTCCTGATAAACTCTGCAAATGCATGGTTCGGCTGGAGCATTCCCAATCCCAACCTGCCTCTGCCCATCGGTATCAGCTTCTTTACGTTCCAGTCGATGTCCTACACTATCGACCTGTACAGAAGAAACATTAAGGTACAGAAGAACCCTGTAAGCTTTATCGGCTTCGTTTCCCTGTTCCCGCAGCTGGTTGCAGGCCCTATCGTAAGATATGAGGATATCCAGAACGAGATAGACAACCGCACTCTGACCGAAAAACAGGTAGGTGACGGTATCTGCCGCTTCATCACAGGTCTTGGTAAAAAGGTGCTGATAGCAAACAACATCGGCGCACTGTGGACAAGCATAAAGACCATGGCAGAGTTCGATTATTCAACTCTTTCAGTTGTTACCGCATGGCTCGGTATCCTTGCTTTCACATTCCAGATCTTCTTTGATTTCAGCGGATATTCCGATATGGCGATAGGTCTGGGCAAGATGATGGGCTTCAACTTCCCCGAAAACTTCGATTATCCCTATATGTCGCACAGTATCTCTGAATTCTGGCGCCGCTGGCACATGACTCTTGGCGCTTGGTTCAAGAGCTATATCTATATCCCTCTCGGCGGAAACCGAAAAGGACTCGCGCGCACTATCTTCAACCTGATGGTGGTATGGACCGTAACAGGTATATGGCACGGCGCAAGCTGGAACTTCATGCTCTGGGGCGCATACTTTGGCGTTCTGATAGTGCTTGAAAGGCTGTTCCTCGGAAAGCTGCTCGAAAAGCTGCCATCATTCTTCAGCTGGCTGTACACCTTTGTTCTGGTGGTATTCGGCTGGGTAATGTTCGAAGCGATTGATCCAACTACCGTTAACATCGGCGAGATGTTCTCACAGGTATTCACCTATATCGGCGCGATGTTCGGCGCCAACGGCGTATTCATGGATAACTTTGCAACCAGCGCTATAATGAACTACGGTATAATCTTTGCGGTATGTATCCTCGGCAGCTCCGATCTTATCAAGATGTTCGTAAACTTTGTTAAGGAAAAGGCTCCGAAGTGGGTGCAGTACGGCGCTCCGCTGGTGCAGCTGTGCATTATGCTGGCTGCTGTAGCGTATATCGCCACATCCACCTACAATCCGTTCCTGTATTTCAATTTCTAAGGAGGGAGAAGCATGAAATTTAAAATGACGCCCGAAAAGCTGATGATCGCACTGTTTGCGGTAGTGCTGCTGGGTATTCCGATAGTAACGATGGCTCTCCCGAACCAGGAGCGCAGCGAAAACGAAAACCGTACCCTTGCAAAGCTCCCTACTCTCATCAATGAAAAGAAAGCTGAAAAGGCTGAAAGCTTCGGTGACTATATCGACGCTGTCAAATGGGATTATATCACCGTCCGCGATGAAAACAGCTATATGGACGATCTGGAGGTCTATTACGCAGACCATCTTGCGGGCAGAGAAAGCTGGGTACAGGCAAAGAATAAAATGGAAGCCCTCATAGGAAAAGAGGAGATCAACGGTGTGTATACTCTGGATGACCAGATGATACAGGTATTCAAGGAATATGATGAAAAAACCGTTTCCGATTCACTAAAAGCTATGAGCTCCTTTGCGGCAAATCACTCCGATATACCCTGTGCGTTCATGCTTGCACCTACAGCACAGGAGATCTTCTCCGCGGAAATGCCTAAGTACAATGAATATCTCAGCCAGAAAACCTTTATCGATAATTGCTACGGCAATGTTGAGAGCATGACTACAATAGATTCACTGAGCTATCTTTCAGGTCACAAGGATGATTATCTCTTCTACCGTACAGACCACCACTGGACCAGTCTTGGCGCATATTATGCATACTGTGCAGCAGGCAAGGCACTCGGATACACTCCATATTCTCTCAATGAGTTCAATATAGAGACCGCAAGCAGCGATTTCCGCGGTACGCTGTATTCCAAGACGCTGGATAACTCCATCACCCCTGATAGCATCGACTACTATCACCTGAAAAACAATGCTCCCTCGATCACCATGACGATGTTTGACGGCGCTAAGGAAACTGCATACGACAGCCTTTATGTGCGCGACTATCTCGCTGTAAAGGATAAGTATTCATCATTTACAGGCAGCAATCAGCCTATAATCGACATTGAGACAGATCTTGACAACGGCAAGCGCCTGCTGCTCATAAAGGACAGCTACGCGCATAGCCTTGTTCCGTTCCTTGCAAACCACTATGAGAAGATCACTATGGTGGATATGCGCTATATCAACGGCGATCTCAACTACTTCTTAGATCTTGACGAATACACCCAGGCGCTGTTCATGTATAACGCAGTGTCCTTTGCAGAGGACGAAACAGCCCGCAAGATACAGCTTACAAAATGAGAGAGCTGAATCTGACAGTAACATCAGAGGAGCAGGGCTGGCAGCTGCAAAGGCTGCTGAAAGCCCGTGGCTTCTCACATAGGACTATAATAAAGCTGAAGCATTCGGGCGGACTTACACGCGGCGGTGAGATCATCCGCACTGTCGATCTGCTTTCCGAGGGCGATGTAATAACCGTCGTCCTTGAGGATGAGGGTGGACTTATTCCTAACCATGAGCTGAAAGCAGGTATCGCGTACGAGGACGAGGATATCATCGTTTTCGATAAGCCGCCGTATATGGCGGTACATCCCTCGATAAAGCACCGCAACGATACGCTCGGAAATCTGTTTGCGGCAATGTTTCCGAATACACCTTTCCGCGCCATAAACCGTCTTGACCGCAACACCTCAGGACTGTGCGTCTGTGCCAAAAACAGATTTGCCGCCGCGTCTCTCGGAAAGAAAGTCAGCAAGGTGTATTACGCGATAGTTGACGGAGATATGGGCAGCGGAGAGATAGATGTACCCATAGGCAGAGTGCAGGACAGTATAATCTACCGCAACGTCACACCTGACGGTCAGCCTGCGCTGACATTGTACTCTGACGAGCGACACGGCAACGGACGCACACTCTCCCGTGTGATACTCAAAACAGGGCGCACTCATCAGATACGCGTGCATTTTGCACACATCGGATATCCACTCTGCGGCGACGAAATGTACGGCGGTGATCTGAGCGCTATCAACAGGCAGGCGCTTCACTGCGGCGAGGTGAGCTTCATACACCCTGTCAGTGGTGAGCACATAACTCTGACTTCGCCTATCCCACAGGATATGGAACAGCTTCTGACAGAAAAGGAGAACACATGAAAAAGATAATTACAACAGCGCTGCTCGCTGCGGCTCTTTTGCTGACAGGCTGCTCCGATGCAAAGGGAAAAGTCACTATCAGCGAAAATACAGCGACTTTAGAGCACGCAGATATCTCAGTGACCTTTCCTGATGATTGGTCGGTACAGGGCAGCGATGAGATATATGCAGATATGTACAGCTCCTATTATCAGAACGTGTACAGCAGTGTTGACGAAATGAAAAATGAGCTTACCGAGGGAGGTCTTTCATTTCATGTATACGCAGCTTCCTCCGACAGCGAAACTGACAACGTATCCATCGTTACGATATCCTCTCAGGACATGACTCCCACTGATGACGAGGAAAGTATCCCTTTAGAGGAATACGCACGAACTGTCCACGACAGTACTATCTTTGAATATCTTGCAAGCGGCTATATGACAGGTGATGACAGCAGCTTTTCACAGGAGAGCTACGGCGGAAAAACAGGATACCTCTCCCATTTTGAACTGACCACAGATAATGGGTTTGTAAATTTTGTCGGTTTCTCCGAATTTATGTTTCAGGTAGATATGGAGCTGTATTCAATACAGGTGACCTACTTCTCTGAAGAAGAAAAAGCAGAGGCGCTTAGCATATTTGATAATATAACAGCAGCATAAATACATACAAAAAGGACTGTACAGCTCGTACAGTCCTTTGTTTTTTAATCATGATAGCTGCGCTTTTTGTTCTGCATTACCAGTCTCACCATTCGTGAGGTGACCGTCTTTTGCAGTGGCTCTTTGAGCTGTTTAACTTCAGGCGCTTCGCGCTCCACATCGCGCTTGCGCAGCTTTGCAAATCTCGCAGGTACTACCTCCGCAGTGAGACGTGCCAGCGTTTCCACGCACAGCTCACAGTCACAGGCGTTGAAGCGTCTAAGTATCTCCGCCGCATGCTCATCAATAACCAGCGCGGTAAGATTATAGGTCTCAGCCTCGTCTGCTCCGAATACCTCCTCCGCCTCCCTCTTCATGATACGGGACAGCGGTTCAAGCCCTCTTAATTGGCGCGGAATACTGCTCTTTCCTGCCATTATGGTAGGATTGACCATGTCATTGCGCTGCTGAACGAGCTTCATCACCTGCGGCGTCTTGCTGCTGGGTTCGCCTGTCTTAGGCTCTTCCTGCTTTGTCTCTGCCTTTTTGCGTGTCTTTGCAGGCTTTTTTTCAGTGGCTTCAACTGATTTTTCAGTAGTCTTTGCTTTTGCTTCTTTAACAGGTGCTTTTTGGGCCGCTGTTTTAGCAATAGGCTTTACTGCCTTTTCATCGGCAGGCTTTTCTGCTGTCTTGCTTTTTGATGCGTTAGCCTTTTTAGCCTCAGGCTTTTTTTCAGAAGCCGATGACTTTTTCGTGCTGTTCGTTGATGCAGTGCTCTTTTTCTCCGCGGAGTTCTTTGCAGCAGTCTTCTTTTCGGCCGTTTTTTCTGACTTTGCCGTCTTCTTTACTGTTTTAGTGGTAGTCTCCTCAGATCTCACGGCCTTATCCTTTGTTATGGTATCGGTCTTTTTACCGCTCATTTGCTCTTTGCTCCACTCTTTTTGGCAGTAGTTCCTGTCAGCTCGTCAATGAATGCAGAAAACTCCTTTGCAGCCTTGGATTTTGGCGAATAAGTCATGATAGTCTCGCCATGTGCAGGAGCTTCAGCAATGCACACGCTTGCACTTATCTTGGAGCTGAATATCTCAGTTTCAAGCTGCTGCGCGATCATCTGTGCAAGCTCTTCAACCTCACGGGTCAGAGTAAGTCTGGAATTATACTTGTTCAGAAGTATTCCGCGCACCTGAAGCGACTTGTTGTAATAGCGCTGAACAGCAAATATAGTCTGCTTCAGCTGAGCAATACCCTGCAGGCTGAGTATCTCACACAGCATGGGTATAACAAGCTCATCAGATGCCGTGTACGCATTTATTGTCAGCACAGAAAGCGCAGGAGGAGTATCAAGGATTATGTAATCATAATCATCCTTGACCTGCTCAAGCTGCTCACGAAGAACATACTCGCGGCCAACGCCTGTCAGCTCAAGCTCAACGCCCGAAAGCAGGATGTTGGATGGGATAACATCGCACACGCCGCCCTCCTGGATAGCGTCAGTTACGTCACAGTTACCCTTGAACAGATCGTATACGGTGAAATTATCATCTGCCTCAACACCAAGGCTGAAGCTCAGATTTCCCTGAGGATCAAGATCCACCGCAAGCACCTTATAGCCTCTCTGTACCAGACCGCCGCACAGACCACAGCAGGTAGTCGTCTTGCCGACTCCGCCTTTCTGATTGGTAATAGCAATAACCTTTGCCAAAATTTGTACCTCCAAAGTCACTAGGGCGCACAACAACTGTCCGCCCTATGATTATTTGTTCAATTGGCTGCCGCGTAATTACGGACGTTACCCCGCGGCAACAGCCCGAAAGGGATCAGAACTCAGGATCGATATACTCGCCGGAAGCGCTGTCCTCGGGATCATAAACGTGGTAATTTGTCTTACCGTTCTTCTTAACGAAGTACATTGCAGTATCGGAGAAAGAGAGCAGCTCGTTGCAATCCTCGGAATGCTCGGGACAAAGCGCGATACCGATACTTGCCTTTACGTTGATCGTCATTGTGCCGTCGGAGGTGGTGTAGCCGCCGTACAGCTCGTTGATGATATCCATGGAGATATTCTCGATATTCTCAATATCCTCCTGATCGGTGAAGCAGAGAACGAACTCATCGCCGCCGAAGCGTCCTGCAAATCCGCCCTTATCTTCAACCTTTACACGGATGGTATCAGCAACATACTTGATGACCTCATCACCGATGGTATGACCATATCTGTCGTTGATGAACTTGAAGTCGTCAACGTCGATGAACAGCAGTGCAAGCTTCTTGCCGTTGCGGCGCTCAAGCTCTGCTGTAAGAGTTCTTGTGAATGTGTTTCTGTTATACAGCTGGGAAAGGAAGTCAAAGCTTGCACGCTCAGAAAGCTGAAGCTCCATCTTCTTCTCGTTATCGATATCTGTCATAACGCCGATAACTCTCAGCGGCTCGCCAAGACGATCGGTGATGCAGACAGCACGCAGAGATACCCAGATGATCGCGCCAGACTTAGCCTGAAGCTGATATTCAGCGCTGTAACCGTTCTTATCGCGCAGCAGCTGGTTGATGTCTCTCTTGTACTTTTCAGCGTCCTCGCTGCTCATAAGAGAGTCAATAAACTTACCGTTGGAAAGTGTGGAATTTTCAGTATCGATCTGGAACTTTGCAAGTGCATTTGCAGAAACATACATACGCTCCTTGTGGAAGTCCCACTCGAACAGCATGTTATCAGACAGCTCAGCGATGGTGCGGTGACGCTCCTCACTCATGGTGACCTCATCCAGCATATCGTTAAAGGATTCCATGATTCGACCGAGCTCGCTCTTTCTGTTCTTGATGGTAAAGCGGATATCCGCACCGTTCTCCTCCTCGGAGATAGCGTCCATTGTGCGGAGCATATCGTGCATGCTACCGATAAACTTGGAAATAATGAGCATTGCCAGCAGTGATGCAAGCGCACACGCTACAAGGATAACAGCCCAACCGATAAGGATAGCACCAACAGAGAAAGAGCTGAATGTGCCTGTATCAACAACGCCTACCCATCTCCATGTGCTTACATTGGGAATAACACCGCATACATAGGCAAACTTACCGAACTTGCCTGTATTGAGCACCTGTGCAGAGGATGTGGAGGAAACATAGCTGTTTGTTTCAGATACCATAACATCAAGATCAGCCTTGATGGAAGAGTCATTCGCAACAGCCATGTCATTATTCAGGTTGATGGTATTGCCGCTTGTATCGAATACCGCCATGTGACCGCCATCCAGGAATGCACCACCCAGAGCATTTGCAATGCCACTGTCAGCACCGACAGAGATGACTGCTACCACATGACCTACCTTGCCAACGCTGTTATCAGCGTCCTCATAGATATCCTTGGAAACATAGAAAGCGTCTGTATTGCCGTAGCTGCTCCACTTAAGGATGCCTGATACAGGAGAAAGAGTCTCGCTGTAGTGATCGAATGTACGATCGATATTTCCTGTTGAAGATGCAATGATATTGCCGTTTGTACCGATTATCATCAGATCGAGGAAATCAGCATTGGCATTGGCATACGCAGCAAGAACAGAATCCGCATCTGTATTGCCCTTAGCCGCATCAATGATGATCTCGGATTTAGCAAGGCTGTTCACTGTTCCCGTATAATGGGAAAACAGGTGATCCAGTGCCACCGACTTCGATCTGGAAACGACCTGAAGTGTGTTTGTCTTTGCATCGCTCTCATAACCGATCACAGAGAATGTTCCCACAATACCTACGATAAGCGAAGGCAGTATTGCGAAAACCAGCAGAATGATCATAAGAACATGCTTGAGTTTTGCGTTGCTCATCTTGAATTTATCCCCCTAATATGTATTTATGATATTACGATTTTAAATACTCATCAATAATCCAGCTCGTTTGCCATTTCCTTTTGACGCTGTGCAAACTGAACCTTATAAATGAACTTGCCGATGTAATCCTCCTGAGAAGCAGTCAGCCCCTGGAATTCACATCCGTAGCCCTTGATCTCGCCATCGGGATAGCGCTGCACCCTCAGCACCTTTGCTATCGCATTCAGACGATAATCTATAAAAAGATCAATGTCGATACATATGGTATCATCCTGCTGAAGTACCTCAGGAGCACAGCTCATGAATACACCACCGATATTGATATCATGTATCTGAATAGGTACAGGCTCCTCATAGCGCATGGTCTCATCATCACGCACAACGAAAAGCAGTCTTCCTTTTTCATTGACCTTTATTTTAAAGTATCTTCGCCGTTCCTCCAGCACCTGAGTCTCTCTGTTCTTGATGATCCTCACATTGAGCTGATTATCGAGCGAGATAGTCACCTGTCCCGGATATTTTATCCTGTCTCCCGCTTTGGTAGTGGAAATGACATGGACACGTTCATTCTTTTCAAATTCACGAAGCCCTGCGCCTTTCACGATAAGGATGCTTTCCTCATCACTTTCGATGTTCCGCGGGAACACGAAATTCTTCTCCGAAGATACGGCGATCAGACCGTTTTTATCCAGGATCTCAACTTTTATGATCTTGTTACCCAAAAACAAAAGCACCCATCCTCACTGATATTCAAAATGCCATTTTAACGCCAAAAGCGCATGATATGGCAGAATAGTTCTTTTACTATTATACAATAATCAACAAAATAAATCAAGCGTTATAATCCATTTTCTCAATAATTAACATATTTTTTTAATTTTTTTGGGTAACATAACAAATTAAACGACCATTTTATAACACAGTCGCATAAACAAAAGGGAGAGCATACTCGCTCTCCCTTATATTAATGATGTGCTACTATCAAGCCATTGCAGCCTTGAGTGCCTCTGCCTTGTCTGTGCGCTCCCATGCAACACCCAGATCCACACGGCCCATATGACCGTAAGCAGCCAGCTGCTTGTACTGGGGCTTGCGAAGCTCCAGTGTATTGATGATCGCAGCAGGGCGGAAATCGAACACCTTTCCTACAGCCTCAGCGATCTGCTCGTCAGAGTACTTGCCAGTACCGAATGTATCTACCATGATGGATACAGGCTTTGCTACACCGATAGCGTAAGCTACCTCTACCTCTGCACGCTCGGCAAGACCTGCTGCAACGATGTTCTTTGCAGCATAACGCGCCATATATGCAGCAGAGCGATCGACCTTTGTGGGATCCTTGCCGCTGAATGCGCCGCCGCCATGACGTGCATATCCGCCGTATGTATCAACGATTATCTTACGGCCTGTAAGTCCGCTGTCGCCCTGAGGTCCACCTACAACGAAACGGCCTGTGGGGTTTACAAAATACTTTGTGTTCTCATCAAGAAGCTCTGCGGGAACGGTTGTCTTGATGATTTTCTCAATAACATCCGCACGGATCTGCTCAAGAGTAGCCTCAGCCTTGTGCTGGGAGGATACTACTACAGTATCAACTCGTACAGGCTTGCCGTCAACGTATTCAACAGTTACCTGCGTCTTGCCGTCAGGGAGCAGATAAGGCAGCGTGCCGTTCTTGCGTACCTCGGTAAGCTTCAGCGCCAGCTTGTGTGCAAGGCTTACGGGCATTGGCATCAGCTCGGGAGTTTCTGTGCAGGCATAGCCGAACATCATACCCTGATCTCCTGCGCCTGTATCACCGAGATTCTCCTCTCTGCCCTCAAGTGCGTTGTTTACGCCCATTGCAATATCGGGAGACTGCTTGTCGATAGTAGTGAACACCGCACAGGTATTGCAGTCGAAGCCGTACTCGGAATTATCATAGCCGATCTCCTTGACAGTTTCGCGTACGATTGCGGGAATGTCTATCTGTGCTGTGGTAGTGATCTCGCCCATTACCAGCACCATGCCAGTAGTTGTGCAGGTCTCGCAGGCAACTCTGCCCATGGGATCCTGTGCCAGGATAGCGTCCAGCACCGCATCGGAGATATTATCACAGATCTTATCGGGATGACCCTCGGTAACGCTCTCGGAGGTGAATAAAAACTTGTTCATCTTGTTACTTCCTTTCATTACATTAATATGTTCAAAAACAAAAAACGCACTCTGCAAGGAGTGCGTAACCTTCGTTCAACACTCCTTATCTTTCGGCTGACGCCGCAGGATGTAGCACCTTTTTCCCGTAGGAAGAGGTTGCCGGGCTTCATAGGGACCAGTCCCCCGTCATTCGACCAGAAGCCGCTCTTGATAAGGTTTTTTGTCGATATTAAGTATAACATATATTACCCGTGCTGTCAATAGGCAATTTGTGCAGTTGCAAAAATCCCCCGTTACGCTGAACGGGGGAAATGTTTTTATGCAGCTGCAATGCTCTCGGAAGAGCCGAGAGTTACGATGTAATCATCCATATCCTCATCGTACATATCATAGTAGTAGAAATCGATGTATTCCGCATTATCGGGTACTACGAAGTACATATTGCCCTCTACCTTATCTCCCTGAGCGATCTCTGTGTAGATGGGGAAATCAACTATCTCCTCATCCTCGATAGCGTAGCAGATATCCTCCTCTGCCTCGCTCCAGTATACGCAGAAATAGTATGCGCCTGTCTCGATAGCCTCGGCAGATGTACCTTCCATGCTTACGTTTACAGTAAGGAACTTCCATCCTGGATCAGGAGTGTAGCCTGCCAGATCATCAGACATTGCTACGCTGTTTACCTGCAAATCGAATGCAGATGTTGACATCTTCTCGCCTACGCCAACGTATGTAACACCGGACTCCTGGTAGGGATCGTCAAGATAGCCGATATCGCCAAGCTCGATCTGGTAGATATCGCCTACGGAATCATCCTCAAAGATAGCAACGTACTGGAGCTTAAGATCCTTAGCATCCTTGGGAACCATGAAGAACACATTACCCTCTGCCTTTTCACGGTACTCTATATCAACGGAAGCGGGATACTTGTCAAAGCCGAAATCATCCTGCTCGATAGCATAATCGCACTCAGCCTCTGTATCGCCCCATACGATCTCAAAATCATACGAACCAACGTTGATGGTCTCTGTAAATCTGCTCTCTACCAGCATATGGACGCAAACATACTCATAAGCAGGATCGTTAGGAATATAGCCGCTTACGGAAGTCATTCTGTATGCTTCTACAACTGCCATGTTAAAGAATTCTGTACGCAGTGTATCGCCGATACCACCAGTCTTATCAGCCTCTTCAAGCTGCTCGGGCTGGCTCTCTGCGGACTCATCCTTATCCTCGTCATCCTTGTCCTCGTTGTCATCTGCCTCAGCAGATACGCTTACCTCGTCTGTCTCCTGTTCGGAGCTGTCATCCTTATCGCCGCAGCCTACAGCTGTAACCGTTATAGCAGCCGCCATAAGAAATGCAAGAAACTTCTTCATAGTAATACCTCTCTTTGATTTATTTATGCAATGCCACAAAGTGGTCTACACAGCCAATAAACAGTATAATCGCAATGCCGAAAAATGTCAAGGCTTGAAAACGATTTTACAAAAACTTTATGATTTATACCTAAAACAATACTATTTACATATTGAATTGTAGCGATACTGACAATAGTCACCACATTTATATTTTAAAGATATTATCGTATAACAAATATGTATTATTGTCTATATTCCAGATAAAATCATACTTGTAGTATATAACATTTTTTATACAGTGTCAATAGTCTGTTTTAAAAATAAATGAATAGCTTTAGTATATATTTAGATAATAACGGGAGGGATACTATAATGAATGATATCATAAAGCAGTTCGGTGACCGCGTAAAATACTACCGCAAACAACAGAAGCTCAGCCAGGAAAAGCTATCCGAGCTGTGCGAGCTGCACCCCACATACATCGGGCAGATAGAACGCGGAGAAAAAAAGGCATCGCTGGAAACTATAATGAGGATATGCAGAGGGCTGCAGATCTCTCCCGAAAGTCTGTTTGAAAAGCTTGATTATCCCAAAGAACAGACTCCTGCTCAGCAGGCGTATGAGCTGTTCATGCAGATACCTCCCGAAAAACAGCAGGCAATGCTGGAGCTTTTGCAGAAAGCAAGGGAACTGTTGTGACACAATAGGAAAAGTAGACCGAAAAGCTATTCGCTTCTCGGTCTTTTCTGCATCATTCCGTTACCCAGGGAGTGCCGTCTTTTTTCATGAACTTGCCTGTGCATACCATGATAAGATCGACAAGCCAGCCTATTCCGAAGCAGCCGCCCGTCAGCATCCAGACAACGCCTGTGCCGATCTTACCTGCCAGAAATCTGTGTATACCGAATCCACCCAGAAAAAACGTGATAAGTATAGCAGGTATCTTCTCCATTTCAGAACCTCCTTTCCTACTTGTAACATATATTTGTGCTCCAGCACTGTACATTTCGTAGTATTCATCTTTTCGCAAATAGTGTCAATAGTATTTATAAACTAATTCCAAACGACTATAAGCATTGTTTTGTTCTGAAATAACAAATATCCCCCGTTCACAGGAACGGGGGATGGATCTTATGTAATTTAATTACATCTCGATGATAACATCATTCTCAGGCTTGAGGATGGAGTCAAGGATCAACTTGCCCTCGATCTTCTCGCCGTTTACGATAACAGCCTTTACGCCGTGCTCGGAACCGTTGGGATTCTTAACAGTAACGTGAAGCTTCTTACCACGGAATGTCTTCTCCATTGTGTATTCCTTCCACTCGGAGGGGATAGAGGGATCGATAACAAGACCCTTTGTCTCAGGATTGAGACCGAGGATACCCTCTGTTGTACCTACCATTACAGTGGAAGCAGTACCTGTCAGCCAGTGAACGTGTGCACGGCCTGCAAAGGGAGAATCCTTACCCTCAACGAACTGACCGTATACATACGGCTCAAGTACTCTGCGCTCTGCATTATCATTGTATGTTGCAGGAGCCGCCTCTGTCCAGTACTGATATGCACGGTTACCGTGACCCAGCTTGGACTCAGCAAGGATCAGCCAGCCCTGAGGCTGAGAGAATACGCCTGCATTCTCCTTGGTGCACTTGTTGAAGCACTGCATCAGTGCGCCGGGGAAGCCATGATTTACATAAGGAGGATACATTACCATTGCGCCGTAGGGAGTGTTCAGCTCTCTGTAAACGCTGTCCATAGCCTTCTCCTGCTGCTCCTTTGTACCAAAGCCGGAGATTACGGACCAGGACTGGGGATTCAGCCACATAGAAGCCTCGGGATCGGTGCGCTGACCGATGATAGTTCCGTCTTCCTTGTAGCCTCTGATCCATCTGTCCTCGTTCCAGCAAGCTGCAAGGATCTCATCCAGCTTAGCGCCGATCTCGTCGAGGTACTTGATGTAATCAGCGTCGTTCTTCTCAACTGCGTATGTACGCAGGATCTTGATAGCGTAAACAAGCTGGAATGCAACGAATGTGGACTCGCCTTTCTTGCCAAGGCGCAGACAGTCATTCCAGTCAGCGTGCAGACCTGCAGGCATACCGTGGTTACCGAGGTGGTTCATGGAGAAGTCGATAGCTCTCTTCAGGTGATCGTATACAGTGCCCTTTTCGCCATCGTTAGCATAGAAGATCTCCTCATCGAGGAATGCGCTGTCGCCGCTCTCGGAAATGTACTTGTAGATAGTGGGGAACAGCCACAGAGCATCGTCTGCACGATAGCTGGGGTGACCTGTTTCCTTTGCGTATGCGGTGTTCTCATCCTCCTCATCGGGATGGTTCTCCTGGCCAGCCTGGTGTGTGTACTTAACGAGAGGCAGACCTGCACCGTTTGTTACCTGAGCGGAAAGCATGAAGATGATCTGCTGCTTAGCCATCTCGGGAGCAAGGTGGATGATACCCTGGATATCCTGTACAGTATCACGGTAGCCGAAGCCGTTTCTCAGACCGCAGTACTGGAAGGAAGCTGCTCTGGACCAGATAAAGGTGATGAAGCAGTTGTATGCGTTCCAGGTATTTACCATGTTGTTGAAGTTCTTATCAGGTGTGTTTACCTGCAGATTAGCAAGCTTGGAATGCCAGTATTCCTTAAGCTCAGCAAGCTCCTTTTCTACTGTGCCTGCTGCATCGTACTTAGCAAGCAGAGCGCTGATCTCAGCTTCTGTTCTTGCGCCGCCGATAACGTATGTCAGCTCCTTTGTCTCGCCGGGCTGGAGAACGATATCGCTCTGCAGCGCGCCACAGGAGTTGGTGTTGTAGTTCAGATCGCCCTTAAGACCCTCTTCAATACCCTTGGGGTTAGCGTAGCTTCTGTAAGAACCTACAAAGGAATCTCTGTCGCCGCAGAATGCATCAACCTTAGCCTGAGCAAGACCGAGGAAGCGTCCGCTGTAAGGATTGTATACCTCGTTCTGCATCTGGTGGATGTAGTTGCCCTTGAAGTATGTGCGGGTGATGAACAGTGTGTACTGGAGGTTTACCTGATCCTGCTCATAGTTAGGATCGTTTACGAATTCACAGTAGCCTGTAACGTTCAGCTTTCTGGGCTTTGTATCGTTGTTTGTGATCTTAGCAGCCCATACCTCGTATGTAGCATCCTTGGGAACATAGTATGTTACCTCAGACTTGATCGCCTTGTACTCGGATGTGATGATAGTGTAAGCTGTACCGTGACGGCATTCGCTCTTGAATTCGTCAAGAGGCTTGCACACGGGAGCCCAGGATGCAGACCAGTACTCATTGGTATCAGCGTCCTTGATGTAAACATAACGACCGGGCTGATCGTTTGCAACGCCGTTGAAGCGGTAACGGATAACACGTCCGTTAGCACCAGACTTTACAAAGCTGTAGCCACCAGCGTTATTGGAAATGATAGCGCCGTACTCGGGAGAACCGAGGTAGTTTGCCCACGCGGAAGGAGTATCGGGGCGAGTGATGACATACTCTTTATTGAGTTCGTCGAAATGACCGTAGTTCATGGGTATTTCCTCCGTTTTATGTTATTTAGCCTGTCGGACATAGTCCGACCTTTGATGGTACTTATATTATAACAGTAAAACGATTTCATTACAAGGGCGGTTTTTTGCACAAAGTTTTTTCGATTTTTTTGGTGATAACAAACAAATCAGATCAAGCTGATCTAATCCTTGCAAAACAGCTTTTTCAGAAATTCATACAAAGCGAATTTGAACTCTATCTCTGTGCCCTCGGCCGCAAGCACATCGGGAAGCTCCTCGGATACCTCGGCTGCTGCAGGTATACAAAGCGGTGGAAACATCACACACCACCAGTTCCTGCCCTCTCCGCTGCCCAGCGTTATCCTGAGTGCGGTATAATTTCCTGCAGGCAGAGTGACATTTTCGTATGTACGGGTAGAGAAATACATATCCACAAGCTGCACCGTTGCGGAATAATCCGCGCCCTGTTCTGCAAGGAACGCGCAGCAGTCTGCCTCTATTTCAGGAAGCAGAGCCTCTATCTGCTGCTTTGCCGCAGTTATATCAGTTTCGGCTGCAAGCTCTGTACCGTATTCCGTTAGGATATGATCGCGCAGGCGCAGCTTCATCTGCTGATCCTCCGCGCTGTTCGAGTTTGCAGGTATATGCAGCCGCAGCACCTTATCCTGTACGCTTTCACAGTCCGCTGCAAAGGCTTTCAGACCTCCCAGCAGCAGCGATATTGCAAGTCCTGCCGCCATAAGTATATCCATAATAACAGTATGCTTCATGATATCAGCCCCTTTCGCTGATAATATTGGCAAGAAACAGGCAGATAATCAAAAGCCCCTGAAAAATCAGAGGCTCATGTTTTTGGATAGAATATCTTTACAGGGATGTTCTTCTTCCTGCAGTTGTCTATGACAAAGCCTGTACCGGCGGAAGTGCCGTCCCAGAATGCCAGCACTATATCGGCGTATTCGATTATCTGCAGATTACGCAGCAGAGGCGCACGCTTTCCGTGTGCGGCGTAATCGGGCAGAAACTCCGTCAGCTTTATCCCATGCGCCAGAGCATATTCACGCGCAGAGGAATCAACACCGCGCGCGCCGCCGCTGACTATCTCGGTGGTGTCTGCAGGGAGAAATCTGCCGAGATCTGCCACTCTGAGACTGCGCGAGCCTATAACTGCTACTTTCATAACGTCTCCTCTTTCAATTCGGAATTCTTCTGTGCCTCTCTCTGCTCCGCCTCCTGCTTTGAAAACACACAGCCGCAGTAATTCTGGCGGTACAGCCCGTATTCCTTTGAAAGCTCAATGGAACGCTTGTAGCCGTTGCGCTTCTTGAAATCCGACGGCAGATGCTTTACGGGATATATCTCTGAAAGCTCCTCGCCTATTTCATTGAGCTTTGCGGTATTTTTCAGAGGGCTTATGGACAATGTGGAGCAGAAGTATTCAAAGCCGTGCTCTGCCGCATATCGCGCGGCACGCTCCTGTCGCAGGCGGTAGCAGACAAAGCAACGCTCTCCGCCCTCGGGAATATGCTCCAGACCCTTAACAGCAGAATAGAACTCCTGCGGATCGTAATCGTCCACGATAACGGTAACAGGGTGCTTCAGCGGCATTTCGGATACCAGCCGCTGCTGCTCCTTTGCGCGCTTGTAGAACTCCTCCGCAGGGGAAATATTAGGGTTGTAATAGAGTATAGTAATGCTGAAATATTGCGAGAGATATTCTATACAATGACTGCTGCAGGGAGCGCAGCAGCTGTGAAGAAGCAATGTCGGAACGGTGTCCCCCAAAGAGGATATCAATGCATCCAGCTGCTTCTGATAATTGATCTTGTTTATCTGCTTTTCCATGTTATTCACCCTATATTATTTTAACATTTCAAACGGCTTATAGCAATATAAATCAAGTTGCATATATTCGTTTTGTTTAAATTGCCTATTGAAAACGTTTTACTTTTGGTGTATTATATTGATATACAACAATGAATATGAAGATGTACTTTTCATGAATGGCACAAAATACAAAATTATATGAAGAGGTGAACCGTTTGAATATCACTATCAAAGATGTAGCAAAGGCGGCTAATGTTTCGGTTGCGACGGTTTCCCGCGTACTGAACAAAAAGACCAATGTTTCCGATGAGGCCGTACAGGCTGTAAACCGTGCAGTGGAAGAGCTGGGCTACAGCCCGAATTTCCTCGGACGTGACCTCAGAAAGAGCGAGACCAAGCGTATCCTTGCGATAATCGCTTCCACAGAGCACAGCTTTTACTCAGAAGTGCTCCGCGGTATGCAGGAGGCGGCATACGCCAAGGGCTATGATGTTCTGATCGCTACCACGAGGGATGACCCCGAGCATGAGATGCATCTGCTGAATATGCTGTTCTCCAAGGCGGTGGACGGTGCTGTTCTGCTTGCGCCCAAGCTGGACGCTGAGCAGATATCCGATCTTGCTAAGAGATACCATCTTGCAATGTGCCTTGAACGTCTTGAGGGCTGTAAGGTGCTTTGCGTTACCATCGATAACGAGATCGCAGGCTATGACGCAACAAAGCTGCTTATCGGCAAGGGCAGGAAGCGCATCGGCCTTATCACCACAGAGGTACGCAGTCAGTCCTCTATCGACAGAGAGAACGGCTACAGACGTGCCCTTGAGGAAGCAGGCATCCCTTATGACGAATCCATCGTATATTACGGCACTTATGACAACGACAGCGGTTATGCAGGCTGCGAGGAATTCATGAGCCTTGAAAACAAGCCCGACGCTATCTTTGCCATTTCCGATACCATCGCTATCGGCGCAATGACCTATGCCATAAGGAATGGCATAAAGGTTGGCGAGGAGCTGCTGGTATTCGGCTTCGATAATATCGCATATTCCCATATGTTTATTCCGAGACTCTCGACCGTTGAACAGCCCTGTTATCTTCAGGGTAAAACAGTGGTGGAGAAGCTTATTTCCAACATCAAGGCAGAGGAGCCCGATATGGGGCTTTACAAGCTGCCGCACTCTCTGATACTGAGAGAATCCACAGGCGACAAATAATATCAAAGACCGAGGCTGCACACGCTTCGGTCTTTTTATGTCTGAATTTATTGCCTGTTCCTTTGACAAACTACTGTATATATGTTATACTAAAGTGGGTCTGTATGACCGTTTAAAACATGATACCACTAAGAAAGAAGATCAATAAATGAAACCTATCACTATTGCTATAACCGCCGCCTGCTTCAGCGGCAACAAGGGCGCTGCCGCCATGCTTCAGAGCTCTATAAAGCAGCTTAAAGAGCGTTACGGAGAGCGTCTGGATATCCTGCTGATGTCCACCTATCCATCTGCGGACAGAAAGCTGATAGCTGAAATGCCCGAAAAATATGACAACATAAAGGTCGTGAACACAAAGCCTGAAAAGCTGCTGTTCATCGCCTTTCCTCTGGCTATACTGTACAGCTTCCTGAGATTTGTTCCATTCCTCGGAAAGCTGTTCCGTATGAACAAGATAATCAAGGCATATTCACAGGCGGATATAGTAATCGATGAGGCAGGAATATCCTTTGTGGACAGTCGTGGCTTCATCATGAACACATACGCATTCGTATGTGCGGCTGTGCCCATGCTGTGCGGAGTTCCTGTAGTGAAGTATTCGCAGGCACTGGGCACATTCAAGAACGGCTGGAACAAGTTCCTTGCGAAGTGGATACTGCCTAAGATAAAGCTCATCTGCGCCCGTGGACAGATAACACAGGATAATCTCGCAGGAATAGGTATTACAAAGAACGTTAAACTCTGCGCGGATGGAGCGTTCTCCATGCCCGACAGCGAATACTGGGCTGAAAAGGTGGATGAGCTGTGCAAGTCTGACAGCTTCTACGGAGATAATGTGGTTGCACTCTCGATCAGCAGCGTGGTACAGGGCAAGTGCGAGAAAAAAGGTGTGGACTACAAGGGCTGCATGATAAAGTTCACAGACTGGCTGAATTCACAGGGCTACAACGTGCTGCTGATAGCAAACGCAGCGCGTGAGGGAAGCCAGAAGCCCCGCAACAACGATCTGATGATATGCACCGAGGTATACGAAGCTGCTCAGAACAAAGACATGGTGCGCTGGTATCCCCGTGAAATGTCACCCGAGGAGATACGCGAGCTGCTTGGCCGCAGCAAATGCCTTGTCGCAAGCCGTTTCCATGCGATGATAGGCGCACTGGAAAAGTGTACGCCTGTACTGCTTATCGGCTGGAGCCATAAGTACAAGGAAGTGCTGGATATGTTCGGGCTTGGTGAATATGCGGCAGACTTCTCCTCTCTTGAACTGGAGACACTCAAGACAAAGTTCAATGAATTTATGGCGGATAATGATATCATCCGCAGCAAGATCAGGGAAAACCTCCCCGAGGTGCTGGAAAGCTCCCGCAATAATATCCGTTACATTTCAGAAGAGATAGACAAGGTAGCGGCTAAGAAGAAAAAGGTGAAGCTGCTGGACTTTAACGATCCCGAAAAGTACATCGGCGAGCATATCGCCTGCCGCATGGGCTATGCAGCGGACGAGAGCATCCGTGCAAACGCAGCTTCGGGCGGTATGATAACCGCGCTGCTGTGCCACCTGCTTGAAACAAAGCAGATAGACGGAGCATGGGTCACCCGCAGTGAGATAAAGGACGGAAAGCTCGGCTACAAGACATTCATTGCGACAACCTGTGAACAGCTTCGTGAAAGCTCTTCCTCTGTCTATATGTATATGCCGCTCTTAAAGCACGTGGATATACTGAGAGAGTTTAACGGCAAGGTGGCTGTGGTGCTCGTTCCCTGTCAGATGAGAGCCTTTTCCGCTATGCTGGAAAAGGATACCGCGCTTGCTGAAAAGGTGGCGCTTAAGGTCGGACTATATTGCAGCGGAAGTCACCACGAAAACGCTACTCTCGTACCGCTGAGAAAGAAGAAGATATCCCTTGAAAATGCGGTAAGACTATATTACCGCCGCGGTCACTGGAGAGGACTGTCTACCGTGGTCTACGCTGATGGCAGCGAAAAAACTCTTTCCTATCCTAAGACTATCTGCGCCTACAAGAACGCATATTTCTTCAGCCGCGAAAGCTGCATGGTCTGCCAGGACCATTACTGCAACTCTGCCGATATCAGCTTCGGCGATATCTGGCTGAAAGAGATGAAGAAGAACCCTATCAAGCATACAAGCTGTGTTATCCGCAATCAAAAGGCGCTGGATATGTTCAATTCCGCTGTGGATGCAGGAGCTATTATTGCCCACAGGATAGATGACACCCGAATGGTACGCAGCCAGAAGCGTGCACTGGTATTCAAGCACAACCTCGCCAAAGCAAAGCAGGAGATGTTCGCTAAGCAGGGCAAGACTATCACTCTGGATACCACAGGAAAATGCAAATGGAACCATCGCCTTGCCTGGAAGCTGGGCTGGCGTAATATGGAGTTCAGCCGTGACAAGCTGGCGAAGCTGGAAAAGCTCCCCACATGGTTCGTGTACTACTACATGTGTTTCATCCGAGTGCTGCTGAGCTTCTGAGGTGCGGAAAATGAAAGTTAAATTTGACAAAAAACTGATACTGAAGATATGCAAGATACTGTTCGGCGCACTTGTGATAATATTCCTTGTGTGGTACTTCTGGAAGAACTGGGATGAGTTTTCAGAAAAGATAAAGAACGTAAACATGGGAATATTCGTGTTCTCCATGCTGTTCTATTTCGTCTATAAGTACACACTTGCAAGTCTGTGGCATTACATCACAAAGATAAACGGCTGTTCGATAAAGTACGAAAAGGCTGTAACTAGCTACCTTTATTCCATCCTCGGAAAGTATATCCCCGGAAAGGTGTTCATGCTGGCAGCAAGACTCACCTACTACAAGGAGGAGGATGCTCCGCTTTCAAAAGTTACAGTGTGCTTTTTCATTGAGAACGTCTGCACGCTGCTGGGTGCGGCAATGCTGTTCATCGTTTCGCTTTTCTTCTTCCCGAATTCACTTCTCGAGGATTATAAGTGGATAACCCTGCTGCTTATCGTGGCATTCTTCGTGTGTATACATCCGAAGATAATCAACTTCTTCCTGCGTATCGTAGGCAAGCTGTTCAAAAAGGATCTTGAGATCCCTATGAAGTATTCACAGATGCTGAAAGTCGTGCTGCTGTTCATCGGTAACTGGCTTATCATCGGCGTAGGCTTCTTCATCCTGACAAAATCCATATATCCCGCCGTGGAGCTCTCACACCTGCTGTTCTGCGCAGGTATCTGGGGAGTTTCTGCGATAATGGGCATACTCGCTGTGTTTGCGCCATCGGGCCTTGGCGTAAGAGAGGGTATAATCGTGGCAGGTCTCATGCTCATCATGCCAGAAAGCGACGCAATGATAATTTCGGTGGTGTCCAGACTCTGGCAGACCATCCCCGAGCTTCTGCTGGTGGTACTGGCGTTCCTCTGGTCGCGCATACGGAAGATGTCTAGAATAAAGCTGAAAAAGCAGGATCAATAATATTAAAATCCGCTGTCTGTTATTAAACAAACAGCGGATTTTAGTATTTAAAATTCCAATTTGTAGGATTGGTCATAAAATGAAATCATACTGCCATTATTTTTGTATCCCTATTTATTGCACAGTACGACAAAATATGATATAATGTATTATGTGTGACACTATATTAAATATAAATACAGAATATCCCTTTGACCCTACTGCGAAAGGATAATAATGATAAAGGAAAATCAAAAGCTGTTCAATCAGCTTAATGTCCTCAGTGATGCTGTGATCTCCGTCATTTCAGTGGTGCTTGCATATCTGCTGATATTTTATATGCTGGCGTTTGAACGAAACTATCCGTTGACAGATTACATAAAGCTTGCTTTACTGTTTGTCCCTGTTCAGCTGTTCACATTCGGCTGTGTGGGTCTTTATGATTCATACAGAACAAGCACTTTTGGCAAGGAACTTATGAGGATCATCGAAGCGTTCTTTATTGATGGTCTTATTATGATAGCTATGCTTTATATCATAAAAATGATCCATTTCTCTCGTTGGATGCTGGCACTGTTCCTCATACTTGATATGATATTGATAGCTATCAAACGTCTGATGCTCAGAAAAACACTTAAACGCATCAGAACAAAAGGCTACAACAAAAAATATATTGTTCTGATCGGTGGAGGAAAAATCGCTGCGCATTATCTGGAGAGCATCCGCCGCGAAAAAGAAATGGGCTTTGAATGTGACGGATATATATCCGACGATAATGAGCTTGACGCTGAAAGGCTGGGCAGTTTTGACGAGATGTTCGATATCCTTGACCGCCATAGCTATAGTGAAGCGGTGTGCGCTCTTGACTCAGATGAGATAGATCACCTCGGCGATGCTGTTGAGGCCTGTGAACGCACGGGCACCAAAATATCGGTCATTCCAATGATCTACAAATATATGTCCGCTACCCCCGCTATAGATATGGTGGGTGATATACCTATGATGAATATCCGCCGCATACCACTGGATAATATGGGCAATGCGTTCATGAAACGCGCAATGGATATTGCAGGCTCGCTGGTGATGATAATCCTATCCTCTCCCGTAATGCTGATATCCGCACTGATTATTAAAATAACCATGGGCGGAAAGGTAATATTCAAGCAGCAACGTGTGGGACTCAACAAAAAGATATTCACCATGTATAAGCTGAAATCCATGAAAGATAATGCCGAATCCGATACTGCATGGAGCACAGATAATGACCCGCGCAAGACTCGTTTCGGCGCATTCATCCGAAAATTATCGATTGATGAACTGCCACAGCTTTTCAACGTGCTCAAAGGCGATATGAGCCTTGTTGGACCGCGCCCTGAAATACCATTTTATGTTGACAGCTTCAAGCACAGCATTCCAATGTATATGCTCAAGCATCAGGTAAAGCCGGGCATGACTGGCCTTGCTCAGATAAACGGATACCGTGGAGATACCTCCATAGAAAAACGCATCGAATACGATATCGAATACATAGAGAACTGGAATATATTTCTGGATATCTCTATCCTTATAAAAACTGTTTTTGCAGGCTTTGTCAATAAAGAAAAGCTCAGAACGAAAGAAACAGAGAACGGAGTAATAACAGATGAACGAACAAAAACAAAAGCTTGATCTGACAGCGCTACTGATATTCTTTCCGTCAGTAATAGCTCTGGCTATAATTCCTATCCTTATGAGAGCGACATTGGTAGGAACCAGAATAGTTGAAGATCTGTCTATGTTCGAAGGAATTATCGATCAGGAAACAGGTGAATATTATCTTCCTGATGTATACTCACAATGTAAAGGTCTTGCAGTAATTGTATTTGCATGTATCATGCTGGTGGTAGCACTATTCTGCTGCAAACACCTCTTTCAGAGAGCAGAAAAGCGCTCATTTATCTATGTGGGAGCCTCTGTTGCATATGTACTGATGTGCCTCGCATCAACACTTGGCGCTGAATATCGTGAGGTGGCTCTGTTCGGAATTTACGACCGTGCAGAAGGATTCTTCACCACCGCGTGCTATTTTGTTCTGTTCCTTTTTACAATGTACGCTTTCAGAAAGACCAACAACTTCCGCTATATCATCATAGCACTCATGATATGCACAGGAGTAAACCTGATCTTAAGTGCATTTCAATATATGGGAGTCAACTTATTCGGGTTTGAATGGTTTGAAGCACTTGCAGAAGACCACAGATATGCGGACCTGCTGGAAGTAAATATTGCAGGTGACTCCTATAGACGAATTTGTGGTGCGCTCTACCATTACAACTATGTGGGAAGTTTCACCGGCATGGTCATTCCGCTGTTTACAGTTCTCGCCATGTATAGCAAAAAACTCATTTACAAAATAACATTTGCATTATTTGCTCTGGCTTCGCTTTTTATGCTGCTGGCAAGTACAGCTCGAAGCGGTATTATCGCTCTTGTCGCTGCTTTTGTAGTTGGTGTGTTCGTTTTCGCAAGAGTTCTTGTCCGCCGCTGGAAAATAACTGTTGCAGTGATCGCCGGTGTTTCTGTGCTGTTTATTGGCGCAAACCTGGCGCTGGACAATGCACTGTTCCGCCGAATACCATCGCTTGTGAGTGATGTTGTGGACCTCTTTGTTCCTGCTGAAAATGTAGACCTCTACTCTACACTTCCGATACGCGAAATCAACCACAATGCTGATGGCAGTGTTTCCATGACCACCCAGACTGATGTGCTGAATATCAGATTTGACGCTGAACAAAAGGGCTATGTGTTCACTGATAATAAAGGCGAACCGCTGGAGCTCATCTACGACAGCATCGGTTGTTTCACTATAAACGATGAAGATTTCATTGGTCTGAATTTTGAAACAGCATCAAACGACGGAAATCCCGAAGTTGACAACACTATCTTTGTCTGGTTCAATGATGACGATCAGCATATTCTGATATTCTCCCTGTTCAACCAGAAGCAGATACACATGATAGATCGCGTTGTTGGTGACAGAATTACTCCCATCAACGCTGAAGCAATAGGATTTGAGGGCAAGGAAAAGCTCGGTTCCTCCCGTGGATATATATGGTCGCGCACCTTGCCGCTGTTAAAGAACTGTCTCGTTACAGGCTACGGTCCTGATCATTTTGTTTACACCTTCCCGCAAAATGATTATCTGGCTAAGTACTACTCATATAACGAGGGTTTCTATATCACTGTAGATAAGCCGCATAATCTCTACCTGCAGATAGCCGTAAGCAATGGACTCATCGCATTGATCGCATTCCTTGTGATATGCGTATTCTATCTGATAGACAGCCTTAGACTGTATGCGCTGAAAAAGCAGTATCGCATTGAACAGATCTACGGAATATCTGTCATGCTGGCTATCGTAGGATATCTTGCTGCAGGATTGTTCAATGACTCTGTAGTATCAGTGGCACCTGTGTTCTGGATATTACTCGGAACAGGCGCTGCGCTCAATACCATCAACCGTCGTACAGATAAAGGCGAGTGCGTTGACCCTGATAATTATATTGCGCCTCCACGCGGCAAGAGCAAGAAAGAGCTCAGTCGCGAAGCTGAAATAGAACAGCAGGCAAATGATCTGGTTTCTAAGATCCGTGGCGAAGAAACTGAGCAGCGTGAAGCTACTCATAAAAAGATGCAGGAAGTCATGGCACAACTAAAGGCTGCTGCTGAAGCCGAAGACGCTGCGCGTAAGGAGCGTTCGGATAAACGTAGAGAAAGAAGAATCGCAGAGGAAAATGCCCCTCCTAAACCCAGAAAGACCACAGTCTCAAAACAGGAAGCTGATGAAATTCTCGCGAGAGTCCGTGCATTGCGTGAAAAGACTGAAAACCAGAACAGCACACCTGATTCAGAGCAGGATAACACTGACAACATCTGATATGATGTTTGATAAAAAAGGATACACAAACATGATAAAAGCAGATCAACACGTTCATTCTTCATTCTCCAGTGACAGTGATGAGCTCCTTGAAAACGCTGTAAATGCCGCAATAGCAGCTAGTCTTGATGCTCTGTGCGTCACAGAGCATATGGATATGGATTACCCCACGGGTGAGTTCATGCTTGATGCTGACTCGTATCGAGCAGAATTGTTTCGGCTGAAAGAGCTTTATTCTGACAGGATAGAGCTGCTATTCGGCGTGGAGCTTGGACTTATGGATTACCTTGCACCACGTCTGTATGAATTTGCATCGTCACAGCCTTTTGATTTCATAATCGGATCATCACATCTGGTTGACGGTGTTGATCCCTACTACCCTGAGTATTTCAACGCACATGGAGATCATAACGGCATACTCCGCTACTTCGAATGTATACTGGCTAACATCACAACGTTTGCTGATTTTGATGTTTATGGTCATCTGGATTATGTAGTAAGATATTCACACGCTAAGAGCTATTCCCCTGCTGAGCACGCTGAGCTGCTGGACGAGATACTCAAAAAGCTGATTTCAATGGATAAGGGCATTGAGCTGAATACAGCAGGACTTAAATACGGACTTGGTTGGGCACATCCGCACCCTGAGCTTCTCAGGCGGTATCGCGAGCTTGGCGGAGAGATCATTACCGTTGGCTCTGACGGACACAAGGGCGAGCATATCGCCTATGATTTCGACAAGGCTTCGGATATTCTGCAAGCTGCAGGATTTGAATACTACACCGTATTCAGACAGAGAAAGCCTGAATTCATAAAAATATAACAACAGCCCCTGAGAACAATTCTCAGGGGCTTAATTTATTTAGTGAACGCTTTTGAAAGCAACATCTTTTTTCTCTGGCTAAATGTTGTATCGTGATTGTTGTTATACACGCCGATGATCTCGGATAATATTCCGATGGATGTCAATGCACCTGCTACAAAATCATCCACATTCTCCTTGAATATGAATGATAACACACCAAACTGATGGTTTAGCAATACTATAAGGATGCATATCATTCCTGTCAGCATATACACGTTGAGTCTTCTTGTTTTCACCTTTTTCTCCTTTTCTGACAGCTCCAGCACAGCGTTTATACTATCCCGCAGTGCAAGCATGTCCTCCTGTGTCATTCTTCTGCCATTAAGCAATTCTGATACGCTCACTCCTAATTCATCTGAAATAAAGCTGAGCAATGAAAGATCCGGCATACAACGTCCGTTCTCCCAACGGGATATGGTCTTATTGCTGACACCCAACACCTCTGCTAACTGCTCCTGAGTAAGCTTTTTCTCCTTGCGGAGCTCTGCAATGAACTTTCCTATACCTGCCTGATCCATTCGCAGTGACCTCCTTTCGGGAAAAGTATATCAAAATCAGCGTATAATTAACAGGACATAAAGTGAGAAAAGATGAAAAACTCACTTTTTTGCGTAAAAATCGCGCTGTTCCACTGCAAGACGATCACAGCGTTCATTTTCGGGATGTCCTGCATGCCCCTTTATCCAGTTAAATTTGACAGTGTGCACCTCTAAAAGCGCCAATAACTGTTCCCACAGATCGGGATTAAGAGCGGGAGTACCGTTACCCTTTTTCCAACCGCGCTTCTTCCAGCTTTCCGCCCAGCCCTGTGTTATCGCATCGCTGACATACTTGCTGTCTGTTGTGATGCTTACGTGACAGGGGTACTTCAGCGCCTCCAGTGCCTTGATAACAGCGGTAAGCTCCATGCGATTGTTTGTTGTATGAGCCTCGCCGCCGCTTATCTCCTTTTCCCTGCCCTTATAACGCAGGATCGCTCCGTAGCCGCCAGGCCCCGGATTTCCGCTGCACGCGCCGTCTGTAAATATTTCCACAAATGTTGGTATCATTCTTACCTCACAATATTGTAATATTGAAACAAAACAGCCTCCGTTTCCGAAGGCTGTATTTGATTGAGTAAATCCGAAAAGAAATGTGCGCAGACAAGGAAACGAATGCGCCGCCGTATGAGTTATACGGCAAGCGTTCGTTGACGCAGTATGCGTGCATTTGTTGAAGGATTTTAGTTTGCAAGACCTGCTCTTTCGATACCCTCTGTAAAGTACTTCTGAAGGAAGATATACATGATAACGATAGGAGCAATTGCCAGCAAGCAACCTGCTTCCATCCATACGATGAAGTCGGAAGCGTTTCTTATCTCATTGTATAGATACATGGAGATAAGATTTGCAATACTGTCGATCTTCAGGGAGATAGTGTTGCCCTGTGTGAAGTACATGGAGGACACATAGTAGTCGTTCCAGTACCAAACGATCGAGAAGATAAATACTGTAAGGAAAGAGCTTGCTGCGTTGGGAACCATTACGCTGATGAAGGTCTTGAAGGGACCACATCCATCGAGGTAAGCAGCATCCTCCAGCTCCTTGGGCAGTCCGCGGAAGAACTGTCTGAACAGGTAGATGAACAGACCTGCGCGGATACCATTACAGAAGAATGCGGGAATATACATTGACCAGTTTGTATCTACCAGTCTGATCGAATCGCCCAGCAGTGCATTGAAGATACCGAATACATCAAAGTATCTGAACTGCATGTACTGAGGAATCAGAATGATCTGTGTAGGAACGATGATCTGCAGGATAACAAGGCCGAACAGCAGATTCTTGCCCTTGAACTTGAATCGTGCGAAGCCGTAACCGGTCATTGCACAGGTTGCAACCTGAAGTACCGAGGATACGATGTTAAGAACAAGCGTATTCCACAGGGTATTCGGGTAATCGATCGCGTTCCAGATTTCTACGAAGTTCTCAAAGCGGATGGTCTTAGGGATCCACATTACAGAGGGATCGTGCATCTCTGCCTGAGGACGGAGAGAGGTAGAGATCATGTAAAGGATAGGATAAAGAATTACGAAGGACAGACCAAATACGATAACAAATCTGAAGAACGGCCATACATAACCGGAAATTCTTCTCCAGAAGATGTAGCGGTAGTGCTTCTTTTCCTTATCGTTATAGTGGCGGTAATTCTTGATGATCTCAAAGTTGGAAACTCTGTAATCATCCTTTACCTTCTTTTTCTTTTCCTTCTTCTGCTTCTTTGTTTCAATGGGAGTAACTGCAACTGCAGCCTCTGCATTGATATCAGCGATAGTATCTGCGATGCTCTCGGCAGTTGTATCAACTGCCTCGGTTGCTGCTGTTACCTCAGCAGCGACCTCGTTAGCGGATGTTACATTTTCAGCAGGCTGATCAGCAACATTATTAACATCTTCCACTGTAGGGAATTCAAAATTATTTTCTGTCACTTCTCTAACCTCCTTAATCATTCTCGTAGAATACGAATCTGTTTACTATGACAGTTATCAATGCAAGACACGCGCCGATAATTGCGAAGTAGATCCAAGCCAGCGCTGCGGAATAACCGTACTCCCAGTCTCTGGAGAGGTTCAGAACGTATTCCATTACCTCGTTGTCAGTAGATACGAACGCATCGATAACTGTATAAACGAGGTTTGAAAGGATCATCGGGCTGATGTAGGGGAATGTGATCTTCCAGAAGAACTCCCATGCGGTAGCACCCTCCATGCTTGCAGCTTCCTTCGCGGAGGGAGGAATGGTCTGCAGTGCGGAAAGGAAGATCAGGATCTGGATACCCGAGTTCCATACAAGGTTCAGCACGTCACTTGTGATATCCTTTATGATATCCGTGAACGTCTGGTTGATGTTGTAGATACCGATGAACTCCATCAGCTCAGTTACAAGGTCAGTCTTGAACAGTGTGCTGAACTGGGAAGCCTCGGATACGCCCTGCGATGCCATATCACCGTTGATAACGCTGATAACGGGACCTGTAGCAATAAGCACGGGCAGGAAGAATATCGCTCTTGCAAGTGTTCTTCCTCTGAACTTCTGGTTAAGGATAACCGCGATGAACAGAGAGAAGATCAGAATAACGATAGCCTTAGGACCGATATCCGCAAGGGAAGCGGTCAGCTTTGGCAGGAAGTTTGTATCGCCTGCGAAAGCCTTGTTATAGTTTCCGAAATCATTCCACTCAGTGTAGATACCTGCTGTGGTCATACCGTGCAGCAGAGCGTCCTCCTTAGCATAAAGGAATGTATCGGAAAGCGAATACCACAGAGATGTGATAACGGGGATAACGAACAGCCACAGTGTACCGATAGCCCAGAGTGCGATAAAGCCGTAGCCGTAAAGGCTCTTCTTTCTCTCATAGGATATCTTGGTGGTCTTGATCTTGCGCTGTACCTTTTCACCGTTCTTTCTGCGGACATCCACCTCTTCGTTGGCAGCATTGAATGCGGCAGCAGCAGCGGTGTTGTGAGCAGATACTTTTACTACAGGAGCAGCCTCTTCAGCTACTTCCTCTGCAACCTCGGCAACGGTCTCGGCTGTGTCCTCAGTAACCGCCTCAGCAGTTTCTGCTACGCTTTCTGCAACAGCCTCGGCTGCTTCAACAACAGTCTCGACAGCCTGAACAGGAGCTGCTACAACTTCTTCAGCTGTCTTTACTTCAGCTTCGCCTGCAAGGTCGAAATTTCTTTCGTCACTCATCAGTTAGTTGTCGCTCCTTTCAGTTCGGCGAGATTGACATCTGCACCGTTAATATTAAGTGTGAGATTTTCAAGATCAGCTCTGATAACAGTGCCGTCGGAGAAGGTAGTCTCAACAACCTCTTCGGAAATGTACTCAAAGTCTGTGATGGTCTCATCTGCGAGAGGCTTCAGATACTGCTGTGTCAGCTGATATTCAGCAGCAGCAACATCAAGCCAGCCCTCGTAATATGTGTAGAACAACTCATCATAAGAGGAATCTGTGAACTCGTTGGGGTTCTCGTGCATTACTTCGTAATGAACGGGAGTACCTGTAGCAACAGAAAGCAGGAAGAGCTCATCAGCACCGGAGCTTGCGTTCTTTGCCTTTGTTGTGTAAGGAATGTAACCGTGAATAACGATCTCGTACAGAGGAATGTCGTAATCATACAGATCGAAATTACTGCTGTAGAGCGGTACATTTCTGATGCAATCAACATACTTGAACGCGTAATCATTACATGCATCGGCTACGAAAGTCAGACCATTGTCCTTGATGATCTGGTAGCAAGCCTGAAGATTAACTATGGCCTGCTGTCTGGAAGTCATCTTCTTGCTGTTTGCAGTGAAGTCGCTGTACAGCATATTTGTAGCTTCCTCAAGGGAGATAGCTGTAAGACCTTCCTGAACATAGCTCTTAACGATCGCCTGAACTGCCTTCTGGTAGTATGCGGGAGTCATGATGTACCAGCTTGTTCTGGTGTCATGAGGTGTACCGAATGCACGCTCGTGAGCATGCAGAGTAGCGTAAGCCTTTGTTACGCGGATAGCGGAAGCACCTGTCTTGGAGAAGCCGTTGCCGGATCTCTCATACTCCTGGATATCAACACTGGGAGCAAGTGTAACACCGATGCTTGCACAGTAATCAGCAAGCAGCTTGAAATCCTCCTTGCCGCCGAGTACGCTTGCGTAATCAACGGAATCGGATATCTGACCCTTTATACCAGCCTTATTAAAGTCCTCATAGGTAATGATCATGTTATCAACACCGCGGTTTGCAAGCTCCTCAATAATGAGCTTTGCCTCCTCGTATGTTGTAGCGGGTGTCTGCAGTGAAACAGGGAAACCTGCAACAGACTGCTTCTTAACGGTGCCGCCGAACAGATCCAGATAGAAAGGAACGTCGGAATCAGTTGTCTTCTTGGTAAGTACGCCTGTGTCAACAAGGTGCTTCTGATAACGGAGCGCCACATCAACATAGTCCGCACCCTCCTTGGCAATGGGGTAGTAACGTACTGTAATGTCGCTCTCGGGAACCTTGTTCACCTCAAAAGCGTCCAGTGCAGTATTGCTCTGACCCATGAAGTAGGAGTCGGAAGAACGCAGGTCAAAATCGAACCATGCGGAGTTGTAGCCTGTTGCGCCCTGACCGTTAATGCTTGCTCTTGCGGATGCGTAAGCAGAGCCCTCGGTAACAACTGCAAGCAGTGCGCTGTTATCCTTAACTATACCCATGACAGGAAGATAAGCCTGCTCGGTCTTAGCGGGAGCCATATCCTGGCTGATAGCGATATCCTTGCCGTATATCTTCTGAGTATATTCACTGGATTTTGTCTTGCCGTTATTGAAATTGATAACAGCACCCGATCCATCGGGAGTGATTATGTAGCCATTCTCATCGCCGTTACCTGCACCCATATCCTTGAACAGGCTCAGTGTAACAACAGAACGAACACTTTCAGAGGTATTTCCGTTCATTTCTTCCTCGATGATCTCATCAAGCGGAACATTTACCTCAAAATAATCATCATTGATAGTTACATAGTACGGAACAGTAAGACCCTCGCCTGTAAAGGTGCATACAGCCTTAAAACCGTTTTCGATCTTTTCAAGCGTGAAGTTGCCCTTCTGAACAGCATCAGAATAGGACTTCAGAGGAGTCTCAGGCGCTTCGGTATCGGTTACCTTAACAGAATCGATAACGAGCGCGGACTTAAGTCCTGCTAAGTTTGAGCCCTTTGCAATGGGATCGGAATCCGCTGCATAAGGATTGCTCCACCAGTATTCACCGGTAGCCTTGTCCTTGATAGCGAAGATACCGTTGGATTCATTTACATGCATCTCCAGTGTATCTGTCTCAGCGTAAAGTACACATTCAGCCAGTGCCTGTTCCTCGGTCACGGGAGCTTCGGTATCTTCCTCTGCTCCTGCGTCCTCAGCGGCATCTGCTGCCTCGGCGGTAACTACGTTATCCGCAGCACCTGCTTCGGTGGGAACTTCTACTGTTTCCGACCATGCAACGCTCTGGCTTGTCGAAAGCACTAATGCGGAGCAAAGCACGCCGACAAGTATTTTCTTGCGTAATTGAAGCATTTTTACACCACCATTTTCAATATTCAAAGCCTTAGTTTATTTAATGTAGATCAGGATTTCAGCTTTTCGAGCTCTTTCTTCAGCTGATGCTTTTCAAAAGCTGTATATGCTGCGATAACGATAGCTGCGATCGCTACGATAACACCGATGAAGATAAGGATGAGTATCGTAGGCTCCAGATTGGAGAAGCGGTACAGCAGCTCTGTATAGATAGAATATACAAACACATATACCTGCTGGAAAAGTGAAACAAGAAGTACAAGCAGTATGATTATCACGACCATTGCAAAGATCGTAATGAACATAAACAGAAGGGTTTTGGGTATTGAATACTGGTGAACCGTTTTCATACCGGAGATCAGCAGGATAGCTGTCCAGAGTATCGTGAGATAGGATACGAAAACGATGAACGCCGACTCGGTCGATAACAGGCATCTACTAAGGATGATGTTGATCACCTTACCGATGAGCATAGGCACCAGAGCATAAGCGGAGTTAACGCAGATGTTCTTCATTGTACCCTCACCATCGAACAGGGTACACAGTGCCCAGTTACCGATTACCCAAGTGAAGAAAAGTACTATCGTCTGAATAACGATCGGTACGATATTAAAGATCTTAACGTAGTGCGAATTGAAAAGGAAGCCGGTCATGAGCTGTTCGCAGGTGGAAATGATGAAGAACAATGCAACGATCACCATTGCGACCTTCATGTTGTACGCTTTCTTCCATCTGAGATCCTCAAAACCCTCAAAGGGATGAGCCATAATGTAGAAAGGCCACTTCCACGCCGGCATATCAAGATTAAATCTCATGCCTTAGTCCTCCCTTCCCTTGTTCTGAGCCTTGAACAGACGCTCAGCCTCTGCGCGCTTCTTCTCTCTGATCTTGCCTCTTACAGAAGCCAGAACATATATGAGGAGAAGTCCGCCGACTAAAATGCAGGCAATCAGCGTAAAGTTATCTCTTACGAAATCCATACGCCAGCCCTTGAATGCGTCATTATAACCTGTCTTGGAATTGTATTCAAAGTACTCCATAGCCTCTGCATACTCACCCTGATTCAGGTATGCATTACCAAGGCCGATATAAGCAAGCCAGTAGTTGGAATCGCGTCTGAGAGCCTCCTCCCAGGGACCGCGCGCCTCATCATACTTACCCTTGTTGAACAGGGAGATAGCCTCATGCACGATGGAGCCGAACTCTGTCTGCTCGAATACTGTGATGCTTGCCTTACGGCCATCAAGTACGTAAACGTTAGTGCCCATGCTCTCAACTGCGTTTACGGTGGTGAAAGTACCCTTCTGGGAGCCCTTACCGCCGAAGATGAACAGCAGGTTACACTCATTATCGTACTGGAATACACGGCCTGTCTTAAGGTCAAGCAGGTGGATAACACCATTCTCACCGATATCAACGTCTGTTATCTGTGAAGAATATGTCTGACCACGATAGTACTTTGTAAGATAATCACCGAATGTGTTTTCGGAATAACCGAGGTTTACGAAGATATTTGTACCGGCGGAATTCAGCTTCTTCAGGATATCTGTATCTGTGGACTTGGATTCAGTTACAGTGTAGATGAAGTTATCGGGATCGATATCGAAGTTGGATATCTCGACAGGAACGTTTCTCTTCATCTTCTTGATCTGCTCACGGTTGAAGATAAGCTTCCAGAATGCGTTCATCAGAACGTCTGCTGTTGCTTCTACTCGGTTTGCACCGAAGTAACCGTTGAACTCACCGCTTTCGGAGAATACTACCGCACCCTTGGTGATGGACTTGATGCAGACATAAACGTTATCTGCAGCGTCAACCAGCACCTTACTGGGATTGAAAGTAGTGGAGGAATCATATACATCCGAATCGGGACGTGTGTAAACGTGCTTTACAACACCGTAGCCGATACCGCTTTCATCAGTCGCTGCTGTGAAAGCTACTACACGGTCATTTGCGTTATCTGCAACATAGATCATATCTTCTTTTACAAACACGCCTGAAGGACCGTCAAAGTACTTGTCTGTGATCTTTGTATGCTGAGTCTGATCGATCTCACTTACCTGAAGTCTTATTGCCTGGAAATCGACCCAGTCCTGAACCTCACTGAAATCGAGGTACTCAATTGCTGTCTTGAGGGTGAAATTACTGTCCGTGATAATAATTCTACCCTTCATGCTGCTGTCAAGCGTGCCCTTGTACGCTGTGTCAGCAATATATACATCATTGTTGTCGGAAACAAACATATCGCCGGGCTCGGTAAGTGCGCCTACGCCAAGATCAGCACCTGTGATGACCCTCTGTACAACGTAACCGTTCTGAGAGGGCACGGGATCGCCCCACCAGTCATAGTTGTAACCGTCGTACGGCTCATCAGCGTAAGCAACAAGGCTTGTGCTGAGTGTTACGGCAGCCATTACCGCAGCGCATGTACGGATCGCGATGCGTTTAATTGATGGCACTCAAAATCATCCTTTCGTATTTATTTCATTAATCCTTAAGACCTGAGTGAGCCATCGTTTCAACAACGTTAGACTGCAGGATAAGGAACAGTATCATGGGAGGCAGCATCAGTATTACTACCGTTGCAGAAGATACACCGGCACGGGCGATACCCGCAGCAGCGATCTGCTGCATAACGATGGGGATAGGCTTCAGCTGCTCACTGTAAACGAAGAGATAACCTGTGATCTGCCATGCGCCCTGGAATGCGAAGATCATCAGTGTAAGCCATGCAGGCTTTACATTGGGCATTACGATCTGCCAGCAAACTCTCAGGTGGCTCGCACCGTCAAGCTTAGCGGCTTCGATCATACTTTCGGGGATCTGACCCATGAACTGCTTCATGAGGAACAGACCCATAGGTGTTGCGATAAACGGCAGTATGAGCGCCCAGTATGTATCGATCATACCGAGAGTTGCCATTACGATATACTGCACGATGTATGTAACAGAGGATGTGAACAGAAGAGCAACGTCGATCGTCTTGTTCATAGCTCTTACGCCGGGAGCCTTTACCTTAGCCAGCACATAAGCTGCAGAGGAGGAAAGGAACAGCTGCGCTACTGTTACTGTAATAGATATGAACAGGGAGTTGAATACATATCTTGAGAACGGAACGTCCAGGCTGCCTGCAACCTTGAGCATATCCTCAAAGTTCTGGGAAGTGGGACGCTGTACATAAAGCTTGGGAGGGAACACGAACAGTTCCTCGACAGGCTTGATGGACTGGATAACGGACAGATAAATGGGGAAGAGCATGAACACGCCGATAAGGCAAAGCACGATAAAGATTGCAATGTCGCCGCCGCGTGAGCCGCCCCATCTCTTTCTTCTTTGAATTATTCGCATTTTCTGTCCTCCTTAAGTATCCAGGATTCCGCTCATCGCCTTGCGGATCACGTTGTTAACGAGAAGCATTACAAGGAAGAGCAGGAAGCAGACTGCACATGCATAACCCATCTCGTAACGGATAGAGCCGTAGTCGAATGCGTGAGTCATGATGGTGTGTGCTGCGTAATCGGTGGAAGGGAATGCTGTAAGAGAACGTCCGATATCACCTGCGGTGAAGGATGCGGTGATCTGCATTACAGCTGCGAACAGAAGCTGCGGACCCATGCTGGGGATCGTGATATACAGAAGCTCCTGCCAACGGTTCTTGATACCCTCGATAGCGCCCGCCTCATATCCGGACTTATCAATGCCCTGGAAGCCTGCACGCAGAGAAAGGAAGCCTGCACCGAGGGACATCCACATCTGTACGATGATAACGCACATGAGGATGAATCTTGCGTCTGTCAGCCACTGCTGAGGACCCTTGATGATTCCGAGATCCATCAGTGTGGAGTTAAGGAAGCCATAAGTATCACCCGAGAAGATGAGCTGCCATGTAGCGAAGATGTTACCTGCCAGTGTGGGTGCATAGAAGATGTAGGTAAATACCGTCTTGAGAGGACCGGGCATTTCATTGATCAACCATGCGAGCAGGAAGCAGAGTATGTAGCTCACAGGTCCTGTGATGATAGCGAATACCAGTGTATTCTGAATAGCAATAAGGAAAACGTCGTCCTGAAGGAACAGTGTATAGAAGTTGCTGAGTCCCACCCATGTCGGGAACTGTACCATGTTAAAGCTGGTGAAGCCGATAGGGAGAGAGATAACAACCGGTATACCTGTAAAGATCAGGAACAGTATGAAGTACGGGAGAGCGAGTATGTAAGCACTGCCGTTCTTCTTGATCTCACGCATCGTATAACGAAACTTATTATCTTCGATATACTGCGATTTTTCTTTACCGAACAAGCTGATTCCTCCTAATATTTATTGGGGAGAGCATTTGCCTCCCGAGTGTTACTCGGGAAAGCTATCATGCCTCTTCTTCTGGATAATATCCGAGCTCCTTCAGCTTTCTTACGATCTCAGAGTTGATATCTCTGTTGTAAGAGCTGAGCTGATATCTGGGGTTCTTCTGGTTGTTTACAACTGCTCTGAAAGCGTTGTAAACGTTACGTGTTACAGCGTAGGAAGCGGGAATGATCGGAACCTCCTGCAGATGTGCCATCTGATCGGAGATCTTTGCGTACTCGGCTGTAGACCAGTTCAGTCTTGCGAGCGCTTCAAGGTTAGCTGTATCATAACGTCCGAGCGGGCCCATGATAGCCTCGATCGTTCTACCATACTCAACCTGAGCTTCGGTGCTTGTGAACCACTTGATGAAGTCCCAAGCCGCCTGCTTATCGGAGCAGGACTGGAAGATCACCGCACCTGCGGAACCGGAGTTCGCGGTGTAATCGAGAATGGTGTTACCGTTCTCATCAGTTCTGTAAGAACCGGGAACGTGTGTGAAATCCCACAGACCATTGATCTCGGGAGCGGCTACCTTCAGCTGGTTATAGAAAGTATAAGCCTGAATTACCAGAGGAAGCTCACCTGTTCTGAAACGTGTGAATGCGTCATAGGTCTGGTCAAAGTCATATACAGTATAGAACTTTGTCCACTTTGTGAATGCCTCAACAGCGGCCTCTGTTTCAAATGTTGTTGCTGTGTAATTTTCGTTGTAGAAAGACTGTCCTGTCTGGTTCATCAGCAGAACGAAAGTGTTACCTGCGTCAAATACCTGAGAGGATACGTTGGAGGGAAGTATCAGACCAACATCCAGATACTTTCTCTGGAGATCGGGGAGCATTGCTATCAGCTCATCCCATGACTCCGGAGGCTCAGTGTAGCCAAGCTCCTCAAGAACGTCTGTACGATAGAAGAGCATCGGGAAGTTCTGAGTGAGCGGGATACCATATACGCCTTCGTTGAACTCATACAGAGTTGTTATATCCTCAGAGAATCTGGAAACTACCTCATCGTAGTCTGTGAAGTCCTTCATGTTCACGAGAAGACCTCTGGAAGCACATACTACGGGGAAGTCACCGCCGATGAACAGCGATACCTCAGGACCCTTACCTGCAAGAGAAGCTTCAAGCACAGCGCCCTGTACAAGGCTGATAGCGATCTGAGTGGTATGTGTGGGATTGTACTCGGAGCTTACCAGTTCGTTTACAACGGTTGCCTGGTCACGGCCGAGGGAAACCCATACATTCAGAGCCTTAGTTGTTGTATCGGAGATGGATGTGTAGTCCTCAAAGAAAGAACCGATAAAGGCACGGAAGCCGAATGCAAGGGACGCAAAGAAATTGGACTTTGCATTCTTGTACTCATCATGAACAGACTTTACCTCGATATAGTCAAGCTCGAGAGGCTGGTCACGATAGTCACGCATCCATGCGGAAACTGCTGAGATCTGATCCTTGATATTACCAAGCATTACAGGGATATCATCGGGCTCCTCAATGGCCATCTCAAGAATTACGGCCATAGTCTGGAGTGTGGAAGCCTCAGAACCCTGACCTGTGATCCTTTCGATACCAGCCTTCTCGGCATAAAGAGTATCTACAGCCTTCTGGAATACATCCAGCAGCTCGGGAATCTGGTCATCAAGGAAGTAGTCGTTGTATTCATCAGGGCTGGGACCCGTGATCATCAGAACTCTTCTGTAGTAGTAGTTCAGCTCGAAGATAAGATCATCAAGACGCTGCATTACCTCACCGATATCACCGGGGATACACTCAAGTCTGATCGTATTCTTACCTGCATTGAGCTTTACATATATAGGCTCGCCTGCGTCATCAACGAACTCTACCGACTGCCAGTCGGGATCGTACTGGATCTTGATATCATCAAGCTCCTTGCAGGGAACTTCGCCGTTGATATATACGCGTCTGTTGGAGAAGAAGCCGCGCATTGTGCTCTGACGTGCCTTGAGCTGGATGGAGTAGTAACCATCAGCAGGAACATCAAATTCCCAGATGATTGCCTGTGTAGCCTGATCCCATGTATCAAGACCGATAGTGTTGTATCTCTTGTTTACGGGGTGAGAGGGGCTTACAGTGTAATCTGTTCTGTCATAAGTGGGGTAAAGAGTTGAGGCTGTTGTATACTTGGGAGATTCAGCCTCGATGAGGATCGCATTGCCGCCTGAAAGAGCAGGAGTATTATTGATCTCATCCTGTGTGGGAGCTATCTCTGCATAGGAGGGAAGCTCTTCACTATTGAAGAAACGAATATCCTTAATATAGATATTTGTCTTTACGCCGTCAAGTGTGAGTGTATGATCACCTGCTTCAAGATAGAAGAAATAAGGAGTATTGATAAGACCATCCTTATCCTTGATGGGGTATTCTACCCAGAGCTCGTCATACTCAACCTGAGGCGGACGCTTCTGGTTCTTCTTTCTTGCGTCATATTCAATGGCGGTCTCACTGTGCCAATAACGGTCAAGCTCAACCAGCTTGACTTCATCAAAGGGCGTTTTGCCGTCCAGCTTGAGACCTACCTCAACAGTAGTATTCTCGCCCGAAACAGCGTAGTAGATCATGGACATATTGTACAGACCTGCGGTCTTTACATTAAATGTCCATTCCAATGTACCCTCGCTGCCAAGCCAGGAAACTACATCGGCCTCGCCCTGATAATTTGTTATCTCTGAAACTGCGCCGTTGGATGCGGTGTAGTCAAGTACGTTTACAACTACCTCTTCCATTGGTTTTGGTGCATCGGTGTAGTTAGAGATGTAATTTCTGTAAGTATTCTTGTTACTTGACATGCCGACTGTTTCGGCGCTTACCGACGACCCTGAACCTGCGCCGCTCTCAGCCTCGGCAGCAGCTCCAAAAGTCATCTGAAACTGAACGGAAGTAGCAGCCATCATTGCCGACATCAGCAACGCTGTCATTCTTTTCAGCTTCATACCTTGCTTTTTTGCCACAGTATTATCCACCTTTCCTATTTTACTGTTTTGCAGCATATAAAGGCAACAGCGCGCAGTATCTCCCAAGATCCTGTGCGTTCCTGCCTTTGATCGGACTCTCCGTATCCGATATAATATACCTTTTGATTCCCTGAACGGGATATCCTCACATACGAGGATAAATGCATATCCTTCCGTCCTCAAGCTCAACACGGACCTTATCGCCGCCCTTGATGCCGAGTTCCTCCAGATAATCCTTGGGGATCTGCAGTCTGCCTGCGCGGTCCAGAACAGCAAGCTCCTCATGACCCGCTTCAGCAGCCTCCTCTGTGAGCTGTCCAAAGGACTTCATCACCGAGGATTTACGCACAAGCTCAGACGATGTCTTACCATCGCGGATGGAAACGACTCTATCTATCTGTGCGGAAAGCTTTGTATCATGCGTTACTATGATTATGGTAACGCCCATGACCTTATTCAAATCACGGAAAACATCAAGTATGAGTTTTGCCGTGGCCGTATCCACCGAGCCTGTAGGCTCATCGGCAAGAAGCAGCTTCGGGTTATTGGAAAGCGCGATAGCTATCGCAACTCTCTGCTGCTCACCACCCGACATCTGATCCAGTCTGCTGTTCTTTCTGTGTGAAAGCCCGACCATATCAAGAAGCTCGGACGCTCTCTGCTTTCTACCCGAAAAGCCCGAAAGCAGAAGCGGCATTTCAACATTCTGCTGCGCCGATAAATACGGAATGAGGTTTCGTGCGTTGTTCTGCCACACGAAGCCTACTGTTTTTCTTTTATATTCGATGAAATCCGCCTCGGTGAATTTCAGCATATCCTTTCCGTCAACGAAAAGGCTGCCCGCCGATGGTCTGTCAAGTCCGCCGAGCATATTGAGCAGCGTAGATTTACCGCTGCCGCTCGCGCCGACGATACCCATCAGCTCACCGCGCTCCACCGTAAGATCCAAGCCCTGCAGCGCCATTACCTCGACATCCGAGGACTTGTATATCTTAACAAGGTTATCCGCCTGAACCATGACATTTTCGGGCGGAGCCAGCATTACTTTTTTAGGCATCCGTACCCTCCTTGTCAGTAGCTTCAGGATTTGTTGTTATATCACTTATCACACCGTCTTCCAGCGTGTAAACGATATCAGCCACCTCCATCATTGAGGTGTCATGCGTTGTCATTACAATTGTTAGATCATTGTTCCTGACGAGCTCCTTGAACAGATTCATTACGGCAAAACCGGTAGGAGAATCCAGCTCTGCGGTAGGCTCATCCGCAAAAATGATCTTAGGAGAAGTAGCGATAGCTCTCGCTATTGCAACACGCTGCTGCTCACCACCCGACATTTCACCGGGACGGTGGTGCATACGCTTTTCAAGACCCACCTGTATAAGCGCCTGCCTAGCGCGTTCGCTGCGCTCCTTATGTGGGAGCTTCGTCAGCCTCAGCGCGAATTCAACATTCTCAAAGGCGGTCATGGTAGATATAAGCGCTACCGACTGGAAAACGAAAGCCATATCACCGCGTCTCAGCCCGTCTCTTGCAGTATCGGAAAGCTTGGTGATATCGTTATCATCCTTAAGAAAAAGAACCTCGCCAGAAGTCGGACGATCAAGAGCGCCCAGAATATTGATAAGCGTTGTCTTACCCGAGCCGGAGCGGCCTCTGAGCACGGAAAGCTTATTTGGCTGTATCTGAAGATTTATACCCTTCAGAGCATGAACAACGCTGCCATCGCCGATCTCGAAGTCCATGCAGACGTTTCTAGCCTCTATAATATGTTCCATAAGTATCCTTTCGTCCGCAGGAAACAAGACGTAAATTTTCACAAAGCCATAAAACGGCTATCATATATACCGTATTAATTATATCAAATTTATACGCGCATGTCAATAAGATTTGAATTTTTTTATGCACTTTATATAAAAGAGTTGCATTGTGCAACTAATGTTGACTTTCAGAACTAACCTAATAAACTAATCCAATATTTAGTGTAGCCAATAAAAATCGTGTTGAACGAACACAAGATATAGGCATTTTTCACTGCACATACGTCTTTTTCTTCTCGCTGACCTTTTAACAGTGGCATTATTCGGCAAAATCAACAAATTTAAGAGATGTTTTTATACGCTTACAAATAGTATAAAATGCGTATGATATTACATACGCATTACAAAATGTATTTATGTGCTTGTCCTCAAAAAATAAAAGCCTCCCCGATAAGGGGAGGCTCATTTTGTGTTAGAACAAGATTATTCAGATATTATCTGATTAGGATCTCTTCTTAGCAACTACGATAGCAGCGCCAGCCAGAACAGCGGGAACTACTGCGAGAGCGATACCTGTAGGAACGTTCTCTGTCTCAGCTGTGTCAGCTGTGTCAACTGTATCAACAACTACATCAGAAGTATCAACGATAACGTCAGAAGTATCAACAGTGTCAACAACAGTGTCAACTGTAGGATCAGCAACCTCAGGAGCGCCGGAAACTACAACTGCAGCGTAAGGAGTAGCGTCGATGTCAGCCTCGAAGCCAGCATCGGGAGTCAGAGTGATGGAGATCTCTTCGTCAGCAGCAGCGTCTACAGTGTAAACGAGTGTCAGAAGAACTGTGCCATCCTCGGGAGCAGCGGAGTCAGCCCATACGAACTTTGTGCCGTTCCACTCAGAGAAGCCCTTAGCAGCCTTTACAGTCTGTGTGTCATCGAGAGTCAGACCCTCAGAAGCAGCAACGTTGAACTGTGTGCCGTTAGCTGTGATGCCGTTAGCAACGATCTCAACTGTGATCTGCTCGCCTTCAACAGCTTCATTGATGATTGTAGGTGCGATAGCAGCGGAAGCTGCAACAGCTGTCAGAGAAAGAACAGCAGCAGCTACGCCGAGAGATAAAATCTTCTTCATATTATTTTCCTCCATAAATTTTTTGTTTATATAATCAATCCACTGCCGAAGCCGAAGCCTCGGCAGGGATAGATCACAAAACTAAGAAATCAGATACGCAGATTAAACGAGAGACTTAAGAATAGCCCCAGCATCGAGAGCGTTTACAGCGCCGCTCTTATCGAAGTCAGCAACTGCAAGGTCAAGAGCCTTCTCGTCAACGATAGCCTTCAGCAGAGCGCCAGCGTCGAGTGCATTTACAACACCGTTGCCGTCAACATCGCCGAGCAGAACCTGAGGAGCTGTCTGAGCTGTGATCTCTGCGAGCAGAGCATCATAAGCTGTAGCAAGAGCAGCGTGAGTGGGGTTAGCACCATCCTTAGTGGTTACGCCCTGGTTGATAGTAGCGATTGTAACTGCATCACCTGTGTTTGTGATTACACGGTTGTGAGCCTGGAATACTCTGTCTGCATCGAATGCAGGGTTCTCGTCGTAGGTATCATTGATCAGATCGTCAACTACGGACAGAGCATAAGCTGTATCCTCGAGAGCTGTTGTGAGAGCTGTTGTAGCCTCGAGCTCGCCGTCATCGATCATCTCGGAAACCTCAGCGATCTTGTCATAGATCTCGCCGAAGGAGTACTTCATTGCGTTGTACTCGTTGAGCAGAGCATCATATGCGCCCTTCAGAGTCTTGTACTGCTGAGTAGAAGACATGTAAGCATCGCCATCAGCGTCTGTACCACCGGTGTACTCCTTGTAGAGCTTATCGGAGTTAGCAGCTGTCACCCAATCCTTAGCATCCTGACGTGCGTCAACCATCTTGTTGTGAGTTACCTCAAAGATAGCTGCATCACCAGTCAGCTCAGCCAGATCGTAGCAATCCTCGATCAGCTTCTTAACGTCAGCTCTTGTGTACTTCTCATCGGAAACAGAACCTGTGTATCTGTCCTCGAGAGCGTACTTGAGGTAACGGTAAACGATAGCCCACTCCTTGGATGTGCCATCAGCTACGTTATCAGCAACAACACCTGTTGTATCGATAGCGTCTGTCATCTTATCATACTTCTTGTCGCCATCGAGGTAATCCATAGCGAGTGCGTATGCATCGGAGAATGCGATTGTTGTGTTGTAGTCGTCGAGAGTAGGCTCCCAAGCCCAACCATTGTGCTCGGAAGAAGCTGTGTAACCTGTCAGATCGAGCATGATGCGGCTGTGAGTTGTACCCTCGAGCTCGCCCTTGTCATTCTTCTTCATGAACTGACCGTTCTCATCGAGCAGGTAGCCGTCACCGGACTTGCCAGCAGGCAGATAGCCCTCAGCCTCGCCCTGTACTACAGTGCCCCAGCCGAGCATCCACTCAGAACCCTGATCCATAACGCCGTTTGTACCAGCGCTTACATCAAAGCCGTGACCACTGTTGTTATCGCCAACCTTGAAGCCGAGCTCGTGCTCAACGCCCCACTTAGCAGCGTTAACATCATCAGCAGTAACTCTGATCAGCTTAGTGATATCGAAGTTTGTCTTAGCGGAGATGAGCTGCCACTTCTTAGCACCTGTAGGCAGAAGAGCCTCATCAGGACGGGAACCAACCTTCAGATCGTCACCTGTCCAGTAGCCATCGCCATCAACAGGAACATAAACGTTTACTGTGGACTTAACGTTCCAAGCAGCGCTTACCATTCTGGGGAGAGTTCTCCAACCATCCTTACCGTAGATCTCGGTATTGGTCTTGCCGTAGTCAGCCATCTGACCTGTTGTGATGTCGAATGTTGTCTGCTTCATATTGGGCTCGCCCTTGTCGTTAACGCCGTTAGCAGCGTCGATCAGAGCGTAGAGGTTAGCAGCGGATGTATATGCGAAATCATATACGAGACGGCTGTGGTATTCCTTGAGCAGAGCGTTAACACCGGACTTTGTAGCTCTGGAGGAAGAATCAACTGTCCAGCCATTGTAAACTGCAACAGCGTCCTGAGCCATCTGGTAGCCATTTACGATATCAGTGTCAGATGTCTTGGACAGAGTCTTGATAGCGTCGATGGACTGGTATGCAGAGTTGATATCATCCTGCAGGGACATAAGACCAGACCAAACCTGGCCGAATGTAGCCTGAGATGTGGAAGAAGTGAGGATCCAGTAGTTACCGGAGTTGAGCTCAGCCCAGCCGCCGAAAGAACCACGTCTCCATGTCTCGTACTTGAACTCATCATCGATGATGGACTCGTACTGCTTCATAACGCTTCTGAACATGGACTTGGAAACTACTGTGAGCTTCTTCAGATCCTTCTTAGCCTTAGCGAGCTGCTCATAAGCTTCTGTAATGTCAGAGCTGGATGTGGATGTTACGAATACGTTAGCGTTGTCGTATGCTGTAACAAGTGCATCGTAGGTGTCTACTGTGTAGATCAGATCCTGCAGCTCCTCGTTGTAGATGTTGTTGGACTCGTAGATGCTCTTGCAGTCATCGATCAGACCCTGCAGATCCTCAGCAGAGTAGATAACCAGTCTAGCAACTGTAGCCTCTACCATCTTGTATGCTACTGTGTAGTCCTCTGCATCAGCCTCGTCATCAGCGAGAATAGCATCAGCAGCCTCGAGAGCATCAAGAACGTTCTCAGCGGATACAGTACCGTACTCAGACAGCTTGTCTGTGCGGAATGCATCGCCGTAAGTCTCATTAACGAGCTTTTCCAGGTCAGCCTTAGCTACAACCTGTGTCTCTTCAGCGCTAGCTACAACTGCAACGGAAGAAAGTGCCATTACAGAAGCCATTGCGCCAGAGAAGATTCTTCTTCTTAACATAATAGTCCTCCTAAAAGTTTGTTTTTTAAACATCTCTGAGTTATCGGGCACTCGGATGTGTTAAACGGATTTTAATTCACCGCTCACCACCGTAGTCAGCGATAAAATCAAAAAAGTTTCAAAAAACATTAAGATTTTTTTGCTTACACTACGGTAGTCGCGGGTAAATTCAGAAAAGTTTCAAAAAATTTCAGATTTTTTAAAAAAACTTGAAATTACTTTCTCTTCTTGGAGAGAACAACTGCACCAGCAGCAACTACTGCCAGACCTGCAACAGCTGCAACACCCTCAACGCCTGTCTCAGGGGACTGCTTGTCGCCTGTTGTGGGAGCCTGAGTATCAACTGCACCTGCATCGGGAGTCTCAACAGGAGCGGAAGTAGCGCCACCTACTGTAGCATTACCAGCACCGTCGAAGGAAAGGATAACGTTCTCGGAAGCGTCGAGCAGCTCGAGAGAAACAACTGTGTAGTTGTTCATAGCGTCGCCCCACTCCTGGATACCTGTCTGAACGTATGTAGAATCAGCAAAGAAGCAGTTAGCGTCTGTAATTACGCAACGTCCCTTGTATGTGTAGTCGCCAATCTTCTCGAACTGAACGGGCTTGTCAGCAGCGAGAGTCTCGATACCGAGATCAGCATCGGAAACGCCCCAGAACTCGTTAGTGGGCCAGTTGTGGCTGCCGTTTGTGGAGTCGCCGCCGCAGGATGTGATGATGGAACCGCCGAAGGAACCCTCGAACCAGTCTCTGGAACCGTCGTCAGCAACCTCTACTACTACATCGATGTAAGCAGTATCAGCGAAGTTTACGCCGTAGTCTGTAGGATCCTTACCCTCATCAGGGTTACCTGTGTTGTAAACCTGAACGAGCCAGGAACCTGTACCGGAAGCTGTTGTACCTGTTGTCTCAACGAGTGTGAGCAGTGCGCTTGCAGAAGTAGCAAGAGCTGTTGTTGCAACTGCAGCAGCTGCAACGGTAGAAAGAATCTTTGTGATCTTCATAAGAAAAATCCTCCTTAAGATTTTTGCCATCGCTCTGAATAGCGATGAAATTTTTTTGTACCTTAGCTAAGGTCTAGCCATGCATCGGGACATAGCTACCCTTGTATAACAATATACCATTTTCAGGTCCTTTTCGTCAATGTGCAATTTGTATAAATCTTCGCCTCTTTTTTAGAAGAATTGTGCACATTCACACTTTTTACTTGTGTAACATCAAATCAATGGCTTTGTTATGCGGTTTAAAAGCATTTAGGCAATTTACTTAAATCCAGTTAAACGGTCGTTTCTTCGCCATTTTCTTTAAAATTTTTTCCTGATCGTCATATTTTTATGCGGAATTTTCCGTTTTTCGCAAGAGATTTTATTAAAAACCATACAAATCCTCAAAACCTATTGAAAAATCTCCTGATTGATGTTATAATGATCTAGTACCAGCCTCTTTAGTTAAATGGATATAACAGCCCCCTCCTAAGGGGCAGTTGTAGGTTCGATTCCTACAAGGGGTGCCAGTGTTGAAAAAAATAAGAGCCCTGTTGAGGGCTCTTATTTTTTTCAACCTTGCACCGCTTACTTCAAATTCCCCTTATGGGAATTTGATTTCGCTCCGCGAAACCGCAATCGGCGCCCTTGATCTCCTTTTTCTTTGAGCCCTGTTGAGGGCTCTTATTTTTTCAACCTTGCACTGCTTACTTCAAATTCCCCTTACGGAAAATCGATCGCGCTGTGCGAAAGCTCATTCAGCGCCGCAATCTCCTTTTTTCGAAGCCTGTCAGGTCTCTTTTTTCAACTCCGCCATTCAAGCTCCATCTTCTTCATCAGTGTGAGGATTATCTTCTGTCTTGTCACGATACCTATATAGTAATCCCTGTCATCCACCACGGGAATAAAACTCTGATTCACCGAGCAGCGCAGAAGCTCCTCCATACTTATGTAGACATTCACGCTGGGATTGAAATCCTTTCGGATTATATCCGCGATACACAGCTTTTCCTTGTCGCGTATACTGTTATTCTGAGCATCCAGCATATTCCAGAGAAAGTCGCCCTCGCTTACCGTTCCCGCATATTTTCCCTCGCGTGTAAGCACAGGGATCGCGGTATAGCCGTGAGCACGCATCTTCTCCAGACCTTGTCGCAGTGTGCAGTCATCATAAACGAAAGCTGATATCTCCTTTGGAATGAGCAATGAGATTATATTCATGGAACTACCTCCGTATTTACATATTGTTGTATCAAATATATTGTAACACAAGTAGTTGCGTATTTAAAGTAGTTTTTGAAAATTTTATCATATATTCACATTCACAAAAACAAAGGGGAAGCCAACACTTCCCCTTATATATTATAATAGTATATCAATCCTTATAATACATCCGTACAAAATCCTCGATGAACTTCACCGAGCCGTCAACTCCGAGCACCGAGCTATCCAGACAAAGCTGATAATTCTGCGGCTGACCCCAGCGCTTATCGGTATAATAATTGTAATAGGATATACGTTGTTTATCTATGCGCTTAACATAGTTTTCTGCGTGTTTTTCCTCTATTCCATACACCTCTATTGCACGCTTTACACGCACATCAAACGGTGCTGTGATGAAGATATTCAGCACATCCTTGAAATCCCTCAACGCATAATCAGAGCATCTGCCCATGATAACGCAGGCATGCTCCGAAGCCACCTTCTGTATGGTGTTCAGCTGAGCAAAGAACAGAGTGTCATCAAAAGGCACACCACCCTGACCGTAGGTGGTGGAAAGCAGATACAGAAAGCTGTTGGTGCGCTTTTCATCGTTCTCCTCAAAGTGATTTTTGTGGATACCGCTGCTTTCTGAAGCAAGCTCCAGCAGCTTATTGTCATAGAACTCAATACCGAGATTTTTCGCAAGCCGCTCGCCTATCTCACGTCCGCCGCTGCCGTACTGTCTTGTTATTGTTATGATCTTTCTTGACATAAAATGCACCTCCGTTATATCTGTATTTTTTGTACTGTTATTGTAACACACTTTTCAGAATTTGTCACCACATTTCACAATATTTTTACCGTTTACAAAGCATTTTTGTGTATTATAACAATCACAGTTATTGCTAATTAGTAAAATTGCAAATGAAAATATCATCTCTAACCCAGACATCACATACAAAAAGCCCGAAAAGATATGTATCTTCCCGAGCTTAAACATCAATTCATTCAAGAACAAAATAATCGTCAAATTTCTTTCCGTCCAGACTATATATGCACCAATAATCACCGCAGCTTACGGTTTCTCCTTTACGAAATATCTCAATATACACTTTGATGCAATCAAAATCCAATTCATTTGTCACACAAAACGCATAACCATACAATTCGGCATTTATCGAATCTCTGTCACAAAAACCAATTTCTTTGCTTTCAAATGGTTGTTCTTCAAGATAATGGTCGTATACATCCCAAAAGCTGTCAAAGGTGCGATCAATAAGATCATGCGTTTTAACTATATTGTCTAATTGTTCTCTCATGAATGCTCCCTCGATCCATTCAAGTTGAAATCATGTATAACGTCCGCATATCGCCTGATAAAGCTCTTCTGTCGTGCCGACCATATATTTCGGGGTGAACGCACTCAGCTCCTCATAACTGCGGAAGCCCCACAGCACCGCGCACGCATCAATTCCTGCCGCAGCAGCCGTCTGCATATCCACGCTGCTGTCTCCTACATAAAGCGTATCGTTTTTATCCGCTCCATATCTGCTGCGAAGCTCCGTTGCCGCATCAGGAGCGGGCTTTGCCGGATATCCCACGCCGAAGCCTATAAGATCGCGCACCGCATCCCCGAATGTCGCTTTCAGAAGCTCAGCCGAAAACTCGTGCGCCTTATTTGTGTTCACAACGCAGGTAACGCCCTGCTCACCAAGACGCTCCAGCAGCTCTTTCATGCCACTGTACGGCACGGTTCTGTCTGCTTTATGTGCGGAATAATACTCATTGAATATCGTGTAGCACTTCTCATGTTCTGCATCGGTGTGTCCCTCGGGCAGTATACGATGAATCAGTTTTGGGATCCCATTTCCGACAAAGAGCTTGTACGCCTCAACAGGGTGCTGCGGCTTACCCATTTGCTCCAATGCATAATTACCTGCCGCCGCAAGATCGCCCAGCGTATTCAGCAAAGTGCCATCCAGATCAAATATAACCAGCTTGTACATCACATTACCCCTGTGTTCCGATAAAAAGGCTGAGGCCGTATGTGATCACCCAGCCTGCACCTGTCAGATAGGTAAGCCCCGCCAGCACAGGATTTCCAGTGACCTCTGTGCGGTGCGCGTTGTTATCTCCCTTTGCGAACACATTAGTGAAAACACATCCCGCGATAGCCAGCACCAGACCTACCGTAGTAAACCAGCGCGGCGCATGGCCTGTCAGAAACAGCAGATTGAGCACAAGGCCTGCAATAAGAGTGGCATTGAACACTATCTGGATATAATCAAATTTGGTAAGCTTCATGTTGTCTCCTTTGAAATTGCCTGATCCCCAGGCAGATATCCCCCACCTGTGAATGTTTTTACATCAATTAGTATTATACTCCCGAAAAATGCGCCTGTCAACCTTGAAATATGCGAAAATATGTGCTATACTAATAAAGTATATAGATTTTCAGAAAGGAACATATCATTATGTTGACAAGAGAAGAATTTAACGCACAGCTTTCGAAGCTGATGAAAGAACAGGAGCAGCTCATCCGCCGCCCCAACCCGAAATCCGATATGTACAACGGCATATATGACCGTTACGAGAACCCCGTCCTGACAGCGGCTCACGCACCTATCATCTGGAGATATGACCTCTCCTACAATGATAACCCCAATCTGATGGAGCGCCTCGGCATTAACGCAGTGCTCAACAGCGGTGCTATCTATCTCAACGGCAAGTACTGTCTGGTAGCGCGCGTAGAGGGCAATGACAGAAAGAGCTTTTTCGCCGTTGCAGAAAGCGACTCCCCCACAGAGGGCTTCCGTTTCAGAGATTATCCCGTTATACTCCCCGATACCTGCCCCGAGGAGACAAATGTATATGATATGCGCCTGACTCAGCACGAAGACGGCTGGATCTACGGCGTATTCTGCTCCGAGAGCAAGGACACTTCCACCAACGATATGTCCGCAGCTATCGCACAGGCAGGAATCGTGCGTACAAAGGATCTTACCACATGGGAAAGACTTCCCAATCTCATCTCCAAATCTCCCCAGCAGAGAAATGTCGTACTTCACCCTGAATTTGTAGACGGAAAGTACGCATTCTATACACGTCCTCAGGATGATTTTATCTCCACAGGCTCCGGCGGAGGTGTATGCTTTGCACTTTGCGAGGATATCACCAACCCTGTGCTGTGCACTGAGGAAGTTGTCATCAGCCCCAGAATATACCACACAATCACTGAAGTAAAGAACGGCGCAGGTGCTGTTCCGATCAAGACTCCCAAGGGCTGGATCCATATTGCTCACGGCGTAAGAAATACCGCTGCAGGTCTGAGATATGTTATCTATGTGTTTGCTACAGATCTGAACGATCCCAAGAAGCTCATCGCCAGCCCTTCGGGTCTGTTCATCGCACCTCACGGCGCTGAGCGTGTGGGCGACGTTTCCAACGTTGCATTCACAAACGGCGCTATCGTCCGCGAAAACGGTGATGTGTACATCTACTATGCATCCTCCGACACACGACTGCACGTAGCCTCCACCACCATCGAAAAGCTGATGGACTACACCTTCAACACTCCTTCCGATCCGCTGCGCTCTGTTGACTGCGTAAAGCAGCGCTGTGAGCTTATCGCAAAGAATCTCAGCGGAGAGAAGAAGATATGACAGAATACTTCGATCTCTATTCTGCGGACAGAAAGAGCCTTGGCAGGAAGATACAGCGCGGCGCTCCCATTCCGCGCGGCGAATATCACATAGTCGTACAGATAATGACTATCAACAACAAGGGTGAGATACTGCTGACCCAGCGCGTCCCCGAAAAGACGAGCGGCGGCAGATGGGAGTGCTCGGGTGGTTGTGCTGTCAGCGGTGAAACGAGCCGCACTGCAGCAGTGCGCGAGTTGTTTGAAGAAACAGGAATCCGCACAACTCCCGATGAGATTGAGCTGGAATGGTCCCTCACCACCGACAGTATGCTGAGAGATTTCTATATAGTCAATAAAAACATCCCGCTGGAAAAGATACATCTTCAATCCGCAGAGGTATGCGCCGCAAAATGGGTCAGCCTGCAGCGACTTGAAGAAATGGTTCAGAGCGGACAAACTACAAAAACAGTCGCAAAATGGCTGGAAAACCGCCACAGCAATATCAGTGCGGCGGTAAACAGGATCAAACAGGCGGCTTTGTAAATTCTGGAGGAAGCCTTGGATAAAAGATCAGCAATAGCAAAAATAAAAGAGCTTGCAGCAAACGGAAGCACTGACGGCAACAATCTTGAAGCAGTGTTTGCTCGCTGCTTTAAGGCTGTTGAAAAGACGCTGGATATAACCCCTTTCGATGAGCAGCTCTCCGCGGGAATATCCCTGTACGAGGGCAACATGGTACAGATGCAGACGGGCGAGGGCAAGACCCTTGCCGCTGTATTCGCAGCATGTACAGAGGCTCTTAACGGCGGCGCAGTTCATATCCTTACATTTAACGATTACCTCGCAAAGCGCGACTACGAATGGATGAAACCCGTTTACGATGAAATGGGCGTATCCGTAGGATATGTCACAGAAAAGACAGACCGCGCCGAGCGCAAGGAAGCATATAAAAAGCAGGTAGTCTACCTCACCGCCAAGGAAGCAGGCTTCGATTATCTGCGTGATTTCGTATGCTTTGAGCCTGACGAGATGGTATTCCCCGAAAAGCTCAATTTTGCTATCGTAGACGAGGCTGACAGTATACTCATCGATGAAGCGCGCATACCGCTGGTAATCGCAGGTGATCTTGCCGCTGAAGACGGCAGCTCCACTGCAGAGGTATATGAAAAGGTCGCTGATTTCAGCGAGGATGAATTCGAGATAGATGAGGAAACACGAAATGTTTACCTCACGGATGACGGTGCAGACAGAGCAGAGGAATTGTTCGGCTGTGACGTGTACAGCGAAGAGGGCGCACCATATCTTGCTAAGATAGTTGCCTGCCTCAAAGCGCGTGCCGTGCTGAAAGAGGACAAGGACTACATTGTCAAGGACGGCAGCATTCTGCTGGTGGACGAGTTCACAGGCAGAGCCGCTGTGGGACGTGTATTCCCGGGCGAGCTGCAGCCTGCTGTAGAAGCAAAGCACAAGCTGAAGATAACCTCCCGCGGACGCATCATGGGAAATATCGCGCTGCAGTATTTTGCGCGACTTTATCCAAAGCTTTCAGGTATGACAGGTACAGCCGAATCCGCTCGTGAGGAATTCGACAAGATGTACGGACTCAACACCGAGATAATCCCTACCCGACTTCCCTGCCAGCGTACAGATCATCCGCTGGAGATGTACTCCGATAAGGAGGAAAAGCGCAAAGCTATCCTCGCCGCCATAAGAGAGGCATGGGGCGCCGAAAGACCTGTTCTTGTCGGCACGGAAAGCATTGAGGAATCTGAGGAAATTGCGGCTCAGCTGAAAGCAATGAATGTTCCCTGCGTAGTTCTGAACGCAAAGAACGATACCGAGGAAGCCGCTATAATCTCTCAGGCGGGAGATCAAGGCGCGGTCACCATCTCCACCAACATGGCAGGCCGCGGCGTTGACATAAAGCTGGGCGGCGCTGACTGCAAGAACAAGGATTTCGTTGTTGAAGCAGGCGGACTTCTGGTGCTCGCCACATCCATGAGAGAAAGCTCCCGTATCACAAGGCAGCTGCGCGGCCGCGCGGGACGTCAGGGCGATATCGGAGAAAGCCGTTTCTTTGCGGCTGCGGACGATGAGATAATGTCCAAATTCGAGTTGAGAAAGCTTGCAGGACGTCACTTCCCCGATGCTCATATTGACGGAGCTATCGATGATAAAGCACTGCTTCGTGAAGCAGAAAGAATACAGCGTATATCCGAGGGCGATACGTTTGATGAACGTGTAAACCTCATGAAATACACCATGATAGGCGAAAAGCACCGCGAGCAGACTTTCCGCAACAGAAAATCGCTGCTGGATGGCTCGCACAACACAGAGATGTGGCAGAACAACTGTCCCGAGCTGTTTGAAGAAGCCACTGAAAAATTCGGGCAGGATGAGCTTCAGAAGAAGCAGAATTTAATTCTCGCATCACTGCTGAACGAGTTCTGGTGCGATTATCTTGATTACACTGCATATCTGAGAGAGGGTATACACCTCACTCAGGTGGCAGGCAGGAATCCTGCAGAGGAATACAATATAGCCTGCGAGGAATATTACGACAATGCTTCCGAAACTCTCCCCGAGCGTATGGCGGAAAAGCTGGAAGCACTGCTTGAATGCAGCTCTCTTGACGAATACGAAGTCCCCATGCCCACAAGGACATATACCTATCTGCTGGACGACATGGCAGAGGAATTCAAAACAAAGCCCCTGCTGCTGAACGTATTCGATGAAGAGGAAGAAGCTCCTGCCAAAAAGCCCGAAAAGACGAATGAGCCCAAAGAGAAAAAGGGATTTTTCGCTTCGCTTTTCGGCAAAAAGAAATAACAAAGAGGAAAAGAAATGTCAACTGTCTGCGCTATCGCAACTCCACCCGCTGCGGGCGGAATCTCAGTTATCCGTATCTCGGGCGAAAGAGCCGCAGAGATAGCCGATAAGGTATTCAGACCTGTTTCGGGCGCTTCCGCCGCAGAGCTGAAAGGCTACCGCGCCGCCTATGGCAAGATATATGACGGTGATGAACGTCTGGATGACGGAGTCCTGCTGATGTTCCGCGCACCGCACAGCTATACGGGCGAGGACGTGGCGGAGATCTCCTGCCATGGCGGAATCTACGTCACACGCAGGGTGCTTGCAGCCTGCATAAAGGCAGGTGCTGAGCCTGCAGGTGCAGGTGAATTCACAAAGCGTGCACTGCTTAACGGCAAAATGTCGCTGACGCAGGCAGAGGCAGTAACTGATATAATCAACGCGCAAAGCGGTCAATTGCTCAGTTGCTCCAACTCCCAGCGAGAGGGTGCGCTGTACCGCCGCGCTGAAGCTATCTCGGATATGATAATGGATGTATCCACTCAGATATCCGCATGGATAGATTACCCCGAGGACGACACACCTGTTGTCACCGAAGAATGGCTGAGCGAAAAGCTCGCCGCAATAAAAAAGGAATTTGACGACCTGCTTTCAGGTTATGATACAGGCAAGCTGATCCGCGAGGGCATCTCCTGTGCGATAGTCGGCAAGCCGAACGTGGGAAAATCCACGCTGATGAACCTGCTTTCGGGCGAGGAGCGCAGCATAGTATCCGATATTGCAGGAACTACGCGCGATATCGTGGAAGAAAGCATAACACTGGGCGATGTGGTACTCAGAGTGGCAGACTGCGCAGGTATCCGCGATACC
>JAFTVU010000024.1 GCA_017465665.1 Oscillospiraceae bacterium | reverse complement strand
ATGAGAACTATATGCCCGAACCCCTGGAGCGCAAGCAGGTTTACGGCATCACCTTCGAGCAGGGCAGAAACGAGCTGGTAATCAATGACGAGCTGTTCGCTAATATGCCCACAGCAAACAAGATCCTCCCCGAGAGCGCAAAGCACGATCTCGCTATTGCACTCATCACTCTGAAGTATACACAGTCCAACTCCGTTGCATACGCTTGCGGCGGTCAGGCTATCGGTATCGGTGCAGGTCAGCAGTCCAGAATCCACTGCACACGTCTTGCAGGTCAGAAAGCTGACAACTGGTACCTCCGCCAGTCTCCTCAGGTAATGAACCTCCAGTTCGTTGACGACATCCGCCGTGCAGATCGCGACAACACCATCGATCTGTACATCGGTGATGACTACATGGACGTTCTCGCAGAGGGCGAGTGGCAGAAGTGGTTCAAGGTCAAGCCCGAGGTATTCACACGCGAAGCTAAGCGCGAGTGGCTGGATACAATGAAGGGCGTATCCCTCGGCTCTGACGCATTCTTCCCCTTTGGCGACAATATCGAGCGCGCACACAAGAGCGGCGTTGAGTTTATCGCTCAGCCCGGCGGCTCTATCCGTGACGACAACGTTATCGAGACCTGCGACAAGTATAATATAGCAATGGCATTCACAGGTATCAGACTGTTCCACCACTGATATAAGCAAACGGAACGGTTTCACGAAGTGAAATCCGATTTTCATAAGGGAAATCGGAAGCGAGTTTGCAGAGTGGAGCTGCGAAGCTGCTCCATTCGGCAATGGCATTCACAGGCATTCGTCTGTTCCACCATTGATCAAATCAAACGTAGGGGCGGATCTCCATATCCGCCCCTATATTTTGCAACCTTTTAAGCCGTCAAACAGTTTTATGTTTAAACGAAGAAAAAGGAGAACGCCATGAAAATAACACGCTTTATTGCCGCTGTACTTGCCCTTACGCTCTGTCTGACGGGCTGCACACACTACACGGACGAGGTGCACACGGATGAGGTGCATTATGACCGCCAAAGCGGCACATATATCGTCATCAAGGCAGGCGACTATTACCTCATGGGCGACACAAATTTCAACGGGCAGAACGATATCTGGAGCAACTCACAGGACGGCAACGTGAACTTCACTCAGATACCCGAGGGCTTTGATTACGAGCCGCTGATGTTCGCTGAGATAGAGGCGGCGATAGTCAAGGAAACAGGCGGCGTGGACGGCAGGATGGAATTCAATTTTGACGAAATAGATTCATTATGCCTGCTGAGCTTTGATGAAGCGATCAGCCGCATTGAGCTGAATGAGCTGCCAAGAGGCAGTGTGGCTTCTGCTTGCCTGCCGCAGATAGTTAGATTTACAGACGAGGATGAGGTGTACATTTTTGCTCCCTGTGGAGACAGATACAACGTCTATATCGATGGTGAGCTGTATGCTCAGTATACGGAGCTTGGTCTGTTCCGTGACGTGCATGTGAACGCTCTCTACAACGGCGAAATGAACTCAGAAACAGCAGCTGAGCTTGTACGGCTTGGAGAAGTTCAAAGCACAGATTTCTTCGCTCTTACATATTAATACATATCAAAAAGCGGCATTTCTGCCGCTTTCTTTTTTATTCAACACGTCTGTTATTGTATCTGAACATCGCATACGCCGCCGCGATTATTATTACATATCCCACAACGCTGAGCATATCGGGCAGCTGCCCCATTACAAAGAACCCGATAGCTGCCGAGAAAAGTATCTGCGAATAATCGTAGATAGAGACCTCCTTTGCAGGAGCGTGAGAGTATGCCGCGGTTATGCAGAACTGGCCTACTGCAGCGCTAAGACCTGCACCTACCAGCATAAGGAACTGCTGCAGCGTCATAGGGCTGTAACCGAATATCACGAATGGCAGCGAAACAATGCAGGAAAACGCAGAAAAGCAGAACACTATACTACTGCCGTTTGCTCCGTGCTTTGTCGCACGCCTTACGAATGTATAAGCGCAGCCTGCACACAAGCCACCGAGAAATCCTACAAGCGATGGCAGAAGCTCCGCATTGTGAAAGGTAGGCTTTATGACGAACAGCACTCCGATAAACGCAGTAAGAATTATTGCCCACTGTACCCTGTTTGCCTTTTCTTTAAGCAGGAATATGGAGAATATTATCGCAAAGAACGGCGACATTTTATTAAGCAGTGAAGCATCCGATATGTTCAGCCTGCTCAGTGCGAAGAAATTACAGATCACTCCGATATAACCAACAACAGAACGCAGCAGCACATCCAGCCGTGCACCTTTTGGCGGTATGGGACTCTGTTTTTTCTTCATCAGCACTACGCTTGCTACTATCAGCGCGAAAAAATTGCGGAAGAACGTCTTCTGTATCGTCGGGACATCTCCCGAAAGCTGCACGAACATATTCATGAACGCAAAGAACAGCGCAGAGATAACAAGATATATTATCGCCTTGTGCAGACTTTTCAATTCCAGCTTTGCCATCTTATCAGCCTTTTATCTCAGATATCATTTGTATGTATTTGGGCAGTGCAGGCTCAAACTGCACGCCGTAGGGACGTCTGTCAGGATCCAGCGCAGTCAGCCGCACTGCTTCATAGGTGAAGCCTACAGCGATATCCAGCGCCTGTGTGTACCCTGCTCCGCGCATGACCGCGCCAAGGAAAGCGGCAGACAGGATATCTCCTGTGCCTGCACAAACTATATCCTCATGCTTCATGAAGCTGCTGTGGAAGCTCTCACCATCAAATCCGACAGAACCTATCATCTCACCCTCGCGGATACCTGTTATGAAAGCATATCTTCCGCACAGCGCAAACAACTCGCGCAGCATTGCCTCTATCTCATTACGGGGCAATGTAGGCGAATATTCTCTGCCTGTAAGCAGACAAGCCTCTGTAAGATTGGGAGCAAGAATATCCGCTTTTTCGCACAGCTTACGCATATGCTGCGGATAATCCGCTGATAAGCCTGAATAGATACGTCCGTTATCGCCCATAACAGGGTCTACAAATATAAGAGTATTCTCTTCCTTGAAATCATCAATGAAATCAGAAATAAGCTCCATCTGATGTACAGAAGCTATATAGCCCGTGTACACCGCGTCAAATGCGATATTTTCTATCTTAAGCTGACGTCCCACAGGTATCAGCTCATCCGTAAGATCCTTTGAATAGAACGTCCTGAAGCCTGTATGGTTAGACAGCAACGCCGTCGGGATGCCGCACGCCTCCACTCCTGCCGCCGAGATAACAGGCAGCGCGGATGTAAGCGAGCATTTTCCTACGCAGGAAAAATCCTGTATTGTTATTATCCTTTTCATAAGCGCCCCTTACTCCGCAAACATCTCAGATGAAAGATAACGTTCGCCCGTATCAGTCAGCACCATTGCTATCCTCTTGCCCTTGTTTTCAGGGCGATGTGCAAGCTCCACAGCCGCCGAAAGCACCGCACCGCTTGAAATACCAACAAGTATTCCCTCTGTACGGGCAATTCGTCTGCCGCAATCGAATGCATTCTCTGCGGATACGGTCAGTATCTCATCTATGAGTGACTTATCCAGCACCTCGGGAATAAAGTTAGCGCCTATTCCCTGTATCTTGTGAGGACCTGATCTACCCTGAGAAAGCAGCGGAGAATCCTCAGGCTCTACCGCAACTATACGAATATCGGGATCCTGCTCCTTGAGATATCTTGCCGCGCCTGTAAGAGTACCACCCGTACCTACACTTGCAACGAAAATGTCGATATCGCTGTTCATATCCGACCACAGCTCAGGGCCAGTAGTCTCATAATGAGCAAGCGAATTAGCAGGATTTATAAACTGGCCTGCAACAAATCCGCCAAGCTCATTTGCAAGCGCCTCTGCCTTTGCAACAGCGCCCTGCATTCCATCCTTACCGGGTGTCAGTACTACTTCTGCACCATAGGCCGCAATAAGCTGCCTGCGCTCTACGGACATGGTATCCGGCATGGTGAGTATCACACGGTAGCCAAGGCTTGCACCCACAGCCGCCAAACCTATACCCGTGTTGCCGCTGGTGGGCTCTATGATAACTCCGCCCTGCTTCAGCAGACCACGCTTTTCCGCGTCCCTTATCATGTACAGGGCAACTCTGTCCTTTGCACTGCCTGCGGGATTACTGCGCTCCAGCTTTGCATACAGCTCGGCCTCTGCGCCGCTCTTCTCTGCAAATCTGCTTATATGCAGCAGCGGAGTGCCGCCGATAAGCTCAGAAACATTTTCGTATAACATGAGATATCTCCTTTATTCTTTTGCTGTTGTATCGGTCTTTTTCATTCCACCCAGCCAGCGCTTCAGCTCAGAAAGCAGACGTGCTGTTTCTATCGGCTTTGCGATATGCCCGTTCATTCCCGAATCCTTGGATTTTTTCACATCATCCACAAAAGCATTCGCCGTCATAGCGATAATAGGAATGCTCTGAGCGTCCTCCTTAGCACTGGCGCGTATTTTTCTGGCGGCGGTATAACCATCAAGCTCGGGCATCTGGATATCCATAAAGATCATACCATAATAGCCTGCAGGCGCTGCCGCAAACATGCGCACAGCTTCAGCACCGTTGCAGGCACGCTCTGTCACGATATTTGCCTGTGCAAGAAATTCCTCCGCGATCTCGGCATTGAAATCCAGATCCTCTGCCAGAAGCACGCGTCTTCCGCCAAAGTCATAATCGGAAAGCTTTTCCTTTCTCGGCTCATCCATGGAAAGCTCGCTGTAAATATCCGCAGCGTGCTCATCTCCACGCTTCAGGCATACCGTTATCTCAAATACAGAGCCCTCGCCTATCTTGCTTCGCACATTGATATTACCGTTCATCATGCGGGCGATATTAAGTGCTATCGTCATGCCGAGACCTGTGCCCTCCACCTTTGTGGTACGGCTGTCATCCGCTCTTACAAACGGATCGAACAGTCTGGAAATAAACTCCTCTGACATTCCCATACCGTTATCCCTGACAGTGAACATATATCTCGCCACATCATGACGGTCAGGCTCAAGCTCCTCGGCCGAAAAGCGTATCTCTCCGCCATCCGGAGTATACTTGACAGCATTGCTCAGCACGTTGGTCAGCAGACGTTTCAGCTTCACCTGATCGCCGTTTACCGCGTTATGCATAGGCTGAAGCTCGGTGATAAGCTTGTGGTCCTTTTTCTCGGCCAGAGGCTTTACTACTTTCAGCACTTCATCAAGGAAGTGCCTCATATCGAAATCATCCGTAGCAAGCACAGTCTTTCCGCTCTCTATAGCACTGAGATCAAGAACGTTGTTGATAAGCTCAAGAAGATGTCTGCCCGAATATTCTATCTTATTCATGCAGTCTATAAGCCGTTCCCTGTCGTCGATATGCTCCTGCGCGATCTGCGCCATTCCAAGAATGGAATTGAGCGGTGTACGGATATCATGGCTCATCTGTGACATGAAAAGAGTTTTCGCGCTGTTTGCTCTTTGCGCCTGGAAAAACGAATCACGAAGCGCCTGCTCTATCCTGCGGCTCTCCTCGCGTTCGTATGTTACGTTTGTAACATAGGATATACCCCAGATCTCATCAGTATTTAAGTCCTTGGTAAGAATAACCGATTCGCGGAAAATACCCTTGTTAGCCCCGTTGAGGAACTCATATTCGATATCCGCAGAAAACCTGTTGTTTTCAAACATCTCCAGCAGATGCTCCGTGCTGAAATCCCTGCGGAATATCTCCGCTTCCTGCTCAGAAGTCAGTAGCCTTGCTTTGCGGCTGATATACTCATTATATGAACAAGGACAGCTAAGGCCCATCTGAGGCACCAGCGCATCTATACCATCCTGCTCTATCACCTCATCGTACATAGTATCTGTTGTAACATTGAATGTATACACTGCAATAGCATTTGAAAGAATAGCCTGCCTGTATTGCTGCTCGGCACGCAGCGCCATTTCCAGTGCCTGCTTATCACGCATCTGGCGTTCCTTTTCCTGATCGATGGACTGGATAGTTATGATAGCCATGTGCGGATCGCCATATTCGTCACGCGAAGCAACAAATCCCTGTATACGTACCCATTCATATCTGTTCTTCAGGCGATTCATGCGGCGCAGCTCTGTCTCTATTCTGGGAACGCCACGGCTGAACTGCTCCAACATACTCTTACAATTGTACATATCATATATACGCATACTCTCCTCCTGTGTAAGATCACAGTTCTGGAGGTAACGTATCACCTCATGATCGAACAGACCGCGCTCAGCAAAATCCTCAGCATATTTGCCCTCGCCTGCTTCCGAAGAATAAAGCACTCCCGTTTTCAGGTTGATGAAATCTATATCATCATAGGGTACTGCCAGACCGTTGATGAGCTGCATTCGCAGAGCTTCCTTAAAATTCGTATGCTGATGATCGGTAATATCGCGGAAAACAAAAAATTCCTTATACTTTGAAGCAAGCGCGTGCTTGAACTTGACAAAACGCAGCTTCATCCAGCGGTACTTTCTGGTTTTTGGATTTAAAATGCGGAATTCATCCTGACGCTCTTCATCCTCGTTTGCAAAATAGTGCAGCATTGCATTTCTGGAGCTGACCTCGTCAAAGTGCTCGACGCTCTCTCTGTCGATCAGCCCTGAGATAGCATCACGCCATTGCTCATAAGTGAAGCCGCTGCCAAGTACTCCGCTGGTATTGAAAACATCCTTCAGCAAATAAACATGATTATTCTCAAGGTCGGTGAGGCCGCATACAACAAAGCTGTCCATCATCGCGTCAGCAAGCAGATTCTGCAGCAGCAGTGCATCATACTCGTTTCTGCTTATCTGCTCCTCTCCGTAATTGCCCTTGAAATAGCCGCGGGCGAAATAATGATCATCATCTCCGTCCGAATGTATACCCGTACAGGAAACGTTAGTCCATCCAAGAAGAGGGTGCTTCCAACGGAACTGCAGCTCCATCATTACACCTGCCGTACAGCTGGCTATGACATTCAGAATATTATTCTTATCATCCTCATGCACCTCGCTGAACATCTCATGCATCAGCTGCATGGGCGGCGTGGTGGGATCATATCCCATAAGGACGCAGAAATCCCTGTCCAGAAAAAGTCCACTCGGCTTACCGCCGATGACCTCAATGGAAAACAATCCTGATATAGATCCATTTTCATGGATAGTATTATTCATATCATACTTATCAATGTACATGGTTTGCTCCTCTTGTCAAAATCGCAGGGAAAACGGCAGCACCGATATTCCCTGCGAATACTTTATTTAATCTCTGCTATACAGATCTCTGGTGTATACCTTATCGGCAACATCAGAAAGATCCGCACTCATACGGTTTGCCACGATGACGTCAGCCTCTGCCTTAAAGGCTGCAAAATCCTCATATACATCATAATCAAAGAAGCTCTGTCCTTTTCTGAGCGCAGGCTCATAGATGATCACACGTATTCCCTTTTTGGAGAGCCTCTTCATTATTCCCTGTATGGATGACTGACGGAAATTATCGGAATTGGATTTCATAGTAAGCCTGTAAATACCTACAGTATCAGGCTTCATCTCCGCAATATGATCTGCGATATAATCCTTGCGTGTTCTGTTTGCATGAACGATAGCACCGATTATATTATTAGGAACATCAGCGAAATTTGCAAGCAGCTGCTTTGTATCCTTTGGCAGACAATAACCTCCATAGCCAAACGATGGATTATTATAATGAGAGCCAATTCTCGGATCAAGACCAACACCGTCGATTATCTGCTTTGTATTGAGTCCTTTCATCTCACAATAAGTATCAAGCTCATTGAAATACGCCACTCTCAATGCAAGATAGGTATTGGAGAAGAGCTTCACAGCCTCTGCTTCGGTAGGATCTGTGAACAGTACGGGTATATCCTCCTTGACTGCGCCCTCTACAAGCAGCTCTGCAAACTGATGTGCCCTGCGGCAGGCATCCTCATCATCCTGAGGAGCACCAACTATTATACGCGAGGGATACAGATTATCATACAGCGCCTGTCCCTCTCTGAGGAATTCGGGTGAGAATATCAATCTTCCGCAGCCATAACGCTCACGCATGGACTTTGTATATCCTACAGGAACAGTGGACTTGATAACGATAGTAGCACTGTCATTCACTTCAAGGATCTGCTCTATAACACTCTCAACAGAAGAAGTATCAAAATAATTCTTTACAGGATCATAGTTCGTTGGAGTAGCAATTATGATGATATCAGCATTTTTATATGCAGCATATCCATCAGTTGTAGCGGTAAGAGAAAGCTCCTTTTCAATCAGATATCTTTCAATATATTCATCAGCGATCGGAGACCTTTTCTCGTTTATCATTGCTGCCTTTTCAGGAATAATATCCACTGTGGTAACATTATGATTCTGTGATAGCAGCACTGCGTTGGATAATCCTACATAGCCTGTTCCCGCAACTGCAATATTCAATTTATATTTCCCCCCGTCATAGGTATTTCTGTTTTCATGTATTATATTTTTCCCTAATCATATAGTACATATTATCATCATAAATCAGATAAAAAACATAACTGTCATCACAAAGAAACAGTATGATCTATATACATATATTATACGACTACCGCAGTATTTTGTCAAGGCAGATGAGAATAAACTCTATCAACATTTATATACAAAAACGGCTCACCACAAAGCAGTGAGCCGAATTCATCAAAATATATGTTTCTTGATCAGAGATTACTTTCTCTTCTTGGAAACCAGCATAGCGCCACCAGCGAGAACTGCGAGACCAGCAACTGCTGCTACGCCCTCTACGCCTGTATCAGGAGACTGCTTGTCGCCTGTTGTGGGAGCCTGTGTATCAACTACATCATCAGCGGGAGCCTCAGCAGCTGCGTCAGCAACACCTGCGATTGTGAATGTAACAGCGATCTTCTCATCGAAGTTGATAGCGGATGTATCAACAGCGGGAGCAGCGTTTGTATCGCCGTAAGCGTTGAACAGCTCGATACGGATCTTGCCGTTAGCCTCGATATCGCCGTAGATAACATTGTCCTGGTTTACAGGAACATCTGTAACTGTGCCATCGGAAGATGTTGTTGTAACGATAACGTCTGTGATAGAAATGCCCTTGGACTCAGCAAAAGCCTGCTTATCCTTGCCTGTTACGCAATCATCGTAACCTGCAGCGCCTGCACCTGCATCCTTTGCAGCAGCCAGACCATCGATATCAACGCAGAATACGTTAGCGCCTGTAGCAGCAGCGCCAACCATCTCGCCTGTATCAGCGTCCTCTACCTGAGCGGTAGGAAGTGTGCTGTCGATGTAAACGGTGTATGTACCGTCAGCTGTGATATCTACAGTACCAGCAGGGAACTCAGCAGCGGACCAGCAGCCCCAACCCCAGTTGAGATCTGTGTACATCAGGAATGTCTCGTGAGCGGAAGCTACAACTGCCATAGCAGAAGCAGCGATTGTTGTTGCAGCAAGAGCAGCAATGATCTTTCTTAACTTCATGGTTATAAATCCTCCAAAAAATATCAAATAGCACAGACTAATTCTGCACATAATTTGTATTTATATTATATCTCATTATGGAACTTTTTTCAATTGTGCAAACGGCTAAATTTAAACGTTTACGCCGATTTAGTTTTGTTTAAATTCACTAAACCATCCCGTGCCAGTTAATTAAATAAGTGATATTTACTTAATGAACATGACATTTACACAGTAAAACTACCGCCGCCACTGTTTCTCTTTCTGTGAACAGTAACGTTGGGATTATCTTCAGGCTCTTTCATGATAGCGTCAAACAGGCGCTGAGTCTTATTGGAACGGCTCTTCTTCTTTTCCTTGAGCATTTCCAGCTCCTCAGGATCAGGCTCAGGAAACAGGTTTCGCTCCTCCGTCCAGATCCCGCTGGGCGCATTCTGCTCCGTTACCTTATCGGGAACCTCGCGCTGCTGCGGCTTCTCTGCACGCTTTCTCGGCTTAGGAACAGCAGGTGTTATTACATCCTCATCACTGATCTCAGGCTGTGGTACAGGTACAGGTTCAGGTGCAGTATCTGAGGCTGCATTCTCTATATCATCAAATATCGCCGCCGCATCCCTCAGCAGCTCATTATCAGACGCTTCGGGACGGCTCACTGCATTAAGATCGTTCGACTGCACCACAGGCGCGCCCGACATCCGTCCGTAAGCAGAGATAGCATGAGCATTCTTGCGGATGACTTTCGGCTTCTGGGCCGCAACCTCATCAGCAGGAGTTTTCGGCTCTTCAGGCTCATCCCTCTCCAGATCAAACACATTGCCGTAGCTTTCAAGATTATCAGTGGATTCGTACTTGACATCACCAAAAAGCTCAAACGTGCTCTCGTCTGCTTTTTCTTCTGTCTGAGGTATTTCCTCAGCCTGTTTCTGCGGCTCTGCAGGCTTATTCTCCAGTTCGCGCAGGCGGCTGAGCATTTCGGTCACACGCTCGATATCGATATCATCGGGCTGCTTATCAGTAACATCGTCATTAATAGCCTGCGGCGCTGTAAACTGAGCGAACTCCTTAGCAGGCTGAGGCGCTATCGGCTTCTGTACAGGCTGATACTGAGACTGCACAGGCTGCTGATACTGATATACAGGCTGCTGCGGCTGTCCGTAAGGAGTGAACACATTAGGAGCTGTCTGATACTGCTCCGTGCCTCTGTCAGCACGGATAATATGCGCCATAGGTGCTTCCATGGACTTCTGTCGCTGTACGGTGGGAGAAGTAAAATACGTGCCGCGCTGACCGTATTCATCCTCTTCCTCCTGCTCTGCCACAGGCTGAGCAGGCTTCGTCTGAGCCTCAAGCTCGCTGCGGTCGATACGCTGCGGTATAAACGGCTTGACCACCTTTTCACGGCTGCGGAACAGCTCAGGCTCTTTCTTCACGACCTCCTGAACAGGGTTGCTGCGCGAGATATCCAGCGTGCGGGAATAGCTGATGAAATCCTCCAGCTCCTCCACGGGTATCTCACCGTTCTTTACCTTATCATGCAGAGCATCCAGATATATCTTCCAGCTTTCGTAATCGCTGAGAGTCATATCACGGTCTACCCTTGCATACATCTCGTCTGTGATATCACGGCAGCTACGCTCCAACGCAGGAGATATCAGGCTGCGCGGATGCTCCATCTCATATATCTCAAGACAGGTCTTGCTGCCCGGAGTGAACAGTGAGCAATACTCCTGCGGATGCTCCTCATCGCGCACGAAATAGCGACCGCAGCGCTTGCATCTTGCGAGCCAGCCGCCGCTCTCAATGAGCGCATCTATCTCAAGATCAACGACCGCTTTCATTCCACAGGGCATATACACTTTCTGCGGAGAATTCTCCATCTCTGTGCGGGTCATGTTGTAGCTGTTATATTCATTGGGCAGACCCGATTTCATATAGGAAAACGCATCCATCGCGATCTGATCGGAAAGACCGCCGTAATTCTCCGTATCGGAATAATCCTCTGAATAATCAAAGTCTGCAAGCAGGTTCTTCACTATATCCTTTGAGATATTCGGGAACATGAACGGAGAGGACGGCAGACGTCCCACGGAAAACACCTTAGTTACGCCAAGCTCCTCGATACGACAGCCAAGCTCACGGGCGGTAACGCTGAACATCAGATCAAAGTAATTTCGGCGTGCGGCAGCCTCATCCGCCCCTGAAAGCTCAGCGGAAAAGATAAAGCTGATCTTGTTCTTTGCGTAATCCTGCACGCGCACGAGATTCAGCCACTCATTGATGCCGCGGTTATAGCGGTATTCGCACAAGCGCACGAACACAGCCTTTTCAAACGCTGTGTTACAGGGCATGAATCTGTTCCAGAGCGTACCTGTGCCCACATTGTCACGGCGGCAGACATAATCTATCCAGCAATCCAGCACGATCTTGTCATATACCGAACGGATGTTGTTTTCTATGTAAACATGAGCACCCTTTAAGGTGTTTCGCAGATCATTGACTCTGTCAAAATCAAGCTCGCCCTCCTTGAGCGCGTCATCGCAGACAGCAATGGCATTCTCAGCAAAATAGGCGAGATCAAACTCGCAGAAATTGAGAAGTGAACGTGGGTATCTCACCATGAATATCTCATTTGAATTTTTTCCTACAAGATGAAGCGTTCTGTCCAAATTTTCAGCTCCTTTACATTAAGCTCGGCACTTCCCTGCGCCGTGGCAATAAAGACTTTAAGCCGGACGGTGAAAAACAGCTCGTCCGGCATTATTTCTGTTCTGTTAAGCCGCTTCAGATGTACCTTCAGCGGTATCCGAGGTGTCAACAGTATCAAGCGTTTCGGCAGCATCCTCCGAATCTCCGAAAGGAGCTATCGGAACAAGAGCATCTCCGCTTTCGGCTGTTTCAGAAACGGGCTCTACAAGATAGGGATTTTCTCTTATGCTGCCCTCAACACTGAGCATTTCCTCACCATCGACCTCCACCCATTTGATGGGATCGTCAGCCTTTCCTGTATACTGGGACGAAAGCGAATGCTCACAGCCAAACACCTTTTTGCAGTATGCAAAAGGTATCTTCTCATCCTCAAGGGTGTATTCAACATAGTATGCAGCAATACGGCGCTCACCCGTGGGCTCATCAACATAACGAACGATACGATAATCTCCCGAGGGTGAAAGCACCTCATAATCAGGATCACGCAGATTCAGCTCTACACCCGTAAAGGTTATCGGACCCATCAACATATCTATTGCAATATATGCCGCAACGCCGATCACATACATCAGCAGGTACATCGTACCGAGCACGGTCTTGAGGGTCTCATTTGCATTATTGGCAAAGAACATCACTACGACCACTGCAAGCGGCGGCGCGATGATATACCAGTTTCCGTATGCAAATATCATTATAAGGAAAACAAACAGCGGAAGTATCATACAATTCAGCTTGGTTATAGCCTGTTTTCTGGTATACAGCATCAGACCAAGCGCCGCAATGTTCACAAACAGATATAAAACAAACAGGGATGTGGGGTTTTCGTACTCGAAGAAAAAAGCAAAACTCAGCCATGCTACCCACGCAATAACTGCGGTATAAGCCCAGCACACAAGCGCAACGCCCCGTCTGAACCAAACATTCTTGAAAAACGCAACTACCTTATCCATTCGGCACATCCCTTCTGTATATTAATAGTACTTCTTCTTTTTATAGATGATATATCCTGCGACAGCACCTGCTACTATAACTACTGCGATAATGATAATGGCAACGATCGCACCGCCCAGATTGAATGCTCCTCCACCTGAAGCTGCAGTGGTAGTAGCTCTGGTAGTAGTCGCTGCTGTTGTGGCTGCAGTAGTAGCGGCAGTTGTGGTAGCTGCCGTGGTGCTTTCTGTCTTATCAGGCTCTGTTGTTGTAGCTGCAGGAGCCTCCTCAGTCACAGGCTCGGACGTTGCCGCATCCTCTGTTACTGCATCTTCAGTAGCTACCTCGGGCTCTGCGCTCTCTATTACCTCAGGCTCCGCCTCTGTGGGAGCTGTTGTAGTTGCAGTTGTGGTAGTTGTTGCAGCAGTGGTGGTCGTAGCAGCTGTAGTGGTCTGCTCGGGAGTCTGAGAAGAAGCTCCAACCACTCTTAAATTGCTTACCTGTATCTCAACGGTCTCGCCATTGGGATCGGCAGTGCATATCTGAACGCGGATTATCTGGGGGATATCGCCCTTGAAGCCTGCATAGTAAGTAGAAAACGGCTCTCTGATGGTGATAGTCTGACCATATTTCAGATACTTATCCCATACTGTGGGGTTTACCCATGTCCATGTCTTGGTGAAGCCCGGAAGCACTGCATATACAGTGGAGGACTCGGTGTTGAGCGTAAGGTCGATCTCTACATAAGCACCAGACTGATTCCAGTACTCGGGATCAAGACCATCGCCCTTTATAATAAAGTTGACAGACTGGGGTGCATCCTCGGTAAGCGTAAACGTAGCAGTAAGACCATCATCTGTGATAGAGCCTGTTACCTCGCCATCCACATCTGCCATTCTTGGTTTGCTGAAAACCTCTGCGCCCGCACAAACGGACAAAACGAACATCATTATCAGCGCCATCAGCACAGCACTGAGCTTTCTTGCTTTTCTGAACATTGAAATGCCTCCTGAGAATATATACATTAACGGCAGTATCCCTCATACCGCCACATATCAATATTGTAGTACAAAACAAAGAAAAATTCAAGTGTTTTCAACAACTTTAGGATTTTAGACAAATATTGTTGAAAAAATCATTCGTTTCTCTGCAATATTTAAAGTCAGACCTCAAAACGCGAAAAAGGACGATATGTCTTATTCAACGTTTTTTGTAATTCAGTTGTTCAAATCAAGCTTAACAGGACAAAAATTCCGCCAAAGGCTTGGCGGAATCTTATGTACTATATGCTTACTTAGAGCTGCTCAGTATCTGAAGCAGCGCATCGATATCGCTGTTATCGGTATCATTGATCACTGCTGTCTCACCGTTGCCGAAGCTGCTGAGCTGGCTTACGATATTCTCCTCATCGATGGTGACCTTTGTGGGCACTGCGGAAGCGGCACACTTGCCGAAATCCGTTGCAATGGCGATAATGGAGATCTCATCATCCTCAAGAGTATCATCAAACATGATACCTGCCTTAACACGGGCATTGGGAGCAGCGTTCTTTGTGATCTCTGCGGAGATAGTATCAAAATCATCCAGTGTGCAGGATGTGGGAATGCTTACGTTAAGCAGCACTCTGTTTGCACCTGTAATGGAAGTCTCCAGCAGCGGGCTGTGAAGCACCTCGTTCAGAGCGTCCTGGATCTTGTTATCGCCCTTACCCTTACCGATAGCCATATGCGCGATACCCGAATCCTTCAGCGCCATAGTAACATCCGCGAAGTCAACGTTCATGAAGCCTACGCCTGTTACCAGATCGGAAATTCCGCGTACAGCCTTATAAAGCACGCCATCAACAGCCTTGAAAGCATCCAGAGCTGTGAGTTTGCCATTGGAAAGCTCCTTTACCTTTTCGTTGGGGATAACGATGAGTGCGTCAACATACTTCTGCATTTCGCTGATGCCCTTCATCGCCTGCAGCATCTTAGCCTCACCCTCCCATGCAAAGGGCTTTGTTACAACGCCCACTGTGAGGATGTTCTTTTCCTTTGCGATATTCGCTACAACGGGAGCTGCGCCTGTACCTGTGCCGCCGCCCATACCTGCCGCAACGAAGATCATAGATACCTTGTCCATAGCAGACTGAAGCTCGTCATGGCTCTCAACAGCGGCTTCCTGACCAACGGAGGGATCGTTGCCTGCGCCCTGACCCTTTGTGCGCTTTCTGCCGATCTGCATACGCTTCATCTTGCTGCCATCCTTGGAACGCAGCGCCTTTACGTCTGTATTTGCAATAACGTAATCGATGCCTGTCATACCTGCGTCGATCATGTGATCGACAGCGTTTCCGCCGCCGCCGCCAACGCCGATAACCATTATTTTGGTGCTTTCCTCAAAGGATTCGTCAAGCTCGAACTCGTCATCATGTGTATCTATTTCAAATGCCATATTTTCGTCCTCCAAGCAATTTATTCACTATACCTAGTATATCTACATACCATTATAGCAGATTTAAAATCAAATTGCAACTGTTTTTTAAAGAAAATTCTGTAATTTTTCTGACATCCGCAAAGTGCAAGCAGGAGCACAGCATTCTGCGCCCCTGCATAGATATTTATTCAGCATTCTCCGCTGTTTCGCCGCTCTCTGCCGTTTCAGATACAGGAAGCTGCGGAACTTCCACAAGATGATCGATCATATTGTTATCTCGTACATACACCTTTTCGGGATTGGTGATATTCACCGTTACAGATTCGGTGGCGGATATCTCGGTCTCTATAAGCTCTCTTGCGATATGCAGCTTGTTTTCAAGCTGGGTAGAAAGACCCAGCAGCAGAGTAACTCTGTCCTCCACGGTAACGGTTATCTCGAAACGGTCGGTGATATCGATAGTAGTGATACCGATGAGCTGAGCCTCCTCAGCCGCCGCCAGCACCAGTGCAGGAAGCTCCGTCTTGCCGTCCTCCTCAGATTTCAGCATACCGCCCACTGCGGGCATTTCCGCCTCATAGCCGATAACTACGGGAAGTGTGCTGTCGGGCGTCTCCTCGATTATCTTGCCCATGCGCGAAACGATGTAGGGACGATTGCCCTCCTTTACGATATACCAGCGCTCCGCCTCCTTGACGGTTATCTCTATCTTTGTGGGATAGGACTTTTTGATCTCTGCGGAATCGATATATGCAAGGGAGCTGACAATGCTCTCCTGTGCCTTTTCCGCATCGATATCAAGCAGGCTCGTACCCATAACGATACCGCTTTTTGCAATGATCTCATCTGCGGTGTAACGGGTATTACCTGCAACCTCTATCTTGCCGCAGTTGAACAGCACTGTTTTTGCAAGTATCGCAAACACAACTATAGCAACTATCGCTGCAAAAATGTAATACAGCACATAGTTTCCGCCGCGGCTGCCGCGCTTTTTCTGGGATTTGGCACGGTTCTTGTTCACTGCTTTGTTTACAGCCTTGTTTACCGCCCTGCGCTTATCCTCGGGGATCGCTACATTCTGCTGAACAGGCTTTTTCTGTGCCACAGGCTTTACCTGCTTTTTCGGCTGAGCCTTGCCGCTCTTCGCTCTCTTTACAGGCTTTGCGGTTTTATTCTGTACAGGCGCAGGCTGAGCGCCGTTCCTTGGCGCCTGCTCCTGCTCTGCCTTGCTCTGCTGCATATCCTTATATAGCGCATCGAGAGACGCTTTTCTTTTTGCATTTTTATCTGCCGCCGTCTTTTTTGCTTTCATGCGTCTTTCCCCTTCCTTTGCTTTTATACGTTTACTCGCTTTATATCAGCCCCCGCCTGTCGGAGAACCGCTTCGATCCCGTCATAGCCCCGGTCGATATAATTGAGGCCCGTTATCTCGGATATTCCCTCCGCCGCCAGTGCTGCGGTAATAAGAGCCGCTCCGCCGCGAAGCTCATGGGCGCACAGCTTTGCTCCTGTCAGCCGCTTCACACCCTCTACCACCGCCACTCTGCCCTCGGCCTTGATGGAAGCGCCAAGCCGCACAAGCTCAGGAACATGACGGTAGCGGTTGTCAAATATCGTTTCTACAAATACTGATGTACCCTCTGCAAGAGTAGTCACAGACATGATGGGCGCCTGTATATCCGTAGGGAAGCCGGGATATGGCATTGTGCGGATAGTAGGCGGTGCTATCAGCTTACGCTTCCTGCTGAAGTACAGCTTTCCGCCGCCGTAAGCATACCCGCGGCAGCCCATGCTCTCAAGCACAGAAAGAAAAGCCGTCATATTCTCAGTGCGGCAGCCGCTCAGCAGCAGCTCTCCGCCTGTTGCAGCGGCACAGCACAGATAAGTTCCTGCTGCAATACGATCTGGCATTACGCTGTATTCTGAGGGATATAGTCTTTCAACGCCCTCAATGTATATCACTCCGCTGCCTGCACCCGATATCCTTGCTCCGCATTTTATAAGGAAATCCGCAATATCGCATATCTCAGGCTCGCGCGCCGCATTATGCAGCTCTGTAGTTCCTCTTGCAGTCACCGCTGCAAGCAGGATATTCTCTGTTGCTCCCACAGACGGGAACGAAAGCGTTATCCTTGCGCCTTTCAAGCCCTGTGGCGCGCTCACATCAAGGATGCCGTGCTCCTCTGTTATCACCGCGCCCATCTGTTTAAGTGCAGACAGATGCAGATCGATAGGTCTTGCACCCAGCTCACAGCCACCGGGGAACGACAGCCTGCAGCGTCCCGTTCTGCCGAGGATAGAGCCGAGAAACATTATGGAGCTTCTCATCTCGCGCATCAGCTCATCGGGAATATCGCTCCTGCTTACCGAGGAGGCGTTTACTGTTATAGTGCCGCCGCTCCTTACGCAGCGACAGCCAAGCCCCGAAAGGATACGGCACGCAGCATCCACATCAGTGAGCTGCGGACAATTATGTAGCACGCTTTCGCCATGAACAAGCACAGCCGCCGAAAGCAGCGGCAGAACACTGTTCTTAGCGCCCTGCACCGTAAGCTCGCCCTCTATTTTACGTCCTCCGCTGATGACCAGCTTCTGGCTGTTATTCATATTATCACTCCTTAGCATATCAATGGATATTGCATAGTATGCCAAAGAGAGTTTTTTGTGAAATTACTTAGTGAACTTATCCTCGCCTATGAGGTCGATTATCTCGCTCATTATACGGTCAGCCGCGTTGTTTTCCGCGGATTTCTTTGCGTTATCCTCCATCAGCGCCAGACGGTCACGGTCATTATACAGCGCCGAGACCTCCTCCACCAGCCTTGCCTTGGTGAGATCCTTATCCTCGATAAGAACTGCGGCATTCGCCTTGCTCAGCGTCAGAGCATTGTAGTACTGGTGATTCTCCGCCGCATTGGGATACGGAACAAGGATAGCGGGTCTGCCGATAGCGGTAAGCTCTGTTATAGTCATTGCTCCTGCACGGGAGATTATAAGATCAGCCGCACAGATGCAGGTGTACATATTATCGATATAATCACGGAAGATATGACGTGTCTTATCCTCTGCCGCGCCACTCTGTTCAAGGGAGGTGTAAAACTTCTCCTTGCCGTTTCCGCCATAGGAATGGATGTGGTTGATACCGCCCTTTTTCTGCTCCCATGCGACAAGCTCAGCCACTGCTTCGGTAATGCGGTTTGCGCCCAGACTTCCGCCAAAGGAGAGCACCGTAAAGCCCTCAGGCAGGCCAAGTCTTTTTCTTGCAGCCTCTCTGTCCTCTATCTGGATATTGGAACGCAAAGGATTTCCCGTAACTATACAGCGCTCCGCAGAGGGCAGATGTTTCTTTGCATCCTCTGTTGCAAGCAGCACCTTATCCGCCTTTTTGGCAAGCATCTTTGTTGCCATGCCCGGGTAGGAATTGCTCTCGTGGGTGATGGTCTTTATGCCCATAGCCACCGCCTGGCTCAAAACTGTGCCTGTTACATATCCACCTGTTCCGATAACGATATCGGGCTGAAATTCCCTGAGTATCTTACGCACCTGTCTCTTGGCGGAGATAAGATAGTAATAAGCGGCTTTCATGTTCTTTCCGATGCTCTTCAGCGAAAGACTGCGCTGGAAGCCTGCCATCTCCACGCCTCTGAAATCATAGCCTGCTTTTGCTACCAGTCTTGCCTCCATACCCGAGGGAGTGCCGATGAAAAGTATCTCGGTCTCAGGAAAAAGAGACTTCATCTTGTCTGCTATGGCAAGTGCAGGATTTATATGACCCGCAGTTCCGCCTGCGGCAAATACAGCTTTCATTTGTTTACCCGTCCTTAATTCAGTTTCGCTCTTCTTGATACCGCGAGCAGCAGTCCTACCTCGACAAGCTGGATTACCAGCGCTGTTCCGCCATAGCTGAAGAACGGCAGCGAGATACCCGTATTCGGGATACAGCAGCAGTTTACGCCGATATTCAGCAGCGCCTGAAGTCCTACCTGCAAGGTAATACCTGTAGCAAGCAGCATACCGAAGCGGTCCTCGGATTTTCTGGCAATATAGAAGCCTCTCAGCACGAAGATAAGGAACAGAATAATCACCAGTGCTCCGCCGATAAAGCCGAACTCCTCACAGAGGATGGCAAACACGAAGTCGTTCTCTGCATCAGGGAGGTAATAGTACTTCTGAGCGGAATTGCCGAAGCCCACGCCCCACAGTCCGCCAGAGCCGATAGCAAGCACCGCCTGATAGGACTGATATGTCTTATCACCCTTATCCGCAAGAGGATCGAATGTGTACATGATACGGTCAGCGAAGTAGGTGAATTCACTGGTCGCGAACGCCAGCACCAGCATGACCACCGCAGCAGCTCCCACAACGATTACCGTCTTCATATTTACGCCGCCTATAAACAGCATAGCAGCACATATCATCAGCATGATGAGCAGACCCGAAAGGTGCGGCTGAATATACATCAGCCAGCCTACCACCGCAAGCAGTATGAACGGCTTTACAAGTCCCGTAACGGTATAGCGCATCTTCTTGTAGTTCTTTGAGATATAATACGCAAAGAAGATTATCAGCGCGAATTTCATGATATCCGAGGGCTGGAACGTTCTGCCGAAGATAGGCAGCCAGCGGCGCGGACCGTTCTCTGTATTGCTCACGCCAAACGGAATGATAAGGAACATCGGCACAAAAGCCACTGCAAGAACAAGGTGCGAAAACGTCAGCTCCATCTTTCTGCCGAAGATATTAAAGCTCTTTTCCGCTCTCAGCAAACGGTAATCAACAAAGCTCGCAAGGAACATCAGCAACAGACCTATTCCCGCAAACGTCATCTGACTCACAGCATAGCTGTAGGAATCGCCGTTATCTCGGTAGGACAGCGCATGGCTCGCAGAGAACATCATGGTTATTCCCAGAACAAGAAGCACTACCGTTATTACCAGCATAGGCACATCGATACTTCCCTTTGTAAAGAACAGACGTATTCTGTCGGGATCGATCACCTTTTTTCCGGTCTTTTTCTTTTCCGCCTGCGGCTTACGCACAGGAGCCTTAGCGGGCGGTCTTTTTACTGTTGAAGCTGCCATATTACCTCCGTTATGGGGATAGGATATCATTTACCGAACAAATAGAATGCAAGCAGTACGGATACCGCTCCTGCCACCAGTGCCACCAGTGAGAACACTAGATCTATCTTTACCTCGCTCCAGTTGCTGAGCTCAAAATGGTGATGGATGGGGGTCATCTTGAAAAGGCGCTTGCCCTCTGTTGTGTGATATATCTTCTTTGTTATCTTGAATACGCTCACCTGAATGACCACAGACAGCGCCTCAAGGATATATACGATCGCCGCGATTATCATGAGCACCTCTGCATTGCAGCCGATGCCCATTGCACATACAGCACCGCCGAGGAACATGGAACCCGTATCACCCATAAACACTTTTGCAGGAGGGAAGTTCCACATAAGGAAGCCGATACAGCCGCCTGCCACACACATAGAAAGCAGGGTGTGACCGTACGCGCCGACTATTCCCGAGATCGCTGCAAACGCAGCCATGTATACTACAGTTACCGAGGAGCAGAGTCCGTCGATGCCATCGGTAAGGTTTACCGCATTTACGATATAGTAGATCGCAACGCCCATGATCGGATAGTACAGCAGCCCGAGATCCCAGTTATAGCCCCAGGGCAGCATGATACTAGTACCCTTGTCGCCGCTGAGGTAAAGTGTTGCAAAATACGCAGCGATTATCAGCACCTGTATTACAGTCTTCTGCATAACGGTAAGACCGCCGTTCTGCTTTTTCTTGACCTTGATGAAATCATCCAGAAATCCCATGAAGCCCATCATCACAGCAAGCATAAGGCCTGCAGAGGAGCGTATCAGCTCCTGCATATTGACAGGATTGGAAAGATCGACACCGCCAAGCGCATGGAACAATATCATGCCGCATATAAAGCTTACAAATGCAGCGATTATGAACATGATACCGCCCATTGTGGGGGTACCCTGCTTCTTTTCCTTATGCCATCTCGGTCCGATGTCAAGGATAGTCTGTCCGTACTTCAGCTTATGCAGGAACGGAATGAACCACTTTCCTGCCAGCCATGTCAACGCAAAAGCAGCGCACGCTGCAAAAACACTTGTCCAGATCATTGTGTTGTCCTCTTATATGTTTATTTTATATTATCGTAGATCTCCTCTAGCCTCATACCACGGCTGCCCTTGAAAAGCAGCACATCGCCCTCGGAAATGTACTTTTTAAGCTCATCGGAAAGCACGCTCTTATCAGTGCTGTGGTACACCTCAAAGCTCTTTGCTCTAAGAGCCTTTGCACATTCGCCCATCTCTGCGCCGTAGAGGAATGCGACCTGTGCATTCGCTGTAACATACTCCGCCACAGAAGCATGAAGCTCTGCAGACATATCGCCAAGCTCAAGCATATCTCCCAGCACCGCTATCTTTCTTCCCTCTGCTTTTACTCCGCCAAGAACTGAAAGAGAGCTCTTCATTGAAGTAGGGCTTGCATTGTAGCAATCAAGGATATATGTCACGCCATCCTGCTGTATGGTCTTCTGACGCATACCTGAACCCTCATAATTCATAAACGCAGGAATGATATCCCCAGCGCCCATACCGAATTCTCTGCCGACGCAGTACGCCGCCAGAGCATTCAGCACATGATGCTCACCGCTGACGGGCACAGCCGCTTCATAGCGATCATCGCCATCGATCAGCACAAAGCGCTCGCCGTTATCAAGGTGCTCAATATCCTCCGCACGTACATCGCAGTCTGCGCCTAAACCGTAACGGATAAGCTTTCTTCCATGTACCTCTGTCTTTCTGAGATACTCATCATCACCGCATACTATAAGCGGTGCTGTGGGCTTTGCACCATCCAGTATCTCAAGCTTTGCCCTGAGGATGTTATCGCGCGTTTTAAGGTTCTCGATATGGCAGTAACCTATATTAGTGATGACCGCACAATCAGGGCATGCCGCTTTTGACAGTACGGATATCTCTCCAAGATCAGACATTCCCATCTCGATGACTGCCGCGCCGTTTTCGGGACGAAGTCTGAACAGAGTCTTAGGGAGTCCGATATCGTTATTGAAGTTGCCCTCAGTTCTGAGTGTATTGTAGCCTGCGGAAAGCACCGCATATATCATATCCTTTGTGGAGGTCTTGCCTACGCTGCCTGTAACTCCGCACAGCTTCAGCGGAAATCTGCATCTGTGATATCTCGCAAGCGCAAGCTGAGCAGCTCTGCTCTCCTGCACGAGCACTGTAGGAACGCCGTAGGAATCCGCACCGTCAGCTCTGTCAGTTATTACAGCCACAGCACCATTTTCAACGGCCTTTGCAATAAAATCATTTCCGTCAAAGCGCTCGCCTTTTATTGCGACATAAGCATCGCCGTTCTGTATCGTGCGTGTATCGGTGGAAACGCCTGTCACAACGGCATTACCGTTTCCGAACAGCTTTCCGCCTGTCGCCATTGCTATCTCATGAACTATAAACATTATATCAGACCCTTTTCCTTGAGGTATTTTTCTGTAAGCACCTTTTCATCAAAAGGCACATATTCACTGCCGATAAGCTGATAATCCTCGTGACCCTTGCCGCAAAGCGCAAGCATATCTCCCTTGCGGAGCATATCCAGCGCATAACGCAGCGCCTCGCCGCGATCAACGAACTGCACATATTCCGTGCCATCGGGGATACCTGCCGTCACCATATCGATGATGGATTGTGCATCCTCATGAGCGGGATTATCAGAAGTCACCACAAGCACATCGCCGTAGCGCGAGCATATCTCACCCATCATGGGGCGCTTTGCGCTGTCACGCTCACCTGCCGCTCCGAAAAGCACTATTAGTCTGCCCTCGGCAACAGGCTTCAATGTACCCAGAAGCTTTTCCAGACCATCGGGAGTATGCGCGTAATCGCGTATTATGGTGTATTCGCCGTCATACAGCGTCTCCAGACGACCGCCTACGCCCTTTATCTCACCCAGCGCCTCAAGACATCTCCACAGAGGAAATCCTAATGCCGAACACATCAGCGCCGCCTGTATCGCATTGCTGACATTATACAGCCCCGTCATGGATATCCGCACGGGATAGGTCTTTTTTGCCGCCTTATCCGTCAGCCAGAATTCAGCACCCGACGGTGACAGATTCACCTGCTCGGTGTAGAAATCAGCTTCGCCGTTTACGCTTGTCGTAACGCAGTCTATACCGTTTTCTCTGCAATATTCTGCGGTACGTCTGCCGTATTCATCATCGATATTGAGCACTGCCCTGCCGCACATATCAAAAAGGCTGCGCTTTGCAAGGTAATACTCCTCCATCGTGCCGTGATAATCAAGATGATCCTGCGTGAGGTTCGTAAATGCCGCCGTTGTAAAATGCTCCGCCGCAAAGCGGTACTGAGCCAGCGCCTGCGAGCTCGCCTCGATGAAGCAGTATCTTGTGCCGATATCCGCCATCTCGCGGAAAAGGCTGTATAGCTTTCTTGGTTCAGGTGTTGTGGGAGGCCCTGAATGCGCGTACTGAAGCCCCATGCCCGTATCCGTGCCGAGAGTTCCTATGACGCCTACCTGCTCACCCATCGTCCTTAATATGCCTGCACAGAGATTGACCGCCGTAGTCTTGCCGTTTGTACCTGTCACAGCGCAGAGCTTAAGCTTCTGTGTCGGTCTGCCGCAGAACGCGGAAAGCAGTTCAGGATACAGCCTGCGGGAGTTTTCAACGTTGATCTCCCGTTCAAGGCCCAGCCTCTGCTGAGTCACCACTGCCGCAGCACCCTTGCTGAGCATTTCCTCCGCCACATTATGACCATCAAAGCTGTTTCCCTTTATGCATACATAGACGAATCCATCCTGCACCTCGCGGTTATCTGATGTCACACCTTTAACTTCTATATCCGCCATTTCCGCAGAAATCTCTGCAATACCGCTGAAAAGCTCCGATAATGTCATCAGCTCACCGCCCTTTTGATCTTAGTCAGAATAAGTATTCACCTGGAACATTACCTCGATAACGTTGCCCTTATAGGCTTCCGTGCCGCCGCCGATAGACTGCACCGTTGCCACAGCGCTGGCGTTCTCTGCCGCACCGCCCGAGATCTTTATATTGAAGCCCGCATTAATGATAGCCTCATTTGCCTGCTCAACTGTCATTCCCAGCACATCGGGAACTATGCCCGTTTCAAGCTCCGGCTCGTTTCCGAGATACAGCACCACTGTGCTGCCCTTAGGTATGCTCATACCTGCGCCCGGTATCTGTGTGGATACCTTTTCACCGCTGGTCTCATCACCCACGATACGCACCTCAAAGCCCTGTGCCACCAGCGAGGATTCCGCTCTCATCGCCTCATAGCCGAGAACGTAAGGCACAGCCGCGTCCATCTTGGCAAGTTCCTCCGCTGTATATGTGGGATAGATACCGAGATGCGGCAGACCCTCCTTGAACACTGCAGAAACTACAGGAGCCGCAATAGCAGAGCCATAGTACGCTGTTCCTGTGGGAGTATCCGCCATTACCAGCATAACGATCTGAGGATCATCCGCAGGAGCAAACGCAGCAAACGACGGAACATAGGTCATCTTGTCGATGCCCGTTTCAGCAAGCTGCTTGTTGTATTCATCGATCTTCTCGGTAGTACCTGATTTTCCGCCGATTCGGTAGCCGCTGATATATGCGTTGCTGCCGCCATTGGTCTCAACAACGTTTTCAAGGATAGTACGCATATGAGCGGAGGTCTCCTCAGAGATGACCTGACGCTTTATCTGCACCTGAGTAGTCTGAACGACGTTTCCATCGCTGTCAAGGATCTTATCAACAACATAAGGAGTAACCAGATAGCCTCCGTTTACTACCGCACAGAATGCCGTAGCCATCTGGATGGGAGTTACCTTGTTGGTCTGTCCGAATGCAGAGGACGCAAGCTCAACAGGGCCCATGCTGTCAGCGCCGATATACAGAGAACGTGATTCACCGGGGAGATCTATTCCTGTAGGCTCTGTGAAGCCGAATGCTTCAAAATATTTTGTGAAGCGCTCAATTCCAAGTGCCTGACCTATCGCAATAAAGGACGGGTTGCAGGATTTTGTAACAGCATTCTGAAGATCAAGCTCGCCGTGGCCATAGTCAACGTGGCACTTGATCTTAACGCCGGAAACTTCTGCATATCCGTGGCAGGAGAACGAGGAGCTGTCAGATACGACCTCTTCTTCAAGAGCCGCAGCACAGGTGATGGTCTTGAATACCGAACCAGGGTAGTAAAGCTCTGTGATCGCTTTATTCTTCCACTGCTGCTCACGGTATGTAGCTTCTATCGCGTCTATCTCTTCCTCAGAGCCGCCTGCTGCTTTCAGATCCTCAATGCGCTGAAGATCATATGCGCTGTACAGTGTAGACGGATTGTTCAGATCATAGCTGGGTGCTGTGGACATTGCAAGCACTGCGCCTGTCTTGCAGTTCATTATGATACCGCAGGCACGGTTGATAACTGAATGCTGGGACACACACAGCTCAAGGTTTTTCTCCAGATAATGCTGAAGCACCTCGTCAAGTGTAAGTACTAAGCTGTAGCCGTCCTCTGCGGAATAATAGGTGTCATTCGTATAGGACATCTCGCGGCCGTAAGCATCCTTTGCATATACAGCCTTGCCATCAGTACCGCTGAGATAATCGTCGTAGTATGCTTCAAGTCCGTAAACTCCGTCGCCCTCATAGTTCGTGAAGCCGATGATATTGGAAGCAAGGGAACCATTGGGATAATAACGCTTACTACTCTGTTCCATAACAACAGAATCCGAATCGATTCCGTTATCAGCCATAAACAGCGTTATCTCATTCACCTCAGGCTTCTCCACCTTGCGCTTAACAACGTAATACTGCTTATCGAGCATTGTCTGTGCTGCGGTGTATATCTTGTCGTAATCAACATCCAGCACCTCAGAAAGCTTCTGGCAGATCAGCTTTGCACGGTCAACATACGGCTCGATCGGATCATCACCTTCTTCCCAATCAGCAAGACTTTCCTGATAAGCCTTATACGCCTTTTCATTTGCAGCTGCAATACCCTGAGGATTGATGATAACATCCCATACCGTGGAGCTCTGCGCCAGCACAGTACCGTTAGTGTCGAGAATAGAGCCTCGGCTTGCCTGTATCGTGATGGAGGACATCTGCTGATTATTTGCAAGAACACGCCATTTATCGCCATCCAGCACGGAATATTTCAGCAGGAAATATCCCACATAAACAGACAGAGCGCACACGAATACCAGCACGATTATCTGCTTCGTGCTTGATTTCATGATGCGCTTTTTTTCACCCTCGTTCTTGTCCCATTCAACAAGAGCGTTCCATATCTTTTTAAGTAAATTCATTGTTCCTCCACGATATAAACGTCGAAAATTGCTGTGAGATAATGGTTTTTTCTCACATTGATAATGCTCAAAAAAACCGAAAAAGAGCAAAGTCAGCATAACATCCGACCTTGCTCCGTAATGCGGCTGTCGGCAGTTAAAGGCTTGTTCACCTCTATATTATGCCATTACAGACCGATGTATTCCATCATATCGCCCCACCACTCGTTGACAGTATCATACAAGGTACCGTTTCCATCGGGCTGTACCTCGATAAGGCTTTCAGTGTTTACCTTGAGATACTGCACCTGAGTATTGGTGACCTTTGCCATACCAAGCTGTGCTGTTGCATATTCCTCTATATAACCGATATTATTCACCTTGGAATCGAGCCTTGTCTGAAGCAGAGAGTTCTCCTCCATAGCCGCGGTAAGCTGCGACTGCTGATCTGCGACCTTTCTCGACCAGTCATCAGCGGTGGTCTTCTGTACGTTTACAGCACACAGAGCCGCAAACACTATACCGCCTGCAAGCAGTATCTTTACACGCGAGCCGCTTCTTGAAACGGAACGGCTGTTCATGCGTATCTCCTGCTTTGCCTGCTCCTGCTTTTCGCGGCGGTGCGAGTTCTGCTTTTCCTGCTCCGAAACATCAAAACGGGACAGATCATATGCAAGATTTGAATTGTAATTTGGGATCTGCATGACAGACCGCCCTCCTTGGTGATTTTTTGTATCCCTTACTTTGGCAATAGTATGCCTTTATCTTATCTTTTCTATAACACGGAGCTTTGCGCTGCGGCTTCTCGGATTTGCGGCAAGCTCTTCCTCCGAGGCTGTGACAGGCTTCTTGCCCACCAGCTCACCTCTCGGCTGCTTTCCGCATACGCACACAGGAAACTCAGGCGGGCAGGTACAGCCCGTACAAAATTCCTTGAAGCGCGTTTTCACTATCCTGTCCTCAAGGGAATGGAAAGTGATGACAGACATCCTGCCGCCGACCTTTAATCTATCAAAGCCGACAGACAGCGCCGTTTCAAGCACGTCAAGCTCCTTATTGACTTCTATTCTTATCGCCTGAAAGCTCTTGCGACAGGGATTTTTCTCTCTCCTGTATGCCGCAGGAACGCTGGATCTTATTATCTCGGCAAGCTCGCCCGTTGTTTCTATAGGGGCGTTCAGTCTTGCACGAACTATTCCCGATGCTATCTTTCTGGCGTATTTCTCCTCGCCGTATGCGAAGAGTATGCGGGAGATATCCTCCTCTGCATATTCATTGACAAGATCGCGGGCAGAGAACCCCTCTCCGCTCATGCGCATATCAAGTGGGGCGTCGTTATGGAACGAAAATCCCCTTTCAGCTGTATCCAGCTGGTGCGACGATACTCCGAGATCGGCAATTATGCCGTCCAGCTTATCGATGCCAAGCTCATCCAGAGCCTCGGCAAGCTCGCAGAAATTTCTCTTTACGAACGTCACAGGATAGCCCTTTAACCGCTCCCCAGCGGCAGCAAGCGCCTGTGCATCCTGATCGAAGCAGATGAGCCGTCCTCCGTCGAGCCTCTTTGCAAGCTCCAGACTGTGACCGCCTCCGCCTGTGGTAAGATCGGCGTATACGCCCTTTGGGTCTGTAAACGCGCCGTCTACCGTTTCTTTAAGCAGCACTGATACATGTGAAAATTCCATTACAGTCCGATCTCCTCAGCGAACGCAGCAATATCCTCGGCGGAAATTCTGTTATTGTATTCCTCCCAAAGCGCCTTGTCCCAGATCTCTGCGCGGTCATCCATTCCGACGACCACTACCTCGGCTGTGATATCTGCGTAGGCTCTAAGCGAAGCAGGAAGCGCAATTCTTCCCTGCTTGTCAGGCTCAGCCTCGCATGCGCCGCCGAACAGGAAACGTTCGATAGGCAGCGCCACCTTAGAGGGCTTTCCCTTTAAGCTCTCTCTGATGGAATTCCAGCTCTGCTCTGTGTGTACTGTCAGGCACTTTTCGCCGATGGTCTTGGAAATGAAGAAACGTTCGCCGAGTGATTCTCGCAGCTTTGCAGGGAAATTCATACGTCCCTTGCTGTCTATGGTGTGTTCAAACTCGCCGTACATTTCTTTCCCCCCTTCCAGCCATGTATTAAAGCCTGTCAGTGAGCCATGACCCGTGCTTGTTTCTCTCAGCCGACTCCCCAGTCTGCTGTGCCGTGGTCAGGCGTTCCGCCCTCCTCAGGCGGCATTTTCCGTAGATAAAATATATTTTCCCAATTATGCTGTGGAAATGCAGTGAGATCATTTTTATTGTTTTTTGTGGATTTTCTCTCCACTTTAGTGAAATCTTCACCACTTTTCCCCACTCTTAAAGTATACACTGGATTTTTATTTTTTGCAAGTGCTACATAACAGGTTTTGTTTGAAAAAGTCAGAGAAGTTTTGTTCATAATTTTGTGCACTTTTCACAAAACGCATATCCCGAAAATAGTGCATTAAGAGCAATTTATGTGAAAATCCACAACATATTGGGGCAGTGCTGTCGAAATGTGGCGATATAATGTGTCCACCCGCATCTCAGCCACAGCATATAAAACTATTCCCCTCTGAACGTATTTGCGCCCAGAGGGGAATAGCGGACTATTATGATCGTTAGTTTTCCTGCCGCCAACCCGATATGGCTCATGCAGGACTTCAGAAGCTGCCGTAAAACCGATTCATCACCGACATCGCGGCACGGTATCCAAGCGGTATCTGCTCTACATTATCCATGGGCAGACCCACCAAAGGCTCTTCATGAGCCTTTACGCGCATATCAGCAGCACTTCTCCTTGAAGCTGAGACAGTCTGTGCACTGGCTCTTGGAGGGGTCACACTCGTGAGTGCCTACCTCGATTCTGTCAAGTGAGCAGTAGTTGTCTGTTGTGCAGTGATATTCGCAGTTCTTTACAGTACATCCGATATGCTTGTTTGCAAATTCAGTTCCCATGATGATCATCCTTTCAAAATACAAAGATCACGCCATGTATTCATGACGTGACCTTATTATCTGCGACTTTTTTTGAAATATTCAGACAAATTTTAAAACATCAGATAATGTTTCGGCAAGATGATCCGCTCCGTGCTCTTCAAGCTCTTCCCTGCTGCCGTAGCCTGCAAGAAATCCCACGCACTTCATACCAACCTCATGCGCACCCTCGATATCATGCATACGGTCGCCCACAAGCAGGCAATCCTCTGCCTTGACCCCCGTGCCATTCAGCACATAGCGCAGCACCTCGGTTTTTGTAGAAACGCTGCCGTCAAGCTGCGCCGCACCCACGAAATCAAAATAGCTCAGCAGCCCGAAATAACGCAGTATCTCCCTAGCATACGGCTCAGGCTTAGAAGTAGCAAGGCAGACTTTCTTTCCGCGTATCTTAAGCACCGCCAGAAGCTGTTCCGCACCATCTATCACCGCATTCTCATACAGTCCCTTTTCGGGATAGTATTCACGGTACAGGCGCACTGCCTCTTTTGCTTCAGCGTCATCCATGCCGAATTTACGGCGGAATTCATCATACAAAGGCGGCCCGATGAAGCTGAGCAGCTCCTCGCGCGAAGGAATATCCCTGCCCAGTTTATCCAGCGCATACATTATGCTGTTTGTTATGCCCAGATACGGATCGGTAAGCGTTCCGTCCAGGTCAAAGAGAATGGTCGTGTACATTTAATGAATTGCCTTTCAGATCATTTGTTATCCTGTGCTATCAGCTTTTTGATAGCATTTATCGCACACTGTATCGCACGCTCGCTGCTCTCACAGTTCTTATCGGGCAGCTTCAGCTTTGTGCGCTCCACGTTCCAGAGCGCAGTAAGCACCGCTCCCGCACGTACTCCCCTGCACTGGGCCACGGAGAATATCGCAGCAGCCTCCATCTCAGAGGTAAGGCAGCCACACTTTACATAAGCGTCCCATGCTGTAGAAAGCTTATGCGCCACGCCTGTTGTATTAGGATCTATTTCACCGTAGAAATTATCCTTGCTGTGAACAACGCCGACATGGCAGCGGTTGCCGTCCTCATCGGTGGACAGCTCGTCTCCTGCATCCTTAAGCGCACGCATAACATCAAAATCCCCCACCGCGGGATAATGATCGGGAAGATACTCATAGCTTGTACCCTCACTGCGTATAGCAGCGGAAGCCACCACCAGATCACCGCCGAACACCTTAAGATCCATGCCGCCACTGGTACCTACTCTTATAAACGTATCCGCACCGCTCATGATGAGCTCCTCCACTGCGATAGCCGCAGAAGCGCCGCCTATACCTGTGGAGCATACGCTCACCTTTACTCCGTCAAGATAGCCTGTATATGTGGTATATTCCCTGTTCTGTGCGATGAGCTCAGCATTGTCAAGCTTTGCAGCTATCTTCGGGACTCTGCCCGGATCTCCAGGGAGGATGACATATCTGCCGATATCTCCTGTTTTTGTCTTGAGGTGGAAACGGATATCCTCGGAAATGATAGAAGCCATGATTATTCCTCCTTGTCCTCTGCGAGAATGGACGGAGCTACCTCCGCGTCCTTCTCTGCCTTTTCATCCAGCCACAGCGGTATATTTACTATCAGCGTGATAGCTATGGTTATGACCGCAATAAATACGCAAGGCATATACAACGCCGCAGGACCTGCAGTATCGATGTTCGCCGTAGTACCTGCAAGCCTGAACAGATAGTACATCACCAGCGACATAACAAGCGCCGCCGTATGGATGCCTGCCGCTATCCTTGAAAAACCCAGAAACAGCACCAGAGTTCCGATAACATACACCACAGAGCTCACCAGCCACAGCACAAGAGCCGTCTGGATATATCCCGATATCGTGGTTATCGCCCAGTCATTACCCTCTGCCATCATACTAAGCGAGCCGAGCACACCCAGACACAGCGCGAATACCGCGGTAGCCGCAAGTGAGATCACCTGAAGCACCATCAGCACCACATTAGTGACACGGGTAACCTTATATCTGTGAAAAAAACCACCGTTTATGTAAAATCTTCCATCTGCCTCGAACTTCTTTTTTGTGTTCAGCTTTACATTCTTTGCCATAATCTTGCCTTTCGTTATAGGGTAGTATTACCGTAGGTATGCAGGATATCCTCTGCTATCTCACGCTTCGATCGCCTTGTATCCATCGATAGCTTGACTATATGCTGCTGCGCCTGCTCCTCAGTCAGATTGAGATACTGTATAAGGCAGCACTTCGCCCGATTTATAAGCCTGCTGTCCGAAAGCTTCTGTGAGAGCCTGTCATTCTCATCCTCAAGACGGCGGATGTTTTCTCCTGCCAGCAGTGCCATGCGTACAGTCTGCACCAGCGCCGCCTTTGTAAACGGACGCGGCAGCACAAACGCACCCGTGAAGCGCGCACGCTCCTGCACCTCCTCTGCAATATCTGTTTTGACAAGACAGATGAGGCTTGCTCGTGTCCGCCTGTGAGCATCCGCCAGAAAATTAAGCCCGAACTCCGTTCTGAGCGGTGTGGATACGATCACCACGTCATATTCCGACAGCTCAGCACTTTCAGCACTCTCATCATCACAGCAGCAGGTGATATCTGCATTAAGCTCGGAAAGCGCGGCAGATACGCTGTCCGCCACTTCATGCGATCTAGCATTAATGAATATCTTCACAGCGCACCTCCCTGCATTCTATCTATTTAAATTATATCATTTCGCACAGTGTATGTCAAGAAAAAACGTCGCCGTAATATGTAACAAAAATCCTCCCCACAGACAGTGGGGAGGAGATATGTATTACTATTCTCAGTAATTATACGCAGCCCTGAGCCTTCATAGCCTCAGCAACCTTGATAAAGCCTGCGATGTTAGCGCCTGCTACGAGGTCATCACCGAGACCGTACTTGTTAGCAGCCTCAACAGAAGCAGTGAAGATGTTCTTCATGATGGACTTCAGCTTCTCATCAACCTCTTCAGCTGTCCAGCTGTAGCGCATGGAGTTCTGGCTCATCTCAAGACCGGAAACTGCTACGCCGCCTGCGTTAACTGCCTTGGAGGGAGCTACGATAACACCCTTGCTCTTCAGGTATGCAACTGCCTCGTTCGTTGTAGGCATGTTGGAAACCTCAACATAGTACTTAACGCCGTTAGCAACGATCTTCTCAGCCTCTGCCATGCCAACCTCGTTCTGAGTAGCACAGGGCATCATGATGTCAGCCTTAACACCCCAGGGCTTCTCGCCTGCATGGAACTCAACGCCGAACTTGTCTGCGTAGTCCTGAACTCTGTTACGGCAGGAATCACGCATCTCGAGCATGTAGTTTACCTTCTCCTCTGTGGAGATACCATCGGGATCGTAGATGTAACCATCAGGACCGGACAGAGTAACTACCTTACCGCCAAGCTCGTTGACCTTCTTTACAGTACCCCATGCAACGTTACCGAAGCCAGAGATAGCAAAGGTCTTGCCCTTGATCGTATCGCCGAAGTGATCCAGCATATTGTTGGTGTAGTATACAGCACCGTAGCCTGTAGCCTCAGGACGGATAAGAGAACCACCGTAGGGAATGCCCTTACCTGTAAGAACGCCTGTGAACTCATTTCTGAGTCTCTTGTACTGACCGAACATATAACCGATCTCACGAGCGCCTACACCGAGATCGCCAGCGGGAACGTCCAGATCAGCGCCGATGTGACGGGAGAGCTCTGTCATGAAGCTCTGGCAAAAGCGCATAACCTCTGCATCGGACTTGCCCTGAGGATCGAAGTCAGAGCCGCCCTTACCGCCGCCCATAGGCAGGGATGTGAGGGAGTTCTTGAATGTCTGCTCGAAGCCGAGGAACTTGATGATACCGATATATACATTGGGAGCAAATCTGATACCGCCCTTGTAAGGACCGATAGCGGAGTTGAACTGTACGCGGAAGCCACGGTTTACATGGTGCTTGCCGTTATCGTCAACCCAGGGAACGCGGAACATGATCTGTCTCTCAGGCTCTACGATTCTTTCCAGAACGCCTGCTTCAACGAGATCGGGGCGCTGCTCAACAACAGGCTCGATGCTCTCCAGAACCTCTGTTACGGTCTGGATGAACTCAGGCTCGCCTGCGTTTCTCTTCTCAACTCTTGCGAGTAAGTCAATAAGATACTGATTCTTTAATGCCATTGGTGTTGTCCTCCTGATAGTCTATTAAGTATGACAGGGGAGCATATCCTATCCCCCATCTGACCTTTTTTATTATACAACAATACCGCCGATTTTGCAAGTTTTTTTTTACGATTTTTCATCCTATTTTTTCTTTTTGTACAGTTTACACATGTTAGCATTGCTATCAAAAAAGATTTTAACGCAGTTTACACACATATTCTGAGATTGTGATTTTTTCAACTTTCATTTCCGAGCAATCTCAATGCATTTTTGTACAGTATGAGCTCTCTCTCCTCATCGGTGAGAGGGATGGCGTTGAAACGCACCAGCTCATCCTTTGCCGTCCACATCGGATAATCCGTACCAAACATCACTCTGTCCGCGCCAAAGCTGTGGATCAGCTCCGCGGCACGCTCGGGAGTCATATCATACAAGGAGCTTGAAAGGTCAACGTATATGCTTTTATCGGCAAACAGTTCCTGAGCCTCATCCCACTGGGACCATCCTGCAAAATGAGCACCGATAAACGTCACATTCCTGAACATATCCACAGCCCTGCGAAGTCTTGCAGGACCTGAAAAATCATAACGATGATCTCCTGCATGGACAAGCACGGGCAGGCCATACTTTCCTGCCGCCTCATAGATAGGAAAAGCACAGGGATCATCAAGCTGAAACTTCTGAAAATCGGGATGGAGCTTTATGCCCCTCAGCCCCAGCTCCTTGATGCGCTTTGTTTCACCATCGATATCCTCATAATCAGGGTGAAGTGCACCGAAGCCGATCAATCTGTCGGGATACTGTGCTACGCTCTCTGCAATAAAGTTATTAATGCTCTGCACCTGATGCGGAACAGTAGCCACCGACTGAACTATACATTTGTCCACCCCTGCTTCATCAGACAGTCTTATCAATGTTTGAAGTGTACCGTCGTTATCCATGGGAATATCGTAAAAATCGCCTATTCCTACTGCCGCCTTTGCGGCTATCTTTTCAGGGAATATGTGCGCGTGTGCGTCGATTATCATGTTGTGCTCCTTTTTTGCTTTTCTTTTCTGTTAATATCCGAAAACGAATGTCGCGGCAAGCGCAGCCCATTCTCTCAGCCATGAATTCATAAAATAATATATGGATGTACTGCCGGAATAATGCCCTGTCTCTCCAAGACCTGCACGCTTTGCGTACAGTGAGGCTCTGTACTGGTGATAATCACTGGTCACCACCGCAACATTGCCCGAAAGCCCCTCGCGCTCCATTATCTCAAGCGAGAACGCGAAATTCTCCGCAGTGGAGGTGGACTTATCCTCCATGTATACACGCTCGTCATCGATGCCGTACTCCACCATCAGACGGCGCATGGCTTCTGCCTCTGTGATGAACTCACCCTCGCCCTGACCGCCTGCTACTATACAGACAGCTTCGGGATGCTCTTTGAGTACCTGTGCCGCATTGTAACAGCGTGAAGCCAGCAGCGAGCTCGGAGTTTCGCCGCGTACACGGCAGCCAAGCACTATTACGACATCCACACGGTCAAGCGGCTTGTACATATGTGTTGCCATGTTGACGGAGAAGAAAGTTACCGCAAACAGGCACACACCGGCCAAAGCGCCGACAGTAAACAGCGATATTTTTCCCCAGACACGCTTCCACAGCCACCTGATAAGCCTGCCGATCTGCCTATAAAGCAGCGTACACAGGATGATACCTCCAAACAGGAGGATACCGATAAGCGTACCCGCAGAAAACCTGTAAAGACACGCCCATGCGAGGCATACAGCCGCAGGGATGATAATAAGCAGTTGAATTATTATTCTTAATACTTTTTTCATTTTCCTCAATTTATAATATATCTATGTATTCTACAGGAACAAAACAGCGCTGAGCAAATGCCCAGCGCCGTATGTATTATGCGTTCTTGCCGAGCTCGATAGCTGCGATGTTCTTGTCGATAAGCTGAGCCTTTGCAGGAGGAATGATCTTCTCCAGAGCCTTACGGATTACTTCATCAGAAGCAATACCTGTCTCCTTAACAAGCTTGCCGATAAGAATAATGTTAGCCATACCCTTTAAGCCGTTCTCGTCAGCCATCTGTGTAGAGGGAACGTAGAAGCACTTGATATCGGTACGCTCGCACTTCTGCTCGATGAGAGTGCTGTCGATAATAGCGATACCGCCGGGCTTTACATCATTTATGAACTTATCATAGCTGGGACCATTCATTACGATGAGCACATCGGGCTCTGTTACGAGAGGAGAGCCTACAGCGTCGTCGCTGATGCATACGGAACAGTTAGCTGTACCGCCACGCATCTCAGGACCGTAAGACGGAAGCCAGGAGACCTCCTTGTTATCCATCAGACCAAAGTAAGCAAGCATTTTACCTGCGAACAGGATACCCTGTCCACCGAAGCCTGCAAGTATAGTTTCTGTCATCATCTGATTGCGCCCTCCTTATAAACTCCGAGAGGATAGTAGGGGATCATGTTCTCCTTGAGCCATGCGATAGCGTCAACAGGCGATTTGCCCCAGTTTGTAGGACATGTGGAGAGGACCTCGATGATAGAGAAGCCCTGCTTGTTCTTCTGGAACTCAAAGCCCTTACGGATAGCTGCCTTAGCCTTGCGGATGTTTGCAGGATCAGCAACTGTAACACGCTCAGCAAGAGCAACGCCGCTGAGTGTGGAAAGCATCTCGCACACTCTGATGGGGAAGCCCTCAACGTTTGTATTTCTGCCGTAGGGAGTAGTCTGTGTAACCTGACCGGGCAGTGTGGTAGGAGCCATCTGACCGCCTGTCATGCCGTATGTAGTGTTGTTTACGAAGATAACAGTGATGTTCTCGCCTCTGGTAGCTGCATGAACGATCTCAGCAGTACCGATAGCAGCGAGGTCGCCGTCACCCTGATAGGTGAATACGAAAGTATCGGGATTTGCACGCTTAACACCTGTAGCTACTGCAGGAGCACGTCCGTGAGCAGCCTCGATCATATCGCATGCGAAGTAGTCATAAGCCATTACAGAGCATCCAACGGGAGCTACACCAACGGTATTTCCCTCGATACCCATCTCGTCAATTACCTCGGCAACAAGACGGTGAATGATACCGTGTGTACAGCCGGGGCAGTAATGCAGAGGCGCGTCAGTAAGCGCATGAGGTTTCTTGAATTCAGGCATTACTTTGCTCCTTTCTGTGTCATTTCAACGATCTTTTCAAGTATCTCGGAGGGCTTGGGGATGATACCGCCTGTTCTTCCGAAGAACTCAACATTCTTATTGCACTCAAGTGCGAGCTTAACATCCTCGATCATCTGACCCATGGACATCTCTACGCACAGTACATTATCTGCATTAGCACATGCAGCCTTGATCTCGTTAACGGGGAACGGCCACAGTGTGATGGGGCGGAACAGACCCGCCTTGATGCCCATCTTTCTTGCAGAGTCAACAGCGGACTTCGCAATTCTTGCAGTGGAGCCGTATGCAGTGATCACGATCTCTGCGTCATCAGTGAGATAGCTCTCAGCCTCTGTGCAGGTCTTCTTGATCTCATCATATCTCTGGAAGCGCTCAACAATGCGGTTTTCCAGCTCATCGGGCTTGAGGTACAGGGAGTTGGAGATGTTGTGCTTTCTCTCATTCTTGTGGCCTCTTGCAGCCCAGGGCTTGTCAGAACCGTCGCCAAAGGAGATCTCAACATCCTCGAAAGCAACAGGCTCCATCATCTGACCCAGCAGACCGTCTGCAAGGATCAGCGCAGGCATTCTGTACTTATCAGCAAGATCAAATGCCTTTGTTACTGTATCTGCCATCTCCTGAACGCTGGAGGGAGCGAATACCAGCAGCTGGAAATCACCGTGACCCAGTGCCTTTGTAGCCTGCCAGTAGTCAGCCTGTGAGGGCTGGATACCACCCAGACCGGGACCGCCTCTCATAACGTTGATGATAACGCAGGGCAGATCAGCACCTGCTATGTAGGATACACCCTCGCTCTTAAGGGAGATTCCGGGAGAGGAAGAGGATGTCATGCAGCGGATACCAGAGCTTGCACATCCGTATACCATGTTGATAGCGGAAACCTCGGACTCAGCCTGCAGGAACACACCGCCAACCTTGGGCATTCTCTTGGACATATAAGCGGATATCTCTGTCTGGGGAGTAATAGGATAACCGAAGAAGCACTTACAGCCTGCTCTGATAGCAGCCTCTGCGAGAGCCTCATTACCTTTCATCAGCTTTCTTTCCATTACTTGTCACCTCCGCTTATTGTAATCGCGCAGTCAGGGCACATCATCGCGCAGAGTGCACAGCCGACGCAAGCGTCGTCATCAATGCAGACAGCGGTATGGTAGCCCTTTTTGTTCAGCTTTTCCTGCTGGATCTCGACGATCTTCTTGGGACATGCAGTCACGCACAGACCGCAACCCTTGCAGACATCGAATGCAACATTCATCTTTGCCATAGTTCTGCTCCTTTTCTTTATTCTTGCGGCAACAGCCGCTATATTATGCTTGTAACGATCACTGCTCGTAAAAAGGTCTTACATAGACCTCAACGGGCTTTGTGTCAGGAACTTCAAGACCTTTCATCGCCGCCGTGAACACAAGAGGCAGACCTGCTGCCTTTGCACAGCCCTCGGCATAATCCATCGAACCGAGGATATCCTCCGCAGTGGTCTCAAGACCGAGGTTAGAGCTGTTTACCACGCCCGTTGCCTTTAAAGAGGAAACGAGCTCGATATCACGCAGAAGCTCAAGCGCTTCCTCGGGAGTTGAAGTGAGGAAACGGAAGCTGTTCACTACATACAGCATCTCATAGCCGAAGTTCTTTAATATTGTGGCGTACTGACCCAGAGCAATAGCGCCTGCGTCATCTCCGCCGACATCCACCACCACTCTGTCATAGCCGCGCAGCAGCGCCGCCATGTCAAAGCCGAGGGATGGTATATCCAGATTAGTATTTGCATACTGCGGCGCAACAAGATAGATACCCTTTTCCTCAAACAGCGTACCGAAATCCGCTGTGCGGAAATAGGGATTTACGATATCAAGGTCGATAACGCATACACGCTCGCCCTTTTCCGCATACTCCACCGCAAGGTTTACCGCAATATTCGTTTTTCCCGAGCCATAATGACCCGTGATTATGATAGCTTTTTTATCAGACATTTGCACCTTTTAATTAATAGTAATAGCCCTCGTTCATCATCGCTCCGAAGCTTACGCCGATGACAGCAATGATTATGATATACAGGATCACAAGTATAACTGCAACCAGCTGCCAGATCAGCATAGCACGCGCATAGGTCTTCTTGTCGGGATACTCATTATCACCGAAAGCCCATACGAACAACAGGATAAGACCGATGATACCAAGACCGGACAGGAATGTTGTGAGCACCCACTGACCTGTAGTCATGTGCTTCTGAACAGGAGCTGTGTTGTATGTATTGTAAACAGTAGTTGTGGGCTGTGCAGGATAAGGCGCTGCATTGGGAGCAGGCTGCTGAGCATATGCTGTGCTTGCACCATAGCTCTGAGCAGGAGCAGCTGCAGGAGTAACAGGAATGCTCTGGGGAGCAGGATTGCCTGCGCCTGTGGGCATTACATCGTTGTTATTAGCAGCACCGAAAGCCGCGTCACTGGGCTTATTGAGATTAACGCTGCTGTTTGTGTTAAGCTCCATAGCCTCGCCGCAAAGAGGACAGAAAGCGCCTGTGCCTGTTACGAGAGAGCCACACTTATGACAAAATCTTTCCATATTATTACCTCACAATTTATGTAATATACCAGCGGAGATCGTCCGCACCACGACAGGAACCACCCGGAAAAGGCATATTCCTACACTTTTATATAATAGCACATAACAGTGGATTTGTCAACAGTTTTGGAAAGGGCTTTTAACACCGTTGTATAATGCCGATGCAGCAAATCGCCATTGGCATTACTCCACAGGCAAACGCAGTGGTTTTGCGTAGCAAAATCGCTTTTCCATAAGGGAAAAGCGAAACGAAGTTTGCAGGGTGACCGCTTGCGGGCACACTGCGAAAGGGCAAAGTTGGAGAAATAATCGCAAAGTGATTGACCCTATGGCGGTGTTCTGCTTTAACTTTGGAGTGGTTTTGTGCAGCAAAATCCAATTCCCTTAAGGGGAATTGGAAACGGAAAAGTCGGTTAAACAATTGCTCCGCATTTTCATTATCGATACGCAGCCAGATCACTTTGCCGTGGTTTCGCGAAGCGAAATCGCTGACCCTCCGTCAGCGAAAGGGCAAAGTCGGAGAAATAATCGCAAAGCGATTGACCCTATGGCGGTGTTCCGCTTTAACTTTGGAGTGGTTTTGCGCAGCAAAATCCAATTCCCTTAAGGGGAATTGGAAACGGAAAAGTCGGTTAAATGACCGAAGGTCATTTAACCAACCATTGACTCATCCCCGCACCAAGCAGCTCGTTAGGACGGTCTCTGAAACCGAACTGACGATAAAACGGCTCTCTGCCTGTAGCGGACATAAGGTACAGCGCTATCTTCTCGCCCTCCTCAAGGGTGGAGCGCATATAATCCATCGTTCTGTGCATGAGCTGTGTACCTATTCCACGATGCTGATACTCAGGAATAACTATTACATCCGTAATGAAATTCGCATAACCGCCATCGGAAAGAACACGTATCATACCGATACATCTTCCGTTATCGCGCACGCATGTGATATGATAGGCGTTGTTCAGAACATTTGAAGCTATCCTGTCGGACAGCACCATGAAGTTCACCAACCTGCGCATCTCCTTGTATTCCTCCAGGGATGGAGCTTCGTCTATAAACTCAAGTGCCAATATAATTACCTCCGTATACCTCAAAAAATCCGCCCCACGGATGCGCCGTGTGACGGATCTTTGTTCTTTTTATTCCTCGGAATTATCGTCGAGAACAGACTTTTCATCGGATGTCAGAGTATCCTCTGCTACACCCTCTGTTTCTGCGGAAGAAGCTGTGTCTTCAGCATCAAGGAAGATCTTGTTGCCGTCGATATCCATTCTTCCCTCCATCAGATCGTAGAAATCCTTGCCCTCGATCTTCTCAAACTTGATAAGGTACTGAGCGCACTTTTCAAGCAGATCACGGTGCTCGGTGAGGATGGATTCAGCTCTCTCCATACCCTCTTCAACAAATGCACGCACCTCGTCATCGATCTGTGCGGCAACGTTCTCAGAGTAATTCCTGCCGTGAGAGTAATCCCTGCCAAGGAACACCTCATCGCTGTCCTGACCATACATGATAGTACCCAACTTCTCAGAGAAGCCGTAACGGGTGACCATATCCCTTGCCACATTCGTAGCACGCTCGATATCATTGGAAGCACCTGTGCAGATATCATCCAGCACGATCTTCTCCGCCGCACGTCCGCCAAGCAGAACGACTATCTGCTCCTTCATGCGTGTACGGGAAACGTGACGATTGTCGTTCTCAGGCAGATGCATCGTAAAGCCAGCCGCCATGCCTCTGGGGATGATGGAAACGTGATGCACCTTATCCTGTGTGGGACAGAACATCGTAACAACTGCGTGACCAGCCTCGTGATAAGCTGTGATGCGCTTATCCTCCTCGTCGATGACTCTGGATTTCTTCTCGGGTCCTGCAACTACCTTGATAGTAGCCTCCTCGATATCCTTTCTGGTAACAGCCTTTCTGTTCTCGCGTGCAGCAAGCAGCGCAGCCTCGTTGACAAGGTTTTCAAGGTCAGCTCCTGTAAAGCCTGCAGTGGTAGCAGCAATGGTCTTGAGATCCACATCGGGGCCGATATTCTTGTTTCTAGTGTGAACCTTCAGTATCTCCTCTCTACCCTTGATATCAGGGTAGTTTACGGTGATCTGTCTGTCAAAACGACCGGGACGCAGCAGCGCAGGATCGAGGATATCACGGCGGTTCGTAGCCGCCATTACAATGATATTTTCATTCTCTGTAAAGCCGTCCATCTCAACAAGAAGCTGGTTGAGAGTCTGCTCACGCTCATCGTGACCGCCGCCGAGACCTGCGCCTCTGCGTCTGCCGACAGCGTCTATCTCATCAATGAAGATGATAGCGGGCGTGTGCTTCTTTGCCTGATCGAACAGATCACGGACTCTGGATGCACCGACACCAACGAACATCTCAACGAAATCAGAACCTGAAATAGAGAAGAACGGAGCGCCTGCCTCACCCGCAACAGCCTTGGCAAGCAGTGTCTTACCTGTTCCGGGAGGGCCTACGAGCAGCACGCCGCGCGGTACTCTTGCACCGATCTCACGGTATTTGCCGGGGTTCTTCAGGAAGTCAACGATCTCAATAAGCTCCTGCTTTTCCTCATCAGCGCCCGCAACATCGTTGAAAGTCACTTTCTTGCCGCTCTGATGACGTACATTTGCCTTGGAGAAAGTGCTCATCTTGCCGCCGCCTGCGGAAGAACGCATGATAACTACTGTAAAGATTATCATGATGCCGATAAGCAGCAGATAAGGCAGCACAGCTGTGAGGAACGTATTATCAGCGATGGGGATGTAATCCTCCACCAGCTTTACTTCATTCACCTCATTGTAGCGTACACGGTAGGTAGCAAGCTCACCGCTTTCGGTGTAGCCTGTATTGATATCGTTAAGGAAGATGTTGACATTAGGAACTGTGTAGCCCTTGAACTCGGTCTCACCCTTGATCTTATATGCAAGCTCGCCGCTGCCGAGATCAAGCACATACTCCGAAACGTTCAGGTTATCGAACTCTGCGATCACCTGAGAATAGGGAGTGGTCTTGGTTCCCGCGCCGCTGGTCATATTCAGCACTGCTACCAGTCCGAATATAAGCAGGAAGATCACGAGAAAATAAATGATTATGCTTCTGAATTTGTTTGACTGCATTTAAACCGCCTTTCCGAAAACAGGAAATTTCTTGGATTATGTTTTACCGTTTTTATGAAATTATGTATTACGAATACACTTCAGGTTTCAGGATGCCGACATACGGAAGATTTCTGAAACGCTCTGCATAATCAAGACCATAACCAACAACGAAATGATCCTCTATCGCAAAGCCTGTGTAATCTGCCGTAAAGCCCTTCACAACACGTCTGGACGGCTTATCCAGAAGCGTAACTATCTTAAGAGACTTCGGGTTGCTTCTGAGCATCTCACTCTTTACGGTGTACAGTGTTCTTGCGGTATCCAGTATATCCTCAACAAGAACAACATCCCTGCCCTCGATCTCAACATGAGCGCCAACAGAAAAATTCACCTTTCCGCCGCTAACAGTGCCGCTGCCATAGCTGGAAGCACGGATGAAATCTATCTCCACAGGACACTCCATAGCGCGGATAAGATCGGCATAGAATACCACCGAACCTTTGAGCACACAGAGCATTAGCGGATTTTTATCCTTATACTCCTCAGTAAGCAGCTTTCCAAGCTCCTTTACCTTTGCTTTGATCTCTTCCTCGGAAACGAGTACCTTTTCAACTTCATAGGGGAGATACATGATCTTCACTCCTTAATATTCATTAAAAATACACAGATTATATTATAGCATACAATCCGCTAAAATGCAAACCGTTTAAGTGAACATTTACTGAAATTTTTCCGACAAAAGGTTGATAGAAGTTGGTAAAATCGACAAATCACGTGCCGATACAAAAACCGCCCTGACGTGGTCAAGGCGGTTGGTGGTATCTCTTATTTGAGGAAGCCCTCGATTATCTTTGCTTCTGCCTCCTCCTCGGTAAGACCCAGAGTCCTCAGCTTCATCAGCTGTTCACCTGCGATCTTTCCGATAGCTGCCTCATGGATGAGCGCCGCGTCAACATGACTTGCATTAAGCGCAGGCTGAGCATCAACAGTGCCGTTCTCCGCAAGTATAGCGTCACATGCAGAGTGACCTGTGCAGCGGTTGTTACCCTCTACCAGAGAATAGAATTCCTGATGAGAATTGCCCTTTGCAACGGAACGGGATACAAGATCCGCACCCGAATCCTCGCCATTGAGCTGTACCTTGAAGTTTGTGACAGCCGTCTCATCGCCGTCGGTCATGATACGCTCGCGTACGATAATCTTCGCGTTCTTTCCGAGAACAGCAGATGTGTTTCTGGTGGAACGGTCAACTCCTCCAAGCTGGATAGTATCCATCTCAAGACGGGAGTTCTCCTCAAGATAGCAATCGGTCACGGGATCGATCTTCTTCAGACCCTTGCCTGAGCCTGTTCCCACATGCTTTTCCTTGTAGAGCACCTTACTGTCCTTTGCAAGGAAAAAGCGATGTATACCGTTATGACGTGCAGTTTCCTCGCCGTCGCTGTGTACGCCGCATCCTGCAACGATAACAACATCTGCGCCCTCGCCAATGTAGAAATCATTGTATACGAGATCATCCACATCACTGTGAGTTACACACGCAGGAATAAACACCGTTTCGCCCTTGGTGTTGGGCTTTACGGTTATCACGATGCCGGGGTTGTCCGTCTTAGGCTCGATAGTAACGTTTTCAGAGGACTTGCGGCCTGCACACTGGCTATCCTGACGGATATTGTATGCGCCCTTGAACTCTGTTCCGTCATAATCTGCGATCATCTTCAGCAGATCGCCTGTTATATCGTTGAAATTAACGTTCATGATATCGCTCATTACAGACAAGCACCTCCGTTCCTTCTGGGGCAAGAGCAGGTATACTCGCCCTTGAGCAGCGCTGGAAGTATCTCCTCACGCGGACCTGCGGTCCTTATCTTACCGTTTGCAACAACGATTATCTCATCAGCGATGGAGAGTATGCGCTCCTGGTGAGAGATCACCACCAGAGTGCCCTCAGTGTTGCTGCGGATATCCTCAAAGGTCTCGACCAGCTTGGAAAAGCTCCAGAGATCGATACCCGCCTCAGGCTCATCAAATACGGACAGCTTGGCTTTTCTCGCAAGAACGGTTGCGATCTCGATGCGCTTTGCCTCACCGCCTGAAAGTGCAGTGCTCATCTCACGGTCGATGTATTCCTCGGCGCATAAGCCGACCTTGCCCAGCAGCTCGCACAGGGAGGTCTCCTTTATCTTTTCACCCGCTGCAAGCTCAAGCAGATCACGCACTGTGAGCCCCTTGAAACGAACGGGCTGCTGGAATGCGTATGCTACGCCTTTCCTTGCACGCTCGGTAATATTGAGATCTGTAATATCCTCTCCGTCAAGCAGGATCCTGCCTGCATCGGGAGTTTCAACGCCCGCGATCAGCTTAGCAAGAGTGGTCTTGCCGCCGCCGTTAGGGCCTGTTACTACTATCAGCTTGCTGGTAGCCTTATAGCTTATGCCGTTGATTATCGGCTCGCCGTTTGGCAGCTTCCAGACTAAGTCCTGTAATTCAAGCACAGAAAAAACTCCTTTCGGGGTAATTTATCGGAATATGTCAAAAATTTAACGGATGGCACATTCCAATATAATATCTTACCACATTTTATCATGCTTTGTCAAGGCGAAAATATTCAGCGGCTTCGTATATCGTATCAATACACAAAAAGCCCGAAACCAACGCAAAACTTTTGGTGTTAGTAAAGCCGTTAAATACCTGTTTTTCCCTTGACATCAGCTGCTGCTTTTGTTATAATTATAGATGTATAGCGCCAAGCGGTCATGCGTTCCGCTCTGCAGCGCTTTAAACCATTACACTTACACTTCCGAAAGGATGATATACATGAGCTCGAACCGCATGACGGTCGCAAGGGCTATGACTGAATGCCTGAAAGCTGAGGGCATATCCACAGTTTTCGGTTATCCAGGCGCTGCCATCTGCCCTTTTTATGATGAACTGTATGATACGGATATAAAGCACATCCTTGTCCGCCATGAGGTGAACGCAGGTCACGCAGCAAGCGGCTATGCCCGTATGACAGGCAAGCCTGCTGTTGCTATCGCCACTTCGGGTCCGGGCGCACTGAACCTTATCACTGCTATTGCTACCGCTTATATGGACAGCATTCCTATGGTAGTCATCACAGGACAGGTAAACACCGATCAGATAGGCAGGGATGTTTTTCAGGAGGCAGACATCACAGGCTCCGCAGAGCCTTTTGTAAAGCACAGCTATCTGCTTAAAAAGCCTGAGGATACCGCAAGAGTATTCAAGGAGGCATTTTACATCGCAGGCAGTGGCAGATGCGGACCTGTGCTGATAGATATTCCCTACGATGTCCAGCTTGCGGAAATAAACTTCGAATATCCCGATACCGTGGATATCCGCAGCTACCGTCCCAGCAGCGTCGGAAACGGTCAGCAGATCAAGCGTGCAATAAACGCGCTGGCTGATTCTGAAAAGCCGCTTATCTGTGCAGGCGGAGGTCTGTTCACAGGTAACGGAGCAGAGCTTATGCGCAGATTCTCTGAGCTGACAGATATTCCTGTTGTCTCCACTATGATGGGTCTTGGCGCAATGCCTACGGATTCCCCCAGATATTTCGGTATGCTGGGAATGCACGGCTGCAAGTCCGCAAATTACGCTGTAAATCACTGCGATACTTTGATACTTCTCGGTGCAAGAGTTGGCGACCGCGCTATATCAGCGATGGAGCAGCGCCATGATCTTACTGTAATACATATCGATATCGACCCTGCCGAGATCGGAAAGAATCTTGCAGCGGATATTCCTATAGTTGGCGACCTTACTCTGGTGCTGGGTCAGCTGCTGGAGGCTGTAAGATCCCCGATGACCCATACCGAATGGCTGGCTGAGCTGGACGCTAACCGCTTTGATAAACCGATAACGCCCGCTCACGATGGCTATGTCAACCCAAAGCAGTTCATCAGGACGCTGGATAAGGCTCTGCCCGATGATTCCATAGTCGTTGCCGACGTTGGTCAGAATCAGATATGGACAGCAGCAAATATCACTTTCCACGGCGGACGCTTCCTTACCTCAGGCGGCATGGGCACTATGGGATATTCCATACCTGCCGCTATAGGCGCAAAGGCAGCCTGCCCCGAAAAGGAAGTAGTTGCGGTCTGTGGCGACGGCTCGTTCCAGATGCAGATGATGGAGCTTGCAACAGCGCTACAGCATGGCATAAATATCAAGGTCGTTGTGATGAAAAATAACTACCTCGGTATGGTAAGAGAGCTGCAGGAACGCGGCTATCAGAACAGACTTACAGCGGTAGCACTGGATGGAAGTCCCGATTTTACCGCAATTGCTGCCGCCTACGGCATTGAAAGCGTGCTTGTTGACGATCCCGAAAAGGCAGAGGATGCAGTTGACCGCATGATAGCATCCGATAAGCCGTTCCTCATCGAAGCTGTCGTTGAGGACTTCCAAAAGACTATTCTGTGATGGGGGTGTCCGCATGAAGCATACGATATCCGTACTGGTAGAAAACAACGCGGGCGTTCTCGCAAGGATAACAGGCTTGTTCGCAAGGCGCGGCTTCAATATCGACAGCCTCGCGGTAGGAGTGACCGATGATGAGCGCGTTTCCCGAATCACCATCGTTGCAGACGGCGATGATTATACTCTTGAACAGATAGAAAAGCAGCTCAACAAGCTGATAGATGTCATCAAGGTCAAGGCACTGAAAAATGATAACGTGGTATCCCGAGAGCTGGTACTCATCAAGGTGGGCTGCACTGCAAAGCAGCGCTCCGAGGTAATGGCGATAGTCGAGATAGCCCACGGCAAGATATCCGATATATCCCCGAACACCGTGACGATAGAGCTTTCAGACAGCAAGGAGATCCTTGCAAATTACGAAGAGCTGCTGCGTCCCTACGGTATAAAGGAGATAGTCCGCACAGGTACTATCGCTCTGCAAAAGGGCGACGCTACCGTAAAGATCTAGTACAACCTCGTTTGACGGTATTCGTACCGTCTTGCGTCGAATAAATAATTTAAAGGAGATATAAAACAATGGCAAAGATCTACTACAAGGAAGACTGCAACCTCTCTCTGCTGGATGGCAAGACCGTTGCGATCATCGGCTACGGCTCTCAGGGTCACGCTCACGCGCTGAACCTCAAGGAAAGCGGCGTTAACGTCATCATCGGTCTGTACGAGGGCTCCAAGAGCTGGGCAAAGGCTGTTGACGCAGGCTTCAAGGTATATACCGCTGACGAGGCAGCAAAGCTGGCTGACGTTATCATGATCCTCATCAACGATGAGAAGCAGGCTGATCTGTACAAGCAGAGCATCGCTCCCAACCTCACAGCAGGCAAGACACTTGCATTCGCTCACGGCTTCAACATCCACTTCGGTCAGATCGTTCCTCCCGCTGATGTTGACGTTATCATGATCGCTCCCAAGGGCCCCGGCCATACTGTACGCTCTGAGTACCAGATCGGCAGAGGTGTTCCCTGCCTTATCGCTATCCACCAGGACGCTACAGGCAGAGCACTTGATACAGGTCTTGCTTATGCAGCAGGTATCGGTGGCGCAAGAGCAGGCGTTCTCACCACAACATTCCAGTGCGAGACAGAAACAGACCTGTTCGGTGAGCAGGCAGTTCTCTGCGGCGGTGTTACAGCTCTGATGAAAGCAGGCTTCGAGACACTCGTTGAGGCTGGCTACGATCCTCAGAACGCATACTTCGAGTGCATCCACGAGATGAAGCTCATCGTTGACCTCATCTACAAGGGTGGCTTCAAGATGATGAGATACTCCATCTCTGACACTGCTGAGTTCGGTGACTACGAGATCGGTAAGCGTATCATCACTGACGAGACCAAGAAGGAAATGAAGAAGGTACTCAGCGAGATCCAGGACGGTACATTCGCACGCAACTGGATCATGGAGAACAAGATGGGCAGAGCTCACTTCAACGCTTGCAGACGTATCGAGGCTGACCACCAGCTTGAGAAGGTTGGTGCAGAGCTTCGTAAGCTCTACGAGTGGAACGAGGACTAATTTCCCTCTACATAACAATAAATCAGCCGCTTCCGAAAAGGGAGCGGCTGTTGTTTTATGAAAATATCGAAATTCCTGCGGCGTATGCGGTAGAAAAGGCTATCTGCAGGTTAAAACCGCCTGTGTACGCGTCACAGTCGATGATCTCTCCTGCAAAGAAAAGATGCCTGCACAGCCTCGATTCCATCGTTTTGGGACTTATCTCCTTGACGGAAACTCCGCCACGGGTGATGATAGCCTCCTCGATGGGACGAAATCCGCTGATATCCAGCGTCAGCCCCTTGAGTATACCTCCAAGAGTCTTTCGCTCCTCCTTGCTGATCTCATCCACGCGCTTTTCAGGAGAGATGCCAGAAAGCTCCACCACAACAGGCACGAGCTGTGCAGGCAGCAGACCTCTCAGGCTGTCGCAGAAAGCACCGCCGCGTCGCGCGTCAAAATCCCTGAGGATGCGCGCATCAAGCTGCTTCTCAGAAAGCGCAGGTTTAAGGTCTATCCTTACGGAATATCTGCCCTTCTCCATCTTCGGGATGTGCGCCGATGCACTCAGAACTGTAGGTCCTGAAATACCGCTTGCAGTGAACATCAGCTCACCGAAATCCTCATATATGCACTTTCCGTTATCCATAAGCTGCATTGAGATATTTCGCAGATCAAGACCCGCTGCGGATATGGTCCATTTCTGCACCGTCGTCAATGCCGAGAGCGAGGGCTCAGGTGGAATTATCGTGTGCCCTGCCTTCTGAGCGAGCTTGTAGCCGTAACCATCAGAGCCTGTCACAGGATAAGACTTTCCGCCCGTAGCAAGCACTACTGCGCCTGCCTCCAGCTTGCGTTTTTTTGTAACGATGCCGCGACATTCCCCATCCTCAATGATGAGAGAGGTACAGTTTTCGCGCAGTATATCCACATTCAGCTCACGGAGCTTTTTCTTCAGCGCCTCTACCACGTCTCCTGCCTTATCCGACACAGGGAACACACGGTTTCCGCGCTCCGTTTTGAGCGGAACGCCTATGCGCTCGAAAAACTCCATCACATCCTGTGATGAAAACTGCGAAAGCGCGCTGTACAAAAAGCGCGCATTCCGCGGAATATTATTCATTATCGTTTCATTATCAGAGTTGTTGCAGACATTGCACCTGCCCTTTCCCGTAATTGCAAGCTTTCTGCCGAGCCTGTCGTTCTTTTCGGCAATTGCAACGTGTGCGCCCAGCTCTGCGGCGGTAATGGCGCACATCATGCCTGCTGCGCCACCGCCTACTACTATAACATCATACATCTTTCTTATATACCTCAGTGCGCTCCCAGAGCTGCTCAAGCATTTTAAATGTACGCTCCACATCCTCTCGGTTGTTATCGGAAACTGCTACTATAAGCGCATTGATAAGACTCATTGGCGCAACCAGACTATCTACAAAGGAGACCATATCCGAATACGCATAAAGCGGATGATCCGAATACTGCACTAAAGGAGAATTTTCACTATCTGTAATAGCAATTATCTTTGCGCCGCGCTCCTTTGCAAAGCGGCACGCTTCGATAGTACTGGAGGCATAGCGCGGAAAGGACATAGCTATCAGTACGTCCTCGCTGCCGATATGAACCATCTGCTGATAAAGCTCATTCGTGCCTACTGCACCGATATGACTGACATTATCGAAAATAAGGCGAAGATAATAGTGCATGAAATTCGCAAGGATGCCGCTGCTCATAGCGCCCTGAATATATATGCTGCGCGCGGAGCATATAGCCTGCACAGCGCTATCGAATGCCTCAGGGCTTACTGCCTCGATAGTGCGGCGTATCTTATCTATATCCTGCGTGAGCACTCCCTCCACCGTACCAAGATCGCCTATGCGGTTTCTGGTGACATCCATACGCTGCAGTGATGTAAGGCGATTCTTGATGTGGCTCTGCAAGGAGCGCTGCAGCTGCGGATAACCCTCATAGCCCAGCTTGTTAGCAAAGCGCACCACGGTAGACTCGCTTACATTCACAGTAGTACCAAGCTTCAATGCAGTCATATACGCTGCCTTTTCATAATGCTGAAGAATAAAGTTAGCTATCAGCTTCTGACCCTTTGAAAACTCAGGCATCATATCCGATATACGCTGGAGCAGATCTTCCTTCATAATATATGTCCTCATTTCTTGAATGATAAGTTTTGAAAGCTACATCTATAATACACCAAATGCAAGATTTTTGCAAGTAGTTTATCATAATCTTTCGCATTTTCACGAAAAAAGCTGTTTTTTGTTAAATATATGCTACAAAATGAAAGGCGAATGCAAGATTGAGATATAAGCTTCGATTATCATACAGTAAAAAAGGAGCGGCTCACTGCTGCTCCTCCTTGTATTTCTTTATGACCTCTGCAAACTGCTTTCCGAAGCGCTCCGCCTTAATACTGCCTATACCGTTCACCTGCATGAATTCCACTGTGGTAAGAGGCTGTTTTACGCTCATATCTCGAAGTGTAGCATCCGAAAAGATGACGTATGCAGGAACTCCGAGAGTAGCAGCGACCTTGCGGCGAAGCTCCCTCAGGCGCTCCATCAGCTCGGGGACATCCTCCTCCGAAGCCTTTCTCGTTGGCTGTGACGCAGTGATGCTCTGTACTTCTGTCTGCTTTCTGGGGCGCTTCATCAGAAGCGTTCTGCGTGCCTTTATAAACTCATCCGCTCTGTCCGTAAGTGTGATGGTATCGCCGTCTATATAATTCAATTCGATAAGATGCTCCATCACCGCAAGTATCTCCTCGCGGCTTACATCGCGCATTATGCCATAAGTGGAAAGACTCTTGTATTCCTCGGCAACCTTTCCTCCACGCAGTATATCCGCAACAAACTGCTTTTCAGCCTTGATACCGCGTTGCTTCATGCGGAAGATACAGGAAAGTATCTTCTGTGCGGATATCGTCACATCCACCGTATCGAAATCGCCGTTGCAGCTGCCGCAGTTTCCGCAGAAGCTGCCTGTGCTCTCTCCGAAATAGCGCAGCATGAACGCTCTCAGACAGCGGTCAGTCGTGGAATAGAACGTCATCTGCTTCAGACGCTCCTTGTCACGCTCCATCAGAAGCTCCGCCTGCTCTGTGCTGAGTCCTGCTTCCTCCTTGCCGTGCTCTATGAGGTATGTATTTGTACGCACATCAACACCGCTGTAAAGCAGGATACACCTTGCCGCTGAGCCATCCCTGCCCGCACGGCCTGCCTCCTGATAATAGCTTTCGATGTCCTTTGGCATATTGTAATGCACCACCAGCGAAACATCGGATTTATCTATTCCCATGCCGAATGCGTTGGTGGCAACTATCACATGCGCTCTGTCATAGATGAAGTCCTCCTGTGCTGCAGCTCTTTCCTCTGCCGCCATGCCAGCATGATATTTCACTGCCGCAATACCGTTGAGGCACAGAAACGCACAAACTGAATCCACCGTCTTTCTGGTGGAGCAATAAACGATAGACGGGCGCTGTCCCGCCTCACGGAGGATACGCAGCAGCTCAGGCTCTTTTTCCTTTGGCGTGCGTTTTCTGACTTCAAAATACAGATTCTCGCGGTCAAAGCCCGTTGTGAGCTTGAATGGCTCACGCAGTGCCAGTATCTCCTCTATATCGCGCTTTACCACTGCGGTAGCAGTAGCCGTGAACGCCGCCACAACAGGTCGCTGAGGCAGACTTCTCACAAACTCTGTTATCCTGAGATAGCTGGGGCGGAAATCCTGTCCCCACTGGGAAACGCAATGGCTCTCATCCACCGCCACAAGAGGTATCACAATGCTCCTGCAAAGGGAAACGAACTCCTCCACAGGCAGACGCTCAGGCGCAACATAGAGTATCTTACAAGCGCCGCTTGCGATAAACTCCAGCGTGGAATAGTACTCATGCGGTGTGAGCGATGAATTTATATACGCTGCAGGAACGCCTGACTGCCTCAAAGCCTCAACCTGATCCTTCATCAGTGATATCAACGGAGAGATAACAATACTGGTGCCATCCAGAAGCAGCGCGGGTATCTGGTAGCACATGGACTTTCCTGCGCCTGTGGGCATAACTCCGAGACAATCCCTGCCGCTGAGGATATTATCTATCACCTGCTCCTGACCCTCGCGGAAGCTGTCATGTCCGAAGTACTGCTTCATCACCTGCAGCTTGTCCATGCTCTCACCTCATTCCTGTGTTTGCGTATCCTCTTTCGGCAGATGCTTTTTGTATACCTGCTCCTGAGTTTCTACAAACAGCTTACCCTTTTTCACAACAACAAATTTATTTCGGCAGGGATTTATCTTTCCCTTCCCTGCAAGCGTTATCTCCTCTGCCATGGAGATACGCAGTGCGCTTGGCTCTATTCCGCCATCCATCAGTATACGCCGCAAAGCTCTGCTGCGTACAGGTCGCGGCTGTGAAGCTATCTCTGTACATAAGTAGCCACCATCAGTTCTTGCGGCTGCAAGAACTTCCTGCGCCATCGCTTCCAGAAGCTCACTGTCCTCGCGGAGATTTTTCTGCATACGCGCCGAAGTATCAAGGAATGACTCATTTATCTTCAGCATTTCGGGCAGTATGATGTGACGCACCTTATTGCGTGTGTAATCATCGCTGAGATTTGTCTTGTCCGTAACAAAATCAAGAGCATTTTCGGTGCAGTAACGCTCGACCTCTTCACGGGAGCAGTATATCAGCGGACGAATGATATTTCCTCTCACAGGAGGAATACCACACAGCCCTTTAAGCCCCGTGCCTCTCATCATATTCAGCAGCACCGTTTCTGCACTGTCATTGAGATTGTGTGCCGTGGCAAGCTTCTTTCCGTCACTGACTTCTGCAAAGAAATCATAACGCACCTTTCGAGCTGTTTCCTCTATGCTCTCGTGCTTCTGCTGAAACTCCCGTACATCCGTCTGCAGAAGATACAGCTCCACACCGAGCCGCTCACACAGGCTCTGACAAAAACGCATATCCCCGTCGGATTCCTCGCCGCGCAGACCGTGATTGACATGGCAGGCGGAAACGCTTATTGCAAGCTCCTCTCGCAGAGCGCACAGGGCATGCAGCAACGAAACGCTGTCTGCGCCACCCGAAAGCGCGCATACAACGCTGTCACCCGCGCAAAGCATCTGATAATCTGCAATAGCACTTCTTATGCTGTTGATAAAAGTAGATGTAATCATATAATTCTTCCGTTAAGACACAAGGACACGAAAACCGTGTCCTTTGTTATTATATCAGTTCTGTGGCGGTGCAAGCGCCGCATTGGTAAAGCGTGTGAACTCGCCGTCCCATCCGAGAGGCACTGTACCCGGCTCACCGTGACGGTTTTTAGCCACTATACATTCACAGGCATTTACGTTGGGGTCTGTCTTATCGTAATATGCGTTTCTGTACAGGAACATTACAATATCCGCATCCTGCTCGATAGAACCCGATTCACGCAGGTCAGACAGCATAGGGCGCTTATCGGGACGCTGCTCAGGTCCACGCGCAAGCTGCGACAGACAGATAACAGGAACGTTAAGCTCCTTTGCCATTATCTTCAGATTTCGTGTGATATCCGAGATCTCAACAACTCGGTTTCCGCCATAGTTCTTGTTTGAAGTCATCAGCTGCAGATAATCTATCACCACAAGCCCCAGATTCTTCACACGGCGCAGCTTGGATTTGATGCTTGCAACGCTCACACCTGCTGTATCATCTATGTAGATATTAAGGCGCGAAAGGATATCCGCAGCCCTGCCGACATCTCTCCACTTCTCCTGTGATATCTTGCCTGTTCTCATCTGATCAGAGCTTAAAGAAGCTTCTGAGCTTATCATTCTGCCTACTATCTGCTCCTTGGACATTTCCAGGCTGAATACCGCTATAGCCTTGTCGTTGTGCTTTTTTCCGACATTCGTTGCAATATTCATCGCAAAGGATGTCTTACCCATACCAGGTCGTGCAGCAAGGATGATAAGGTCGGACTTGTTAAGTCCGTGGATACGCTTATCAAGCTCCGTATACAGCGTGGAAAGACCTGTCATGACAGGCGCACCGTTTTCCTGTGCGGCACGCGAAAGCTCATCCAGCGCATTGATACGCTCAAGAACTATGCCGCTGATGTGCGTAAGACCCTTTATCTCGCTGCCGCTTCGGATATCATAAATGCGCTGCTCCGCGTAATCAACGAGAGTGTTCGCATCCTCGCCGCCTGTATTTGCGGTATCCATGATGTCCTTTGCCGCAAATATGAGACTGCGCGTCATGTACTTTTCCGCAACTATATTCGCATACTTACCGACAGAGGATATGCTTGGCACTGAGGATATCAGCTTTGTCAGATACTCCTTAGCCTGCTCTGCGGTCTCGAATATACCCTGGCGCATCACCTTTTCAAGCACCGTAACGATATCGATACGCTCGCCTGAAAGGAACATCTGCAGCATCACCGCATAGATATCCTTATGCAGCGAAACATGGAAATGCTCAGGCTGCAGCAGCGTTCCTATATCCGCCATAGCGTCGCCGTCCATGAGAACAGCGCCGAGCACGGATTGCTCCGCGTCAAGGTTATAGGGCAGATTTACGCCCGAAAGATCGTATTCAGCCATATCAGCCCTCAACAACGCTTACAGTGAACTTAGCAACAACGCCTGCGTAAAGTCTTGCCTCCGCAGAGAAATCACCGAAGCCCTCGATCTTCATGGAAATGTTGATCTTTTTCTTGTCAACATCGCAGCCGATGCTCTGCTTGATAGCAGCGGATACTTCCTTAGCTGTAACAGTACCGAAAAGTCTGCCGTTAGCGCCTGCCTTAGCCTTGACCTCGATCTTCTTGTCGTTCAGCTTCTCTGCGATAGCCTTTGCGTTTGCTGTGTCAACATCTATCTTGTGCTGTGCGTGATCCTTCTGTCCCTGTAACAGGTTGAGGTTCTTCGCATTAGCCTCCTGTGCAAGACCCTTCTTGATGAGGCAGTTGATAGCGTAGCCGTCCTTTACCTCATGGATCTCGCCCTTCTTGCCTGTGCCTTTAACGTCCTGTAAAAGAATTACCTTCATTTTTTATTTCCTCCTTGTAGGGTAGTATACATTATGTCTGTGATAAGCTGTCGTAATATGCGTCAATGGATTCATACAGCTTCTGTATCGCTTCAGAAGCGTTTATGCCGTAAAGCTGTGCACCTGCCATGGTAGAATGTCCGCCGCCATCGTCCTTTTTGTTGCCGAGGCTCTCCATTATGAGCTGCACATTCACCTTTCCGAGAGAACGTGCACTGAACGACCAACCGCGTTCCTCGCCGTTATTTATCGGGTAGACCGTAAAGGATGCGTCCACGCCGCTGATGTACAGCATCTCATCCGCTGCCTGTGAACAGGTCACGCGGATATCAGGGAACTCCTCATCTACTACGGATACCGCGCAGCTGCGGTATATCTCAGCAGATGCGATTATCTCTGATTTCTTGGCCTTGCTCTGCATACTGATATCAAACAAGCCCTTGACAGATACCGTATCCGCGCCCATCTTTCTCAGGAATGCCGCCGCCTCAAAGGTCGAAACACCGGCGCGCATTACAAAATCCTTGGTATCCAGCATGATACCTGCCAGCAGCGCTTCAGCTTCAAGCGGAGCAAGTATCTGGCTCACACCGAAATACTGGATGAGCTCGGTTACCATTTCAGACGCAGAGGATACATTGGGATCCTGCCACATTATACCTGCATTTTCAATAGCACCTGTGCTCAGACGATGATGGTCGATGACAACAAGATGATCGCTGTCAGCCTTTGCGTAAAGCTCCTTGTCATCCAGCTTCTTGATGATATGCGTATCCACGATGATGAGCAGTGAGCTGTCTGTAAAGCGCTCCCTCGCATCCTCGGGCGGAATGATGATCGGTTCTTCATAAGCTTCAAAACGTTCTATGAGCGCCTTGGAAGCATTCAGCTCCTTATTGATGACAGCATAGGCGGGAATGCCCAGCTTACGGATAGCGGCAGCAAGACCTATCGCAGAGCCTGCACTGTCAAAATCACCGTAGCTGTGTCCCATTATGTACACAGTATCGGCAGTACGGGCAGCCATCTTGATATCATCCGCCATGATACGGGTCTTTACACGGCTGTAGCGAGCGGTGCCCTGTGTTACCGCGCCGTAGAAATGGAAGCCCGATTCCGTCTTGATAGCCGCCTGATCGCCACCACGGCCGAGAGCCATGGAAAGCGCCTGGCGTGCGTAGCTCTCGCTCTCTGCAAGCGTCGCAGCGTTACGTCCGATACCGATGGAAAGAGTAACTGTCGTTCTATCAGTGATCTTTATCTCACGCGCCATATCCAGAAGATTTATCTTGTTATAGATCATCTCGCGGACATAACGTTCCTCTATGACTACCATGAAACGATCCGCCGAAAGCTTCTGAAGCACTGCATTTCTTTCGGTGAAGTACTCCTCCAGCAGGCGGTCTATCTGAATGGTGACATATGCCTTTTCACTTTCCTTGCTGTCGTTGAACAGCTCCTCATAGTTATCGATCATTACGATCATGACCATGGGCTTTGACATACGATATTCCTCTTGCAGACCCTTGAAATCAGTGATATCTTCAAAGAACAGCATGGTTATATGATAGACATTTTCGGGGATCTGTGCAAGCTTT
>JAFTVU010000098.1 GCA_017465665.1 Oscillospiraceae bacterium | reverse complement strand
GAAACGGTACAGCTTCTCGGAGTTGATCTTCAGCATGACATCCTCCTCGACGTTGATGTCTGAGCTGCAGATGTCAGCCAATGTGAGCGCATTGCCCTCGGCGTCTGAGTCTATCGGGTCGCTTATCGACACTTCTGTCAGCTGGTGCTTTATCTTGCGGAAATACATCTTGATCTGATTATCTATACATTTCGACGCATAGGTGGAGAAGTGATGCCCCTTGCTGAAATCAAAGGTCTCGGCGGCGCGGATAAGACCGATAGTACCGATGGAGATAAGATCATCCTGCTCGTTTGAATCGGGGTAGTTTTTATTGACGATGTATGCCACAAGCCGCAGGTTGTGCTCGATGAGCTTGTCACGAGCTGCGGTGTCGCCCTCGGCTATCCTGGCGATGACCTCGGCTTCCTCCTTTTTTGAAAGCTGCTTCGGGAACAGGTTGCGGTTTTCAAGATGCAGCCCGAAGAACAGCAGGTTTTCCAGCGCAAGCTGAAGAATGATATCAAGCATATTTATCCCTCCCGCCCCATTCTATTAGCTGCTGCCTGTACAAAATTACAAAAGCACTTGAATTGTATCGGTTTTATGTGTTATACTGATAAAAAGAGGTGTACAATGATGGATGTTACGATTTACGATCATGAAAATATGATAGATGTGGAGCTTTTTGAACAGGTTTGGCAGCTTCTTGAATGCTCCTTTCCGTCCGATGAGCGATGGGACTATAGCGGCTTTCTCGCTGAGTATGAAAACGAGCAGTTCAGAAGCATGGTGTACTGTCCCGATAAGCTGGGCGGAGTGCTGAACTTCTGGGATTTCGGCACTTTTGTGTATGTGGAGCATTTCGCAGTAGCGCCCCAGCTTCGCGGAAAGGGAACAGGTGCAGCGATGATGGAGGAGCTGCGCCGTTATGTGGGCGCAAGAACGCTCGTGCTTGAAGCGGAGCCGCCCGAGGACAGCCCGATCGCGGCGCGCAGGATAGGCTTCTATAATCGTATCGGTTATGTACAGAATCCCTATGAATATATCCAGCCTGCTATGGGCGAGGATGAACAGCCTATTCCGCTTGTGATAATGTCATCACCGTCGCTGCTTACAGAAGCAGAATTTGTTACTATCCGTGAGACCATGTACGAGCACGTGTATCACGGACACAGACCATAAACATCACCGCCGCCGTTATTTTGCAGGATATCCTGTGGCTTACGGCGGCGGTTTTTGTTGTTTATGACGTTTTTTGAAAAAATCGCTGAAACCTCTTGAAATCAAGCTTTAACGGTGCTATAATCATCAGGGTCAATAAAAACTGAGAGGTAATTATGTCAGCTTATGTACGCAGCATGACCGAGGGCAGCGAGCTCGGCCATATAATCAAATTTACAATGCCGCTGCTGGTGGGAAACCTTTTCCAGCAGCTTTATAATGTGGTGGATTCCGCCATTGTCGGAAAATATCTGGGTAGCGATAAGCTTGCGGCGGTAGGCTCTACAGGCTCTATCACATATCTTTTCTATACCCTTTGCATCGGACTTGCAACAGGTGCGGGAATACTTATTGCACAGCGCTTCGGTGCAAAGGATATAAGTGCAGTCAAGCGGCTGATAGCAAACTCCGCCTATGCTCTCGGAATGCTGGGCGTGGTGATAAGCGTTGTGGCAACGCTCTGTGCAGAGCCTCTGCTGCGTTTTCTTGATACCCCCGAAAGCCTGCTTCCCGATGCTGTGGGATATATGCAGATATCCTGCATGGGAACTATAGCAGTAGCAGCATACAACTGGATAAATTCCGTGCTGCGTTCTCTGGGTGATTCGCGCACCCCCTTGATATTCCTCATCATTGCAAGTATCATCAATGTGGTGCTTGATCTGCTTTTTGTGGTGGTATTCCAGATGGATGTTGAGGGCGCGGCTCTTGCAACGATCATCGCGCAGGGAGTATCGGCAGTCGGCAGTATAATATTCGCGTTCGTAAAGAATCCCTGCTTCAGGATAGCCCGTGAGGAGCTTTCTTTCCGCTGGCAGATATTCTCCAGATGCCTTGTTACAGGCATCCCGATAGCGCTGCAGAATGCGCTTGTTTCGGTGTCCATGATATCGCTTCAGCGAACAGCCAACGGCTTCGGCGAGGATGTTATGGCGGCATACACCGCATCCATGCGTGTGGAGCAGCTGGTGCAGCAGCCGTTTGCGTCGCTCAACGTAGCCATCTCCACCTTTGCGGGACAGAATATCGGCGCAGGCAAGCGTGACCGTGCCGTCAAGGGCTATCACCGCTGCGTTATCGTGGGTCTCGGCTTTTCTGTGCTGATGCTGGCGCTTTTCATGCTGTTCAGCAGAAACGTTATCGGCGTATTCGTGGATGAACCTGCCGTTCTGGATATCGGCGAAAAGGCGCTGAAGCTTTCCTGCTTGTTCTATTTTCCGCTGGGACTTATCCACATTACACGCGGTATGCTCAACGGCGCAGGAGATGTCGGCTTTGCGCTGCTCAACGGCATCGCAGAGGTTGTAGGCCGTATCGGCTTTGCCGCGATACTTGTGAATATCGAGGGCGTAGGCTACTGGGCTGTATGGGGAACTACCTGCCTTACATGGGTGCTCACCGCTGTAATGAGCCTTATACGCTATAAGAGCGGTGTGTGGAAGAAAAGAGCTGCTGTTGCTGCTTCGGATTAGTTTTTGGTGCGTTAATTTCGTTTTATCACTTGATTTTTTGAGAGATATGTGATATATTATTAATAGAAACTGATGAAAGGAGTGCTTTTTATGATGATAGATCCTATCGGTATGGGTATGGGCACTGCACTTGCAGGCATGAATGCTTACCTCGGCAGTATGAAGCAGACAGGCGCTTCGCATAAGCCTGACAGTGTTTCTGATACTTCCCGCAGCACAGGTGCTGCTGACAGCGCCAAAAAGGGTGACGTTGTTAATGGCGTTGATGATGAAGCGGATAAAAAGCGCCGTTTCGATAGTTTTGAGTGCAAGACCTGCGAAAACAGAAAGTATCAGGATGGTTCGGATGATTCGGGAGTTTCGTTCCAGGTTCCTACAAAGATAGATCCGAAGTCTGCGGCTGCGCAGGTAAGAGGTCATGAGCAGGAGCACGTGGTACGCAATCAGGCAAAGGCAGAGCGTGACGGAGATGAGATAGTATCCCAGAACGTTGTTCTGCATACAGGAATATGCAATGAGTGCGGCAGAGTGTATATCTCAGGCGGCACTACAACAACCACTATCAAGAGGAACGCTGAACAGGCTGAAAAATTCAATGTGGGCATGGAAGATGCTCAGGGTCAGAAAGGCGCAGCACTTGATATCGCAGTATGATGAATATAGAAGATACCCGAGATCGCTCTCGGGTATTTTTGCGTCAGTTTAAAAGTGCGGTCGCAAGGTTGAGATACGCTGCGAAAGTCACCCAGATAAGATAGGGTACATTCAGATATGCGGCTGCAGGACGTATTCTGTGAAAGCTTGCAATCATAGCGATGATAAGCACCCACAGCAGTATTATCACCGCAAACGCGAGCCACAGCGCCTCAAATCGGAAGAACACGATGCTCCAGCTGAAATTGACGGCAAGCTGCACCCAGTAGAGCGTGAGCGCCCTGCGCTTGTCTGCGGCGGCAGCGTCTGATGAGTGTATCAGGTACGCGGAAAATCCCATAAGCGCGTATAGTATCGTCCACACTACGGGAAACAGCCACGCAGGCGGAAGCAGGGGCGGCTCTGCATATTTATCGTAAAAGCCCGAAAAACCACCCGATAGCAGCGCCGAAAGCGCACCGATAAGCTCGGCTGAAATTACATAAAGAAGTATGTCGGAAATATTGTGTTTCTTCATGGTTACCTCCTGTATTGTTTTATATAAGCTTATGAGGATGTCCGCAGAAATATGTGTTCACAGGCTTGACATGATGCAGGTAATTTGCTATAATGATGTAAAACACATGATTTTAAAAGAGGTGTGCTATGCCCCCGAAACCAAAATTTACCCGAGAAGAGATAGTAGAAGCGGCACTGAAGATAGCCGCAGATAAGGGTCTTAAAGCGCTCACATCAAGAGAGCTTGGTGCTGCGCTCGGCAGCTCTGCAAGACCGATATTCACTGTGTTTGACAGCATGCAGGAGGTCTTTGCGGAGGTACGCAAGGCCGCCCTTTCCAGGTTTGAGGAATACGCAGACAAAGCAAGGAATTTCACCCCTGTGTTCAAGCAGGTGGGCTTGCAGATGATAATTTTCGCACAGGAGCAGCCGAAGCTCTACCGTCTGCTGTTTATGAGCGAAAAGCCCGAGGCTGAGACCTTTGATGATATCGTAAGAAATCTGGGCGATATGGCGCTGCTTTGCGTTGATGTGATGCAGGAGGATTACGGGCTCTCCCGTGATGAGGCAAAGCTCCTGTTCAGACATGTCTGGATATACACCTATGGTGTAGGTGCGCTGATAGCCTCTGGCATGTGCAGCTTTTCACCTGAGGAAGTCCAGGAGATGCTCAGCAATGATTTCTTTGCGATGCTTGCGCTGATAAAATCGGGCAAAGCAGGTAATTGCACTGTTATTCCGCAGCAGAGATGAATATGATAAGCCCTTGTCATCTTGACAAGGGCTGCTTGTTGTGGTATAATAAAACAAATGATGCAAAACGTGTGCTTTTAATGAGGTGAGATATGAATTTTTGTGGGATCGATTGTAAGGAATGTGAGCTGAATACTACCTGCAAGGGCTGCAAAGCAACAGGCGGTCATCCGTACGGCGGAAGCTGTATCGCTGCGGAGTGCTGCAGGTCATTCGGCAGGGAGAGCTGTAATGGCTGCACGGAGTGCAAGGCAAGGGAGCAGCTTATATGTGAGATAAATGCTCTCGGCATAGAGGATATGGATGAAGTAACAGAGCTTAACCTGCTGCTGGGTTCATACATAAACAGCGAGTACAGCTTACCTGGCGGTCAGAATGTAAAGCTGTGGGACGATAACAGCGTTTATTTCGGAAATATGCTCCCGAAACGCGGCACAGAAAGGTGCTACGGTATTGCAGCGGATGAGAAGTATCTGCTTGTAACAGAGTTTGGTATGAATGGTGCTGATGCGGAGATAGTTCTGCTGAAGCGCAGAAAGTAATTATCTGAAAAGGAGAAAAACAATGGAACTGCTGAAAGAAAACGAAAGAAGCGCAAACAAAGCGGCGGCAAAGGTGATGCTGCTGACAGTAGCAGTGTATTCACTGGTGCTCGTTCTGGATATACTGGGTATATTCGTGATAGAGCTGTCCACGATGATAATGGCTTTTATAAAGGGCGCTGTTATGCTCGTTATACCTGCACTTATCGTAAATGTATTCAAGCGTAACGACGCATGGGTAAAGTATGTTATAGCGATCTGCGCCGTTGTTTTCACAGTAGTGGTATCGGTGTACCTTTCGTGGCATGCGGTGCTGCTTTATGTATATCCCATAGCGATAGCAAGCCTGTACTTTTCTGGCAGACTTAACATCATCGCAACCATCGGAACTATTCTCGGTGTTTCCTTTGCACAGATAAATTCCTTTAACGCAGGACATGTTATCGATCATAACTTCGATGATATGAAAGATGTCGTACTGTTCGGTATACTGCCCAGAGCACTCATGCTTCTGGCTATATCCGCTATATTCACCATGCTCTGCAGGCGTACCACATCGATGCTCGGAAATCTCATGGGCGCTGAGCAGCAGCGCATCATGCGTGAGAAATCCCTTGAGGTCTCCGTAAAGCTGCTGGATACTGTAAAGGAGCTGGATAAGATATCCACCGCCGCCGCTGAAGCAAACAGCAGTATCGCAGACGAATCCTCCACTGTCATGAAAGACAGCGAGGCTAATTTTGAGCACATAAAGGCAGTTGAAGACAGCATGACCGCCATATCACAGAGCCTTGACGAGCTTTCGGAGATGAGCCGCAGCATAGCAGAGCTTACAGAGCATGCAGATAAGGTCACAGCAGAGAACGATGAAAAGATAACCCGTGCAAGTGAAAGCATGGGCGAGATAAGTCGCAGCACCGATGAAAGCAAGGAGCTGATATCCCGCCTTTCCGAGCAATCTGCACAGATAATCAGGATAGCGCGCGTTATCACAGATATCTCCACCCAGACGAACATTCTGGCTATCAACGCTTCAATAGAAGCATCCAGAGCAGGTGCGGCAGGCAAGGGCTTCTCTGTAGTTGCATCCGAGATAAAAAAGCTTTCCGAGCAGACAAAGAAAGCCGCCTCCGAGATCGGCACTATAATCCATGATGTTACAGAAAACATATCCTCAACAGTAGTTGCGATGGAGAAGAACACACAGCTCACCGCAGAGGGTATCGAAAGCATGGAGCAGATGCGCCTTTCCGCAGAGCAGCTCAGCCGCGCAAATGCAGAGATATCCCGTAATATCGTGGATATGAACAGCGTTATCGGCAATGTCGCAGCGAGCGGCACAGGCGTATCCGAAAAGCTGGTAAGCGTAAGCGGAAATATCGAAAACAACTGCGGCGCAGTACAGCATGTTGCGGCGGCAATACAGGAAAACAGCGCAGGCACAGCAGAGCTTGGCAATATGGTAAAGGATATCAGGCTGATGGCAGAGGAGCTTGAGCGCCTTACCAAGTAACAGAAACAGAGGTCTTATGAATGATAAGATGAATGATGTATCGATCGATAATGTGTCAGATGAAGAATGCTACCCTATCGAGCTTGAAAGAGCCATGTGGAATGCTGCTCTGAATAAGGATAGTGCAGCGTTTTCCGAGCTGGTCTCAGAGGATGCGGTGATGCTGTGCGGCGGCGCAAGGCTCACAGGCGCGCAGTATGCGGTGCTGATAAGCGGCTTCGGCATTTCGGGGTTTGAGCTCAGCGAGTTCGAACTGCTCACTATCACGCAGACACTGTATCAGGTGCATTACATAGTAAGAACGATGGCAGACAGCCCCGAAAACGCCGATCTTGCAGGGGTGTTCCGTGTGACCTCCACATGGCAGATGACGGATGACAAATGGCGGCTGATATTCAATATGGATCAGAGGATATATTTATGAACAGCAATTACAAACTGATAAAGATACGTGATGCTGCGGATGCGGTAGCTGCCGCAGCGCAGTGGTTTCACGAAAAATGGGGCGTTCCCGTAGAGGCTTATACAGAGAGCATGCAGGAGAGCCTCGATAACAAAAACGGACGCGTACAGTGGTATGTGTTAAAAGACGGAGATAAGATAATAAGCGGCATGGGCGTTATTGAAAACGACTTCCACGAGCGTAAGGATCTCGCGCCGAATATCTGCGCCGTATTTACAGAGCCTGAGTACCGCGGACAGGGTCTTGCAAAGTATCTCATGGATTATATCTGCGCCGATCTTTCCAGGCTCGGCACGGATACGCTGTATCTCATCACTTCACATACAGAGTTCTATGAGAAATGCGGCTTCCATTACTTCTGTGATGTAAAGGAAGATGGCGGAGACACCGCAAGGATGTACCGACGTATCTCAAAGTGCGGCGACAGCATGGCGCAGCTCAGGACTTTCCTTGATAACGAGGGCAGGATCACTGCACTTCCCGCAAAAAGAAAGATGAAGCTGCATGTGTTCATCTACCTTGCGGATAAGTTCGTAACGGATAAGGTGTATACGGAAAAGGAAGTAAATGCACAGCTTAATGAATGGCATACCTACGGCGATCCCGTAACGCTCCGCCGTGAGCTGTGCGATCACAGGATACTCCGGCGTGATGATTACGGAAAGGAATACCGCCGCAGCGATGTCCTGCCGACGATAGAGGAGCTTGAACGCATCTATGGATAACAGGCTTGTAATAATAGAGGGTCTTCCTTGTTCGGGTAAGAGTACTGCGACGCACTATGCTGCGGATGTCATCGGCGCACAGAAAAAGGTCTGCTGGTCTGATGAGGGCAGCGGCAATCATCCTGCCGATTGGGAGTTCCACGCATTTCTCAGCGAGGATGTGCTGGCGGAAAGATTCAGCCCCGATGAACAGCAGCGCATAAGAAGCTGTTCAGAGCAGCTCTGCAACGGTCATGCAGTACCGCTCTCTCAGTTTGATGGCGAGCTGCAGGGCAGGCTTATGCGCTATAAGATATATGATGCTCTTCCGTGGGATATTGAAAAGCCCGTTATGCTGGAAAAATGGCGCAGCTTTGTGAATAACTCTGACGAGGATACTGTGTATGTTTTTAACTGTGTGATGCTGCAGAATCCTATGTGTGAAACGATGATGCGCTTCGGCTTTTCAGAGGATGATTCATTCGGCTATATCAGCGAAATAGCGGATATCATCAGATCATTAAATCCGCTGGTGATATATCTCAGCAATGATGATATCGCAGAAACTGTCATGAAAGCTTCAAAGGAGCGTGACGGCTGGCTGGAGCAGGTCATTGATTACCATGTTAACGGAGCTTACGGCAAAAGTATCGGCGCAAGCGGCTTTGACGGATACATTGCGTGTCTTGAAGAACGTCAGCGTAGGGAGCTTGATATCCTTTCGAAACTGTCTGCAGACAGCCTTGTAATAAGCAATGCGCACAGGGACTGGTCTGCGGCCTATAAGCTCATAAAAGACAGATTGATATAGCAGACAGAGCCGATCCGTACATGGGTCGGCTCTGCACTTGACATCGTTATGTTTCCGCGTTATAATATACTTCGGCTTATGCCAAGAACAAATGAAAGAAACAGAGGATCATGTTACAGAAATTCAGAAAAACATTCATCGGCGACAGTAATTTTTACCGCCGCGTCATAATGCTTGCGCTGCCCATGATAATACAGAATGCAGTCACAAGCTTCGTCAGCTTTCTTGATAATATAATGGTAGGTCAGATAGGAACAGAGCAGATGTCGGGTGTTGCTATAGTCAATCAGCTTCTGTTCGTGTTCAATATCTGCATCTTCGGCGGAGTATCGGGCGCAGGCATCTTCGGAACGCAGTTCTTCGGCAAGGGCGACGACGAGGGTCAGAAGCATTGCTTCCGCTTCAAGGTATATACCGTGCTGCTGCTCTCGGTAGCGGCTCTGCTGCTGTCAGGCTTTCTCGGTACTGAGCTTATCTCGCTGTATCTCAACGACAGCGGCGAGGTGGGAGATATCACCCTTGCGCTGAAGTACGGCGAGGAGTATATGGCGGTGATGATGCTTTCGCTCATTCCGTTTGCACTATGTCAGGCTTATGTAAGCACCATCCGTGAAACGGGTCAGACCCTGATACCTATGATAGCCAGCGTATGCGCGGTTGCGGTAAATCTTATGCTTGACTATCTGCTCATCTTCGGTTCAGCTAATATCTTCGGCGAGAGCGATCCGCTGAATATTCCCGCAATGGGAGTTCGCGGCGCGGCTATAGCAACTGTGGTCGCGCGTTTTGCTGAGCTTCTGATAGTAGTGATATGGACTCACACACACCCTCAGAAGAACCGTTATATCATCGGCGCATACAGAAGCCCTAAAATACCTGCAGCTATATGCAAAAGCATACTGATAAAGGGTACACCGCTCATGGTGAACGAGATGATGTGGGCATCGGGCATGGCGGTCATTGCACAGTGCTACGCAGTCCGTGGTTTAGAGGTGGTAGCGGCGCAGAACATCTCCTCCACCATCACGAACCTGTTCAATATCGTGTATATCCAGCTTGGCGGCTGCATCAGCGTTATCGTTGGTCAGTACCTCGGTGCAGGCAAGATAAAGGAAGCGCGCGATGCCGATAACAAGATGATATTCTTCAGCGTTTCCTGCTGTGCGGCGGTAGCTGCGATAATGGCGGTAGTGGGACGCTTCTTCCCGAACATCTACAATACCGAGCAGGTCATAAGGGAGCTTGCAGCCTCGCTGATACTTGTATCGGCGCTGGTAATGCCGCTGTGTGCGTTTTCGCATTGCGCGTATTTTACGCTGCGTTCGGGCGGCAAGACGATAGTCACATTCCTGTTCGACAGCGTATTCACCTGGGTGATCATGATCCCGTTTGCGTTTGTCCTTGCAAACTACACAGCTCTGCCTGTTGTTACGGTGGTGTTCCTTGTGCAGTTCACGGAGATCATCAAGGTCGTTATAGGCTTCTTTATGCTGCGAAGCGGAGTGTGGCTGCAGAACATAGTTTCTGACAGCAGAGCCGAGTGACACTGATCAAATCAATATGTATTCATGGCGTACTTTTTGTGCGCCATGTTTATTTTTGCATTTTTTGAGCAGTATAATACAGAAATATCAGTAAATCCAACATAAAAAGGAGATAACCACCGTGATACTGAGTGAGATACTGCAAAGGGAATACCAGCGCCCTGTCCGTGAATGTACGGATATAGAGATATTCGCAGCACTGCTTAAAGAGGTGTACAGGCGCTCCGAGCAAAAGCGCTGCACCGCATCCGCAAAGAAGCTGTACTACATTTCAGCGGAGTTCCTCATCGGCAAGCTGCTTTCAAACGACATGATAAATCTCGGCATCTATGACGAAGTAAAGCGCGAGCTTTCCGAAAACGGCAGGAGCATATCCGCTATCGAGGAGCTTGAGTGCGAGCCCTCTCTCGGCAACGGCGGTCTCGGACGTCTGGCAGCCTGCTTTCTTGATTCTGTTGCCACACTGGGTCTTAACGGTGATGGCATCGGTCTGTGCTATCATCTGGGACTTTTCCGCCAGGTGTTCGAGAACAACACCCAGACAACACAGCCCGACCGCTGGCTGAATAAATTCTCTCCGCTCCACAGGACGGATACCGTATATACAGTGCGCTTCCGAGGTCGAGAGCTGCAGGCGCGTATGTACGATATCAACGTTACAGGCTACGAGGGCGTTACAAACAAGCTGCACCTGTTCGATGTGGAAACAGCGGATGAAAGCATCCTCGGTGACGGCATATCTTTCAACAAGTCCGATATCCCGAAGAACCTTACGCTGTTCCTCTATCCCGATGACAGTGATGAAGAGGGAAGACTGCTGCGTATCTATCAGCAGTATCTGATGGTATCCTGCGGTGCACAGCTCATCCTTGACGAGGTGGAGCATAAGGGCGGAGATATATCGCGCCTTTATGAGCATGCGGTCATCCAGATAAACGATACTCACCCCACAATGATGATACCTGAGCTTATCAGGCTTCTCACAGAGCGCGGTATAGAGATGGACGAGGCTATTCGCATCGTCAGCCGCACCTGTGCTTATACCAATCACACCATCCTTGCGGAGGCGCTTGAAAAGTGGGAGGTAAAGCAGCTGAAAAAGGTCGTGCCGCAGCTGCTGCCGATCATCGAGGTGCTGGACGATAAGGTGCGCAGGCTGTATCAGGACACAGCGCTTCACATCATCGACAGCAACGAGCGAGTCCACATGGCGAATATCTGCATCCATTGCTGCTTCAGTGTAAACGGAGTTGCAAAGCTTCACACGGATATCCTCAAAAACGTGGAGCTTCACCATTTCTACGAGGTGTACCCCGAAAAATTCAATAACAAAACAAACGGTGTAACGTTCCGCAGATGGCTGATGCACTGCAACGGTGCGCTCTCACAGCTTATTACGGAGCTTATCGGCAGCGGCTGGAAAAAGGACGCAATGCAGCTCAAACGCCTGCTGGATCATCGCGAGGACAATGAGGTGCTTGAAGCGCTGCTGCGGATAAAGCAGCAGAATAAGACCGCCCTGAGTGACTGGCTGAAAGCAAAGCAGGGTATCACAGTGGACGACAGCTCTGTCTTTGATATCCAGATAAAGCGCCTGCATGAGTACAAGCGCCAGCAGATGAACGTGCTGTATGTCATCCACAAATATCTTGAGATAAAGAGCGGCAGTCTGCCGTCCACACCCGTCACTGTCATCTTCGGAGCAAAAGCCGCACCCGCTTATACGATAGCGCAGGATATCATCCATCTCATACTGTGTATGCAGCAGCTTATCAGCGAGGACAAGGATGTATGCAGATATTTCAATGTGGTGATGGTGGAGAATTATAACGTCACCGCGGCGGAAAAGCTCATCCCTGCCTGCGATATCTCACAGCAGATATCCCTTGCATCAAAGGAAGCAAGCGGTACAGGAAATATGAAGCTGATGCTCAACGGCGCGGTAACTCTCGGCACTGAGGACGGCGCAAACGTGGAGATACACAGCCTTGTAGGTGATGAGAATATCTATATCTTCGGTGACAGCAGCGAAACAGTTGTGCAGCGCTACAAGAGCGGCAGCTACCGCGCCGAGGACTACTATTCATCCGATCCAATCATAAAGCGTGCGGTGGATTTCATCACAGGCAAGGAGCTGCTTGCACTGGGCGACAGAAAGCGGCTTGAGCGCCTGAGTGCGGAGCTTCGCGGCAAGGACTGGTTCATGACCTTTCCTGACTTTGCGGATTATATCACAACACGCGAAAGAGCCTACGCAGACTATGCCGACAGGCGGAAATGGGCTGAAAAGATGTTGATAAATATCGCCAATGCAGGATATTTTTCATCCGACAGAACTATCGCAGAGTACAACAGGGATATCTGGAAATTGTAATTTATCGGTACGATCTAATTAACAGATGATCGTAGGGGCGGATTCCATATCCGCCCGTGCAATAACGCATTTATCACGGGCGAGCACAGGTCGCCCCTACACCGTTTCAAATTTATTTACGCACCGATAAATTCTAATTTGTGTTATTAAAGGAGAAACAATGAGCGAGAAGAAAAGAATACAGATATATTCTCCGCTTAACGGACGGGCTGTCAGCCTTGACAGAGTACCCGATGAGGTGTTCCGTGGCAGAGTGCTGGGAGACGGCTGTGCTGTCATCCCGTCCGATGGCAGGATATACAGCCCTGTGGATGGTGTGATATCCTCCGTAGCGGAAACAAAGCACGCCTATGGTATCACCTCGGACAGCGGCTTAGAGCTGCTCATCCACTTTGGACTGGAAACAGTTGCGCTGAAAGGCGAGGGCTTCAATGTTCATGTCGTTTCGGGAGATAAGGTGAAGCGCGGCGACCTTATCGCAGAGGTCAACATGGATCTGCTGCGATCCCGTGGTATCGACGTTATAACACCTGTTCTTATATGCGAGGGTGCGGAGGATATGACGCTCTCTGTATATGATGGAGAGGTGAAAGCAGGGGATACGCTCATCACACTGGAGGACACCGCACCTCAGAGCGATGAGCGCGCCGCCGCAGGCACAGAGGATGCAGCCACTGCACCAAAGAAGCGCGGCTTTAATTTCGATCTGCTGCAGAAGCTTGGCAAGGTGCTGATGACGGTAATTGCGGTAATGCCTGCCGCAGGTCTTATGATAAGTATAGGCAAGCTTGTAGCCATGGCAGGCGGAGATATCGCGCTGGTTCAGTCGATAGGCGGAGTGCTTGAAAACATCGGCTGGGCGATAATCGGAAATCTGCACATCCTCTTTGCAGTAGCCATCGGTGGAAGCTGGGCAAAGGACAGGGCAGGAGGCGGCTTTGCGGCGCTGCTTGCTTTCATACTCATCAATCGAATAACAGGCGCAGTGTTCGGAGTTTCCGCAGAAATGCTTGCAGATCCGTCCGCAGTTGCTCATTCATTCTTCGGACAGGAGATGCAGGTGGAGAATTACTTTACCTCCGTGCTCGGCGCACCTGCGCTCAATATGGGCGTTTTCGTCGGCATCATCGCAGGCTTTGTGGGAGGTATCGTGTACAACAAGTACTACAATTTCCGAAAGCTCCCCGATGCGCTCTCATTCTTCAACGGCAAGCGTTTTGTGCCGCTTGTCGTGATACTCTGGTCAGTGATAGTATCCCTTGTGCTGTGCGCTGTGTGGCCATTTGTACAGCTCGGTATCAACCGCTTCGGTATCTGGATAGCTGATTCCGCGGATACCGCACCGTTCCTTGCTCCGTTCATCTATGGTACGCTTGAGCGTCTGCTGCTGCCATTCGGACTTCACCACATGCTCACTATCCCCATGAACTACACCGAGTTCGGCGGCAGCTACCTCATCCAGACAGGCGCAAACGCAGGTACGACCGTGTTTGGTCAGGACCCGTTGTGGCTCGCATGGATAACAGACCTCATCAATCTGAAGAACGCAGGCGATACCGCAGGCTATGAGGCGCTGCTGGCATCAGTGACGCCCGCGCGCTTCAAGGTAGGTCAGATGATAGGCGCAACAGGACTTCTCCTCGGAATCGCGCTTGCGATGTACCGCAGGGTAGACCCCGATAAGCGCAGAGCCTATCGCTCCATGTTCTTTTCCGCTTCGCTTGCAGTGTTCCTGACAGGTGTTACCGAGCCGCTTGAGTTCATGTTCATGTTCTGTGCTATACCGCTGTATATCGTGTATGCGTTGCTTCAGGGCGCGGCATTTGCACTGTCTGATGTAATTGATCTAAGGCTTCACTCGTTTGGTAATGTGGAGTTCGCAACACGCGTTCCGATGTCGCTGCAGGCAGGTCTTGGCGGAGATATCGTGAACTTCATCCTGAGCAGTATCGCGTTCTTTATCGTAGGATATTTCGTTGCCTATTTCATGATAGGTAGATTCCGCTTCGCAACTCCCGGAAGACTCGGCAACTATTCCGCAGGCTCGCTTGAGGATTCTGCGGCAGAGGCACGCACCTCAGGCGGTGACAGCCAGCCCGAGCGCATAATTGCACTTCTCGGCGGACGTGACAACATCATCCTTGTCGATGCGTGCATGACCCGTCTGCGTGTCACTGTAAGAGACCCTGCGCTTGTAGCGGATGAAGCAGCGTGGAAAGCAGAGGGCGCTCTGGGTCTTCTCAAAAAGGGCGAGGGCATACAGGCAATATACGGCCCGAAAGCGGATGTCCTGAAATCCGATATCAACGATATCCTGTGAGCATGATGAAGCTTCTCACACTCAACACCCACAGCCTTGTTGAAGCGGATTACGTGCATAAGCTGCGTGATTTCGTCACCGCCGTCTGTGATATCCGTCCCGATATCATAGCGCTGCAGGAGGTCAGCCAGAGCCTTGGCGCACCCGTGTTTACAGGAGAGCTTCAGGGCTACTTCCCATGCGTCAGCGATGTGACTGTACGGGAGGATAATCACGCACTCAGAGCAGCAGAGATGCTCCGTCAGCGTGGCAGTGAATATTACTGGACATGGCTGCCGATAAAGCTTGGCTACGGAAGATATAACGAGGGCATTGCGCTGCTCAGCCGTTCACCGATAATATCCGCTGAGAGCCTGCACGTCAGCCGCGTGGATGACCCCATGAACTGGAAGACCCGCAAGCTGCTCGGAGTACGCGCACAGGAGTTCCCCGAGGATTGGTTCTACTGTGTGCATTACGGCTGGTGGAGCGATACCGATGAGCCGTTTTCGTTCCAGTGGCAGCAGACGCTGAGCCATGTGCATGATTGCGGCAGGACATGGCTGATGGGCGATTTCAATTCACCTGCGGATATAAGAGGCGAGGGCTATGATCTCATGCTGCACAGCGGCTTTCATGATACCTACACGCTTGCTGAGCGCAGGGACAGCGGCATCACAGTTTCGGGCGGTATAGACGGCTGGCACGGCTCGCAGGAGGATAAGCGCATAGATCTCATCCTGTGCAGTGAAAAGGTGGATGTACAAAGCTCGGAAGTGGTGTTCAATGGTATTCGTCTGCCTGTTGTGTCAGATCATTACGGAGTTCTGATAAACGTTGAAAGGAGCAGTATATGAAAAGAGTATCGGGTATCCTGCTTGCCATATCAAGCCTGCCCTCAGAATACGGGATAGGCTGCTTTGACAGCGCAGCATACCGCTTTGTGGACTGGCTGTTTGCGGCAGGTCAGAGCTGCTGGCAGATACTGCCCCTCGGGCCGACAGGCTGCGGTGACTCCCCGTATCAGAGCTTCTCATCCTTTGCAGGAAATCCCTATTTCATCAGCCTTGAGGAGCTTGTTTCGGACGGACTTCTCACCAAAAAAGAGTGCTCCGCAGAGCTTGCCGAGGACGGCGCAGCGATAGATTACGGCGCGCTTTATAAAAATAGACTGCCGCTTCTCCGCAAGGCATTTGCACGAACAGACAGCTCGGAGCAAAAGCGCATAGCGGAGTTCACAGCACAGGAGCATTGGCTGAGCGAATATGCGCTCTTCATGGCGTTGAAGCAGCATTTCGGTGGAAGTCCGTTGCAGAAGTGGGATGATGATATCCGTCTGCGTAAGCCCGAGGCTATGGCCCGGTACGGAAAGCTGCTTTCTGCTGAGGTGCGTTTCCACGAGTTCCTGCAGTATCGTTTCTTTACGCAGTGGCACAGATTAAAGAAGTACGCAAATGAGCGCGGTATAAGCATAATAGGCGATATCCCTATCTATGTTTCGGCGGACAGCGTGGAGATGTGGACTTCTCCGCAGCTTTTTCAGCTTGACAGAAGCAATGTTCCTGCAGCGGTTGCAGGATGTCCGCCGGATGGCTTTGCTGCGGATGGTCAGCTATGGGGAAATCCGCTGTATGACTGGGAATACCACAGAAAAAGCGGCTTTGCATGGTGGATAGAACGTCTGGCACATTGCTTCAGGCTTTATGATGTTGTAAGGATAGATCACTTCCGCGGCTTTGATGAGTATTATTCCATCCCCTACGGGGAAAAGACCGCTCGCAATGGCTGCTGGAAGAAAGCTTACGGCAGCGAGCTTTTCCGTGCCGTAAGGGAGAAGCTTGGCAGCCGTGATATCATTGCAGAGGATCTCGGCTTTGTTACTGATACGGTGCGGCAGCTCGTCCGTGAATGTGGTTTCCCCAATATGAAAGTGCTGGAGTTCGCCTTTGATTCCCGTGACAGCAGCGGCAGCGATCATCTTCCGCACAACTATGCGGATAACTGCGTTGCATACACTGGTACTCACGATAATCAGACCATAGCTTCCTGGTATCATACCATATCGGATAAGGAGCGGCAGGCTGCACGTCAGTATCTGTGCGATCACTGCACACCCGATGAAAAGCTGCATCTCAGCTTTATAGCGCTTATCATGAGAAGCAGGGCGGAGCGCTGTATCATCCCCATGCAGGACTGGCTGGGTCTTACGGACAAAGCAAGGATGAATGTGCCGTCAACTATCGGCGGTAACTGGACATGGCGGCTCAGGGCTACAGACCTTTCCGACGAATTGAGCAAGGAAATATCAAAAATGACAATGATATATGACCGCCACCCCTTGAATTTTCAGCCACAAACAGCTATAATTGATAACGAAAGGAAAACTTAGATGAGGTCTTTCACTTATACCATAAAAGATAAGCTCGGCATTCACGCGCGTCCTGCGGGACTTCTGGCGAAAGCGGCAAAGGCTCTCGACAGCGAGATAACAGTAACTAAAGGCGAAAGCTCTGCAGGCGCTTCAAAGCTGATGGCACTGATGAGCCTTGGCGTAAAGTCCGGAGATACCGTCACAGTTACTGTAAACGGCGGCAACGAGGAAGCAAGCGAAAGAGCAATGCGCGAGTTCTTTGAGAAATATCTCTGATAACATCCCTGCAATGCAGGGAAATACATATAACAGGTCAATAAAAATGATACATTTTCTTTTAGCGATAATATACATCTCATTCATCAGCCTGGGACTTCCCGATGGCATTCTCGGTGCTGCATGGCCGAGTATGTATGAGGGGCTTGGCGTACCCGTATCCTTTGCAGGCATCATAACGATGATAATATCAGGCGGCACTATATTGTCCGCACTGATGAGCGAGTGGCTCGTGCACAGGCTGGGTACGGGACTTGTAACAGCGCTCAGTGTAGCGATGACAGCCTGTGCGCTGTTCGGGTTTTCCGTAAGCACGCAGTTCTGGCAGCTCTGCCTCTGGGGAATACCCTACGGGCTCGGCGCAGGCAGTGTGGACGCGGCACTCAACAATTTCGTAGCGCTTCATTATAAGAGCCGACACATGAGCTGGCTGCACTGCTTCTGGGGCGTTGGCTGTTCCGTAGGCCCGTATGTGATGTCCTGGTTCCTCACAGGCGGAAGACACTGGGGCGAGGGCTATCTTACCATCTCCCTGATACAGATAGTGCTGACCGCTGCTCTGTTCGTATCTCTGCCCTTATGGAAGAAAAAAGCCGCCGAAAACACTTCGGCAGCAGAAGCAACGCATGAACGTCTCGGTCTGAAGAGAACGCTCTCCATCCGCGGAGTAAAGGAGGTAGCGATAGCCTTTTTGTGCTACTGCGGAATTGAGGGCACAGCAGGTCTGTGGGCGGTAAGCTACGTTGTTTTTGAAAAGGGCATCTCCGCTGATGTTGCGGCAGGCTGGGGCGCTATATTCTATCTTGGTATAACAGTAGGTCGCTTCCTTAACGGCTTCCTCACCGAGCGCTTTTCGGACGCTGTGCTGGTACGCACAGGAAGCATCATAATGTGCGGCGGAATAATCGTCATGCTGCTGCCTTTCGGAAGCGTTGCGGCAGCGGCAGGTATACTTCTTATCGGTCTTGGCTGTGCGCCTGTTTATCCCTGCCTTATCCATGCAACACCTGAGCGCTTCGGCGCTGAAAACTCACAGGCGGTCATTGGTGTGCAGATGGCTAGTGCGTACGTCGGCTCGACATTTATGCCGCCCCTGTTCGGACTTATTGCCGATAATATATCGCTTGGACTTCTGCCGTTCTTCCTGCTTCTGGTGCTGGCGGCTATGATGATCCTTTCCGAGCGCCTGAACAGGATAACAGGGAAGTGAATAGATAAAAAAATACCCGAAAGATAAACTTTCGGGTATTTCTGGTATATCATACTTTTTCAGAGATATCAAAGGGAGTTGTCTGGTAAACGAAGTAGTTCAGCCAGTTTGTGTACAGCAGCGTCGCATGACTGCGCCATCTCATGAGCGGAGTCTTTGTGGGGTCGTCATCGGGGAAGTAGTTGACGGGAACGTGCGGATCAAGCCCTCTGTCCACATCACGGAAGTATTCCGATGCCAGCGTATCTGCGTCATATTCCGAGTGCCCTGTTATAAAGAACTGCTTGCTGTCCTCACTGCATACAGCGTATATTCCCGCTTCGGGAGATACCGCCATTATCTTCAGCTCGGGCACCTTTTCGATATCCTCTATCCTTACCTCTGTGTGGCGTGAATGCGGTGCGAGGAACTCGCTGTCAAAGCCGCGGAAAAGTCTGCTCTTGGGCGTAAGTATCTGATGGTTAAATACACCTGACATCTTGCTGTCGAGCTGGTACTTCGGAACACCGTAGTGATAATACAGTGCGGCCTGAGCGCCCCAGCATATATGGAAAGTAGAGTGGGAGTGGGTCTTGGTCCATTCCATTATCTCACACAGCTCGTTCCAGTATTCCACGTCTTCAAAGGGCATCTGTTCAACGGGCGCACCTGTGATGATGAAGCCGTCAAAGTTTGTGCCGCGTATCTCGTCAAAGGTCTTATAGAAAGTGAGCAGGTGCTCGCTGGAGGTATTCTTGCTGGTGTATGTGGATGTCTGAACGAGGGTGACCTCTATCTGCAGCGGAGTGTTGGAAAGGCAGCGGAGTATCTGTGTTTCCGTTGCTATCTTTGTAGGCATCAGGTTCAGCATGCCTATCTTCAGCGGTCTGATATCCTGATGCAGAGCGCGGTGCTCGGTCATTATAAAGATGTGCTCGTCCTCAAGTATAGACTGTGCGGGCAGCCCATCTGCTATCTTTACAGGCATAGTATGTATTCCTTTCAGTTGTTTTATATATTTATATAGAATTATATATTAATTCATAGCTTTTGTCAAGTCGTGATATCGTCATTTTGCACGGAATTGTGTTATTAATTTTTATATTCCGATGCTTGAAAAAAGGAAGATATTATGGTAAAATATATTGTATACTCGATAGAATAGCTGTACTATACGGTGTTTTAGTATAATTTGTGCGGTTTTCTCTGTCGCAGATCGTATTTTCAATAGGAGGATCATTATGACAAAAAGAAAGACTATGAGATTTCTGTCTATGCTCGTAAGCCTTATCATGGTGTTCTCGCTGAGCTCCGTGTTCTGCATTACGACGGCTTATGCTGAGATCGATGGTGACTGGCGTTATACCGTGTCCAACGGTAAGGCAGTAATAACAGGCTATGCAGGCTCTGAAACAACACTTACAGTTCCTGCAAAGGTGGGCACTTATCAGGTAAGTGCTGTTACAGGAATTGCAAATGCTGCACTGCAGGCAAGAATAACATCCATTACATTTTCTGCCGGCATTAATGAGATAGGACCATCTCTGTGCAAGGGCTATTCTGCACTCCAGTCTGTAACACTTCCCGATACTATCACAACTATCGGCGGAAATGCTTTTTCAAACTGTCCCAAGCTCACAGGTATAAAGCTGCCAAGTTCTCTCACAACTATCGGTGCTTCTGCATTTCAGTCGTGTGCATCTCTTTATACTGTTACTATCACAGGTAATGTGACAGAGATCCCAACAAGTATGTTTGCTGATTGTACAAAGCTTGGTAATGTTACGCTTCCTAATGCACTCCAGACTATCGGTGCAAATGCATTTATGAATTGTACTTCTCTTGGTGCTATCAACATGCCCAGCACCGTGACTACTATTGGTGACAGTGCATTTTATAACTGTTCTTCTCTTAAAGGGGCAATGGTTCTGCCTGCAGAGCTCAAGACTATCGGCGAGTTCGCATTTGCAGGCTGCACAGGTATAACATCTTTCACTATCCCCAATAAGATCAAGGAGATCAAGACAGAGGCATTTAAGGGCTGTTCTTCCATGACAAGCTGCTATATCGGTAAGAATCTCAACAAGGTCGGAGAACTGATCTTCTCTGAGTGCGATAAGCTTGAAAGAGTTGTATTCGGCGGCAGCTATACAAATATCAAGTCTGCATTTGAAAGCGGCTCCGATGCTGTAGTATATTATCCTTCCACGTACAAGGCCGAGTGGGATAACTACAAGGGCGGTGTTGCTAAGAAAGTATATGCTGCTACTACAGCTGTAAGCATCAGCGGCAATGATACTATTGCTGCAGGTGATAAGCTCACACTCAAGATCGCAGTTACACCCAATACCTCTGCGCTTGGTAAGATCTATTATATATCCAGTTCCAACTCTGCTGTTGCAACAGTAGATCAGGATGGTGTTGTAACAGGTAAGGCAGGCGGTATCACTAAGGTTACTGTTACTACAATTAATGGTGTTTCCAAGACTGTAACTGTTAAGGTTACTCCCAAGAAGGTAACAGGTGTAGTTGCGTCCGCAGCTACAACAAGCTCCATCAATGTTAAGTGGAACGAAGCTGAGAACGCTACAGGCTACATTGTATATCGTTCTACAAATAAGTCCAGTGGCTATAAGAAGATCGCTACCACACTTACAAACACTTATACCGACAAGGGTCTCACAAAGGGTTCCACATACTATTACAAGGTTCGTGCTTATGTAAAGAGCGGCAGCACTACACTCCAGTCTGCAAGCAGTGCTTATGACGGAGCAAAGGTTACCTCTCCGGCACCTGCGACCGTATCCGCGAAGAAATCCAAGTCCAAGGTCGCTCAGATAACCTGGGGCAAGTCCATTGGCGCAGAGGGCTATGAGATCGCTATGGCATCCTCCAAGAATGGCACATACAAGGTGATAAAGACCATCACCAGCGGCTCTACAACTTCTTTCAAGAAGTCTGGTCTGACCGCAGGCAAGACATATTACTTCAAGGTTCGTTCCTACACCACAGTGAACGGCAAGAAGGTATACAGTGATTACACAAGAATAGTATCCTGCAAGGTGTAATTAATTACATAACTAAATAAGAAACGCCGCATATCAGCTGATATGCGGCAGTTTTTTTATGCTCTTCCCATGAGTGCAGCCCCGTTTGACGCAAGCTCGTTCAGTTCTTTTTCTGCTATTCTTTCGTGCTTGTCTGAAAGCGGCTCGCCGCCTGTGCTGCGGTAATCTGCGGTCAGCCTTACCTTATCGGGCGCGGTGATGTCGGAGGTGATATTATATGCCTCGCACCGATATTCATGACCGTCAGCTGTATAGCTGAGAGAAACACTGTCTGCAAGTCCTGTCAGCAGTAGGTAGCCTGTGGTCTGCTCCATATCTGCAAAGCCTTTAAGATGCCCGTCCGAGATAAAGCGTGAGCCGTTCAGCACAGCTGTTCTGCCATCCTCATCAGTGGTCATTCCTGAGCCGTTTTTGCTCTCCTCAAAGCTGGGGATCATCACAGCTCGGTCTGCTTCGTTGCCTGAGAGCACATCCAGCAGCGTAGTTTCCTGTGCTGCAGCCATCAGCTCGGCATTGCGTATCATGGAAAATGGCTTTTCCGCCGCTGTTATTCCCTCGGTGAATTCAAGGTCTGTAAGAAGCTCCGCACTGTCTGCGCAGCAGATGGGCGTACTGAGGCTGCAGCGCATATCCCTGTACAGCATCATCAGTGACGATATCACATCCTGCTGCTCAAAGCCGCTGCCGAGAACGATCAGCTTTGCCTCGCTCATGTAGATATCCTTGCCGTCGATAAGCGATACCTCTTCGATAGCCTCGCTGAGTGTTTCACCACTGCCCGTTACCTTTATTACATTATCCTTTGTGACGTCAATTGTGCCGCCGCTGCCGCCTGCGCTGAAAAGCAGGCAGCTCAGCTTATATTCGCTGCCGTCATGGTCTATTGCGGCAAGCTGGACTATCGCGCGGTCGCCCAGCTCTGTAACATCAGCGCATCCGCTGAGAAGCAGACATCCTGCCAGTATTGCCGCGGTGAGTGTTCTTCTCATTTCTTGCTCCTTTCCTTTCTGATACAACGGCATATATCACGGCATACGCACTGAACAGCAGCATTCCGCATCTGAGCGCCGCAGCCGCTGACCACATAGCTCCTGCGAAGCCGTCAAGACGCTTGAACAGCGCAATATCCGAAAGCTGAGCCGCCGCAGTGAACGGGAAATCAGCAACACCGTAAAATTCACCCAGCACTGCCATGCCGAATACGTTTATCAGGATGACCGATACCAGTGAGATACCGCTGAAGCAGAGCAGCGCACCGCACGGTGACAGCCCTTTTTCCGTTCTTTTGACATAGGGGAGCAGTGCGGCAAATATCATATATTCACCGCCGCGGTATATGCGTTCATATACCTGCTCAAAGAAGCTGCCGTCCATCTCCGCTTGAGGCAGCTGCAGCTCCCTCATGTGCGGTATGGCGGCTATTGCGATGATAACTGTCAGGATGGCTGTTCCTGCCAGTATTATCACTCCTGAGCGAGCGATAGCCTCCGCGCCCTTTGAAGCCGAATACACAGCGAAAGCAGCTGTAAGCACGGCAGACACCGCGCCTGACATTCCTACAAGCACGGTGCGCTGTGCAAATTCAGCGGTGTACAGAGCGCCGCGAACCGCTGCAAGAGATATCAGAAAGGCTGCCGCAACTGCGAATACCCAGCCTGCTATCCTGCTTTTTCTTGCAGTAGAGCCATAGAAGCTGGTGCCACGGATAGAATACAGCAGAAAGGGAAGTGCAAGCAGAAACCGTACGCCCTCTGTAAGCGCTGCGGCTGCAATAGTGCTCCAGCCGTAGCCGCCGACGGAGGGATAGAAAAATTCGGCTGATAGTCTTGAAAGCAGCAGTATACACAGTAACTGATATGAGCTTATCATCTCACACCTCCTCAGAGCCGTTCAGGCTCTCAAGTGAAACATCACCCTTTGCAAGCTGCTTCCAGCCTGTTCTGATAAGCATATCGCGGCTTGCGCGTGGAGTAAAGGGTGACAGCGGCGACATATACGGCACGCCGTAGGTGTTCAGACTGCACATCTTCACTATCACCGCAGCCGCCGCAAGAAACAGTCCGAAAAGTCCGAAGATGCCGCCTGCTATGATATACAGAAACCTCAGTACCACGGTCTTTTCGTACATGGCAGGAACAACAAAGCTGCAAAGACCCGAAAGCGCAACCACCAGCACCATCGGCGCACCCACAAGCCCTGCATTAACGGTTATATCACCGATGACAAGTCCGCCGACAACGCCGATGGCATGACCGATAGGGCGCGGCAGACGCAGACCCGCTTCACGCAGTATCTCGTACATGAAATGGATGAGCAGACATTCCACCATCAACGAGAATGGCGCGGTCTGTTCTGCCGCAGCAAGGTTAAGGATGAGCGCCGATGGCAGCATCTCAGGGCTGAATGAAGCGATAGCTACATAAGCTCCTGGCAGAAAAACGGTTATGAGATACGCGGCAAGTCTTACAAATCGGATGAATGTGGCGTAATATGGCTTCTGGGTGTAGTCATCCATCGTCTGAAAGCTCTCGATGAAAAGGTACGGCACTACCAGCGCGAAAGGCGTTCCGTCCACAAGTATTCCCACTCTGCCCTCATAAAGCTTTGCTGCAAAGCTGTCGGGACGTTCACAGGTGCCGCATTCAGAAAAGAACCAGCCGCCCTTGCCCTCAAGATAGGGCTGGATATATCCGCCCTCCAGAACGGTGTTGAGCTTTACGCTCTGCAGCCGCTTCTTAATGTTATTCAGCAGCTTCGGCGATACCTTATCGCTTAAATAGCACAGGCAGACATCTGTTTTGCTGCGCTCTCCTATCTGCGACATTTCAAACACCAGCGTAGGCGATTTTATGCGCCTGCGTACAAGCCCCATATTAAAGCGGATGACCTCCACAAAGCCCTCCCGTGAGCCGCGTACATCGTTTTCCGTGGAGGGCTCGCCAACGCTTCGGAACTGAAATCCCTGCACGCCGATCGCAATGGCGCGTGAGCTGCCGTCCGTAAGCAGAATGGCAAAGCCGCTTTCCAGCTTCCAGCACAGGTCGCCCAGATCCTTTACATCAAGCTGTTGCGCCGCAATGAGATAGGAATCAAAGAAGTTCTCCACCAGCTCGCTTGGCGGCAGTGAGCCTCTGCCGTCGAGGTCGTTCAGCTTTTCATATACTAATGCCGCAAGTGTAGAAACGCCTGTCATGCCTTCTGTGGTCACTACAGCTATCCTGTTGCCGCAGACCAGTGCAGGCTTTATTACCACATCGGATGAATTTCCCGTCATCAGCTTTATGTTTTGCAGATTCTTGTCCAGATCTGTATCTATCGGAGTATCCGAGGGTAGATTTGTGTGTACATTTTCGCTTGGCATATCAGCGCTCCTTTCGGGGTGTTTCTGTTAATATCTCCCGAAACAACCGCTATTATGCACTGTATAAATGCTCACCCGAGTATCAGTGTATTTTAATGCAATAAAATATTAAAATACTACTTGACAAAAGCCGAAAAATATAGTATAATCCAAATCGTAATGTATTTGGAAGGATATTGGAGTCTTTCCAGCAACCATAAGGACCACTCCTTTCGGAGTTGAGGCCATACGGACAGCCGGGTCCACTGCCGATCTGCGGTGAAAGCCGCATTATTGATTGAGTTAAAAGCTCAAATTTTATAAGTTGGTTACTTCATAACCGAAAAATGCAGAAGAGCATTAAGCTCGGTGCATACTTGTGAAACGGTCAATAAGAGTAGTAAAAGTGATTGCTATATAGACTCTGAAAATCCGAATAATGTTACTGTTGCAGTTTATCTGTTTGTATATTCTGTAATTTATTACGGTAAAGTAATGTCACAAGCTGTACTATGCATTTTTGCGCATGGTACAGCTTTTTTATTTCTCACAGCAAGGAGAGAGGATATGAGTATTTCTTCAAGCAGACATCTTGATCAGACAAGAGCGCCGATACACGAGGCTCTTGAACAGTTCCGTCAGATGCGCGTAGTACCCTTTGACGTTCCCGGACACAAGCGCGGACGCGGCAACCCTGAGCTTACCGAGTTCCTCGGTCAGCAGTGCGTAGGCGTGGACGTAAACAGCATGAAGCCGCTGGATAATCTCTGCCACCCGATATCCGTCATACAGCAGGCTGAGGAGCTCGCCGCTGACGCTTTCGGTGCAGCGCACGCATTCCTGATGGTGGGCGGAACCACAAGTTCCGTGCAGAGCATGGTGCTTTCTGCCTGCAAGCGCGGCGATGAGATAATACTCCCCAGAAACGTGCACAGAAGCGTCATCAATGCACTGGTGCTTTGCGGTGCCGTTCCTGTGTATGTGAATCCCGAGGTTGATCAGCGCCTCGGAATCTCACTCGGTATGCAGAGAGAGCAGGTAGCAAAGGCAATAAAGGAGCATCCGAATGCGGTTGCTGTTCTGGTAAATAACCCTACATATTACGGAATCTGCTCCGATCTTCGTGCTATCGTAAAGATGGCGCATGATGCAGGAATGCTCTGCCTTGCGGATGAAGCCCACGGAACTCACCTGTATTTCGGCAGCGGACTTCCTGTTTCCGCAATGGCAGCTGGCGCTGATATGGCGGCTGTCTCCATGCATAAGAGCGGCGGAAGCCTTACTCAGTCGAGCCTGCTGCTTACAGGTCCGAATGTACACGCAGGCTATGTCCGCCAGATAATAAACCTCACCCAGACCACCTCTGCAAGCTATCTTTTGATGTCAAGTCTGGATATCAGCCGCCGCAATCTGGCACTGCGTGGACGCAAGGTGTTCCGTCAGGTGGCGGATATGGCGGATTACGCGAGGGATGAGATAAACGAGATAGGCGGCTATTACGCCTTTGGCAAGGAGCTTGTCAATGGCAACTCGGTATTTGATTTTGATACCACAAAGCTGTCTGTTCACACGCTTGATATCGGTCTTGCAGGCATCGAGGTATACGATATCCTGCGTGATGAGTACGATATCCAGATAGAGTTCGGTGATATTGGAAATATCCTTGCATACCTCTCTATGGGCGATCGTCCGCAGGAGCTTGAGCGCCTTGTTTCCGCACTTGCCGAGATACGCCGCCGTTACTCCACTGATGGTACGGGTCTGCTCAATCAGGAGTATATAGACCCTGTTGTGGTGAGCAGCCCGCAGGAGGCGTTCTATGCTGAAAAGGAGAGCCTGCCGCTTCGTGAGAGCGTAGGTCGTGTGTGCAGCGAGTTCGTAATGTGCTATCCTCCGGGAATACCGATACTTGCTCCGGGAGAGCGCATAACCGCACAGATAATAGATTATATTGAATACGCACGCTCCAAGGGCTGTTCGATGACAGGCCCCGAGGACGAGGAGATACGTTATCTCAACGTATTGAAATAACAGGAGGTACATAGATTGGAATTATGGTTCAGTGAGCTTCACACCCCTGACGTGAAGCATAGTATCCGCGTTAATAAGCATCTGTATTCCCACCAGAGCGATTATCAGCGCATAGATATATTTGAGACCCCCGAGTTCGGACGAGTTCTCGCACTTGACGGCAATGTAATGCTGACAGAGCGTGACGAGTTCATCTATGACGAGATGATAACACACGTGCCGATGGCGGTGCATAAGGGTATCAAGGATATCCTTGTTATAGGCGCAGGCGATGGCGGCGTAGTTCGTGAGCTTACACGCTATGACAGGGTAGAGCACATCGACCTTGTTGAGATGGATCCTCAGGTCGTGGAGGCATGCCGTGCATATCTTCCCGGAAACGCCTGCCGAATGGATGACTGCCGTGTTCACATCTACTTTGAGAATGCGCTGAAGTTCATCCGCCGCTGCGAGAATAAGTACGATCTCATCATCGTAGACAGCACCGATCCTTTTGGCCCGTCCGAGGGACTTTTCACCCTTGAGTTCTACGGAAACTGCTTCAACGCATTGCGTGAGGACGGTATCATGGTAAATCAGCAGGGAAGCCCCTTTTACAAGCAGGATGCTGAGGCTATGCAGCGCAGTCACAAGCGCATAGTGCAGACTTTCCCCATAAGCAAGGTGTATCAGGCACACATCCCTACTTACGCTGCTGGCTACTGGCTGTTCGGCTTCGCAAGCAAGAAGTATCACCCCATAAACGATCTTGATGCAGAAGCCTGGAAGAAGCATAATATGCGCACGAAGTATTACACCACGCAGCTTCACGCAGGCGCATTCTATCTTCCTGCATTCCTTGAAGAGATGCTCAGGGAGGTGGAGTGATGCAGAGAAACGTCGAGACCTTTATCGGCTGTGACAGCAGCTATGAGGAGGCTGAGCTGGTGCTGTTCGGCGCTCCTTTCGACAGCACCACGAGCTACCGCCCGGGCGCAAGATCAGGTCCGTCTGCGATACGTCATGAAAGCTTCGGAATAGAGACCTATTCACCCTATCAGGATGAGGATATCACAGACTTCAAGGTGTTCGACAGCGGTGATCTGGAGCTGTGCTTCGGCTCGGCAGAGAGCGCTCTTTCTGATATCGAAGCTCACACGCAGAAGATACTTGCTGACGGCAAGCTGCCGCTGCTTATCGGCGGTGAGCATCTGGTGACTCTCGGCGCATTCCGTGCGGTGCAGAAGAAGTATCCCGATATCCACATCATCCACTTTGACGCACATTGCGACCTGCGTGATGATTACCTCGGTGCAGAGCTTAGTCATGCGTGCGTTATACGCCGCTGCCATGATATCATCGGCGACGGACGCATCCACCAGTTCTGTATCAGAAGCGGTGAGCGTGAGGAGTTCCGCTTTGCAAAAGAGCACACAGATATGCATAGATTTTCCCTTGACGGACTTGCTGAAGCTCTTTGTGAGATAGGCGACAAGCCTGTATACTTCACCATTGATCTCGACTGCCTTGATCCTGCGTATTTCAGCGGCACAGGCACTCCCGAGGCTGGAGGTATCAGCTTTATGCAGCTTCTGGATGCTATTGAAAAGGTATGCGAGCATAACGTTGTCGGTGCAGATATCAACGAGCTTGCACCCATGCTTGATACGAGCGGAGCAAGTACAGCGTTCGCCTGCAAGACGCTCAGGGAGCTGATACTGGCAATAATGAAGAATAAGAGATAAACTTGAAATAACAAAGAAGAAGTCGGGCGATAATCCCGATGCAGGAGGATATTATGAGTAAAGTATTAATTATAGGCTGCGGCGGCGTAGCCAATGTAGCTATCAGAAAGTGCTGCCAGGTGAGCGAGGTGTTCACCGAGATATGTATCGCAAGCCGCACAAAGAGCAAGTGTGATGCTCTGGCGGAAAAGCTCCGTCCCATCACATCCACAGTTATCACTACCGCACAGGTGGACGCTGATAACGTTGATGAGCTCATCGCGCTCATCAATTCCTACAAGCCCGAGCTGGTAATGAACATCGCGCTTCCTTATCAGGATCTCACTATCATGGATGCCTGTCTTGCCTGCGGCGTGAACTACATGGATACCGCCAACTACGAGCCTGAAAACATCGACGATCCCGAGTGGCGTTCAGTTTACGACAAGCGCTGCAAGGAGGAGGGCTTCTCCGCGTACTTTGATTACACATGGCAGTGGGCATATAAGAAAAAGTTCGAGGACGCAGGTCTTACAGCACTGCTCGGCAGCGGCTTTGATCCGGGTGTAACTCAGGCGTATTGTGCGTATGCGCTCAAGCATGAGTTCGATACCATCGAAACTATCGATATCCTCGATTGCAACGGCGGCGATCACGGCTATCCCTTTGCAACCAACTTTAATCCCGAGATAAACCTGCGTGAGGTATCCGCTCCGGGCAGCTACTGGGAGAACGGCAAGTGGGTGGAGATACCTGCAATGAGCATCAAGCGCGAGTACGATTTTGAAGAAGTCGGCATGAAGGATATGTACCTGCTCCACCATGAGGAGATAGAGTCACTTGCAAAAAACATCCCCGATGTAAAGCGCATCCGTTTCTTCATGACATTCGGACAGAGCTATCTCACCCACATGAAGTGCCTTGAGAATGTAGGTATGCTCTCCACAACACCAATCAATTATGAGGGACATGAGATAGTACCCATCCAGTTCCTGAAAGCACTGCTGCCCGATCCAGCTTCTCTCGGTCCCCGCACAAAGGGCAAGACCAATATCGGCTGTATCTTCACAGGCAAAAAGGACGGCAAGGATAAGACCTATTACATCTACAACGTGTGCGATCATCAGGAGTGCTACGCAGAGGTAGAATCTCAGGCTATCTCCTATACCACAGGTGTTCCTGCAATGTGCGGCGCTCTCATGCTGCTGACAGGCAAGTGGAACAAGGCAGGCGTGTATACCGTGGAGGAGTTCGATCCCGATCCCTATATCGAGGCGCTTGACAAGTACGGGCTTCCTCACCGTGAGAGCCACACACCCGTTCTGGTAGACTGATATGACAGCACAGGAAAGGATACTCGGCTCCGCACTCCCGACGCCCTGCTATATCATCGATGAGGCAAAACTCATAGAAAACGGCAGGATACTGAAAGCAGTGCAGGACAGGACAGACTGCAGGATACTTCTTGCGCAGAAAGCATTTTCAAATTACGATCTGTACCCGTCAATTGCACCGTATCTTGCAGGAACAGAAGCAAGCGGCCTGTTTGAAGCACGCCTCGGCGCAGAAAAAATGCCCGATAAGGAGTGCCACGTGTTCTGTGCGGCATACCGTCAGGATGAGTTTACAGAGCTGCTTGAATACGCAGATCACATCGTGTTCAATTCACCGTCACAGCTCAGAAAGTTCGGCGCTGCTGCAAAGGCTGCGGGAAAGTCCGTGGGACTTCGTATAAACCCCGAGTGCTCAACGCAGGACGGGCATGAGATATACGACCCCTGCGCAAAGGGCAGCAGGCTTGGAACTACTCTGGCGCAGTGGAATGAGCAGATGACAGAGGAGCTTATATCCTTGCTTGACGGTCTGCATTTCCATACGCTGTGCGAGCAGGATTCCGATGCGCTGGAGATAACGCTTGCAGCAGTGGAGGAGAAGTTCGGCGCATATCTCGGTCAGATGAAGTGGCTCAACATGGGCGGCGGACATCATATCACCCGTAAGGATTACGATATTCCGCGCCTTGAACGCTGTATCATCCGTATGCGTGATACCTATGAACTACAGATATACCTTGAGCCTGGCGAAGCTGTAGCGCTGAATGCAGGCTACCTGCTTACCGAGGTGCTTGATACATTGAAAAACGGCGATACCGATATTGCGATACTGGATATGTCGGCAGCGTGCCATACGCCCGATGTGATTGAAATGCCGTATCGTCCGCCGCTGTATGCTTCGGGAGAAGCAGGTGAAAAGGCGTTCACATATCGTCTGGGCGGTCCTACCTGCCTTGCCGGAGATATCGTAGGTGACTACAGCTTTGCTGAACAGCTTAAAGAGGGAAGCAGGCTGCTGTTCGAAGATATGGCGATATATTCCACCTGTAAGAACAACACCTTTAACGGTATGCCGCTGCCCGATATATGGCAGCTCAGTGCCGAGGGTACGTTCAGATTGCTCGCACGGTTCGGTTATGAGGATTTCAGATACCGCCTCGGAACAAGATAAACATAAAAACAGCTCCGTAGAATAGCACATCTACGGAGCTGTTGCTGTTTATTTTCTTCTGAGCTCTGCCATTGCCGCATAATGGAGGATATCGAACTTCTCAGGCGCTATGTCACAAAGCAGCTGAGTGTGCTCCTTTTCCCATTTTTCTATCTCGTCAGGGGAGAGTGAAGCTCCTATTCCTCTGCAGGCTTTTATCCTGCCGTTCCAGCTTTCACGGGTAAACGGCACGTTAAGGGTATACACATCGTTGTACACTACCTCAAAATCGCTGTTATAGCATTCTGGGATATCTATCGCGTGTATAGTTTCGCTGTGTCCGCTCCATGCAGGGTTGTATTTCAGTATAAGCTTCTCGCTTGCGCCTGCTATTTTATCCTCTAGCGGCAACCATGCCATGTACAGTATCAGTAGCCGTCCGTCAGGCTTCATTATCCTGCGGAAGATAGGAATAAGCTGCTCGTGCCTGAAATAGAAGAAGCACTGGCATGCGGTGACTATATCAAAGGTGTTGTCTGGGAAGTCGATATCCTCCGCTGACATGGCGTGATAATCTATGTCCATCCCCTGCGAAAGCATCCTTGCGTGGGCTATCTGGTTTTCGGAGATATCCGTACCTGTCCAGTCTGCGCCGTAACGGTACATGTTCCTCGGAAGCACACCCGTACCCGTACCGAGATCCAGCACGCGCTGTCCCTTTATGCACAGACCTCTGTCAGCTATCCTTTTGTAGAACTCCTCAGGGTAGATATCACGGTATTTTGCGTAGTCGCCCGATGTCCTGCCCCAGTCAAAAGCCTTGCCCTTATCTATGTTCTTATCGATGATGTCCATACGCGCCTCCTTATCAGCGTGAAAGGTTGAATATTTCCTGTAATATTTCAGCTATGTTAAAAATCAAGGCGGGATGAGCCTATCCCGCCTGTGCCTGTACGAAATTATCTGATAGTCTTTCCGCCCTTGGAGCGTTCCTTTTTCATCTTGATGGGAGCTTCCTCGCCGCCCTTGTCCTCGAATACTGCTTCATCGTCATCGTAGTCAGGCAGCTCGGGATTTTTCTCTCCGTTTGCCTCATAGAAAGGATTGATGATGAGCTTCTGAATAGCAGGGTAGCAGCAGAAGATGCTTACCAGCGCCATGAACGCAAACGGGAACACCACAGATACCACAGCCATAACGGGAGGGAAGAACAGGAACAGCACTGCATAGATGATGAACACCGCCAGTGTTATGAGGTTTCCCTTTATGTTTACGAAAGCAAGGATAACAGAGTTCTTGATGATAGCTGGCATCCTGAGGTTAAGCGCAACTATCTGGGGATAGATGTAGAAGTTGATCATCAGGAAGATGACCTCCGCCGCCATTGTGAGCGCACAGTAGAGCCAGTAGTTGTCCTCGGTATCAAGATACGGTGTGTAGAAGATGAAAGCAAATACCGCAAGCACGATGGCAAGGATATCAACGATACCGATCACGACAGACTGCTTGAAGTTCTTCTTGAAAGCCTGCCAGAAATCATGGAAGATGAACTGCGGCCTTTCAAGATAGATGTTTCTCATAAGTGTTGTCATTGCCGCAGTAGCAGGACCGAAAGTTACGATCGGCAGGCAGAACAGAACATATATGAGATTGATCTGGAGCAGTACCCAGAACTTATTGACGAAAGCGTCAATAAAACGGAAGAACGGCTTCTTCTGCGGAGCTTTTTTGGCTACTCCCGAGCCGCTGTCATTATAGTTGGTGAACAGACCCATTTGTCAAGTTATCCTTTCGTTGCGTATGTGCTATTTATATTACAAATGCCTGCAGAATGATACCGAGCACCATGATTATCGCCATTACAAAAGCAAGCACACGGAATACCTTAAGCATTCTTTTTCTCTTTTTTTCGTCCATGAGTTACGTCCTTTCAAAGCAGATATGTTACTTATCCATTATATAACTTAATAGTTGAGGTGTCAAGGATACGAATGTGAGAGAAAGATGAAATTTCTCACTCGTGAATTTCTTCCTCGCCCTCAATGAGTATATCCTCGCTCTCTGCAAGCTCCTCGATTATCGTGCGGATATCCTCCACACCCTCGCCCGTCTGGGCTGAGAACTCGATTATCGTGATATCTTCAGCGCAGGGAAGCTCCGTCAGCAGAGCAGCACGTCTGTCTGCACGCTGCTTTTTTGAGAGCTTGTCCGCTTTTGTGAGTATCACCACGAACGGGATACCGCTGTCAATGAGGAAATCCACCATCATGATGTCATCCTTTGTGGGCGGATGGCGGAAATCTATCAGCTGAAATACCAGCGCCAGCGAACGGTCATCGTTGAGGTAACCCTCGATTAGTTCGCCCCATCGCTCCTTTTCAGATTTTGCAACCTTTGCATAGCCATAGCCGGGGAGGTCAACGAAGAACACATCCTCCAGCGAGTAGAAGTTGATGGTAGCGGTCTTGCCTGGCACAGCGCTGACTCTCGCAAGGGATTTGCGGTTGAATATCTTGTTTATCAGCGAGGATTTGCCGACATTTGAACGTCCTGCGAAAGCTATTTCAGTCTTTGTGGATTTGGGTATCTGCTTAAAGCTGCCGTAGGATGTAAAGAATTGAGCTTTGTTAAAATTCATTTGTCACCTTGTAAGGGCGGACTGTGTCCGCCCGTTTTTCTTATCAGTTAGCCGAAAGCACAGGTATCTTCTTTTCAGGAGCTTCGGTGCTTATCGTCTTTTTCTTCATGCTGCCCTTTTTCTTGGGGGATACATTAGGCATCACCAGTGCCGCTTCCAGTACTGTGGAGATATCCTCCGCAACAACGAAACGGATGTTCTGCTTTACAACATCATCCAGCTCGTCGATGTCAGGCTCGTTCTCCTTGGGGATGCATACGGTCTTTACGCCTGCACGGTACGCCGCCATGGTCTTCTCCTTGAGACCGCCGATAGCCAGCACCTTGCCACGCAGGGTTATCTCACCTGTCATTGCTACATCACGGCGCACGGGGATTCCGCTCAGTGCGGATACCAGAGCTGTTGTCAGCGTTACGCCCGCAGACGGACCATCCTTGGGCACAGCGCCCTCGGGAGCGTGAACGTGAATATCCTTGTTCTTGTAGAACTCAGGGTCTATATTGTACTTTGAAGCAAGCGCCCTTGTGAGGCTGACCGCTATCTTTGCGGATTCCTTCATAACATCGCCGAGACTGCCTGTGAACTCTGTCTTGCCTGTGCCATCCAGCACGAGAACTTCCAGCGGAAGCATCGTACCGCCAACGGAAGTCCATGCAAGTCCGTTTACAAGACCCACCTCATCCTGTGCGGCAAGATGCTCAGGCAGATACTTCTTGACGCCGAGGAAATCGTTGATGTTCTTATCTGTAACATTGACCTTAGCGTCGCCCGAAACCAGCATCTTTGCAGATTTGCGGCAGATATCCGCAATACGGCGCTCCAGCTTTCTTACGCCTGCCTCACGGGTGTAGAAATCAATGATGGAGTACAGCGCAGCGTCGCTTACCTTTACGTTTGCGGGCTTTTCACCGTGCTTTGCAAGCTGCTTCGGCAGCAGGTGCTTCTTCGCTATGTTGAACTTCTCCTCACGGGTATAGCTGTTGAGCTCTATTACCTCCATACGGTCGCGCAGGGGAGCGCTGATGGTATCGAGTGAGTTTGCTGTGGTGATGAACAGCACATCGCTGAGATCAACAGGGATCTCAAGGTAGTGGTCAACGAAAGCGTTGTTCTGCTCAGCGTCCAGTACCTCCAGCATAGCAGAGGAGGGGTCGCCCTTGTAATCGCTGCCCATCTTGTCTATCTCGTCCAGCAGGATAACGGGGTTCATGCTCTTTGCCTGCTTGAGCGCCGCAATGACACGGCCCGGCATAGAGCCTACGTATGTCTTTCTGTGACCTCTTATCTCGGCCTCGTCATGCACGCCGCCAAGGGAGATACGCGCGTAATTTCTGCCCAGCGCTTTAGCGATGGACTTGCCTATGGATGTCTTGCCGACTCCCGGAGGTCCGTACAGGCAGATGATCTGACCCTTTACATCGGGCGCAAGAGCACGCACCGCAATAGTTTCAGTGATACGCTCCTTGACCTTTTTCAGACCATAGTGATCCTTATCAAGCTGCTTCTGCACCTTGTTTATATCCAGCTTGTCCTTTGTCCTGATGTTCCAGGGCAGCTCCAGAACGGTATCCAGATAGCCTCTGATAACGCCTGCCTCCTGTGAGGTGTAGGACATCTTTGTAAGTTTTTCAGCCTCCTTGATGAGCTTTTCCTCGCTCTCCTGAGGCAGACCCAGTGCTGTGATCTTTTCTATGTAGCGGTCAGCTTCCTCCTGAGGATTATCGCCGTCGCCAAGCTGTCTGGAGATAACGCGCATCTGCTCGCGCAGGTAATATTCGCGCTGGTTCTTGTCAACCTGCTCGCGTACCTGCTCCTGGATATCCATCTCTGTTTCAATTATCTCAAGCTCGCTCTTCAGCATACCGATGAGCGCCTTGATGCGGTTAAGAGTGCCGTTTGTTTCAAGCAGCTTCTGCTTGTCGTCCACCTTCAGAACTACATTGAAAACTACCTTCTCAAACAGCTTTGCGCAGTCCTCCTCGCCAACGATGCTGTCATACAGCTCACGGGGCATTTTGGGAGTTACCTGTGCATAGTCGATGAAAGTATCCTTGAGCGCACGCTTTGCAGCAGCCTGAGTTGTCTCTGCGAGAGCTGTGCTGCGGCTGCCGAGCTCCTTTACCTCGAATTTGAAGTAATCGCTGCGTGAAACGGTCTTTACGCGCTTTGCACGGTACAGACCCTCCACCAGAACTCTTGTAGAGCCATCGGGAGTTGTAAGAAGCTGTCTTACCTCCGAAACCACGCCTATCTCGTAGATATCGTCGGTATCGGGATCTGCTGCGGCAGGATCCTTCTGGGCTACGAGGAAAATAAGTCCGTCACCCTCAGTAGCAGCCTTCAGCGCGTTTACAGAGCGCTCTCTGCCCACGTCGAAGTGCAGCACCATAGACGGAAACACCACAAGACCGCGGAGTGATATTGCGGGTAATGTTTTGTTCTTGGTCATCATTATCATCCTTTCCTAGGGGTTATCTATCTGTTCGGGCGGAAATGCCCATTGTCTGTCATAGCGGTACGGGTAATTACACACCCGTATAATAAACGCAAATACTATTATATATCATTTCAGAGATTTTTTCAAGTGTTTTATTGAGCCATTTTTATTACCTTTTATCAGAAGATCAGGTTAAACAGCAAATAAAGGACAGGCTGGTGCAGGATATAGATCCAGATGGTATACTTGCCGACTGTTGCAAGCCACTTGATATGTGTGTTGTAGCACCACTTGGGGAGCTGTCCCTTTTTCGCATAGACGCCGAAGTAGCTGCCTGCAAAGAACACGAACATCCAGGGCAGCAGGGGGAAGTAATCCGAGGAGTAGAAATATGCATTGTGCATTCCGAGAGGGAACAGGATACCCACATCATAAGCGATCTGGGGAATATCGATGATAGCAATGCCGCCGATACCGATATAGCCGTTTGTGATGTTCATTGTGAAGATATACAGGAACACACAGATTATGATACCGACCAGCGCAGGCAGCTTATCCAGCAGCTTTTCACCCAGACCATAAAGCATCATGCAGACGCCCATGAAATGGAGTATGCCGAAAAGTATCGTGCCGTTTGTGAAGAAGGGCAGCACGAAAGTCATTATCATGCCGATGAAGAAGCACTGTACACCTCGTTTGAGATTGCTTGAGGAGTAACGGCACACAGTACCCGAAATGAACATGAACGCACCTGCGAAGATATCACGGATGATATCGAACCAGCCCTCAAAGAAAATGGGTACATCTATGCCATGCAGAAATTTCAGGTCATACATTGCGTGGTATATCACCATGCAGAGTATCGCAAAGCCGCGTATCTCATCAAAGAGACCTACACGGGTGGAGTGTGCATTTTCGTTGTAGCCTGTATTTGAAGATTTAGCCATAGCTTCCTCCGATCGTATTAAAAAAAGTACATCTAAAATCTTATTATAGCATATTTGCGTAGAAATTACAATATACGGGTGAAATTATAATTTGAAGCTATTTTAATATAAAATCAAAAAACGCTTGAACACTGTGAGATTTTGTGGTAAAATATAAAATAGATAACTATGTGATATGATAAAATGAAAGGAAACCACCTTGATAGAATATATAAACATCGGCAATGTCCATATAGAAAGGACAGCCGCTCTTGCCCCGATGGCAAGCGTGGCGGACAGAGCCTACCGCCTGATGGCAAAGGAATACGGCGCGTCTTATGTAGTGGGTGAGATGGCGAGCTGCAAGGGTCTGTGCTACAGCGACAGAAAAACTGCGGAGCTGCTTTCCGTCACGGAGACCGAGCGCCCAATGGCAGTTCAGCTTTTCGGTGCTGAGCCTGAGTTCATGGCAGGCGCAGTAAAGATAGCCGAAAAATACGCTCCCGAGATAATTGATATAAACGCTGGCTGTCCCATGCCCAAGATAGTAGGCGGCGGAGCAGGCAGCGCGCTCATGAAAACACCTCAGCTCTTCGGCGAGGTGGTAAAGGCTGCTGTGCAGGCTACCGATATCCCTGTTACTGTAAAGATCCGCAAGGGCTGGGATGATAACTGCGTAAATGCTGTTGAGATGGCAAGGATAGCAGAGGAAAACGGCGCTGCGGCAGTAGCAGTCCACGGCAGAACAAAGGAGCAGCTTTACAGCGGCAAGGCGGATTGGGATATCATCCGTGCCGTAAAGCAGGCTGTAAGCATTCCCGTGATAGGTAACGGCGATGTGGACAGCGTGGAAAAATGTATCGAGATGTACGACTATACAGGCTGCGATCTCGTCATGATAGGCAGAGGCAGCTATGGCAGACCGTGGCTCTTCGGGCAGATAAGGGACTATTTCGAGGGCAAGCCCGTCCGTCCCGAGCCGAGTTTTGAGGAAAAGCTCGTCATCATGCGCCGCCACATCGGGCTGCTCGTTGAGGATAAGGGCGAAACAGTCGGCATGAAAGAAGCACGCCGCCATGCCTCGTGGTATCTCAAGGGAATGACTGGTGCAGCGAGATTCAGAAATCTCTGCGGCACATTAAATACAATGTATGATCTGGAGCGGATGATAGAGGAAGTTTCCGCCGCTCAGGGAGGAATAAAATGAAACAGCTTAATATGATGCTGAACGCTTGCTGTGCCTTTGATATCAGGCACGATCCCATTGTTATGGCTTTTTCATGTATTGCGAACGGTTTTGAAGCAAATTGTCTTGCAGGCTACAGCAGGATATGCCGTATACTGCTGGCTGAAAACAAGAGTCTCGCGCAGTATCTGCATGATATGCTTGCCTATGGTAAGCATGAGTTTATAGAAAAATGCGCCGCTCCGACAGAGCAGCAGAAAAGGGCGGTTGAGTTCGATATTGCAGTTATCAGACGTCTGGCGGAATACAGCTCCGAAAAGCTTAAGGAGCAGATGTCGGACCGCTGCAGCGCAGATGTGATAAAGCTGCTTCCCGATTACGAGCAGGGCACGTTTGATTATACCGCTGATTATTTCCTTGATTTTGCCGCAAAGAACGGCAGCGGAATATTTGCGAGATACAGAGCCTTTACCTTTGACGGAGCGGAGCTTCTCCCCATCGAAAACACAGATGCGATCACGCTGTCCGATCTCAAGAATTATGAGGTACAGCGCAGGCAGATCGTTGAGAATACGGAGTGCTTTATAAACGGCAAGCCCGCACAGAACGTCCTGCTGTACGGCGACAGGGGCACAGGTAAATCCAGCACTGTAAAGGCGCTCCTGCGTGAATATCCGCAGCTCTGCATGATCGAGGTATCAAAGAACGATGTTGAACATCTTCCCAAGCTCTATTCCATGTTGAAAGGCAGAAACAAGTATTTCATCATCTTCATCGATGATCTTACATTCACAGAGAACGATGACCGCTACAACGCGCTCAAGGCTGCACTGGAGGGCTCGCTTGCCGCACGTCCCGAAAACATTCTTATCTATGCTACTACCAACCGCCGCAAGATAATCAAGGAGACCACTGCCGAGCGCCTGCGTGACGAGGTAAGCCCCACAGACGCAGTGGACGAGAGCATGTCTCTCGCAGACCGCTTCGGTCTTTTCGTGACCTTTGGCAAGCCCAATAAGGAGGTATATCTGGATATCGTAAGACAGATAGCCGCAGACCGCAATATCGAACTTCCCGAGGAGCAGCTTTATGCCGCAGCGGAGCGCTTTGCCATCCGCAGGAGCGGACGTTCTCCCAGGATTGCCCGTCAGTTCGTTGACTGGCTGCAGGGCAGACTTGAACTCGGTCTTGAGATATAAGGAGGCAGTATGAAAAAATACCTTTCTTTGATATTGATAGGCTGTCTTATGCTTTCGGGCTGTGAGGACGGCGAGGAATCATCATCCTCTATCCCGTCGGAGATAGTCGTATCCTCCGTTCCCGTTGAAACTGCCGAAGCAAGCGTTTTCCCCGTAGATATCTGCGGAGTTACGATAGATGCAGCGCCCCAGCGTGTTGTAAGCCTATCTCCCGCAGTGACGGAGATACTCGCAGAGCTGGGCTACACCGCAAGACTCCGTGGTATCAGCAACTATTGCGATCATCCCGAGCTCAGCCTGCAGACAGTAGGCAGCTCCGAAAACCCCGATATCGAGGTGATAAACGGACTTTCTCCCGATGTGGTGTTCACGCTTTCTGGAATGTCGGAGCGTGATATCTATGCGCTTAATGACGAGGGTGCTCAGGTGATATGCCTGCAGCCTCCTGTATCGGTGGAAGCCTACGGCGCACTGTACAGCGATATAGCGTCGGTCTTCGGTGGAACAGAGCAGGGCGCAGCCGCAGGTGAGAAAGCAGTAAGAGCGCTGACTTCTGCAGCAGAAAGCGCAGAGCTTGGCAGCTTCATCTATGTAACGGATAAGCTCACTGCCGCAGGTGCAGGAACTTTTGAGAGCGCAGTGCTCTCCATGAGCGGTGAAAACCTCTGCACAGCCGATGGCTATTCAGAGCTGCTTGAGCTTTCCGAAGCAGTGCCGCAGTACATCATCGCAAGTGACCGCCTTACCTATGACGATATCACCGATGATGATACTCTGTACAGCATGGTTTCAGACGGAGCAGAAGTGCTGTTTGTGACAGCAAGTGTATTTGAGCGCCCGTCTGTACGCACGGCAAACGTATTTTCGCAGATAGCAGAGCAGCTGTCCGATGATACTTCCGAAACAGAATAAATAACAGGGAGCATTTCGGACATACTGAAATGCTCCCTTGTGCTTACATCGGAGTTATGGCGTAGCCGTTTTCTTTCCAGTAGTCGATGACATCGCCCAGTATCTCGGTGTTTGTCTGAGACACTGCATGAAGCAGATACACAGCGCCGTTGTGCGTCTTTGATGTTATCTTCTCATAAGCGGCGGATTTTTCGGGCTGAGCGTTCACATCCCAGTCGGGATAAGCAAAGCTCCACAAAACGGTGGTGTAGCCGAGCTTCTGTGCACAGGCGAGCACACGTTCGGAAAATTCACCCATAGGCGGACGCATGACGTACATCTCATATCCGAAATTATCGCTGACATAGTCGTGCAGCAGCGATATCTCGGAATACAGCTCATCAGGCGAGCATTCCGCCAGTGACGGATGGCTCCATGTGTGATTTCCTATAGTATGCCCCTCGTCTATCATGCGGCGTATCAGCTCAGGATTTTTCACACAGTAATCGTATGTGACAAAAAACACCGCCTTTACGTCTTTATCCCTGAGGGTATCCAGTATCTGCGGAGTAAATCCGTTCTCGTAGCCCTCGTCAAAGGTGAGCCACAGTCGCTTTTCGCTTTCCTCTCCGATAAACAGCGCGCCCTTGTCGCCGTACTGTGCCTGCGCCGATATAGCGCCCAGCGGACGGTTTGCGGAATCTGTATCCACACCCATTCCGTAGGCTATCTTCTCATCGCTGTAGTCATAGAGGTAATCATATTCCGTAGCCGCTGCGGCTGAGCAAAGCACCAGCGAAGCGGCGAATAGTTCTTTCATATTTGTTCATCTCCATTTTGCCGTGGTATCGATGTTATTGTAGCTTTTTTTATTGCGGCTATTCGTTAAGAAATTTGTAAGAAATTTGTCGGATTTTTTATAAGAAATCCATGCTAAAATCATGTTATACAAGAAAAAGGGGGAAAATAAATGTCTCAGCAAAAGGTACTTGTCGTTGACGACGACAGGGAGATAGTGTCAGCGATATCAAAGCTGCTGAAGCTGGAGGGCATAGATACCGTATGCGCTTACAACGGCGCGGAGGCTGTTGAGAGGCTCACCGATGAGGAGATACACCTCATCATCCTCGATATCATGATGCCCGAAATGGACGGTATCTCCGCCACGATTAAGATACGCGATGAGCGTAACATCCCGATAATCATGCTTTCCGCAAAAACGGAGGAGAGCGATAAGATTCTCGGACTTTCAGTGGGTGCGGACGATTACATAACAAAGCCGTTCTCTCCGCCCGAACTGATAGCGCGCGTGAAATCACAGCTGCGCAGATACATGTCGCTTGGGGATTATTCCAGCAGGATGCTGGGCAGCGATATCTGCATCGGCGGTCTTACGCTGAAAACGAGCGAGCGTTCAGTGCTTGTGGAGGGCGAGCCTGTGAAGCTCACCGCAAAGGAATACAGCATCTTAGAGCTGCTGATGTCCAATGCAGGCAGAGTATTCTCGGCAGAGCAGATATACGAAAAGGTCTGGCACGAAACGGCATACGCAGTTGAGAACACAGTGATGGTGCATATCCGCCGTATCCGTGAAAAAATAGAGATCAATCCTAGGGAACCAAAATATTTAAAGGTGGTGTGGGGCGTTGGCTACAAGATCGAAAAAATTTAGCAGAAGCCGCGGTGTAAAGGTGCTGCTGGTACTACTGTACGTTGCGTGCTTCGCCGCAGTGGGAGCGATAGCGGCATATCTGCCTGCTTTCGGCTACATGGACGGCAATATCTACATAATGGACGCACTTCTTGCGGATAACTACTACGAATCGGACTGCTTCGCCGATAAGGTGACATCCGATTATATCAGAGCGGAATCTGTCATCACGGAAGCTTATAACCTGCGTGAGATGGAAGAGCTTCAGGACAGGATAGACGACCTGCCGTATTATGTGAAATTCCACTACCGCGGCAATGTTATGACGAATAATAAAAATGCGGATATCATCTTCACGGTTGACGAGAGCGGTGTGTCAAGATATAACGGCAGCCTGCCGAACGGTCTTGCGTCACGTTCACGTTTTTATCTGAATATCTACAAGTCGGATGATGAACACATAACCATAGGCTATTCGCAGGCTCAGTATGACAGCGGCTCCGCATGGTGGTATCAGACACGCCGCAACATGCAGATAGTGCTCATCTCCGAGATTGTGCTGATAGTTCTCGGCTTTGTGCTGCTTTTCATGCTGTGGGAGGTAAGCGGCGAGGACGGCGAGGGAAACGTCACTTTCCCGAAGTTCCTGCGTCTGCCGTTTGAGATATCCCTTATCGGAGCGATATGCACCGCTGTATGGATGGGCTTCATCATATTCAACGATGCAGGCATGAGCGCACTTACACACAGCCACAACGGACGTATCGTTATAATGGCTGTAGGCGGCTTTGTGATGGCGCTTACCATGCTGTTCCTGCTGTATCATGCAATATCCATCGCAGTACGCATGAAGAACGGCAAGGCATACCGCGGAAGCATCGTAGGACTTGCTGTATATTATGCACTCAAGCTGCTGAAGTGGCTGGGCAAGCAGCTCCTTGCGCTCCTGAAGCAGGCGGCGAGATTCCCTCGCTTCATCGCAGAGGTGTTCACAGGCGAGTTCTATAAGGGAACAGTAGGCAAGAGGCTCATCATACTTGATTGCATATTCATTATCGCTACAGTGGTTAATTTCCTTTTGTTCTTGGCTTTCGTTGAAACAGCTTTACTTGTAATTATCGAAATTATACTGCTCATCCCGTTCGTTTATGGCAGATTTATCATCCTGCGCGATGAAGCAAAGCTTGAGCATCAGATACGCGAGGCGTATTACGGCAACTATTCCTACAAGCCGAAGCTCAGCAAGAACTCACCCTTTACCGAGTCCTCCGAGATGCTCTCAGCCATCTCCGAGCAGTACCGCAGAGGTCTTGAGGAGACTGTAAAGGCAGAGCGCACCAAGATGGAGCTTGTCACCAATGTATCGCATGATCTGAAAACTCCGCTGACCTCTATCATCGGCTATATCGAGCTGCTCTCCAAGGAGGAGCTTACAGGTGACGCGGCAGAGTACGTCGGCATCCTGCAGAGAAAGTCCGAGCGCCTGAAGAACATCGTTTCGGATGTGTTCGAGCTTGCAAAGACCACAAGCGGCGAGATAACCGTAGAGCGCGAGCCGCTTGATCTCACCCGTCTTTCCTACCAGACCCTCGGCGAGATGGAGGATAAGATCTCCGCGTCGGGTCTTGATATAAAGGTGAATATATGCGAGCCGCCCGTTACCGTTATCAGCGACGGAAAGCGCCTGTACAGAGTCATCCAGAACCTGCTGGACAATGCGCTGAAATATTCCCTCCGTGGCACTCGCATATATTACTCCCTTGAAAAGCACGGTAATTTTGCATATATCATCATCAAGAACATTGCCTCCTATGAGATGAACTTCACCAAGGAGGAGATACTTGAACGCTTCACCCGTGGCGATAAGGCACGCAGCACCGAGGGCGCAGGTCTGGGACTTTCCATCGCGCAGGGCTTTACGCTTGCCTGTGGCGGAACATTCGATATCGAGCTTGACGGAGATATGTTCAAGGCGATAGTGGGATTTCAGATGGTAGATCAGACCGCCCAGCCTGAGCAGCAGGCGGTGACAGCGGATGAATAAGAAACGCTTTTTCAGCAGCGGTAGCGAGCTGTTCCTGTTTAAGGAGCAGGCGCTGATGGTGGTTGCGGCAGTGGTCTCGCTGCTGCTCCAGATAATATCGTTCTTCACAACTCTGGATGGCGCAAAGGCTTACTTTGCAGCAACGTTTGCTTATGCGCCGCTGCTGTTTGCGCTGGCTGTACAGTCGGTGGTATATTTCCTTGAAAACAGCGTGCGCCGCAGGTTCTCTTTCGGAAAGGGAATCGCGCTGCTTATGGCAATATGCTGTTCAAGCTACTTTTCCTTTGTGGGAATATACAATAACATCAACCCTCCGAGCCAGTATCTTGAGCGCACCTACAGCGGCTATGTCAAGACCCTGACCGCACAGCAGGAGCAGCTTCTCAGTGCAGGTGATGAGGCATATACCTCGGCAGTGGACGAGGGTGTGAATTACATCATAAGCACCCATACAACGTTCACCTCTGAAAAAGCAACACTTGAAAAGCTATCTGAGGAGATTAACAGCGCCGACAGCTCCGTATCTTCAGATATGGCAAAGCCATACAGCTGGCAGTATGAGGATTACGAGGATTACGCGGCTGCCTATGCTGCGTATATCGCAAGCATATCACAGGGCAGCACAGCGGAGCAGCAGGCAAAACTCGAAGCCATACTCAATAAATACGGCATGACCGATACTTCCGAGATAGCGGCAAGAACAGGCGAGCTTGCAGCGCAGCTTTCGCTGATAGAGGGCACTGTAGCAGCGTATGAGGGCGAGGAGTTTCACGCACGCGCAGAGATGATGCGTTCACTTGCAGCGGCAGGCGATGAAAACGCAGCCTCAAAGATATCTGCACTGTACAAGAGTATTTCGGGAAACGCTCTTGATATACCTGAATACATTTCCGATACAAGTGTTACCATATCACTTCCGAGCTATGCGGAAATAGCAGGCAATGACACAGCGGCGGTTGTCCGTGAGCGGCTTTCATCCACTGTCGCAGCCGCCTGTGATACGCTTTCCGCAGCAGGCTGTGAAGTGAATGCCGATGATCTCACCTTTGAAAATATCTATACTTTACCTCTCGTTGCGGTAACCAGCGGCGCTTTCGGCGCTGACGCTGTGATATCCCTGCTGCTTGCAGTGCTGGTGGATGTGCTGTCCCTGCTGTTTGCAATGATCTTTGTAAAGCAGAAGAGCGTTCTTGCGGCAAAAAGCACAGATCAGGCTATCACAGGAAACGACAGCCTGTTTGAGCAGAACATCATAACCGCGCTCAGACTTGGTATGTGCGGCGAGGGCAGAGCCTTTTCCGAGCAGCCCACTTTTGACGAGATTACAGACCGCCTTGGCGAATTCCTCAGCCGCTTTTCTGCGGTGGACTTCGCATCCGATAAGGGTTACACTCTTTCGGCAGAACGCAGCGGACTTACAGGCTATGAGCCGTTGGTCGCGTTCCTTTGCCAGTTCGGGCTTGCAAAGGTGCTCTCCACTGAGGATGCGGCGCTGTTCGGCGTTGCAGCGGACGGTGATACCGTGCTGCTTAAGACGAAGTTCATGCTATGGGTCAGCGAGAAATCCGTGTTTGATATCCAGCCATCCCATGAAAAGAGCAGGGCAGAGCGAAAAAGCAGAAAAAAGAGCAAGGCAACCGATGATATCGTGGGCGAGCCTTATTCCTATACCCGAAAGGCGGTGACCGAATGATAAGAATGACACTGTGCGCGGGTGCAGCCGCTGTACTGGTAACAGCGCTTATCCGAGGTCTTACGCCAACACGCCGCGGCCTGCTCTGCTGGACGTTCTCGTCAATAGCTGCGGTAGCGGCGGCGGTTGTGTATTTTGCAGGGGCAGGGAATATCACTCCCGATATCCTCTCCTTGAGAAATGCCGTTTTCGGCGTCCTCACGATCGCGCTTATAATAATGCTTGTGGAGCTGTTTGCGCCATCTCATCGTCTGAGACAGCGCGAGGATAAGGATTACGACAAGGCTTCGGCTGAGAGCGCACTTAACATCGTTTTTGCGGTAGTGGTGGCTTCGTCAGCGCTTTCCGCGCTGCTTGCCGAGCTCTTCGGCAGGAACGAGTTCTGCGTTCTTGGATTAATACCTGCTGCAGCGCTCAGCCTTAGGCAGCTTTCATATTTCATGTACAGGGGCAGGGTGGATTCGCTCAGTGAGAACGCTGAGACCGAGCGCCGCCGCACGGTGATACGTTCCCTCAGTACAGGCAAAAAAACTCTGTGACATCACCGTATCCGCGTACAGCTTATCATAGGCTGCGGCGGAGTTAATGATATTTCCATTTCCAACATGATTTGATTTTGGCAGGTATTGTAATATCTGCCATTCTTTTTGCTGATTTTTACTAGTTTAAAGTGTTGATTTTTATATAATATTTTCGATACTTTCGTATTGAAATTACTACTCTGGTGTGATATAATTATATAGAATAGAGTGGTATGCCATGTGATATCGGTGTATCTCCTGTTCATAAGGCACATAAAAAGGCAGAGGCTCATTCTGCCGAAAGGAGATAAAAATGTCCCCTAAACTCAGTGAGCTAGTCACCTTGTTGAAAGGTCACCGCGTTTTTATCCAGACGCATAACTTCCCGGATCCTGATGCTATCGCAAGCGCATACGGGCTGCAGGTGCTGCTGGGTAAGTTCAATATCCGTACTACTATCTGCCACCACGGTAATGTTGAGCGTACAGCAACTGCGAATATGGTAGCTGATTTCGGCATCTCCATGACGACCGATGAAGATATCAAGGATATGAAGCCTGATGATTACATAATCACTGTAGACGCGCAGAAGGGCAATGCAAACATTCTTGATCTCGTGGGAGACGAGGTGGCTGTTATAGATCACCATCCCGTGTTCAATGAGATAAAGAGCTATAAGTACAAGGATATCCGCATAGTCGGCAGTTGCGCCACAATAATTGCTGATTATTACAGGCTCTATAATATCGATATGCCGCAGGATGTGGCTACAGCGTTGCTGTACGGTCTGAAGATGGATACCAAGGATTTCACCCGTGGTGTTACGGAACTTGACGTAGAGATATACAAGTATCTTTTCCCCAAGGCTGATATGGTTGCTATCCGCCGTTTCCAGTCGGGAACTATCCAGTATGACGAGCTTGAAGCCTTTGTTGATTCCATGAAAAAAGTTGAGGTCTACAACGGCGTTGCTTTTGCATTTCTGAATTTCGATTGCGCGGATGCATTTGTTGCAACTATGTCGGATTTTATTCTCAGCCTTGATATAGTTGATTTCTGCGTTGTGTACACGCGTAAGGAGCACGGCTTTAAATTTTCTGTCCGTTCCGAGCTGGACGAGCTTGACGCAGGTCAGATCTCCCAGAAAGCGCTTGAGGATGTAGGCAGCGGCGGCGGACATAAATCCATGGCAGGCGGCTTTGCCGTTGAGACCAAGATACTTGATATAAGCATTGATTATAACCGTGTTATCCAGAACCTGTTCCTCAATGTTATTGACGGTATCCGCAAGGACGAGATGACTCCCGTTGAAAAGAGCAGTGAAAAGGCTGCAATGGAAGCACTTGAAAAGAAAATCAAAGACTCTGAGAAGACCTCGTAAAAGAACGAGGTCTTTTTGCTTGTTATTTTGTCTGAAATTCCTGTTAAAAATGTACATATTTCGGCAAAAAATATTTGACAAATTAACGATATAATGGTATAATATAATGTAAAATTATATTATGGGCAGGTGTTTGTTTTGACCATTTTCTATAAATTTGAGGGCAAGCTGTATATCAACATTACCAACGGCTGTCCCTGCAAGTGCGTTTTCTGCATAAGAGATAACGCTGATTCTATCAAGGATAATGACAGTCTCTGGCTGGAGCATGAGCCGTCTTTCGAGGAGATAACCGCTGCATTTGACGTTTTTGACAAGAGCGGAATGACAGATGCGGTCTTCTGCGGCTATGGAGAGCCCTGTGTACGCGCAGATATGATAGTTCGTGTGGCTGAGTACATAAAGCAGCATTCCGATATGCGTATCCGCCTTAATACAAACGGACTTGTGAAGCTCATCCACCGTGATTTCGATATAAACAGCTTCAGGGGCGTTATCGATAGCGTTTCCATCAGCCTTAATGCACCCGATGCCTGCCGCTATAACGAGGTGACACGTCCCTCTTTCGGCGAGAAGTCCTTTGATGTGATGCTTAAGTTCGCAGAGGATATGAAGCAGATAGTTCCGACTGTTGGCTTTACAGTAGTGGATATCATCAGCGAGGAGGAGATACAGCGCTGTCATGCTCTTGCAGACAGCATGGGCATTCCGTTGAGAGTACGTCACTACGTTACCGATAACGAGAGCTACACCTGATGAGGATACTCGGAATAGACCCCGGTTACGCCATCGTAGGCTATGGCGTGCTGGATTACGATCATAATCAGTTCACCGTTGTGAATTACGGTGCTATCACCACCGAAGCGCACACTCCGTTTGAACAGCGCCTGGTTGAGATTTATGACGACATGAACAGCCTTATAGAGATGTTCAGACCCGATTGCATGTCCATCGAGCGTCTGTACTTCACAAACAACAAGACCACGGGTATCGATGTGGCGCAGGCAAGGGGAGTGATAACTCTTGCCGCTGCAAAGCATGGCGTGGAGATATATGAGTATACGCCCCTGCAGGTAAAGCAGTCGGTGGTCGGCTACGGACGTGCCGAAAAGCATCAGGTGCAGGAGATGGTAAAGAACATCCTGCGCCTTAAGGAATGTCCCAAGCCTGATGATACGGCGGACGCGGTGGCACTGGCGATATGCCACGGCCATTCCAGCGGTTCGTCTTTGTCAAGGATACTTGCAATGGAGAAAGGTAAGAGATAATGATATACAGTGTACGAGGAGAGCTCATCCATACAGAGCCCACGCTTGCAGTGGTTGAATGCGGAGGTGTCGGATATGCATGCCGCACCACCATGAACACACTGAGACAGATAGGCTCAAGCGGTGAGGTCAGATTGTTTACATATCTTCATGTGCGTGAGGACGCAGTTGATCTTTTCGGCTTTGCGGATACTTCTGAGCTTGCCTGCTTCAAGCAGCTCATATCAGTATCGGGCGTAGGTCCTAAAGTCGCGCTTTCGATACTGTCCGATATCACACCATCAAAGCTTGCGCTCTGCATAACAACAGGCGACAGCAAGACACTTACCCGTTCCCCGGGCGTTGGTGCAAAGATAGCACAGCGTATCGTGCTGGAGCTCAAGGATAAGGTAGCCAAGGAGCAGCACATCTCCGCTGCTGATTACGCTGCCGCACCTGCACAGGTACCGGGCGGAAACAACGTATCCGAAGCGCTTACAGCTCTTTGCGTGCTGGGCTTCGGAATGCCGCAGGCTCAGGCGGCTATTGCAGGAGTAAGCCCCGATGCGTCCGTTGAGGAGATAATCAAGTACGCATTGAAGAATCTGGGCAATTAAAGGATGATGAAAATGAACAGGAATAATGATCTTTTTCATGCCAATTTCAAATATTTATCTATCGGATTTGGAATTGTAGCTGGAATGGCATTTATTTCAGGACCGATGATAGCGACTGATAATATAAGACTTTTTATCCGGATAATTGCCACGTCAGTAGTTATTTTGCTTTTATATCTTTTCTCGGATATCATAAAATCTTATTTTCACAACAGACGTGCGGCTATGAAAGCGATGGGCAAGGACGGCTATAAGGCTGTCATGAAAGATAAGGTAGCACGTATCGCATACAAGGGCGTATATGCCTTTATGAAAGGTGATCTTGTTACAGCCGAGGAGCTGCTCACAAAGGCGCTTATGATGTCAGATATCCGTCAGAATCAGGTGTTCTGTATCGAGTGGCTGATACATGTGCATGAGCAGTACAACGATAACTCCAAACTGCTGTGGTGCTACCGCAAGGCGGTGGAGTATTCTCCCGACAACCCCGAGGTCCAGTCACGTCTGGGACATGCGTATTTCGTAGAGGGCAGACTTGATAAGGCAATGTACTGCTTCGAGCAGGCTATACACTACGACCCTAACCACGGCTATTCACATTACAGCATAGCGAAGATACATATTGCGCGCGGTGAGGATGATAAGGCGATAAAGGTGCTTGAAGATCTTACAAAGATACAGGAGAACCATCCGCTCATTTTTGCAGAGCTCGCAACGATACACGCCATGAACGGCAATGACGATAAATGCCGCGAATATTATGAAAAGGCGATAATGTGCGGCTACGAAAGACCTGAAGTGCTTTCAAAGCGCATGACAGCCATCTATGATTTCAACAATGCCAAGGGCGCAGACGGCAGCGATCTGCCCACAGAGTATTACAGGCACATCGATAAGGGCGAGGAAACGCAGCCTAAAAAGACCTGCAGCTCCTCCTGCGAGCACTGCGACCTCAACAGAAACAAAACTTGTGAAAAGGGTGAGAACGATGCTGGAAATGAATAATTCGGATGAGCTGTTTGAAAAGAGCAGTAACAGAATAGTAGAACCCGAATATAATGCAGCAGATACCGATATAGAATACAGCCTGCGCCCTAAGGTTCTTTCCGAGTATATCGGACAGACCAAGGTAAAGGAAAACATGGCGGTATACATAGAAGCAGCAAAGAAGCGCGGCGAGTGCCTCGATCATGTGCTGCTGTACGGACCTCCCGGTCTCGGTAAGACGACCCTTTCCTGCATAATTGCAAATGAGATGGGTGTAAACATACGTGTTACCTCAGGTCCTGCCATCGAAAAGGCAGGCGACCTTGCAGCGCTGCTGACAAATCTTCAGCCCAACGATGTGCTGTTCATTGATGAGATACACCGCCTTTCCCGTCAGGTGGAGGAGGTGCTGTATCCTGCAATGGAGGATTATGTGCTGGATATCATCATGGGCAACGGCCCGTCCGCACGTTCCATCAGAATAGATCTGCCGCACTTCACGCTCATCGGCGCTACCACCCGTTCAGGACAGCTTTCCGCACCTCTGCGTGACCGCTTCGGCGTGGTGCAGAGACTTGAGCTGTACAGCCCCGAGGAGCTGTGTGATATCGTGCAGCGTTCTGCGATAATCCTTGCGATACCCTGCACCCGTGACGGCGCAATGGAGATAGCAAGGCGCTCCAGAGGCACGCCCCGTATCGCAAACCGCCTTTTAAAGCGTGTGCGTGACTTTGCCGAGGTGCTCGGCGATGGCAAGATAACCCGTGAGATAGCGGATATCGCGCTTGATCGTCTGGAGATAGACAAGCTTGGACTTGACAGCCTTGATAAGCGCTTCCTTGAAATGATAATCAAGGGATATAACGGCGGCCCTGTCGGACTAGAAACTCTTGCGTCCGCATTAGGTGAGGAGAGCGTAACGCTGGAGGAGGTCTGCGAGCCGTTCCTTATGCAGCTCGGCTTTGTAGCAAGGACTCCCCGCGGCCGTACCGCAACAGCGCTTGCATATCAGCATTTAGGTATCATAAAAGATGGTCAGCAGACCTTATTAGACTAAATATATATCAGGGGAAACATTATTATGGGAAGAATTTTCGGAACAGACGGCGCACGCGGCGTCGCAATAACTGAGCTCACCTGCGAGCGTGCGATGGAGATAGGCAGAGCGGCAGCTCACGTTCTCACAAAGGAGTGCGGAAACAAGCAGCCTCGTATCCTTGTCGGAATGGATACACGCATCTCCTCAAAGATTCTTGAAGCGGCACTATCAGCAGGACTTGCTTCTGTGGGCGCTCAGGTGGAGCAGCTCGGTGTTGTGCCCACACCTGCAGTGGCGTATCTTGTAAAGAAGTACAATGCGGATGCAGGCGTTATGATAAGCGCATCCCACAATTCCGTTGAGTATAACGGTATCAAGCTGTTTTCGGGCGAGGGCTTCAAGCTGCCCGACAGCGTTGAGGAGGAGATAGAAGCGCTCATCCTTGACAGACCTGATGAGATAACGCTGATGGAGGGTACTGCTGTCGGCAGGATAATGCGCCGCTCCAATGCAGCAGATGATTACATAGGGCATATAAGAGAGTGCATCGGCGCTGATCTCACAGGCATGAACGTTGCCTTTGACTGCGCAAACGGCAGCTCCGCAGCAACTGCTGAAAAGCTGTTCACTTCCATGGGCGTCAGCGGTCAGTTCATCGGCAATTCGCCCGATGGCACCAACATCAATGATAAGTGCGGCTCCACATATATGAGCAACCTTTCCGAGTACGTTAAGAACAATAAGGTGGATGTGGCATTCGCATTTGACGGCGACGCAGACCGTTGTCTTGCAGTGGATGAAAACGGCAAGGTAGTGGATGGCGACAGAATAATCGCAGTTGTTTCGAAGTATCTTAAGGATAAGGGAATGCTGAAAGGCGATACTGCTGTGGTGACCGTAATGAGCAACCTCGGCTTCCACAATTTCATGCGTGAGAACGGTATAAAGACCATCTGCTCCAAGGTGGGTGACCGTTACGTTCTTGAGGATATGCAGAAAGGCGGCTATAATATCGGCGGCGAGCAGTCGGGACACATCATACTTCTTGACTATGCCACCACAGGCGACGGCCAGATGACCGCCGCAATGCTGCTTAAGGTTATGAAAGAAACAGGCAAGAAGCTTTCCGAGCTCGTCTGTGATATAAAGGACTACCCCCAGCTGCTCGTAAACGTAAAGATAACCGAGCAGAGCAAAGGTAAGTGGAGCAGCACTCCATCAATTATGGAATGTATAGATCTGGCTGAGCGTGAGTTCAGCGGCGAGGGCAGGGTGCTTGTCCGTGAGAGCGGTACAGAACCGCTTGTGCGCGTAATGCTTGAGGGTAAGGACATGGATATGGTTACACGCCTTACGAACATGATAGCAGACGAGGTAAGAGCTGCGCTCTGCTGATAATACGGAGGAATCGAATGGCAAAGTACGAATGTGAACTCAGAGGAGATTTCAACACCATACTTTCTGAGCTTGACGAAGCGGCAACAAAAAGTCTTACAGCTGAATTAGAGGATGAATCGCATTTTTCGGGCAGTGATTTCAGATGTGCTGTACGGGTCTATGAACGTTATTCGGTTGTTGGAAGCAATCGTGTCAGCCTTAATATAACTCTTGTTGAAAATGGTGGCAGGCTGTTCTGTTCCGCAATTTCCTCAGGCGGCAGTCAGGCTGTGTTCTTCAAGCTGAACACATTCGGCGAAGAGGCTTTTCTTGATACGATAACTGATGTACTGAAAAAATACGAAGTATAAAGGACGACAAAACATGAGAATTTCCGATAAGTGGCAGGATTACTGCCTTATAGATACCTCCGATGGAGAGCGTCTGGAGCGTTGGGGCGATGTAACGCTCATCCGTCCCGATCCGCAGATAATCTGGAAGTGCGAGGGCGAGGCTGCCGAGTGGCATACCGCCCACGCAAAGTATAACCGCTCCTCTCAGGGCGGCGGCTCGTGGGATTACCGCAGAAAGCTTCCTGAGAGCTGGCAGATAAAGTACGGCGAGCTAACGTTTATGGTAAAGCCCACAGGCTTCAAGCACACGGGTCTTTTCCCCGAGCAGGCTGTAAACTGGGATTACTGCATGAACGAGATAAAGAACGCCAACAGACCCATAAACGTGCTGAACCTCTTTGCTTACACAGGCGGCGCAACTCTTGCCTGCGCAAAGGCAGGCGCATCCGTATGCCACTGTGACGCAGTCAAGGGCATGGTGGACTGGGCACGCACAAACGCAAAGCTGTCAGGGCTTTCCGATAAGCCCATCCGCTGGATAGTTGACGATGCTGTTAAGTTCATCGGCAGAGAGATCCGCCGCGGCACTCGTTACGACGGCATCATCCTTGATCCTCCCAGCTACGGCAGAGGAACAAACGGCGAGATGTGGCGCTTAGAGGATAATATCTACGACCTGATGGTGATGATAACACAGCTTCTTTCCGATAAGCCGCTGTTTATCCTGCTCAACAGCTACACAACAGGACTTTCCGCGTCTGTAATGAGCTATCTTCTCCAGCAGACAGTCGGTAAGCGTTTCAATATCGAGATAATCTCCGAGGAGATAGGACTTCCCGTGCAGCAGACAGGTATGCCGCTGCCCTGCGGAAGCACCGCAATAGTAAAATTCCTTTAATATATAATAACAGAGGATACAGATTTGAACATTATTGAAGTAGACAACCTCAGCTTTGATTACATCACCCGTGATGAAGAGGGCAATGAGATCGAGCGCAACAGCGTTCTCAAAAGAATAGACCTCACCGTTCCCGAGGGACAGTTCCTTGCTGTTCTGGGTCATAACGGCTGCGGTAAATCCACTCTTGCAAAGCTGTTCAATGCGATACTTGTACCCACAGAGGGCACAGTAACTGTTGACGGTATCGACACAGCCGATGAAGAGCGCCTGTTCGATATCCGCCAGACAGTGGGCATGGTATTCCAGAATCCCGATAATCAGCTTGTGGCTACCATCGTGGAGGAGGATGTGGCTTTCGCACCTGAAAACCTCGGCGTACCTCCCGAGGAGATACGTGAGCGTGTGGATTATGCACTGAAGCAGGTGGATATGTATGAATTCCGCGAGCACGCGCCGCATCAGCTTTCGGGCGGACAGAAGCAGCGTATCGCCATTGCGGGAATCATCGCCATGCAGCCGCGCTGTATCGTCATGGATGAGCCTACCGCCATGCTTGACCCCAAGGGCAGACGCGAGATAATGAAGACCATCAAGCACCTTAATAAGGATAAGGGAATAACCGTTATCCTTATCACCCATTACATGGATGAGGCTGCACAGGCTGACCGTGTCGTTGTAATGGACAAGGGCAGGATAATAATGGACGATGTTCCCAAAAAGATATTCTCCCGAATGCAGGAGCTGAAAGCAGTCGGTCTGGATGTTCCACAGGTGACGGAGCTTGCATATATGCTGCGTGACGGCGGTGTGGATATCTCCAACGAGCTTATATATGAGCAGGAGTGTGCAGAGGCTATCTCTGCGCTGACAAAGGGCGCGAAAGCAGATCTTTCGGGCGTACAGCACATAGATACCCCGGAGCCTGCTGACGGCGGAATAATAACCGTGCGCGATCTCACATATAAATACAGCGTCGGCACACCCTTTGAAAAAACAGCCGTTGATAACGTCACCCTGAATATCGAAAAGGGCGAGTTTGTCGGCATAATCGGACACACGGGCAGCGGCAAATCCACGCTGATACAGCACCTCAACGGACTTGTAAAGCCCACATCAGGCGAAGTGCTTGTCGATGGCATCAGTATCTGGGATAAGAGCGTAAATATACGTGATATCCGTTTCAAGGTAGGCCTTGTGTTCCAGTATTCCGAGCATCAGCTCTTTGAGGAAACTGTTGCAAAGGATATAGCCTACGGCCCGAAGAACATGGGGCTTTCCGATGAGGAGATAAACAGGCGCGTGCATGAAGCAGCGGAGAGCATGGATATACTCCATCTGCTGGAGCGCTCACCCTTTGAGCTTTCAGGCGGACAGCAGCGCAGAGTTGCACTGGCAGGCGTTCTTGCAATGGATCCGCAGGTGCTCATCCTGGACGAGCCTGCGGCAGGTCTTGACCCTAAGGGCAGGGAAAAGATACTTGACCGCATCAAGGAGTACCATAAGCGCTCAGGCAAGACTATACTGCTGGTATCCCATTCTATGGAGGATATCGTGCGGTATGCTTCAAAGGTGCTTGTAATGAACAAGGCAAAGCTGTTCTGCTATGACGATACAGACAGAGTATTCGAGCGCACAGACGAGCTTGCACGAATAGGTCTTGATGTACCGCAGATAACAAGGATGTCCCACATCCTGCGCGATCTCGGAACAGATATAGGAAATGATATTTATACAACAGAAAGAGCAGCGGAAAGACTGCTGCCTCTTATAAAAGGACAGAGCAAATGATAAAGGATATAACGATAGGACAGTATTTCCCCGGAAATTCTGTCATACACAGGCTTGACAGCCGCGTAAAAATATTGCTGGATATCTTGTATCTGGTGATCATATTTTCCGCACAGAGCTATACAGGTCTGCTTGTCAGCGTGCTTTTCATGGTGTTCTGTTACATCCTGTCAGGCATAAAGCTGATAATGATACTGAAGAGCTTAAAGCCGATACTTCCGCTGATGATATTCACAGGTCTTTTGAACCTGCTCTTCATCAAGGGAGAAACACCGCTGTTCCAGTGGTGGGTGATATCTGTCTATCCCGAGGGTATCCGCATGGCTACATTCATGCTGATACGTGTTATCTCGCTGATAGTCGGAATGTCGCTGCTGACATATACTACGTCTCCCATAATGCTGACAGATGCCATTGAACGTCTGCTCTCACCGCTTAAGAAGATAAAGTTCCCCGTGCATGAGCTTTCCATGATGATGACTATCGCACTGCGCTTTATCCCTACACTGGTGGAGGAAACAGACAAGATCATGGCAGCCCAGAAAGCAAGGGGAGCTGAGCTTGACAGCGGCGGTCTGATAAAGAAAGCAAAGGCACTTGTGCCCGTGCTGATACCTTTGTTCGTATCGGCATTTAAGCGTGCGAGTGAGCTTGCGACTGCGATGGAATGCCGCTGTTACCGCGGCGGAGAGGGAAGAACAAGACTCAGGCAGCTTAAGACAGCCCCGCGTGATTATATCGCAATTATTGTGATGCTGACATTGCTGGCGGGAGTTATAGTAATAAACTGCTTCCCCATACTCCCTTAACTGTTTTGTCGGAGAGATAATGAGAAATCTGAAAGTATTTATTGCATACAACGGAGCAGCCTATCACGGCTTTCAGCGGCAGGATAACGCCGTGACCGTTCAGGAAACGGTGGAGAAAGCCATCGGCAAGCTGCTGAAGATACCTGCTCCTGTAATATACGGCTGCTCCAGAACGGATACGGGAGTTCATGCGCGGGAATTCTGCTTCAATGTGCATATCGATAACCGTGTCCCTTGCGAGGGCTTTGTAAAGGGAATGAACACATTGCTTCCGCCTGATATCGCAGTGCTCTCCTGTGAGGAGGCCGATGACGATTTCCACGCACGCTACTGTGCAAAAGGCAAGGAGTACGTGTATATCATAAATAACAAGCCGCAGCGTGATGTTTTCATGCAGCAGCTTGCGTATCATTACCCCTACAAGCTTGATATAGAAGCCATGAACAAAGCGGCAAAGCTGCTTATCGGCGAGCATGATTTCGGCGGCTTCTGCCGTGCTGAGGGAAAAGCACGCATGAAGTCCACAGTGCGTACTATCTATGATATAACCGTCACAGAGCACGATGGACAGTGCGAGGTCCGCATCAGCGGCAACGGCTTCCTCTACAACATGGTGAGGATAGTCACAGGCACTCTGATCTATATAAGCGAGGGCAAGCGTACAGAGCAGGATATCTTGCATGCCCTTGAAACAGGGGACAGAGCGCTCAGCGGTATTACTCTTCCGCCTGAGGGTCTGTATCTGAACAAGGTATTCTATTGATATTTATATTCCGTTTTATCTTACAAGGATGGTGAAGTATTGAAATGGAAAAGAATAAAGATAAGCTGAAAGCTAAAAATACCGAGCGTCCTGCTGAAGAGCAGGCAAAAAAGCGTCTGGATAAGCGCAATGACATCAACAGCTTCAGAAAGAAAAGAGCCAGACAGAAGATAGCTTTTAATATAGCGGTAATTATCCTGCTTGTTCTGATAGTGCTGCTTATTGCACTGAACTGGAGCAAGATAATCGCACCGCTCAAGGATGCGGCACTGGATGTAGGCGAGGGCGGCTTCCCTGTAGAGCTTCCCGGCAGTGCAGGCTATGTGCTTGACGAGCTGGGCGACAGCTTCTACCTGCTGACTGATACCTATATCTATACATATAATAACGAGGGCGCTCAGATAACGGATATCCAGCATGGATTTCAGAATCCTGTTGCCGATTCCAATGATAAACGTATCGTTGTTTATGATAAGAACGGTAAGGAAATGAATTTTTATTCCCGTACCGAGCAGGTATACACCAATACTCTTGAGGATAGCATAGTATTTGCACAGATAGGCAATGATGAGCGTTGTGCCGTAGTTACTACATCCACAAGGTATTCCAATTACCTTTATGTATTCAATGCGGAGGGTAAGCAGATATTCCGCTGGGCTTCTCCCGACTATAAGATAATGCAGGTATGCTTCTCGGAGGATGACGAGAGCATCTATGTAACTGCTCTCGGCTCTCAGGGCGGAGATCTTCGCCTGTACCTCTACAGATTTGATCTGGATAATGCAGAATCAGAGATATGGCGCGTCTTTGCAGGCAGCGATATCTCCTATGAGATGGGACTTTGCAGTGAGGGACTGTTCGTAGCAACAGGAAACGGCTGTGCCGTATACAACACCGAAACAGGCGAGCAACTTGCGGCAGGCGGTTTTGCGAGAAGCATTTCCGATATCCCCGAATGGGATGAGCTTCGTACAGTCGTGTTCAGTGATTCTGGTTCCAGCGGCGATGTGCTGGCTGTGTACAAGAGCGATCTTGCAGCCCCTGCGGAATTATATATAGAGAAATTAACAAGCGTGTGTGAGGATAACGGAATATGCTATGTGCTTTCAGGCAATAAGCTTTCATCTTATAATGATAAGCTACAGCCTCTTAAAGAATATGCACTGGATGATGTGTATTCCGATGTTATCGTTATGAACGGGTATGCCTATCTCCTCGGCTATAACGAGGTGCAGCGTATAGCGCTGTAATACTGATATCAGTATAAGGCATACGAAAGGAGAACTATGGGAACCCAATTTGCATTAGTATATGACCTTGCGGTAGCGGCAATACTGATAGGTATGCTGTTTTCGGGTCTTAAAAGAGGCTTTGCAAGCGCGGTCGTGGGTCTGGCGGCGGTTGTAGTCGGATTTATCTGTGCTATGACCTTGAGCAAGCCTATCAGCGATACTATATACACTTCGTATGTAGAACAGCCCGTAAAGCAGACAGTGAACATCGCTATTGATGAAGTGATGGGCTCTGTTGTAATGGATGGCATCGAGAATGTTGATTTCAGTACAGTCCGTGTAAACGGAGTTGCTGTGGAGGATATCGAGCCGAATTATTCGGGTACGAACAAGGCGCTGTTCGATCTTTCGTCTGTTGACCTTAGCGAAACAGGTATAGAAGCTGTGGATCTGACAAAGTTCGGAATTGCCGCAGACGCTGATCTTTCGGCGATGAACGGAAAAACAGCCGAGTTTACGATGACCGATATAAACAGATACGGTCTCGGTCAGATGATAACAGCACAGGTGATCGCAATTAATATGCAGAACAGTGAGATCTATCGTGCTTTTATTACCTTTACTGACAGTGTAGGCGAAGCAGTACCGTTCTTTTTTGGTGATATGTCTGCGCAGATATCTGCAGGCAGCATCGAGCCGCTGCGTTCCATCGTGCTCATTATGCAGAGCGCTCATGTGAATATCCGTGATGCGGTGATCGACGGCATCGTAAAGCCCTGCTTTAATGTTACGGTACAGACTATCGTGTTCTCAGTGATATTCTTTGCAGTGGTGATAATCCTCAATCTCGTGGCAAAGATGCTGAAGTTCGTGAACAAGATCCCTGTGATAGGCGGCTTCAATTCATTCTGCGGCGGACTTGTGGGTATCGTTCAGGGATTGATCACAGTCTGTGTGGTATGTCTGCTGGTTAGAGTGATAGTTGTGATGAGCGGCGGCAATATTATCTTCTTCAATAATGCCGTGATAGATAGTACGATGATATTCAGCTTCTTCTATGATTTTGAATTCCTGAACTTCATCAGCTGATACAGAAATTAGGTGATTATTAATTATGATGATGTGTACAAGATGTAAAAAGCGCCCGGCGGTCATGTTCATATCCACACTTTCGGGTACTGAGCGCAAGAACGAGGGCTTATGCTTCAAATGTGCAAAGGAGATGAATCTCCCGCAGATAACCGAATCTCTCAAGCAGATGGGTATATCCGAGGAGGATTTCGATAATGCATACAATGCCGTGTTCGATGAAGACGGCAAGCCCGACAGCGAGCTCATGCAGCAGCTTGGACTTGGCGATATCGCCTCCGAGCTGATGGGCATTACAGCAGACGCTGATGATGACGATGACGATGACGATTCCGAGGATATGTTTGAGAGCGGTGGAGCAAATACGCTCCCGAGCTTCCTCAAGGGAATCTTCGGCAGCTCCTCACAGAGCAGCGAGAGCGGTGACGCTGCCGCTGACGGCGGTGAGAAGAAGCCAAAGAAAAAGGAAAAAACAGACAAGAAGCGCCGCAACCTTGAAACATTCTGCACAAATCTTACCAGAAAAGCAAAGGACGGCAAGATAGACCGTATCATCGGCAGAGATCGTGAGATTAACCGTGTTCTCCAGATACTTTCCAGAAGAAGCAAGAACAATCCCTGCCTTATCGGTGAACCCGGTGTCGGTAAGACCGCTATTGCAGAGGGTATTGCACTTCGCCTTGTCAGCGGAGATGTTCCGTTCAGACTTCAGGGCAAGGAGCTGTATCTGCTCGATCTCACAGCGCTTATCGCAGGAACACAGTTCCGTGGTCAGTTTGAGAGCAGGGTAAAGGCTCTTATAGATGAGGTAAAGAATGCAGGCAATATCATCCTGTTTATTGATGAGGTGCACAATCTTGTCGGTACAGGCGATTCCGAGGGCACGATGAACGCCGCTAACATGTTCAAGCCTGCCCTTTCCAGAGGCGAGCTTCAGGTCATCGGTGCAACCACATTCAACGAGTACCGCAAGCACATTGAAAAGGACAGCGCTCTGGAGCGCCGTTTCCAGCCTGTTACCGTCAACGAGCCCACCATCGAGGAGACCGTTGAGCTGCTTGAGGGAATCAAGGAATACTACGAGAACCACCATAAGGTAAAGATATCCTCAGAGCTTACCAGAATGTGCGCAGTTCTTTCCGAGCGCTACATCAATGATCGCTTCCTGCCCGATAAGGCTATCGACCTGCTGGATGAATCCTGTGCGTGTGCAAGCCTTGTCAACGAGGATATCACCGAGTATGAGAAGCTCAAGGCAGAAACTGAAAAGCTCCATGCGGAGGAATCCCAGATGGACGCTGCGGATGAGCAGTTCTATGAGAAGCGTGCGGAGCTAATGGCTAAGATCGCACGGAACGAGGAGCGCATAAACGAGATAAAGGAAAAGGCGGAGAATGTCTGCGTAACGATGGATGATCTTTCCAAGGTCATTGAAATGTGGACAGGCATTCCTGCCAATAAGATAAAGGAGACCGAGTTCAAGCGCATCGCAGGTCTTGAGGATGCACTGAAAGCAAAGGTCATCGGTCAGGATGAAGCCTGCGAGCTGGTCGCAAAGGCAATAAAGCGCACCAGAGTACAGCTCACAGAGCGCCGCAGACCTGCTTCATTCATCTTTGTCGGCCCTACAGGCGTGGGTAAGACAGAGCTTGTCAAGGTGCTGGCTAAGGAGATGTTTGATTCTGTCGAGCCGCTCATCCGTCTTGATATGTCGGAGTATATGGAAAAGCACAGCGTATCAAGGATAATCGGCTCTCCTCCAGGATATGTTGGATACGATGACGCAGGACAGCTCACCGAAAAGGTGCGCCGCAGACCTTATTCCGTTATCCTTTTCGATGAGATAGAAAAGGCGCATCCCGATGTTATGAACATCCTGCTCCAGATACTGGACGAGGGTAAGATAAACGACGCTCATGGACGCTCTGTCAGCTTTGAAAATACCGTTATCTGTATGACTTCAAATGCAGGTTCGGGTCACAACTCTGTAGGCGGTATCGGATTTTCCAGAACAGAGGGCGATATGAGCAAGGAGCGCGCCATGAAAGGCCTGCGTGATTTCCTGCGCCCCGAGTTCATTGCAAGAGTGGATGAGATAGTTGCATTTGCACCGCTCACCGAGGAAGCTTATGCCGAGATCGCAAAGCTGATGCTTTCCGAGCTTGAAAAGCCGCTTAGCGAGAAGAAGATAGAGCTTACCATTACAGATGACGTATATGCGGCTGTTGCAAAGAAAGCATACGGCGGCAAGTATGGCGGCCGTGATATCCGCAGAGTTATCCGCAGCGATATCGAGGATGTCATTGCAGAGACAATTATCGACAATGCGGATAAGGTGCTGTCAAAGATAAGCATAACCGCTGACAATGACGATATCAGGGTGGACGCACAATGAGCGTAGTAGTGATAACAGGCGGCACAGGCGCCATCGGAAGCGCAATAGCAGCCGAGTTTGCAAAGACCGATGATGTTATCATCACATATAATTCACGCAGCGAAGCGGCTGAAGCACTTGAACGCAGCCTTGGCTGCAGGGCTGTCAGAGCAGATATATCTGACAGGGAAAGCGTTGACTGTGCAGTGGCGCAGATACTCCGCGAATACGGGCATATAGATATCCTCGTAAACAACGCAGGCATATCTCACATAGGTCTGTTCACGGATATGACCCAGGAAGAGTGGAACAGAGTTCTCGGTATAAACCTCACAGGCTGCTTCAATATGACACAGTCGTGTGTGAAGTCCATGATATCCCGCAAGAGCGGAGCTGTTGTGAACATCTCCTCCGTGTGGGGAGTACACGGAGCTTCCTGCGAGGTCGCATATTCCGCCGCAAAGGCCGGAATGATCGGCATGACAAAGGCTCTTGCAAAGGAGCTTGGCGCATCAGGGATAACCGTCAACTGTATCGCCCCCGGTGTGATCGACAGCCCCATGAACTGCTCTCATCTTTCCGAAGACGAGCTGCAGGAGCTTGCCGAGAGCACTCCGCTTATGAGACTGGGCAGGGCAGAGGAGGTCGCTGCTGCAGTTCGTGCAGTTGCCGAAAACCGTTTTATCACAGGACAGGT
>JAFTVU010000097.1 GCA_017465665.1 Oscillospiraceae bacterium | reverse complement strand
TGCAATACGTTTTACACTTACGGCATCGAGCGCGCAACCTTTAAACATATTGACGCCACTCTGCAGACTTTGCAAATTAGATTCAAAATGCCACAATGGTACACGACCCTCATATAGCTCGGTCATGTCATCATTATAAAACATATTGTCTCCGTTTTCTAAACGGGGTAGTTGATAGAACCAGCAGCCATCATCAATATCCTGCTCCAGATAATTACTGTTGACGGTTGCCAGCTCTTCTAATGAAGTACAGTCTTTGTACTTCATTAGCCCAGGGCTCCAAACGAGTAACCGCCCATCTCTTCCCGGAGATAGCTCGTAAAGTAGACCCGGTTTTGTTTCTCTGAAGATAGCCATATTATATTACGCCGATGGCTGTGTATATTGTACGCTTGTGATAATTGCAGCAGCTGCCTGCTCTATCGGGCTTATGTAGTATTCGGCTTGCGTAGCCAGAATGCACCGTTGCTCCTCGGCCCATATTGTACACAATTTATCCTCTAATGCAGCATCTTTATATATCTCGCAGGCTTCTTTACTCCATACGGCATATACAAGTCCTATAGCAACAGTGAAGGCTCCTGAATCATCTACAGGGATATTGTTTGCTGTCCAGTTACTTGAAATGAGAGTCTGATCTATGGCATTTTTTACAGCATTGACGTCAGTCAGGTATGTTTCTGCCTCACCGACAGCAGCTTTTGTAGCCGAGTAAGCGTCGAGGGTTCCAGAATAAGCGTTGAGGGTTCCTTCGTAAGCTTCTACAGTTTTTGAATAGGCTGTTGCGGTTTCTCCTGCTGCTGAACTGGACTGCTCCGCGTGCAGGAGCGCTTCTTCCTCAGCAGTCTCAGCTAATAGAGCATAGGCTTTAGCTGATTTATGCTCTACTTCGTTCAGCGTGAATGGATCTTCGGCCTCAGCCCACATACGTGCGGAGGCTGCATCATTACTATTATACGAAAATGTTGTTTCTAGCGCAGCCCAGCTATATGCTGTCCGCATGTAATTGTATGCTTTATCAGCGCCGCTGTACGCTTTACTGGCGAAGTCACGTGCGGAATAGGCGTATGTTCTTGCTGAGCTATAACCTTGTTCGGGGGCGGCCATTTCTACCACAGGGCCGCTGGCCGTATTATTTATAATAAAACCGGAATCATACTGACTCACAGCAAATGCTTCCGCAACCTCCATATAGCGCTCGGCCAAATTTTCACTGTCAGCAGCATTTGACTCTGAGCTTGCAGCAGCCTCGGCACTGTCTGAGGCGGCAGTCTCTGACGCTTTAGCATTTGACTCTGAGCTTGCAGCTGCACTAGCACTACCTGAAGCTGCAATAGCGCTATTTGATGCTGCAGTCTCTGACGCTTTAGCATTTAACTCTGAGTTTGCAGCCAAACCAGCACTACCGTAAGCTGCGCTAGCGAGGGAGTCTGCATAGGATGCATGTTGTTCTGCTAAATCCCGGGCAGATTCTGAGCGCGCAGCATCTGCTGCAGCGTTATATGCGCTGGCAGAAGCTGCGTTAGCACTACCTGAAGCTGCACCGGCACTGTTTGCAGCTGCCTCGGCACTGTCTGCTGCATTTGTTTCTGAGTCTGCAGCCGCATTAGCACTAACGGAAGCTGCTGATGCCGACTCTGCGGCCCTACCTGCAGCATCACTAGCTGCAGATTCAGACTGCTCAGCAGCATCAGCAAGCCTCTCAGTTATCAGCATATAGCCGTAAGCGCCGCTATAAGATGTGCCTGCTACATGAGTATCATAAGTAGCCCATTGTCTTGCTAATTCAGCCTGATCTGTGGCGTCCTTTATAGCTTCCTTTTTAGCCGTATTCCAGGCACCATTCTCGTCATCTAACTCCTCATTAATAAGCCTGGGTAGTTCGGCGTTTACTTTTTCGCTGATATATTCGGGGTTAATCTTTGCTGTAATGTCAGCATCGACCTTAGCGCCTATA
>JAFTVU010000096.1 GCA_017465665.1 Oscillospiraceae bacterium | reverse complement strand
GTATCCGTGTCAGTATCTGTGTCAGTGTCTGTATCTGTGTCTGTGTCTGTATCAGTGTCAGTATCTGTGTCAGTATCTGTATCTGTATCTGTGTCTGTGTCAGAATCAGTATCTGTGTCTGTATCAGTGTCAGTATCTGTGTCAGTATCAGTATCTGTATCAGTGTCTGTATCAGTGTCTGTATCAGTATCAGTGTCTGTATCTGTATCCGTGTCAGTATCTGTGTCAGTGTCTGTATCTGTGTCTGTGTCAGAATCAGTATCTGTGTCTGTATCCGTGTCAGTGTCTGTATCTGTGTCAGTATCTGTATCTGTATCTGTGTCTGTGTCAGAATCAGGATATATTATATCATCAAGATTATCTTCGCCATCAAATGTGATAGAACCAAACTCGGAGTCACCAGCATAGCTATCACAAATCAGCTGACCCTCGAAGTGGTTGTGACCGCCGAACCAGTCCCAAGTTGTAGAAACGGAAGATGTAGGAGCAAGAAGAGAGCCCATGCTGTCCTGAATAAACACATGCTCAGCATCGGGAACATTAAACAGGATATGCTGGTTATTTGCAGTACCGTTATTTACAGTCTGTCCTGCATATGTAGCACCAGCGTTTACGCGCAGATCAACATAACCGCCGCCTGTTATGTTGACGATAACATCAGAGCCCTCGGGCACATCGAAATCCATAGAAAGCATACCCCAGCCCCACATACGCAGGCTGTTGTATTCCTCAACAGAAAGGTTGAATACATTAACATTGGGATCTGTACCTGTGAACTTAAGCTGACCGCCCCAAGTTCCTATGCTTACAGTACCGTTAGCGCCGACGCCTGCAAGAGTCTGGGATACGTTAGCCAGTCGCTCGAACTCAGTATCCATATTGAAGCCGGCAAGCTCAGGAGATACCGCGTCAGTAGACAGAGTACCGTTATTGACATTACCGCCAACTACAGCACTGCCAACAGAATAGTTACCTCCGTGCAGATTAAGATCGCCACCGACAGCCATGTTACCGGGACAGTCTGCACCTGAAATAGATACGTTATTCTTGACGAATACGCTGTAATTTGCAGCCGCGCCAAGAACGCCGTCTCCAATATTGGAGGCAGAATCAGTGTTGACAGGATCTACTCCGAGGAGTTCATCAATAGAACCTGCTGTCTCCGCTGCTGCGGAAACGGAATAAGCCTGGGATGCCATAAGAGAGACTGCGAACGCAAAACCAACTACGGCTTTGGTCTTCTTGCGTCTGTTATCGCGTTTGTTCTCGCTCATAATCATCTTCCTTTCTATAAAATGGTATAGTTATCCCAATAGTAATCCTATTTTCTCCATTGTAACACATTATTAGACAGTTGTCAAGTAAAATACTGCCAACGATTTTCATCTTGATTTAGTCAAAATAGACAAAAGTCAAAAATCAGCGCGCCATTACCCTTTTTCTCATGATCTCGGGATTATAGGCAAACTCCACAGCTGTATCAGCAGTTATCGTACCGTTACGATAAAGATCCATAATACAGTTATCCATAGTCTGCATTCCGGGCGAGGACTGCAGTATAGTATCGATCTGATGAGTTTTCTCCTCGCGTATCATCGTCTTGATAGCACTGTTCATAGACATTATCTCAAACGCAGGTACAAGCGTTCCGTCAACAGATGGAAGAAGCTGCTGCGAAACAACTCCTTTGAGTGTCATAGAAAGCTGGATACGTATCTGATGCTGCTGATTGATAGGGAAAACATCTATGATACGGTCTATAGTGCTTGCCGCTCCCAGAGTGTGCAGAGTGGACAATACCAGCTGTCCTGTTTCCGCTGCGGTCATTGCGACGCTTATGGTCTCATAATCACGCATCTCTCCAAGCAGTATGACGTCAGGCGATTGTCTGAGTGCCGCGCGCAGTGCATCAAGATAGCTCTGCGTATCAAGATCGATCTCGCGCTGGCTGATAATGCTCTGATCGTGGCGGTGAAGAAACTCTATAGGATCCTCTATAGTTATTATATGATTCTTGAGCGTACGGTTGATACGATTTATTATACAGGAGAGCGTTGTGGATTTACCACTGCTTGCTGCACCGGTTATCAGTACGATACCTCCCTTACACTTGCTGAACTCCATTACCTGATCTGGAATGCCCAGCAGCTCTGCGCGCGGCAGCTCAAATGGAACAAATCTCAGCACTGCGGCATACGAGCCTCTCTGTTTATATATATTCGCTCTGAAACGTCCGAGTCCACTGACCGAGAAAGAGAAATCCATCTCATGATCGGGAAGTCTTCCATTTTCGAGCGTGATCATTGCCATATCAAAAATTCGGCGCACGATAGTTTCCGTATCCTGCATGGAAAGCGGCTTATCATCCATGCGTGATATATTTCCGTGTGCTTTAAAGCTCAGCGGTGCACCGCAGACAATGAATATATCAGATGCGGATCTTTCCACCATCTCTTTTAATATGTTGACTAATTCCATCGTTACCCCCAGAAAACTTTAATTGAACATACTACCGTCCCATACGCCCAACGGTTCATCAGACGCATCATCGGCAGCGGAAACAGTTTTCCACTCCTGTATACGGTATCTGCTGCCGTCGGGAGAAAAACTGTAGAATACGATACTTACTTCAAGGCCGAGCCTGTCATTTACAGGCTCTGTAAATCTTATCTCAATACCCTCAGGGGTATTTCTCAGTTTTGCTTCAGGAAGCGCTTCCTCACACATGGCTACAAGATCGCTCTCAAAAAATCCATCAGACGCAGTAAGCGCAAGCTCATCCAGCAGAAACAGCTTTTCCTTTGCCCTGCTGTCCGCAGCATAATATTCACGGGTAAAGGCTGCGCTCTTGTCATTAAGTATATCATTCGCGCCTGCAGCCTGATAAGACAGCACGGAAAGCACAGTAAGGCATATAACAGCAAATATCATGATAAGTGAAACAAAGCCTACGCCCATCCCTCCGAAATTGACGGTATTTTTATTGTTATTACTCAACAGAAGCACCTCCGTTCTGCGGAGCATACGCGCTGCAGATCAATGAATACAGCACATCATCATCTAAAACGAACTCAATGCTCATTCGTGAAAAAACACCCGCTTCGGAAATATCTCTTGATATTTCTGATACAGTAAGCTGTACATCGCCCTCAGCGGATGCTGTGAGCTGTCTGTTAAGCGGTATAGTAGCCGCACCATCCTTGATATCAGCGTTAATACCGAAAGCCATTTCTACCGTTTCAGCAACATCGCCTGTTACGGAATAGCATTCAGCTATCGTCTGTGCTGTTACTATTGAACGCTCCGTCAGCTCGCCAAGCTTCTGCTTTCTGTCAGCTGCTGCAAATACCTGCAGGATTATTGCGGCTGAAAGGCTGAAGAACAGCAATACTATGATAAGCTCTACAAAAAACAGATTTGCAGGGCGCATTTCAGCTTTTTTACCCATCATACTCAGCGCGATCACCCTTTCCTGAGCATTACAGCAGAGGCTTCTCCTCCCTGCTGCACACTTATCTCATACATATCTCCGATATCAGCGATCAAAACATCATCTACACTGATAACCAGATCCCCGCCTGTTGCCGATCTGTCACCGTCTATGGATGTACTCTTTTCGTACAGACCGCCCTTGCGTGAATAAATAACGCTGCATATACCATTGCTTTCAATGACTATACCGCTGCCATCGTCGATTATCTGCACCTCATCTGCAGCCCTGATCTTATTGGATATATACCTTATAGCTGCCGCTGAGCCGTATATCCTTTCATACCCGCCTGTTATCCTGCTGTAGGTTCCTGCTGCTGTTCCGATTATTATCAGCATACATACGGTAAACACCAGAAAAAGCAGCAGACTGGCCACAGTATTGAGTACACGCGCAGCAGATGATCTGTCAGTTCTTTTCATCTCACCGCACCCTTTCTATCACCGTAACGCTTGGCCTGATATTGGCTGCAAAGCAATCATAGTGTATTACATATCTGCTCTCGTCATAACGCAGGCCGTAATGCTCTGTCAGATACTTCAGATCTTCGGGATACGCTCCCTCGATAGAATAGCATAATGTAATGCTATTCTCAACTGAGCTCCTCAGAGCCTCAAGACTCTGACTATCCGAAGCTTCCTCGGCGGTGTTTACTGCAACAAGAAACCAGCACAGTACGCCGATAAACAGTATGATCGCAGCTATAGTTATCAGAGCTCTTACATTGATTCGTGATCTCATATATCCTCCGAAACACATCAACCGAGCGCGGACATGATATTCATGAGCGGCAGCATGATAGTAAGCAGTACAGAACCGATCATAATAGCCAGCACTACGATCATCGCAGGCTCAACCATTGAAACAAGATTGGCAAGCGTACGCTCAGCTTCCTCGTCGGTGCGGCGGCTGATCTTCTTCCAAACTTCATCAAAAGAGCCCGATGTATAAGCGATCTTCAGTGAACGTGAATACATCTTGGGCAGTATGCCTGCATTGCATACCGCATCAGAAAAATATTCGCCGCCCTGCACTCTTTTAAGGCAATCCTGAAGCTGAGCTTTCAGCTTCTTATCCGTAACCAGCTCAATAGTATATTCGATAGCGTCCTCGGGATCAAGTCCGCTGGTTATCATAAGAGACATAGCGTCTGTAAGCTTTGCCTGTGAAAAGCAGCGCGATATCCTCCTTGTCAGCGGAAACACCGAAAGAAAGCCTGTAAGAGCCTTTTTCACGGGCGGCACGAAAAGCACCACGATAAGCAGCAGGATTATTACCGCAAGCGCGATAAGAACTCCCTCGCCGACAACATAGGCAAGGCCTACCGCATCTGTTACAGTACTGCCTATATCGGAATCAAACTGTGCAAATATATCAGAAAACATTGGAATTATCTTCACAACAAGCACTATTACAACTACCGTCATCATAAGCAGCAGCATTGCGGGATGAAATACTGCGTATCTGATGGAGCGCTGCATATCGGCACGGTTTTCGTAATATTCGGACAGACCCTTGAGGACATCGTCCAGCTTACCTGTAACACAGCCTATCTCTATCATCTTTTCAACATACTCGGGGAATACACCGCTTTCCTTTACTGCAACAGCAAGTGTATCACCCATTTCTATCTTTTCAGCAAGATAGATACAAAGTGCTCGGATGTTCTGATCGTCGATATCCTCAGAGAGAATTTCCAGTCCGTCATCCATCTGCATTCCGGTATTGACCATAAGAGCAAGCTGCTCACAGAAATAGGCTGTCTGCTCAAGATCAAGCTTCTTTAATTTTGCCATATTATCCTCTCCTTGATTTTAATATCTGTATACAGCAGAATAATTACTGCTGTTCGTGATGTACTCAGCCATTGCTACCTTATCCTCTGCGCCTGCATAGAATGTGGAATCAACCAGATTATAACCCTTTCGGGCAAGCAGGAGCTCTGCGGATATCCAGCCTGTTTCCTCGGTGTATACCTCGTTCCATGCGTGATAGATATCGGTGGCGTATCCTATGACAAGGCGTGTGGGTATTCCCTGCGCTCTTGCCATAGCAGCGAAAAGCGATGCATAATCGAAGCATATACCGCTTCCCTTTTTCAGCACATCATCGGGATGAGGAATATAACCGCTCTTTACTGTAGCTGCAAGCTCATGATCGTATGTGATATTATCCGTAATATAGCTGAATATCGCTGCCAGCTTTTCGATAGTGCCATCTGCTCCTGCACATATCTCAGCAGAATATTCGACGCAATCCGAGCTCTGCACAAAAGAAACATATTTATTCGGGTAAAGGTACATTGAGATATCGTCAGGGATCGCGGCAGTAAACTCAGCAGGCTCTGAAAGCACCTGCGAATAGCTCCTGCCCTCTATCTGTTCGTATATCTGTACAGAATAATCACCGCTTCCCTGTGAAAGAGGAAAATATTCCGTAACACCGCCTACAGCGAGATCATGGTCGTATGTAACATCACCGCAGACGATACGCAGCTTTGCTCTTGCGCTCGCTCCGCTGTATGTGGCTGATATATATCCGAGTGAAGCATTGCTGTGATCCAGCACTGCCTTATCATTTGCAGAAGTGGCAGTGCCGGGTGAAGACACCGTCATTACATCAGGTATCACCACGGGCACAACAGGCTCAGGCGGCAGCGTTGTTGCGGGAGTCGTTGCCGTAGTCGTCACTGTGGCAGTAACGGGCGGAGAAGTAGTAGCTGAAGAAACCGCAGGCGGCTCTTCTGTTTCGGGAGTAGGCGCAGGCGTTGTGACCTCCGCAGGTATATCCTCTGTTGGGAAGCCTGTTACATCTGCTGTATCAGGCTGTATATCAGCGGTATCGGGCTGCTCCTCCGTTGAATTACTTTCCGATGTGTGTTCGACTTCGATCGTAGGCTCTGCAGGGATATCTGTTGGCTCTGTTTCACGGGAGGATACAGAAGTGGAGGAAGCAGTGCTTTGCGACGATGAAGACGCTCCGCTTTGCGATGCGGATGTATCATTACAAGCCGTACACAAAATACATGCTGCAAGAAGCACAGATAAGAGACCTGTACTACGCAGGTAACGTTGCGGCATCGCATTCACTCCTTTCACTTGATTTTCAGACAGACTTATTCCCTGCCGATACGAAGATTTCTCAGCAGAATATGTTTTTCGTCCGCTTTATTGAACTGACGTCTGCTGTCACCGCGGATAATTGAGCTCAGGCAGCGGGCAGCAAGAGAATAGAATTCATCCTCATAATGAACTATATGTGCGCCTCCGCGCGGATAAGCATCGGAAGCATGATAGAATTTAGATATATCGATAACGCAGCAATCCGTCACCTGAATGAAAAGATCCTCACACAGGGTAATGAACTTTCTCTTGGCGGCAAGCAGAGGATCGTTCTCGAAATCCTCGAGCTTATCGCCTAAAGTCATATACTTATCTTTGAGATCTGTGCGGACAAGTATTATATTGCTGCCGTAACGCTCAGAGATATCACGTGCAAAGCGTATAAGAGTATCATGACAATACTTCATGCTGCGCTTCTCAAACAGATAGCAGGATGTGCACTCTGATTCGATCTCCTTGTAGAAATCTGTTTCCTTGAGCTGCTCATCTACTTCAAACAGACCGCCACGGAGTTCGCACATTTCGCATACGACATCGTACAGATCCATCATCAGCCATTTAGATGAGCTGTTGATAACTGTAAACAGACCATTTCTGTTGAATGCATCCTCTGTGGACTTTCTGCGCCAGCTGTTGCCGCTGAACTTAGCCGCATCCTGCGGTACCTGATAAGGCATCAGTGCCTCGTAAGAAAGCAAAGGCGACTGCTTGGCGATATAGCGTCCGAGTACAGCATTGTCACAACGGGCAACTATATCCTTTGATATATCGCTGCCCCATACATCCACTGTCATATCTGTCAGACCACGGATGTACGACTTCAGCAGCTTGGGCTTTCCGCGTAGCAGGAATACAAGCTCCGCAGATTCGGAATCAACAGGTGCGTGCAGCTCAGCAGAAAGCAGCTTTGCCATCACCTTTAAAATGTTGTACTTGTTTCTGAACGCAGGTGCGTAAACGTCATACGGCTGCTTTGTATCGCCTGAAAGGACTGCCTGTATGAGCTCCGCAGCATCAATAATATCTGCAGCGCCCGGATCATCTGCAAAAAAGCTCTTAACATTATGCAAAGAGGATTCACCGCGCTTTTTGAGTGACATCAATCTATCTCTGTATGCGGCAGTAAACGCTTCATTTGTATATGCAATGAGCATATCTGCAGCGCTTCTCATATTGAGAAGCCAGCGCTGCTGCGAGGACGCAGTCATGCTGCGATAATAACGCATCACACGGTCATACCACAGGTCAAGATCGGGCTTTACAACGCACTGTCTGCCACGGGTTATCTGTTCAAATGCGTTTGCTGCATCATAGTAATATTCACGCTCAAAATCGCTGGGCGATGAGCCTGTATTGAAATAATACTTGGAAAGATCAACAACTGCAGGCTTTACCAGGCTGATGAAGAACTCCTCCATCTCGGCTATCTGACGGTTATAGTATACGCCGACCTCAGAATGGCGCAGTGTATTACCTGCGACAGTCCTGTCAGAGAAATGCTGACGGAACAGAACGATCCTTTCGGGAGGGAACGCCTTAAGGACAGCCTCTGCATAACGGGCAACGGCAGGCTTCCACAAACGCGCAGAAAAGGGCGGCTTGATACGCTTGAATTCCTGCTTGTTAGCAAGATAAAACTCCGAATTAAGGAAGCGCTTAACACCGGTATACAGGTTATTGCCACGCTTATAGCAGGACAAAGCAGCTGCAGAATAGAAATCCACAGCAAGATATTCAGCGCCGCACTTCTGTAAATAATCGGGCAGGCTCTTTTCGATATCAAGACGAACTGAACCGACAAGACCGCCTATGCTCTCGCTCTCGCCCGTACAAGCAGATATCTGAGATAGCAGCATGGGATTCTTATCGATACGGAATTTATTCGAGCTTCTGAGTATCCTTTCAAGGATAACAGAACCACTCAGCGCCACAAGCGGTCTGTATGCGTGATGATTTATCGCCTTGCCGAGGTGCTCCTTTATGCGCTCAAAGCTGAGCTGCGAATCATCGCTGTAAACAGGATATACAGGACGAACTGCCGCCCCCTCGGAGAAATCAAAGCTGGATGTGGGAATGTACGATACGGTGGATACCACCTTGCCGCTCTTTCGGCTGAGCTCTAAACGCAGTATCATACCGTCGCGGTTTTCGGGAAGCTCACGCTGGGTAGTAAGGAAGTTACCGAGTGAAAACGCACAGGGCACTCTTCTGCCGCCGCTTCTGATATATCTGAATTCCTGTATGATATGCGGATGTGAGCCGATAATAAGATCAGCTCCGCAATCAGCCATGTACTGTGCTTCTTCTATCTGTGCAGGGCGTATCGAACGGGAATTCATGCCGCCCCAGTGCTGATATGCAACAATGAACTCAGCGCCCTGCGAACGCGCCTTATCCACAAGGCTCTTGAAGTACTCACGGGTATACTTACCTATATCATCAGGCAGCTTAAGCTGAGAGATATTATCCTCAAGTCCGTTGGATATCATCGTAGTAGCGACAAAGCCTACACGAATGCCCTTTATAGTACGTACAACGGGATCGCAGCCAAGAGTACCGAGATTATCCATACCAAGGCGCTTTATACATTCAACGGTGGCGGTCAATCCCTCGTAGCCTGCAACACAGTTCTGATTTGTTGCGGTAACCAGCATTCCGAAGCCAGCATTGCTGAGAGCAGGTAAAAAGCTGGAGGGTGCATTGCTGTTGGGCTCGCCTGTTTCAAGGCGCAGCTCCTCATACTCATAAGCGGCACGGTCATAGAATGTACCCTCAAGCACACCTACGGAAAGATCTGCGCTGCGGAGTATATCTCTTATGCCATTGAAGCTATCGTGGAAATCGAACTGCTGCTTTTCAGCCGCACGCTGATGATTCACCGCACACATAATATCGCCTGTGAACATCAGCACTGCGTTATTTGCATACTGCTCCCTGCCTCTGCCTACAACAACCTTGGTGGTGAAGCGCTCGTTTGCCGCAGATATGGTCACATACGCAGTTCCCGGTGCAAGTCCCTTTACAAGACCTCCTGCGCCGACAGCAACGATATCACTGTTATCTGTTCTGAAATGCGCCATGGGACGCTGATTGCGGCACTCCCACTTAAGCGTCTTTATCTCCCCCACATCAAGGCAAAGAACATTCTGGGCACGCAACACCTCTGATATGGGGACAAAGCGTATTCTTTCCGAAGCCTCGCCCTCTATCTCCCTGCCTTTCTTATAGCAGAAAGCATGCACGGTAACAAAATACTCTGTTCCGTTAGTAAGACCCTCTATCTGCTTGCTGAGGCTCTGGGTAAGGCGCTTCTTTATACATACATCAGGCTCATCTGACTTATAGAAATGCAGTGCATATCCATCAGCGCCGTCTACTGCACTCCAGCTTACAAGCACAGCGCAGTTCTTAGGCTCGGCGGTAACGTTACGGGGAGCATAAAGCTTTTCAGACATGATAGTGATCTCCTTTATCGGCGTTATCGGGTCTCGGCGTTGTTACGAAGCTCATCCAGCTTCTCATAGTTACGATATAACGAATAATACGCTCCGCAGAAGTGCTGGATATCGTCTATACGGATACGATAGCCGTCATGGCGCACAAAGAACGCGCCAAGTATCTGCTCGGGGTATTTGAGATACATTACATATTCGGGATAGCAATAGCCATTCAGCATATAATCAGCGCGGTGGAACAGCGTGCGGATGAAATAATCAACATCAAACTCACTGAGATAAGAGCACTGATAATCATTGGTGACTATCCTATCATACAGCTCAAAGGTCACGCAAAGCAGCTCAAGATATGTATGATAAGTCGTGGGCTGCTTGTAGATACGATCCAGATTGACCTGCGCGTTCTTGAGAGCAAAATTCAGATAGCGTTCCTCGGGCACATATTTGGTAAGCTCATTCAAAGCGTAAGCTACCCAGTGATCGCGGTGCTTGGTGTAATTCTCGCGGATGAAACGGTCAACTGCTATCTTTGCAGCTTCAAGCCAGCGATCATCCTTTGTGAGAGAATACAGTCTTGCAAGAGCAAATACAGCCTCGCCATCATAGTACACGGTACGCACTTTTTCTTTCTCTGAAAGATCAGGGATATTGAGAACGTGGAAAAACTCGCCTGTTTCGTGATCGAACAGCTCGAGGATACCGTTTCCGAGCTCAACACACAGCTTCTTATATTTATCGCTGCCTGTCACATCCATATACTCGGTCATGACAAGTATAGCTACGGCGCTTCCGCCAAGCTTCACCTCGCGCTTGTCGAGATCGGCAACGAAAGCGGTATTCTCCGCACTTCTGTCCATGCGGTACTTATAGAACGTATGCTTCACGAGATAGCCCAGTGCAAGCTCTATCTGATTGAGGGTGTACTTATCCTTTGTGATACGGTAAGCGCATACCATACTCCAGATGGTGCTGGCATGGCGGAGGATATTGTACCCGGGGAGTTCCTTATGGTAAACGGGATATACGCCGTATTTAAACCTGCCGTCCAGATCAAGCTGCATAGTAAGATACTCGGATGAAGTGGTTATAACATCGAGTGCGGTCTGCTTGTCAAATCTCGGCACGATACGTCTGCCGCAGTTGTTGCCCTCGCAGTAAAGCTCATGTACGTCATTCTGCTCGCCGCAGAAACGGCTGACGCAATCAAACAGGATGACCTCCTCGGGGAGCGTATCCAGAGTAATTCCACGGCGGGGTGTGAGGTATTTATTTACCTGCGACAATTCGATTGTCTTTTTCTTGTATGTAATAACACGGGCACCGTTTATCTCAGCTTCGATAAGGGCGGTCTTGAGCTCGTCATCAAAGGCTATTCCCCTGCGGAAGAACTCATTGTAGCCGTGTGATATCTCTTCAATGACATCACTGAGCTTCTTACGCTCGCTGCGGCACATGATATCCGCCTTTACCCAGCTTGCATCATAATCACGCTTGTTGATGAAGCGCGCTACTGCATCAGCAGCCATTCTCCATGCCTCAGCGATAGTCGGTGCAGTACGTCTGAATACCCACGCGCGGGTATGAGTATCACATATCGAAAAGAACACGGTGAACATACCCTTGGTACAAAGACTCCCCGCATAGTGCCTTTCCATTTCCGCAAAGCTCATCCTTTCACAGAATGAATCCTGCAGCAGCTCCGCTTTCTTATTGAATTCGATAACGTTGATCTTCATACCGCACCTCACGAAAGACAATATATACCTAATTTAATTATAGCACTTTTGTGTAATGTTTTCAAGTAGTTTTGAACAGAAAATCAACAGTTATCGAGAAAATAATAGCAATAATAAACAAAGGCACGCGAAAATCATATAAAGCTTATTTCAACGCAACAAGAAAAACGCACAGCAGATCTCTCCGCTGTGCGTTCAGGTTAAGCAGTCTTATTTTCATAGCCTTTCAGATAAAGCATATACTTGATAGTCAGAATCGACTGCCAGCGATGCTCGCTTACATGAAATTCGATGTAATCCGTCCACCATTTCCAAGGGACATCAAAGCCGCCGTCAGCTCTCTGTATTGTTTTGATAAAATCATGTTCATACAGGGCGATCTCCGCATTATCCTGATAAAACATACTGTCAGGTATGATGCTGTAATCGGATGGTCTTGTAACATACTCGACTGCCCACTTTTCTGTATCGGGACAGATCGTAAGCTTCACGCTCTCACGAAGTCCTGTTCTGAAGTGTTCAAGCATATCCTTACTGATGATCTCAACACATTCGACCGCATCGTAAAGCCTGATAAAGCACGCAATATCATGATTATCGTTTATGGGAGCAGACGAAACAAACCACTCCACAGCTTCCCTAGCGATTTTTGATCCCTTTTCATAAATTGCTGTCCTTTTATCAGCGTAAGAGATAATGAATGCAGCAAGCGCCGCCGTAGGATTGTAGCTTGTGCTATCGCTATTTTCATTGTATTCCCACCATATTGCGTGGGGATGATCGTTGTTTGACGGTATCGTATTGAGCCATTTATTCTGCTTTTCATCAAAATACTCGCCGCTGTCAAGATAGCGTAGTATACCCTTTACTATCGGGTGTTCTTTGTCGGTAAGTTCTATCTCTCTGAGAGTTTCAGTTGCCGCCCATGTAGCCATAGGCGAAGAATTGGGATTGAGATAATCTGCCTCCAGTCCGTTTCCGAAGCCGCCATCCTCATTCTGATAAAAGCTCAGTGCGTTGAGTACAGCTTCCTTGCTTCCGTTTTCAAAATGATACTGCCATTTTGTCAGCTCAAGCGGACGGGCATTGCGGTAGATAAATCGTCTTGCTTTTTCAAGTGTATTCATATAGTGACCCTCCTGCGTTTTTTCATAATCATAACACAAATCAAAGGATATGTATTGTAAAAATCCGACATTATCTGCGCTTTGCAGCAAAGCTGACCGCCTCACGGGGAGTCATCAGATGGCGGCGTCTGAAATCGTTCAGAAGATGTGCCTGATCGGTATAGCCGTATTTCTCCACCGCATCAAGGATATCAAAGCACTGTGAGCCTGCCAGCTCCTGCCACAAAAGCTGATAGCGTATCAGTGACGAAAAGGACTTCGGCGACACACCCATGTGCTGCGAGAATATACGCTCAAGCTGCTTTTCCGATACCGAGGTATAACTGCATACATCCGATATACGTGCTCTGCCGCTGCTTATTATCATATAATAAACCGCATTGAGCAGATCATCGTTCATGCGCTCTGGATGAAGCCGCTTCAACAGCGCTTTCTCCGCTATCGCTATCCTGTCCGCCAGTGTTGCGGCTTCAAACAGCTGCGGCTGCACCTCTCTTTTTAGGCTCTGAAAAAACTCCTCGATAGGAAAGGCATTGTTCTTACTGCCTCTGAAGTCATTCTCCGCAAAGAGTATCGCAGACCATGCATAAAAACGTATGGCAAAGGTGGATGTGACACCCGACAGGGCTGCGCCGCTTGTAAAGAATGAGCGCTCATCCAGTGCACAGAAATGACCGTCAATAATGTTTTGCGTATGATCGATATGGAAGATGATATCCATGCAGGTATCAGGAATCACAATGCCGTTTTCCGTACTTATCTCTGTTACTCCAACAGGATATCTGCTGCCCCAGAAGCAGCGGATATATGGTTTCAACGCTTCACAGGGCGATATCTCACAATAAGTATCATCGTTGTGAAAAGGTGTTCCCGTTATCGGGTGGTATATCTGTGATAAAGCCAGCATACTAACCTCTCTTACAGACCGTTCCAGAGGTATTTTTCCAGATCCACAGTGCCGTCCTCACGTACCTCTATACCGTCTGCCCTTAGCAGCTCTGCCTGCTTTTCCGCACCGCCGAATGCGAACGCGGGAGCAAGACCGCCGAAACGATTGAGCACACGATAGCACGGAATACTTTCTGGATCGGGGTTTGCGTGGAGCGCATAACCTACAGCCCGTGCCCAGCGCGGATTGCCCGCAAGCATCGCGATCTGACCGTAGGTGGCGACCTTTCCGCTTGGTATCTTCTTTACCTGCTCATAGATAAGCTCGAAAGTTGTCATTATATCTCCTTACACGAAAAGGGCGGAATACCGCCCTTTTAACTATGTTAATCCTTTGCTTTCTTAGCTTTCTTGCTGCGTTCGATAACAGGCTCACCTGTACCGTCAACGCATTCTGCGGTAACTGTTATCTTAGTTATCGTAGGATCGCTGGGAGCGGTGAACATGATATCACGCAGGGTGTGCTCCACGATAGAGCGCAGACCTCTCGCGCCTGTCTTGCGCTCGATGGACTTCTTCGCAATAGCACGCTTTGCCTCATCGTTGAACTCCAGCTCGATCTCATCAGCCTTGAACAGATACTTATACTGCTTGATGAGCGCGTTCTTAGGCTCGTCAAGGATACGCACAAGTGCATCCTCATCGAGATCGTCAAGAACGGTAACGACAGGCAGACGACCGATAAGCTCAGGAATAATACCGAACTTAACAAGATCCTCCTGGCTTACCTTATGGAGCATTGCGGAGCTTTCATTATCCTTTTTGGAGGTAACGTCAGCACCGAAGCCCATTGCGGAGGAGGAAACACGGCCTGCGATCATCTTTTCGAGACCCTCGAAAGCACCGCCGCAGATAAACAGGATGTTCTTGGTATCGATCTGGATGAACTCCTGATGGGGGTGCTTACGTCCGCCCTGAGGAGGTACATTGGACACAGTACCCTCAACGATCTTCAGCAGTGCCTGCTGAACGCCCTCACCGCGTCCATCACGGGTTATAGAGGTGTTCTCGCTGCGGCGGGAGATCGTATCGATCTCATCGATATAGATGATACCGCGCTCTGCTGCTTCGATATCGTAATCTGCAGCCTGAATGAGTCGCAGAAGTACGTTTTCAACGTCCTCACCGACATAACCTGCCTGTGTGAGTGTTGTAGCGTCTGCAATGGCGAAAGGAACGTTCAGGAGCTTTGCAAGAGTCTGTGCGAGCATTGTCTTACCTACACCTGTAGGTCCGAGCAGAAGCACGTTACTCTTCTGAAGCTCTACCTCGTCCTCATCAAGACCCTCCTCGTTGAGGAAAGTACGCTTGTAGTGATTATATACAGATACACTGAGTATCTTCTTTGCCTCTTCCTGACCTACGATGTACTCATCGAGATATGCTTTTATCTCAGCGGGCTTCATCAGTGTATCAGGGTCGTCGGCAAAGCTGCTCTTTTCGATATCGTCGTCCATAACGGGCTTCACATACTTGCCCTTTACGTCGCCGCTTTCAACGAGCATATTATAGGAGGCAAGGATGCACTCATTACAGATAATGGCAGACTCTGTGCCGCCGTAAAGGATGCGTCTTACCTGGTTTTCGTTTTTGCCGCAAAAGGAGCAAACCATCATTTTGCTGTTCCTCCTGTTTTACTTGATGTCAGAACGGTTGCTGTATACCTTATCTATCAGTCCGTATTCCAGTGCTTCCTGAGCGGTCATGAAGTTATCACGCTCGGTATCGCGGCAAACGGTCTCATAGTCCTTGCCTGTGTTTGCACTGAGCATACGATTGAGGTTTTCCTTAGTCTTGAGCAGGTTATCTGCGCGGATCTGGATATCAGTTACCTGACCTGAAAGACCGCCGCCCGAGATAAGGGGCTGGTGGATCATGATCTGGCTGTTGGGAAGCGCGATACGCTTGCCCTTTGTACCCGATGACAGCAGGAATGCGCCCATGGAAGCAGCCATGCCCATGCAGATAGTGGATACATCACACTTGATATACTGCATAGTATCATAGATAGCCAGGCCATCATATACTGAGCCGCCGGGGCTGTTGATGTAGAAATAGATATCCTTATCGGGATCCTGACCCTCAAGGTACAGCAGCTGTGCGATCACTACGCTGGCAGTTGCCGAATTTACCTCATCATGCAGAAGAATGATTCTGTCGTTCAGAAGTCTGGAAAAAATGTCATAGGAGCGCTCGCCGTGGCTGGACTGCTCTACAACGTAAGGAATATAAGCCATTGTTGCCATCCTTTCTCCGCCTGCGCGGAACCTGTCGGAAAATGCCGACTGCCGTTTAAACCGAAAAGCCGCGCACTTCGTACGCGGTTTTCGATAATAACGAACTGATTATTCTGTTACTTCTTCGATCTTTGCGTTGGAACGAACGAAATCAAGTGCCTTTTCGATCTTGATATCACCCTTGATAGCGTCCTCAGGAAGAGCAGCCTTAACGTTCTCAGCAGTCATCTTGTACTGCTCAGCAAGCTCAGCGTACTCCTTCTCAATATCCTCAGCAGTAACCTCGATGTTCTGCTCAGCAGCAATCTGCTCGAGGCACAGACGCAGATCAACCTGCTTCTTAGCGATATCCTTGAAGCTGTCTCTGAACTGCTCCATGGAAATGCCTGTGTACTTCAGGTAATCCTCAACCTTGATACGGTTACGCATGCTCCACTCACGAGCGATGTCGTTGATGCGGCGCTCGTACATGATCTCAGGAACCTCTGCCTCCATCTTAGCAACGAGAGCGTCAACAAGAGCATTGTCAGCATCAAGCTCGGACTGCTCTGTAGCGGACTTCTCAAGCTTAGCCTTGATATCAGCCTTGAGCTCGTCAACTGTATCGAACTCGCTTACGTCCTTAACGAACTCATCATCAAGCTCGGGCATATCCTTGCCCTTGATCTCGTGCAGCTTGCACTTGAATACAACAGCCTTGCCCTTGAGGTTCTCAGCCTGATAGTTCTCGGGGAATGTAACGTTAACGTCGAACTCCTCGCCGATGTTCTTGCCAACTACCTGCTCCTCAAAGCCGGGGATAAATGTGTTGCTGCCGAGCTCCAGGGGGAACTTCTCACCCTTGCCGCCCTCAAAAGCAACATCATCAAGGTAGCCGTCGAAATCGATAACTGCTGTATCGCCCATCTGAGTAGCTCTGTCCTCAACAGAAACGATGCGTGCATTTCTGCTTCTCATCTTGTCGATCTCAGCGTTGATAGCGTCGTCAGTGATAGTCTTGACAGTCTTCTTGATCTCTAAACCTGTGTAATCGGAGATCTTTACCTCGGGCTTAACGATGAGGTTAGCCTTGAAGCTTACACCAGCCTCCTTGCTTACGTCAACTACCTCGGTATCAACTACGTCAACGACCTCAAGACCGCTCTTCTCAACGATATCAGCGATATTGTTGTTGTACAGGGAGTTTACAGCATCCTCATAGAAAACTGCCTCGCCGTAGTGAGCCTCGATCATCTTGCGGGTAGCCTTACCCTTACGGAAGCCGGGGATAGAAATGTTCTTCTTTCTCTTGTTGAAAGAAGCGTTTACTGCTGCCTCGAACTCCTCGGCGCTGAAAGTAAACTCAATAGCGTAAGTATTTGTTACTGTCTTGTTCTGGGAAATGATCTCCATTGCTAAATTCCTTCCTGTCCGTTGGGACATTTATTTTTTACTTTTGCGGATCAGTGATCCTTTCAATTTTTACCGGAGTAAAATCCACGCTGTCAGCAGATACCAGACGATACTCGATGCCGTTATGAATGCCATTGAGCGCGCCTCTTATGCTGCCGCCGTGTAGATGTGCGTAATAGCAGCGCTTTACGCCGTACCTCTGAAGCACATCGGTGAGGTATATATTCTCCTCCGATCTGTAGACGGGAGGATAATGTACGAATGCTATGAGCTCGCCGTCAAGCTTTACAGCTTCCTTGAGCGACATTTCAAGCCTGCCTGCTTCACGATTGAGCACCTTTATATCGGGCTGCTCACCGTTTTCCCTTATCCAGCCTCGTGTACCGCATATTGCGACACCATCAACAAGATAAGCGTTATTGAAGAGGAATTGCAGGCTGTCAAAGCCGTTGGCCTTAACGAACTCATTTAACTTGTTCATGGTGCCCCACCAAAGATCGTGGTTGCCCTTGACAAGTATCTTTCTGCCTTTAAGCCGTGAGTGGATAAATTCAAGATCCTTGTAAGCGTCCTCCAGCTTCAGCGCCCAGCTGTGATCTCCGATAAGAACTACGGTGTCGTCATCGGTTATCATGCTGTTCCAGTTGGCTTCTAGACGTTCAAGGTAATTTGTCCAGCCCACGAAGATATCCATCGGTTTATCGCATCCCAGCGAAAGATGAAGGTCGCCAATTGTGTAGAGCACATTTGCCTCCCTTCCTTAACCTCAGGACTTGAGGAAATCCAGAACTACGCCGGGCATCTCCTGCTTTTCAACAGAGCCTGTGAAGCGCACTTCCTTATTCTTTGTTGCTGCGAGAGGAGCAGGCATCTTTGTGTTGGTCTGCTTCTCAAGACGGTCGATGATCTCGAACTCATCATCTGTATCGATAACACCGCCGACTGCCTCATAAACTGCGCCGCTGAACTTATAGGGGTTAGCGGTGGATGCAATTACAGTCTTGGTCTCATCGCCTGTATTCTTGCGGTAATCCTCGTACACCTTTACTGCAACTGCGGTATGAGTATCCAGCAGGTAGGAGTACTTATCGAATGTATCCTTGATGGTAGCCTTGGTATCCTCATCGTTGCAGCAGCCTGCATAGAACAGCTCGGAGACCTTTGCCTTTACATCAGCGGAGATCTCATACTTGCCGTCTGTCTTGAGCTTGCCGAACCAGTCGTTGATAACTGCATCATTATCGCCCGAGAGGTGGTACAGAAGTCTTTCAAGGTTGGAAGAAATGAGAATATCCATAGAGGGAGAAACAGTGGTGAAGAACTTTCTGTTTCTGTCGTAGATACCTGTATTGATGAAATCAGTGAGAACGTTGTTGCTGTTGGAAGCGCAGATAAGCTTGTTTACGGGAATGCCCATCAGCTTTGCGTAGTATGCAGCAAGGATGTTACCGAAGTTACCTGTGGGAACAACGATGTTTATCTTCTCGCCGAACTCTACTTCCTTGTTCTTTACCAGCTCCACATAAGTGGAAACGTAGTAAACGATCTGGGGAGCAAGTCTGCCCCAGTTGATGGAGTTTGCACTGGACAGCAGAATGTTGTTCTGAGCCAGCTTATCAGCAAATGCGTTATCGGTGAAGATAGCCTTTACACCGTTCTGGCAGTCGTCAAAGTTGCCCTTGACAGCGCAAACGTGAACGTTCTTGCCCTCCTGAGTGGTCATCTGGCGCTTCTGCATACGGCTTACGCCATCCTCAGGATAGAAAACAGTGATGCTTGTACCGTCAACATCCTTGAAGCCCTCAAGTGCTGCCTTACCTGTATCGCCCGAAGTAGCTACCAGAATAGCGATCTCCTTGCCGTCAACAGTCTTCTTTGCGGAGGTCGTCAGCAGATAAGGGAGTATCTGGAGCGCCATATCCTTGAATGCACATGTGGGACCATGCCACAGCTCAAGAACGTATGTACCTGTCAGCAGGTGGGATATCTCTGCGATATTATCAGTATCGAAATTCTTATCATTGTATGCGGAGTCAACGCAGTGTCGAACCTCCTCAGGAGTAAAATCTGTCAGCAGTCTGCTGAAGATGTCATAAGCTCTGTCTGCATAGCTCTTATCGCACATTGCAAGGAGCTCATCCTTGGTGAACTGAGGAATGCTCTCGGGAACAAAGAGGCCGCCCTCATCAGAGAGACCCTTTGTGATAGCGTGAGCGCTTGTCACCTTAAGAGCAGAATTTCTCGTACTTCTGTAATTCATAAAAAGTCGTCCTTTCATCACGGTCAGTACAATGTATATATACCATCGGCAGTGAACGCATTTTCATAGATATCTATGCGCTCTACCGTGGGTGTACCTGTCCGCGTAATTGTAACCTCTGCGATATCGTATCTTGGGAACAGGGTTTTATTCTGTATCCCCGGATACACATTGCAAAGATAATGATCGGCTGTTCTTATGATCTTGCGCTGCTTGGAAACTGTCACAGCCTCCAGACCGCCGACCATACTGTTCGCTTGCCTTGTCTTTACCTCGGTAAAGACTATTATATTATCGATCTGTGAGATTATATCTATCTCACCGAAGGACTTTCGGAAATTACGTTCTATTATCCTGTGCCCTCGTTCAACAAGTCGGGCGCAGACCGCATCCTCTCCGAGAATGCCTTTTTCGCGTTTATCCATTTTTCTTTTCGTAATACTTCTTAAAGAAAGAAGGTCGGTGTGCGGGACAGAGCCCGTATTTATCAACAGCGGCGTAATGCACCTTTGTGCCGTAGCCCTTGTGCTTTTCAAAGCCATATTCGGGATACTGCACAGCAAGCTCATCCATGTAACGGTCACGCGCTACCTTGGCAAGTATCGAGGCTGCGGCAATTGAAGCCGAAGTTGCGTCGCCCTTTACAACAGTGCGTATCTCTCCGGCTATAGGAGGAGTCTTGTTGCCGTCGACTAGAATTATATCGGCGCTGATGCCGAGACCCTCATAGGCTCTCTTCATTGCAAGCATAGCGGCATTGAGGATGTTTATCTCCTCTATCTCTGCGATAGACGCAGTAGCTATACAATACGCCTTTGCCTTTACGATTATCTCATCAAAAAGCTGCTCGCGCTTTTTTTCTGTTAGCTTCTTGCTGTCGTTGATACCGTCAATGACGGTGCCCTCATCAAATATGACAGCCGCCGCATAGACATCGCCTGCAAGAGGACCTCTGCCTGCTTCATCGATACCACAGACAACGCCGAGCTCCGAACGGATCGCCGTGTCATAGCCGAACAAGCCTGTATCGCTGATATCATCTAAAGTCATCTGAAGCTCATCAGACGGGGACGTGTTCAAGTGTGATCCTGCCAATCTTACCGCCTCTGTATTCGTCAAGAAGTGTTGCCGCAGCACGCTCTGTATCGGGCTCGCCGCCTGAAATGAGCATACCACGCGCCTTTGCGATCTCTGTAAGGACGTCACCCTCGCCCGCTATCTTATAGCGAGCCTTGATAAGCTCGGGATAATCCTGCAGGAGCAGTTCTCCCAATGCCCTTGCAAGAGCTTCCACATCCATTACATCATCCTTTATTGCGCCCGTAAAAGCCAGCTTCTGAGCGGCTATCTGGTCATCAAACTTAGGCCAGAGTATACCGGGCATATCTAAAAGCTCAACATCCTTATCGATGCTCACCCACTGCTTTCCGCGGGTAACACCCGGGCGGTCTCCTACCTTTGTCTTTTTGGTCTTAGCCATTCTGTTGATGAATGAGCTTTTACCGACATTGGGTATTCCCACTACCATAAGTCTGAGAGCCTTACCTATCATTCCGCGCTTCTTACGGCGCTCGATAAGCTCTGAGAGCAGTGTTTTTACCGAGGGAAGAAAGCGGTTTATGCCCTTTCCGCTGCGGCAGTCACAGATTATAACTGTAATTCCCTGCTTCTCATAATACTGCTTCCAGCGCGAAGTTGCGCTGTCATCAGCGTAATCGCATTTGTTCATTATCATAATGCGTGGCTTATCCTTTACAAGCTCATCCAAGATAGGATTTCTGCTTGATTCGGGGATTCGCGCGTCTGTGATCTCCACTACCGCATCCACCATCTTAAGATCCGCTTCGATAAGACGGCGGGTCTTGGTCATGTGGCCGGGAAACCACTGGATATTTCCTACATCACTCATAACAAACCTATTTTATCAAATGGAGCAAAGCGGAATATAGCTTTACCCATTATGGAATCAACATCTACCGGTCCTACTCTCATATCACGGCTGTCAATGGAGTTGTTTCTGTTATCACCCAGAACCATTACTGTTCCCTCGGGAACTATATAATCCTGACCGCTCACCATATTGAGGTGACGCGTTGTGGGCTCAAGGATGTAATCCTCCTCAAGGACCTCGCCGTTGAGATATACGATACCATTCTCGAAATCAAATCTGACAGTATCTCCCTCAATAGCAATGACGCGCTTGATGATAGGCTCGCCATAAGGTGCGTTGACATCGGGGCGTAACAGGTCTGCCTGCAGAACTACGATGTCTCCACGCTGGGGAGTATACAGGAAATTGGTAGCGATAACACGATCCTGATGTTCAAGAGTGTTATTCATTGAGCCGCCGTCAACTGTGATAGATCTGAACACAAAAAGATTCAGTGCAAGCATAACAAGCACTGCATAAACAAGACTTGCGACCCAATCAAGTGCGTCTGCAAAAGGCTTTTTTGGGGGCTCGGCAGAAGTGGGGGCTGTACCGCCCTGTGCATCAGACTGAGCTTCCTCATTCATTGTATCAACAGCTTCGATGATCTCGTAATCTTTATTTTCGGACATAGCAAATACTCTTTCTCATTATCCCAGCTTGACCCCCGCCCTGTGCTGTACACAAAACGGGGGTTTATGCTTGGATGGGGATGTCTGATCCTATGATCAAACTCTGGACTTAACCTTAGCAGCCTTACCAACTCTGTCTCTGAGATAGTACAGCTTAGCTCTGCGAACCTTACCGTGTCTTACGAGCTCAACGTACTCAACAGACGGAGAATGCAGAGGGAATACTCTCTCTACGCCGCAGCCGTGTGCTACACGTCTAACGGTGAATGTCTCGTTGATGCCGCCGTGCTTCTTAGCGATAATTGTACCCTCGAATACCTGGATACGGAACTTATCGCCCTCCTTGATCTTAACGCCTACCTTTACGTAGTCGCCGACCTCGATTACGGGGGCTTCTGCCTTCATGCTGCTCTGTTCAATAAGTTTTAATGCGTCCATTTTTTCCTCCTAGACGTTTCGGATATTCTTAAGACCGACCTGTTCGAGCGATATACGCCAAGGGCTTTGCCTTGATCCCAGCGGACTACCCGTGATAATGTTTGGTGATATAACACCTCGCATTAACTCACATCGGCGTGCCGTTTTTTCGCAAAAGGGCATACCAACGGATACTAAATGCTTTTCTATTATAACACTTTCAAACAAAAAAATCAAGTAGTTTTTTGCGAATTTTCTGACAAAATTACCTAAAAACTAAGATTTGTTATGTACAAATCGTCAAAATCATCGAGGATGTCATTGGAAACATCTGCTGCACTGCTTATCAGCTTGTCCAGCGCAGACAGCTTCGCCTCATCTGACAGGCAGTCAATGATTCCCTGCTCTGCGGAAACGGGGCTGAAATGTGCGTTTTCCGCCAGCTCCTTTGGTAATATTCCGAGCTGCACAAGGCGCTCAACTCCCTTGCAGGCAGTAACGTCTCCTGTAAGGTACACCTCTGAGGGTGTGGGATATCTTTTCAGGAAGCACTGGATCGCAGCAGATGCCTTTGCCTTATCCGTCTGTACCGCACGCACATCACGCTGGAGCAGGCAATGATCCTCTCCGATGTAGAACTGATCGCGGTCGGTCATGATGCCATCCTCATCTATTATATCCTTTTCAAGCATAAGGCAGATTCCATCGAGAGCAGCGGACGCCGAAACACCGCAGCTGTCCTCATCGCCGTATACACAGTAGCAGACGATGCCGCTTTCATCACGGTACACCTCATCGATAGCGCCGAATTCGTAGGCAATTCCCTCAGAAAGCGCAGTACCATCGAATGCACCCGAAAGCTGTACTGTGACTATCTCAAACCTGCCCTCTGTGAAGTAAGCAAGATTTAGCGCTGAGCCGAAATCCGCAACAAAAGTACCCTCTTTCGGTGGTACTGTTGCAAGCATAGCGGCAAAGCGTCCGCCTGCGTAGGCACTTACGAACGGCAGCACCGATATCTCCGCATCGGGGCGCAGGAACATATCTGTCGGTGAAAGCTCATCTTCTATCGCCATCGCTATGTCTATAGGCGCACAGCAGCCTATCTTTGTTATAGCGGAGGCTGGTATTCCGTACTCGCGCATGGCTACAAATATGTGTTTTGCGAGCTCCGTTGCCGCATTCTCTGCATTGATATCCGCAAAGACAGCAGCGGAACGCGCGATCCTGCGTGACAGTGCAATGTCATAGAAGACAATCCTTACACAGCTTGCAGTTACATCGCACGCTATCACAACATCCATGCTGTATTCGCTGCGGTATTTATCATGATGGGTATAGGGTGAGTTCATAAATACTCCTTACAAAATAAAATTCATTATAAGTATAGCACAATTCTCCTGCAAAAGCAAATATAATAAAATTTGCAAAAGATATTGAAATCCTGCAGCGGATTTGTTATAATAATGTAGAATAAAATATGAAGGGTGATATACTTGAATCAGAAATTCAATCATCTTATAGATACGGAGGATTATTCCGTACACCAGTGGAACGCAATGGTACGCCTTGCTCAGGACATCATGCGCAGACCCGAAAGCTACTCCGAAAAGTGTAAGGGCAAGATAATGGCCACGCTTTTCTATGAGCCGTCCACAAGAACACAGATGAGCTTCCAGACAGCTATGATACGTCTTGGCGGCAGCATCATCGGCTTTGATAACCCAGGCAACTCCTCTGTTGCAAAGGGCGAAAATCTGAAGGACACCATTAAAATCGTAAGTAACTATGCTGATATACTGGTAATGCGCCACTCTCAGGAGGGCTCTGCCAAGGCTGCGGCGCTCAACGCCGAGTGCCCTGTTATCAACGCGGGCGACGGAGGCCATCTCCACCCGACACAGACCCTGACTGATCTGCTCACTCTCCAGACAGAGATAGGCAGACTGGACAACCTCACCGTTGGTCTGTGTGGAGATCTCAGAAACGGGCGTACCGTACACTCGCTGCTAAAGACACTTTCCTGCTATCCCAACAACAAATTCGTACTGATATCCACACCGCATCTTGCTCTTCCCTCTTACATCAAGGATATTCTGGTAGCAAGAGGCTGCGAGTTCCGTGAGGTGGCTACTATCGATGAAGCTATCCCCGAGCTGGATATGCTGTATATGACACGCATCCAGCGTGAGCGCTTTGACAGTGCCGAGGAATACGAAAAGCAGAAAGGTGTTTACCGCCTTACAAAGGAAAAAATGGCACTTGCAAAGAGCGATATGATAGTTATGCATCCCCTGCCCCGCGTTGACGAGATAGATGTGGAAGTGGACGATGACCCCAGAGCAAAGTATTTTGCACAGGCAAACTACGGAATGTATGTAAGAATGGCGCTGATACTTTCAACTCTTAACAATGAGCTGCGTCCCAATGCGCTTCTCTCAGGCTCGATACACAAGGATGTGCGCTGCCACAATCCCAAGTGCGTGACTCAGACAGAGCTGTACCTACCCAACAGCTTCCGCACCTACGGTGATATCCTCATCTGCGAATACTGCGATGAGCGCACACTTATGAGATAAAATACATGCCGTGCTGGTACACCAGCACGGCATTTTATATTCAGAACGGATCACAGTTATCATACAGCCAGCGGCAGAGCGATACCGAAAGCTCCTTTTCTCGGCGGAAGCCCATACGTTTGAAAAGCGATATCGAAAATCTGTCCGCATTATAAAGCTGCACAAAGATCGGCTGCTCTGTGGAGCTTATACAACGCTCAACGGCTTTTGTGGCAAGACCGCGGCAGCGGTATTCGGGGATGATGTACAGATCATGGATAGTCATTGAAGCACCGTCTCCGTAGAAGCAATACACTCCTGCAAGCTCTCCGCGAACTCTTATGAGTACATAATCCTGAAGATGCCCCTTTAAACGCAGCAGCAGATCACTCCTCAGATCGTCACCGCACATATCCGCACCTGCAGAGAAGAAATCCGCTGCGGATATAACAGCTTCCGATACAAGAGTACGAAGCTCGGTAACAGATAGAAGAGATTCATCCATAGGGAGAAATTTAACGTCCAAAACTCACCTCATAAAGATAAGTGCCTGTATCAGATACAGGCACTGTATTTTTTAACCAAGTACGCTGAGCAGCACACCTGCAGCAACAGCCGAACCGATAACGCCCGCAACGTTGGGACCCATAGCATGCATCAGCAGGAAGTTGGAGGGGTTTGTCTCCTGGCCCACTTTCTGGGACACACGAGCCGCCATAGGAACTGCAGATACGCCCGCAGAACCGATAAGCGGATTGATCTTGCCGCCGCTGATGAGGTACATAAGCTTACCGAGCAGCAGACCGCAGGCAGTACCGATACTGAATGCAATAAGACCGAGCAGGATGATGAACAGCGTCTTTGCACTGAGGAAGTTACCTGCAACAGCGGTAGCACCTACAGTCACGCCAAGGAAGATCGTGATGATGTTCATCAGCTCGTTCTGTGCTGTCTTTACAAGACGATCGCACACACCGCTTTCTTTCATGAGGTTACCGAGCATCAGCATACCAACAAGGGATGCAGCATCGGGAACGATGAGAGAAACGATAACTGTAACAGCGATGGGGAAAATGACCTTTTCGATCTTGGAAACCTGTCTGAGCTGACCCATCTTTACGCTGCGCTCCTTTTCGGTAGTGAGCAGCTTCATGATAGGCGGCTGGATAACGGGCACAAGCGCCATATAAGAATACGCGGCAACCGCAATAGAACCAAGCAGCTGAGGCGCAAGCTTTGATGTGAGGAAGATCGCAGTAGGACCATCCGCACCACCGATTATAGCAATAGAGCCTGCTTCCTTGAGAGTGAAGTCAGCAACGCCTGTGAGATTCAGCAGGCATGCGCCGAGGAATGTAAAGAAGATACCGCCCTGTGCAGCCGCGCCGAGCAGGAAGCTCTTGGGGTTAGCGATCAGCGGACCAAAGTCTGTCATAGAGCCGATGCCGAGGAATATCAGCGGAGGATAGATACCCAGCTTTACGCCAAGATACAGCATATCCAGAAGTCCGCCCTCATGGAGCACCTTGCCGTAATCAAGGCTTGCTTCCTTGACATAGTTCACGACAACTCCGTTTGCGGTCTCAATATACTCGGGAGCGAAATAGGGGTTCAATGCGGGATCCCACAGCTCGGGATGATAAAGACCTGTGATAGGCAGGTTTGTAAGCATCATACCGAATGCGATAGGTAGCATCAGCAGAGGCTCATACTGCTTTACAACGGCGAGGTAGAAAAGAACAAAGGATATGAGTATCATTATGATGTTCTTCCATCCACCCTCAACCAGAAAGCCCATAAAGCCGGAGCCCTCAACGAGTCCGACAAGGGTGTCAACAAAAATTTCCATATTTTAAACTTTCCTTTCTGTCGCTTTTCAGAACGGGCGGGTGTTTTCGCCAATACCTGCAAGGCTCCATGCAGAACGTGTTCTGCTGTCCTTACGTCTTATGCTTCTGATCTCATAGGACTTGCCGTCCTGCTCGGAATAAGCAGCAATCGCTGCGCTTATTACAGCGATGATCTCATCATCGTCGGAGTAGTCCTCCTCAGGCTGAGCTTCAGCAACGGGAGCAGCTTCAGCTTTCTTGGCAGCTTCTGCAGCCTTTGCAGCCTTTTCTGCTTCGAGCTTTGCAGCCTTTTTCTTGTCGATAGTCTTGAAGATCTGACCCATGCCCCAGAAGATGAAAATGAGCAGCGCAAGAATAAAGAACACTACGAGGATACCCGTAAGCGTAATGATACCAACCGAGCTCCAGTAATCAGGATCGGCAAGCTGCTGCTGTGCGATGGAGCTGCCCTCGATCTCGGTATAGCTCTGAAGTCTGTCGATAACGCCGAGCTCTTCAGTAGCGCCCTCAGCAGCTAACAGAATGGAATGTAAATTCATATTACGTCTCCTTAACAAATAGGAACTTTTTTGTTTTATAAAGCTCTTTTACGCTTACAGATACCATAAATTGATACAGGCTCACGCATTTTAGCTAAAATAAAACACATTACTTTAATTATAACAAATATTTCTGCAAATTTCAACAGGTTTTTGAGATTTTTTTGACGAACTTTAACCAAACTTTATACACTTTTTGTACAAAT
>JAFTVU010000095.1 GCA_017465665.1 Oscillospiraceae bacterium | reverse complement strand
GCTATCTTGATAAGGAGCTTGAGCAGATCGTCGGCTTCCAGACAGACAAGCCGTTCAAAAGAGGTCTCCAGCCTTTCGGCGGTATCAGAATGGCTCAGGCGGCTTGCTCTCAGAATGGTTACGAGGTGGACGAGGAAGTCGTTGACATCTTCACAAAATACAGAAAGACCCACAATCAGGGCGTTTTTGACGCATATACTCCCGAAATGCGACTTGCAAGAAAGTCAGCTATAATCACAGGTCTGCCTGACGCTTACGGCAGAGGCCGTATCATCGGTGATTACCGCCGTGTAGCGCTGTACGGAATAGACAGACTTATCGAGGATAAGAAGCAGCAGCTTGAAACTGCGCCCAAGCGTATGACAAGCTACAACATCCAGCTTCGCGAGGAGCTTTCCGAGCAGATAAGAGCACTGGACGAGCTTAAGGAGCTCGGCCGTATCTACGGCTATGATATCTCCAAGCCTGCCGCTAATGCAAAGGAAGCCATCCAGTGGATGTACTTCGGTTATCTTGCAGCGGTAAAGGAGCAGAACGGCGCAGCAATGTCGCTGGGACGCACCTCCACATTCATCGACATCTATATTGAGCGTGACCTCAACGCGGGACTTATCACAGAGGAGCAGGCTCAGGAATATATCGATCATTTCATCATGAAGCTGAGACTTGTGAAGTTCGCAAGAACTCCCGAGTATAACGAGCTGTTCTCAGGCGATCCCACATGGGTAACAGAATCCATCGGCGGCGTAAATATCGACGGTAAGCCGCTGGTTACAAAGACATCGTTCAGATATCTGAATACCCTTGATAATCTCGGCCCTGCGCCCGAGCCTAATCTTACAGTGCTGTGGTCTGTAAGGCTGCCGCAGCTTTTCAAGGAGTACTGTGCAAAGATGTCCATCAAGACATCCTCCATCCAGTACGAGAATGATGATCTTATGAGAGTTACACACGGCGATGATTACGCTATCGCGTGCTGTGTATCTTCTATGAGAGTGGGCAAGGAGATGCAGTTCTTCGGAGCGCGTGCAAACCTCGCAAAGTGCCTGCTCTACGCTATCAACGGCGGTGTGGATGAGCGCCTGAAGATACAGGTAGCTCCCAAGTACAGAGCCGTTGAGGGTGACTATCTTGATTACGATGATGTAATGGAAAAGTACGATCAGATGATGGACTGGCTGGCTGAGCTTTATGTCAACACTCTGAACATCATCCATTATATGCATGATAAATACAGCTATGAAAGACTTCAGATGGCTCTGCATGACAGAGAAGTAAAGCGCTATTTCGCAACAGGTATCGCAGGTCTTTCCGTAGTTGCTGACTCTCTCTCCGCGATAAAGTACGCAAAGGTAAAGTGTATCCGCGATGAGAACGGTATAGTAGTCGATTACGAGGTGGAGGGCGACTTCCCCAAGTACGGCAACAATGATGACCGTGTAGACAGCATCGCAGTTGACATCGTTGAGACATTCATGGAGAAGATAAAGCGTCATCACACCTACAGAAACGGTGTTCCTACAATGTCGATACTCACTATCACATCCAATGTTGTATACGGTAAGAAGACAGGTAACACCCCCGATGGCAGAAAGATGGGCGTACCGCTTGCACCTGGTGCAAATCCCATGCACGGCAGAGACACCCACGGCGCGGCAGCTTCTCTGAGCTCCGTTGCAAAGCTGCCGTTCAAGCACGCGCAGGATGGCATCTCCAATACATTCTCTATCGTGCCTGATGCTCTGGGCAAGGCAGGTCTCTCCATGCTGGAGGAGCTTGACTTTGACCTTGAGATATCCGAAGAGGATCTGAAAAAGGCGGCTGCCGATGTGCAGTAACGATGAAGCGAGAGAGCTCGCTGCAATGCTGGACAGGCTGTGTGAACAGGGCTCTGGGCATATTAATGTCACTGCTGGCGGTGAGGATATCACTACCGAGACCGTAAACAGCACAGACTGCTGCAACGGAAATATGGCATGCAGGATTCCAACGCTGCATGAGGGGATAGACGGCGAGGAATAGCCGCACCCCATGAAAGGAGTACTATTATGGATAACGAAAAGCTTCAGATAGACAACCTTGTATCCCTGCTTGACGGTTACGCAATGAAGGGCGGACATCACCTGAATGTAAATGTGTTCACAAGAGAGACTCTGCTGGACGCACAGGCGCACCCTGAGAAGTATCCGCAGCTCACCATCCGAGTTTCGGGCTATGCGGTGAACTTCAACAAGCTCACCAAGGAGCAGCAGGATGATGTAATAAGCCGTACATTCCATACAAAGATATAATTGCGAGCTATAGGGGCGGAGATTTTTCCGCCCCTTGTAGTGTATATCGGGAGGAACAAGATGAAAAAACTGATTACAGTTTTATGGATAGTGTTTGCGGTATCGCTTGTTCTGTTTGGTGTCTTTGTGTTTACTTCTCATACACAGACAACATGGCAGGCATTTTCTGTTCTGATGCCGCTGGCGTTCCTTTCGTTCTGGGGAGCAGTTATCCTCACATTGGTAAGCAATTTTAAGAAAAAGTAGGTGGTATCGTGCTCAAAGGTCTCATACATTCAACTGAATCATTTGGCACAGTAGATGGCCCGGGAATACGTTTTGTAGTGTTCATGCAGGGATGTCCTCTGCGGTGTAAGTACTGCCACAATCCCGATACATGGAGCGTTGACGGCGGCAATGAGATGACAACAGATGATATCCTGCGTGAATACGAAAGCTGCAAGGAGTTCTACCGTGATGGAGGAATAACTGTAACGGGCGGAGAACCGCTCATGCAGATAGAGTTTGTAACAGCTTTGTTTGAAGCGGCAAAGGCGCGGGGTATCCACACCTGCCTTGACACTTCTGGAATCACTTTTTCCGAGGAGGCACGCCCCGAATTTGACCGCCTTATAAAGAGCACAGATCTGGTGCTGCTGGATATAAAGCACATTGATGACTCTCATCACGCAGAGCTGACAGCACAGAGCAACAAGAGTGTACTGGAATTTGCACGGTATCTCTCGGAAAACCGTGTGCCTATGTGGATAAGGCATGTAGTAGTTCCCGATATCACCACTGACGAGCAATATCTCTACAAGCTGGGTCGTTTCATCGGCACGCTGAGGAGTGTCAAGGCGCTGGATGTGCTGCCTTATCACGTTATGGGCAAGCCTAAGTATGAAAAGCTGGGGCTTGATTATCCCCTTGAGGGCACGCAGCCTGCGGACAAGGAACAGACAGCAGCGGCAAAGCAGACGATACTCCGTGGTATACAAGATATCCGAGCGGAGCTGAAACGGTGACGATATGAATATATATGGAATGACTTTGACTGCTTTGCGCGATCATCTTTCCGAAAGGGGAGAGAATCCTGCCAAGTCTGAGATAATATTTGACGGTATCTACCGCCGCGGAATAACAGAGTTTTCGCAGCTTGGTTTTTCAAGGCGCGTTACAGAAATGCTTGAGCATGACTTCACATTTGGTCTGCCTGAGATAGCAGAGCGGCTGGATAGCTCAGATACCGCAAAGCTTCTGTTAAGGCTGAATGATGGCGAGTTCGTGGAAACGGTACTTATGCGGCAGAGCTTCGGGGCCTGCGTCTGCGTATCAACACAGGTGGGCTGTGCGATGGGCTGTGCGTTCTGCCAGAGCGGAAGACTGAAGCGCCGCCGTGATCTGCTCCCCGAGGAGATAGTGGGTCAGATACTCGCCATACAGCAGAGCTTCGGCGTAAAGGTGACGGGAGTATCCGTTATGGGCATAGGAGAGCCGTTCGATAATTTTGACAATGTATCAGCGTTCTGTGATATCATCACAGCAGGCAAGGGTCTTGCTGTGGGAGAGAGCCATATAACCATCTCTACCTGCGGTCTTGTTCCTGAGATATACCGCTATGCTGAGCTTTCGCATCCATGCAATCTAGCAATAAGCCTGCACGCTCCTAATGACGCGCTGCGTGATACTTTAATGCCGATAAACCGCCGTTATCCGCTGGCGGAGCTTATAAAGGCGGCGGAGCATTTCTCGGTAAAAGCAAACCGCCGCGTTACTATGGAGTATATCATGCTATCGGGTGTGAACGATGAGCCGCAGTACGCGCAGCAGCTTTCCGAGCTTATCGGAGACAGGAATTTCTATGTCAACATAATCCCATACAATCCTACCGAAGCGGACAGCTTTGAAAAAAGCAGCTGTGAGCGCATAATGGCGTTCTATGATGTGCTGAAAAAGAATAATATCGGAGTTACCATGCGCCGAGAGTTCGGATCGGAGCTGAAAGCGGCCTGCGGACAGCTGAGCGCGGCGCATGATGAGCGATAAATGCCGAAAGGAGCAAAGAATATGAAGCGTGCAATGATTGCCATAGCAATACTGGCAGCGATGATGACCGTCACAGCCTGTTCAGACGATGTAGTGGTATCAGCAGGGCAGGAGACATCCGAAGTAACACAGGAGCAAAGCACAACACAGCCTGTTACTTCTGCAACAACATCTGCTGCTGCGACCTCAGCAACAGAGGCGGAGTCCTCCGAGCCTGTGGAAGTTCCCGAGCCCGAGGTTTGGGATCCGGCCGTAATACAGCGTCAGGTGATGCAGGACGAGGGCTGTATGTGCGGCGTAGCGTACATAGGCTTTGTGGATGGCGAGAGCACAAAGGACGATTGCAGGAATATCTTCTATAACAGCAGATATGCAGAGGATTTTGAGTTCATTACTGATATTCCCGATGAGAATGTGATAGATACAGGCATCGGATATGAGCTGTATCTTATCATTCCGCAGGACACGGGCGCTACGGTCTCTGTCAATGAGTGGGTCTTTGATGAATCCAATGATTTCATGGGTGCCGCAGGCGAGGTGTATTACCGCAGCGAGAACGGTGCGCCTGTTCTTGTAAAATGCAATTTCAGTGATATCATGCCCAGCACTGTTGTGAATATCGTGGACAGCAGCGGTAACACCCTTTCATGGAGCCCGTCACTCAGCCTCAAGGATGGCAGTGTAAGCCGTTACGGCGTTGAGAATCAGGTGTATGATTTCACACATTATATCTATAACGAGACCTATGATTGCTATATGATCGAGGGAGATCCTCAGTAATTATATGTTGCTTGATATGCTATCGTAATGGTATACTGTAAATGCCCTCTGCAGGATGCTCTTGCTTCTGTTGCAGAGGGCTTTTCGCTGCCACGTAAAATGCAGGCGTTGATGTCAGAAGCGGTGCAGCGTTGTTTAAGACATACTCAAGCGAAGCAATGGCATACAGCTTTACGCTATTATATAAATTCAAAAATCTGACTGCCATAAGGGCAGTCGGAAGAAAAGATTGCAAGGCATAAAAAAACCGTTCCTTTATGGAACGGTTTTTGTTGCTACGAATGTGAGTGTTTTTTGCGAAGCAAAAATGAAAAGCCATAAGAACGTGCGCGAATTAAAATTGCAAGGCATAGTAAAGATCCACTAGCGCAGCTGGTGGCTTTTCTTTTAACGCCTGAAAGGCTATTTTCTAGCATGCGTCTGAAGACGCAAATACGGTCTGACACCTGCGAAAGATTGTTACCTGCTACCCGTAAACGGGTCTTCAAACTTCCTTAGTGTAATCTGGTCGCTCAATTGGTCTTCTTTCAACTGATTTTGTATGTACTATTATTGTCATTTTTATGACTTCCTCCTTCTTTTTTGTTGTGCAGTTGCCAGACCGCACCTCCATTATATCAGAAGGAGTTTTTTTACTTATCGCTAAAGCTTTTTGGAACTCACGGCATAGCTGGGGGCGTAATACAAAAAGGCGCACGATCATCTCGTGCGCCTTTGCGGTGATATTATTAGTCAAGATACTGAGGCGGCCACACATCGTCAAATGTAACGCCAGAGGGAGCCTCGCCCTGTACATCGTTGAAGGTTACATTCACAGTTGACGACACTGTGATTATGTCCTCTGTAATAAATCTTGTGATCTCGATTTCGGGAGAAATGTATTTTTTCATATCGTTTTCCTTTCTGTATCAAGCCTCGTCGGAGAGGATGACGTCTTCGCTTACATAGATGGTGTACTTGTCAGGAACATCAAGTATGCGGTAGATAAACAGGCCGTAGCCCTCCTCTACCTCGTACACCTCGTCACCAAAGTATACCTTTGTGAAGTAGTCGCTTGTGGACATCTCGCGGGTCATATAGCCGTCCTCGCTGAGTGCAGCATAAATGGTGGCTACATCGTTATTACCGAGGTCAGCTATCTTCTTTTTGTAAACAAAGTAGATATCGTATGTTCCTTCCTCGTCCACAACATATGTGAAGCTGGTCTCGCCCGAAATATCAGCAACCTGTGTAAAGGAAACAGGCTTCTTAAGATCATCCTTGTCTGCCGCAGACTTGTAGGTAAATACGCTGTCCTTGTCGTCTGCAACGCCGCTTACGCCGTTGATGTCGCTATCTGTTTTCTGTGTGAACACAACGGTAGCCTTGCCGCCGTCAAACTCGTAGTTCTTTGCGCTGTCGCCTGTGAGCGTGATAGTTGCGGTTACTGTCTTGTCTGCGCCTATCTCTGCGCTGTCAAATTTGCCTGTTGCTGTGTAGGTTATTTTATCAGAAGCTACACTGCCCTTGAACCTTACATCAGCAATATCTGCGTCATCCTTGCCGTCAAACAGCTTGTCGCTTGATATGATACTGTCTATAGTAATCTTTGCCTTTGCGATATCAGCCTTTACAGTGATTACGCTCTCTTCAAGCGCATAGTCCTTAAGCTGACCCTTAAGCGTTATTGTAACTGTAACGGTCTTGTCCTCGCCTGCATTCTTGTCATCAAATACAGCTGTTATCTCATAGTCGTCCTCAGTGATAACGATGCCCTCTTCAACGCCCTCAAACTTTATACTTTCTACGATTGCCTTTGTTGTGCCGTCGTATGTCTTGTCAGAAATCTTTATCTCTGCAACGCTTATGCCCTTTTCGGTGATATCAGCTGTTGTGGAGAATTTGCCGTCTGTCAGCTTATAGTTTGTCTCAGTATCCTTAAGTGTTACCGTACCTGTAACAGCCTTGTCCTCGCCTGCATTCTTGTCTGCAAATGCGCCTGTTGCGGTGTAGTCAACCACATCTCCATCGATAACACCGTCAAACTCAACTGCTGTAACTGTCGCATCTGTGGTGCCGTCGTATACCTTATCAGAGACTGTTGCGGACTTTACTGTGATGTCCTTTGCAGTGATGTCTGCTGTTGCAGTTGCTTCTCCGTTGTTTGCGAGCGTGTAGTTTGTGATATCATCCGAAAGTGTGATGACCGCTGTTACAGTCTTTTCTGTGCCGACATTTCCGTCTGCATCATCAAACTCTGCTGTTACGGTGTAGTCCTCAGCTGTAAGCGTGTCAGAGCCGACAAGACCCTCAAACGATACCTCTACATCAACTTCTGATGATTTGTCGTACACCTTGTCCTCAGCGGTAATTGTCGCGGTAAGCTCCTTTGCGGTTATCTCGACGGGGACTTCGATGTCCATTGTGTACTCCTGTCCGCCGTAGGTGAAGCTTATCTCGGCGTTGGTGGAGTATTCGCCCGTGTCTGTTTCGGAAATGGGGTCAGCGCTGTTTACCTTGAGGGCTGTCACGTTTTCGTCTACTGTTGCGTCATCGTTTACCGTGAGACCGAACTCGCTGTCGCCGTACTCCTTGGTGAGCTTTATGCCGTCAACCAGCGGTGTGGGGTCTGAAAATGTATATATTGTTGCAGAATAATCATTAGTGTCCGATGTGATATCATCTGCTTCGTACAGATACACCTCATCCCCGACAGCTATCGCCAGACCGCTCTGTGTCAGGTCGGGCAGGAATGTGATGAGCTTTCCGTCAGCGTCTGTGTAGGTGAAGCTGTAGGTATTTCCGTTGTAGCTTACTACCTTTGTATCAGCGGGCAGACCCTCCAGCGTAGAACGGTATACATCATGACCGTTGCCGTCAGTCGGATAGCTGATATAGTCGTTGTGCAGTGTACAGTAACCGCCCGTTATAACGTCATCTGCCCCCAGCCAGCAATCAGTAGAACCGCAATAGCCGTCTGTCATTTTAAACGAACCACTAGGACCGGCATCAAGATATGCACCATGGACGCCTATATTAGTCGTGTCGATCCAATCGGTCGTCAGCATTGCGCCGTTTTCGCTCTCCATGAAGTTTACAGTGCCGTCTCCGCTGAAGAAATTGCCGTACATCTCCTTATCGGCTGTGAGGACGGAGTCGCTCTTGATATATACATTAGCTGTGCCGTTGATGACGAAGGGACTGTTGGCAACGCCTCTAACAGAAATATTACCACTGCTGTCTTCGTGGAAGCCGTTTTTGTTTGCTATCTCCAGCCCATCAAAGATGAGGTTTGCTGTAACTCCCTCGGCTACTGTCACCTGCACATCAATGTAGCAAGCGCCGTCGGTGTTGTAGTTCGTACCCTTGAACAGGTATGTGCCAGCTTGAGTAATATTGATGGAAATGATACCGCCGTTTTCAGGCGTTTCCACAAAGCTTTCAGCAAGCGCGGAGATGTCGTGTGTCGCGGTTATCTGCGCGAGTTTAGCCTCAGTGTCCTCGGTGAACGCATACGCCATCGGCGCAACGTAGGACATCTGGTTCATCACAGCCATTGAAGCAAGCAGGCTGACTGCTATTACTTTCTTCAACAGCTTTTTCTTGTCTGTTTTCATGTTCGTTCCTCCTGTTTCATTCTTGAGTTGTTCTGCGTGTATATTTCAGCCAGCGGAACATCGCTGTTCCACGGCTTGCGCGGACCTGCGTAATGGACGATCAAAGGGTCGTCCCTCAGCACCTCTGCCAGTGCCGTGCGGAATTGCTCTTTCTTCGCCGTTTCTTTTACGGTCGGGGGATAGCTATAGCGGAAATCCAGCTGTTTTACCTCGCCCTTGAAGATGATATTCAGCGCGTCCTGATCGTTGAACTGCATCCTGTGCGCGGTGAGCACCTCCACTGCGCGCTGTGCGTCGGTTATCTGCCTGCACCGTTTCAGGTCGAGCACCAGCATACCCGCATTGAAGTAGTCCCTCGGCTTATCCAGTCCGAGATGCCTTGTGCGGTAGATATCCGCGTTGCAGGGCTTTCCGTCGAAGAATATCGCACTCTTTGTGATGGAAGTCGGGATTAGGAGCACCTCCTCGCACGCGGCGACCGCCTTGCCTTCAAGGTCTATGTCGTACAGCTCCGCGATGTCGCCTGCCGCCTGCATATCGCAGTCGAGGTACAGCATGCGGTCGTACTGTGCGAACTCCTCTGAGAACAGATACAGACGGTAGTTCGTCTCGGCAGAAATGTAGTTTTTGGTGCAGTTTTTGACAAGCTCATGGAATGCGCTCATATCCAGAAACTGAAACCGAACATTTTCGCGCTCCATGCGAAGCAGAAGCCCTCTGTCGCACTCGGACAGGTCACTGCTCATGATGATGAACTCGTATTTCCTGCTCATGTCCGCGTGCAGCAGCACCGAATATATCATAGTCCGCATAGGCTCGGCATAATTCGCGTTGCACGCCATGCAGATGTTTATATCGTTGAATATTGGCGTCATATTCACGACACCGCCTTTCTGACCTCAAATAAATGTATCGATTAGTCTGCATAAATATACATGATATATTATATCACTTTTTTCCTTTTTTGTCCAGTGTTTTTTAAACTTACTCACTCGAAAAAAAGAGTAATGCAGGCGGACCAAGATGTATAAACAACATATGCCGCAAAGATCACTCTCTGCGGCATATCACATCTATTTTGATATTTGATATCATCTTTCTGTTCTTTTTATCTTTGATTTTAAATCTTACTGATAACAAAGCCATTATTTGTTGTGATCGTGCTGTCAAAAAACGTGTCCGAAAACTCAGGTGTGACCAAAGCGTGGCCAAAAACTACTCCCCCGACCGAAGTCAGGGGAGTTTTTGTGTATCAGATAACACCGTATACGATATCTTTAAGTATCGCACTTGCATCAAGTGCATTCACCTTGCCATCGCCGTTGTAATCACGCATTTCGGGATTAGCTGCGCCCTCAAGTGCTACAATATCCTTGAGGATCGCTGCTGCGTCGAGAGCATTTGTAACACCGTCGTTGGATACATCGCCCTTGCGGTCGGAGAACTCGCAGAGCATAACAGCGTAATCGCCATCTTCAGATACAGAAAGCATTACATTTCCGTCTGCGTCGAGCTTTGCGTTATCAACGAATACCAGCTTGTCGCCGTCCTTCTTGTAGAGGTTTGCAAACTTGCCTGCGTTCTCTTTTGCTAAGGTGAGCTTAAGTTCAGAAGGAACATTCAAGCCGTTGATGCGGAACTTTTTCTCTGCGCTGCCACGAAGTTCAGATGTGTTCAGAGAAGCGATAGTGATCATTCTGAGGTCAACATCTGCAACATCAGTGATCTGCGAGCCATCGATCACCCAGCTTCTTGTGCTGTCGATAACGAATGTAACCTTAGCCTTATTGTCAGCGATAGCCTTGATAACATCTTCGGGAATATCGTAGTTGCCGTTAAGCTTAACCGTAGATGTTGTGCTGCTTGCTGTCTTGCTTATGTCAACAGCGATATCTGCCCATGTCTTGGAGTTGCCGTTGATATTGGGTTTTGTGCCTGTAGAACCACCTGTAGAGCCGCCAGTAGAACCACCAGTTGAGCCGCCAGTAGAACCACCTGTAGAGCCGCCAGTAGAACCACCTGTAGAGCCACCAGTAGAACCGCCAGTAGAACCACCTGTCGAATTGTCAGGGAGCTTATCTATGGTTGCAGTATCGGTTGTAACTCCGCAAACGGTACACTCCTTGTGCTTGCTGCCCTCGGTTGTAGTTGTTGCTTCGGTGTCGATTATCCAGTCGCCTGCGGTGTGAGTCGTAACATCAAGCTTTTCTTCGCAACCAACGCACTTGTGCCAGTGGTTTGTTTCATCAGAGAGCCACTTGCTTGTATCAGCTGTATGCTTGATATGTCCTGTTGCGGGAGTGATAACATATTTGCATATCGTACAAGTCTCTGCTGTATCTTCTGTTGCCGCACCACTTGATGTGTGCTTTGCAAAATCAAGCTTTCCGCAGTCGCAAGTGTACCAGTGGCCTGTTTCGTCCATTGTCCATTCGGTGGACTTGTTAGCGTGGTTAGTGCTGTCGATGTCGCCATAAGCCACCTTACACTCGGAGCATACTGCCTTGTTCACACAGTCAGCCTTGCCTCCGCTGCACTCGGTCTTGTCTAGATCAGCACCGCAAGTACCACACTCATGCCAGTGGTAGCCGTTCTCGGAAGTCCATTCGGTCGCTTTATCGCCATGCTTGCAGGCTTCTGTCGTTATGTTCGCTGTATCGGAAAGTTCAGACCACTTATCGGGAATGTAAGCCTGTACAGCGAAGTAGTATTCAGTGTTGAAAACAAGCTCAGTTACTGTGAATGTAGTATCTGTAATTGTATCGGAAACAAGCTTAAGATTCTCAGCGTCTGTACCGCAGTAAACTGCGTACTTTGTTGCGCCGTCAACAGCATCCCATGTGAGGGTCACCTGTTTGTCGCTTGCCTCAGTCGATATATTTTCGGGTACCGGGATAGTTGTAGGCACGGAAACGGAGAATAGGCTGGTGCCGGCTGTTTCAGTGTCCAGGGCACATACGACCAGATATTTGTCCTCGGGCACATCGTTGAGAGTGATCGTCGTTTCGGCGGTGTTTCCGGCATCTGTCATACCATCGAAAGCGAGCGAATTCATAAGATGTACCGAATAATGATCTGCGCCTGCAACCTTGTTCCATGTAAGAGTTACAGTACCTTCGCCGTAGGTCACTTTTACGATAACGGGAACATCGAGAACAGTAACGATCTCGATATCGGATACGACATATACATCGTATTCGCTGTAGTAAGCCCTGATCTGATAGTAGTATCTGTTGCCTGCAACCGCAGTGGTATCGGTATAGGTAGTTCCGTCTGCCGTAGCTATCTTAACAAAGTCAGAGCCTGTAGCAGAGCAGTAGATCTCATAGCTTACCGTATCACCTAAGTCGTTCCAGGACAAATTGACAGAGTTATCTGAAGTTGAGGAAGCTTTCAGTGTCGGAGTCTTAAGCTCACTTATAAAGTCGAAACTGCCATCGCTGAATACATAAAGATTTAAGGTATCGTTGAACTTTACGATATGGTTTTTACCTGTGACGTATGCGTAGATCTTTTTCTCGTCGCCGTGCTTGTCGGGGAAGTCAACGCCGTCGATCACGATGTCATCGCCGTTCGGGTTGTCCAGCTCTAACAGATATACGGGTGTTGTGCCGTCTGCAAGTGTGGGGGTAACAGGAGCGCCTTCTTCAGGTTCGGAATGCGGATCCGGAGGAAGTATCACACCATCACCGATATTTGCACTGTCTGCCCCGCCAACAGTTTGTTCATAATAATTTGAACCGATCGCATTTACAGAGCCGCCATTGATGATAATATCTTCAAGCGTGCCGTCAACACCGCCACCGATACCTGCGCTGCCGTCTTTGCCTGATGCTGTTACGACAGCGTTATCTGATATTTTAATATCTGTGGCTGACCCCTTATATCCGCCGCCGATACCTGCGCCGTAGGTGTCGCCTGTTGCTGTAACGACAGCGTTATCTGTAATTGTGATATCTTCG
>JAFTVU010000094.1 GCA_017465665.1 Oscillospiraceae bacterium | reverse complement strand
TTCAGCATATATAACGCTGCCAAAAGTATGGTTCACGCTCTTAATGAAGGTAATCCTATGGGTACGGTCTACACATCGGAGATGTTTCAGCTTATGAGAGCAAGCCACAACTTCCCCGAGAATGTTCAGGGACAGCGTGTATTTATACCTTTATCGGAGTTTGCCGCAAGCTCTCATTTTGAGGAGATAAGGAATAATCCCTACACCCCGTACAGCATTACGCTGAATTATGATACGCAGGAGATAGGCTTTGAATTCAACAAGAATATGCCCGAAATTGGTCTGCCGAATATTGTGATTCAGCTCGATTCCAACGAGTACAAGAATAACATTCGGGATATTCCATACGAAAAAAGATGCGACTTTCAGACCAATGAAAATGCTCACAGAAAGGCTATATCCGAGATAGCGGAGATGCGTCTGCTGCAGGAACGGTGCGTGATGACTGCAACGCTCTGCAGTGATACAGGTACAGCAGAAATCGAACTTCCCGTAAACGAGGCGACAGCGGATGAGCTTCGCCGCAGGCTGAATGTGACCAGCCTTGATGACTGCCGTATCTCGGATATACAAAGCCATACCGAATACCTCAACGATATATCCGAAATGTGCGATATGAGGCTGACTCCGCTGAACGAAATAGCACGCTGGGCGAGTAATGAGATGAAATACGGAGATATGTATTATCTCAAGGTGTTTGCGGCGGTCATGGAGGTAGACGATATCGAAACCATCGATGACGCACTCTCCGTTGCTATGAACATCCACAAGTATGATTGCATTGAGGTGGATACCGCAGGCGAATACGGACACTTTGTTCTATACGAATGCTGCCGAGAGGATATTGACCAAAACTTCAGCACAGAGGTGGAGGACTTCATAGATTACGACGCATACGGCGAGTGGCGTATTGAACAGGACGGCGCAGTCCTTACAAGCCGAGGCTACGTTTTTCGTAATCAGAACAGCGAGCCTAAACAGCAGCAGAGTATGTCATTATGAAGAAAAAATATGAGGATATAGATTACAGAGCAGAGCTTGAACGCTCCTTTGAGCGATGGGAATATATCCGAGATAACGGTGCGTCCGATCCGTTTTGGGCAGACGGCTTCAATATGAATCTTGTGAGAAATCATATATCATTTTACAGAATAATGATTGAGCGAACTATGCAGCCGCAGGAATATCCCGAGATATATTTCAGAGGAATGCCACCCGAGGTAGACAGCAAATATATGGCTCGTCCCGATGAGATTCGTGCCAACGCCGCCATCGCTATGCAACGGATAGACGAGGACGAACACCTTGCATTTATTCGTGAGCAGTCCCGTAATCTGAGCGAAAAACAGCTAAAGCAGCTCTGCGTTCCTGCGGTCATAGGGTATGCGGAAAATCTTCGTACAGCCATAGCCGAGGACGATCTGGTGACGATGCGGCGGTATGAACGCCCCGATCATTATCTCGAAGCCTTCCGCAGTCTGGCAGAAAAGCTAGGCTCGGCGGAGGTGCTTGTCAGTCTTGAAACCATATCCTATGATGAGGTTGAGGATGAGGATTACGACTGCGATGAGAGCGAGCAGACGGAGCTTGCGGCAGCTCCCGAAAAGCCGCAGGAATATATTCAGCT
>JAFTVU010000093.1 GCA_017465665.1 Oscillospiraceae bacterium | reverse complement strand
ATCGCTGAAGCCATAGCCGAATTTCTCGACTACTACAATCTTGTAGTCATCGCTCATAAGCGAATACAGCGACCTGAAGTCAAGAATAGGTGAGCAGGTGCCGCTTCCAGACATAAATACAAGCGTAGCTTCGCCGTCACCCTCTGTGTAGACGCTCATATTGTGACCGCCCACCTCGACCAGCTTTCCGAGCGGCGCGAGGAGCTCTTTTTCGCTGTTGAGCCGTATTTTGTGATTTATAAAGATACCTGCCATCAGCAGTATAAGCACACCGAGAATTATCGATGTGATCATAAGTGCTTTTTTCCTTTTTGTCATGTTGTACTCCTGTCAATATACCATTATCGCAAGGGTATGTATGTTCATCAAAATACCTTTGCGTTTATTATATCATACCATAAGTAAAAAGACAATACAAAAAATAAACACAAGCCTGAAAGCCACTCTAACTGAAAAATATTTTGAAAAGGTATTGACAAAATTTGTTTTTGCTATTATAATAACAAATGTTATATAACAAATGTTATCAAGGAGAGATAATATGCCACCAAAGTCGCAGATAACAAGAGAAATGATAATTGCCGCAGGTCTGGAGCTTGTCCGCAGCAGCGGAGCAGAGGCTGTAAATGTCCGCAGGATAGCGGCGGAGCTTAATTGCTCCACACAGCCGATAATGTACCAGTTCAGTACGGTTGAGGAGCTGAAAGCGGAGATATATTCCGAGGCTGATAAGCTGCACAGCGGGTATATCATGACCGCAGAGGTCGCAACGGATGACCCTATGCTCGCAATAGGTATGAGATACATCAGATTTGCGGCAGAGGAAAAGCACCTGTTCCGCTTTCTGTTTCAGTCGGATAAGTACGCTAACAGCGGTTTTGAGGAGCTTGTCGGCAGCGAGGAGCTTGCTCCTGTTTTTGAAGTGCTTCAAACGGAAGCGGAGATCACAGAGCAGCAGAGCAGAGAAGTGTTTGCGTCGTTATTTCTGACGGTGCATGGAATAGCGAGCCTGCTTGCAAATAACTCAATGCAGTATGACGAGGGCTACTTCGTCAGCATCCTTACAAATGTATATATGGGCGTGATAGGCGCAATGAAAGGCGGAGAAATATGAGAAAGTTTTATGAAAAGAGCGAGATATGGTTTGCAGTGATGTGGATAATAATTCATGTCGTGGGAGTAAGCGTTGCGGACGGTATTTCCGAAAGCATCGGAATGCCTTCTCTGATAACGTTGATCTTCAGTGTTGCTATGGCTGCGGTGCTGATAGTATTCATGAAAAAGAATGATTTTATGGAGCAGTATGGTCTGTGTAAATTCAGCGGAAGCTATAAGGCGTTCCTGTTTTTTGTACCGCTTGCGGCGATATGCTAGATAAATTTCTGGAAAGGCATAGCTTTTGAGCCGTCAGTGGGTCAGTGCGTAATTATAGCGGCTGCAAAGGGAATCGCAGGAATTGTGGAGGAGCTTATTTTCAGAGGTCTGCTGTTTGTAGCTATGTGCAGGTCAAATGTCAAGAGCGCGATAATCGTTTCGTCTGTGACATTCGGAATCGGACATATCGTTAATCTGCTCAACGGCGCGCCTGTATTCGATACTGTGTGCCAAATCGTCTACGCAGTTGCGATAGGTTTCTGTTTTACGGTGGTATTCAAGACAGGTAAGAGCCTTATTCCTTGTATAATTGCTCATTTTGTGGTGAATGCTTCAAGTGCATTCGGAGCAGCGCCCGCAGACATGCAGATGTTCGGTGTTATCGCGACAGTATTCCTGACAGTTGTGTCCGCAGGCTATGCGATATACCTTGCTGTGAGATATAAGGATAAGTTGCTGGAAGCTATATAAAATCAAAGCCGCTTTTGATGTAATGTCAAAAGCGGTTTTGTGATCGTTAAGACTCTCTGTTGAAACATTGAACAGGACAAAAAATAAACAGGCAGGGAAGATATGAAATGCTCCCTGCCTGTGTTTTCAGCCTGCAAGCTGTTCGCAGACCTTTTCAAAGATGTAGACTTTTTCTTCGTAAGTAAGATCGTGTTTTACAAGCTCCTTTTCAATGATGTGCGCGTACAGCTCGCCGAATGCCTCCTGAATTGCCGCTATGTCCTTTTCGTTTGTAGGTGGATGAAGGATAACGTTTATCTTTTCCTTTGCACGTGACATATCATCAGCTCCTTTCAGAGTGATAATATGTAAGTGAGATTTGGGGGATTTGCAGGTTTGAAGGCATAAAAGTGCCTTATTGTCCTGAAAATAGCCCATATATTATGGTAAACTATAGTTATAGTAGTATGGGGGTGCAGAAAATGTTCGTTCTTGCAGATATCGAATGGAATACAAATGAGCAGATGCACGGATTTCCTACACAGCAGGAGCGCGAATGGCGAGAGGCAATGAATGCCATTAACAAAAACCATGAGATGCGTATGAAAGAGATATGGGGCGACAAATGGAGAGAGCATATCCGATAAAAGGGGGTGAATGTCGTGTATCTTGCAGGACTTAACGACAAGCAGCTTGAGGCTGTCACGGCAACAGAGGGATATCTGCGTGTTATCGCAGGCGCAGGCAGCGGCAAGACGAAGCTGCTGGTCAGCCGCTATGCCTATCTCGTAAAGGAATACGGCATCGACCCTGCAAATATCCTTTGCGTGACATTCACAAACAAAGCCGCAGGCGAGATGAAGCGCCGTATACGCTCGCTTATCGGGGAGGAATACAGCACCTCTCTGATATGCACATACCACGGCTTCTGCGTCAGAGTGCTGCGTGAGGACATCGAAAAGCTGTTTTATCCGAAGGAGTTTCAGATAATCGACACCTCACAGCAGAAGTCCATACTCGGCGATATCTATCAGAAATACGAGCTCAAGCTTGACCACGCAAGCTTTGAGAAGATAATCGGCAAGATAGGCTATGTGAAGTCCCACCTTGATTATGTGCCGAAGATGTGCAGCACCGAAAACTGTCAGATACTTCCCGAGATAACCGACCTTGACGATACGATAATCGAGGAGTTTCTGCAGCGTCAGAAGCAGATATTCGCGCTTGATTTTGATGACCTGATGTTCTTTGCGCTGAAGATACTCACAACCTGCCCCGAGGTGCTCTCAAAGTGGCAGGACAGGCTGAATTACATACAGGTAGACGAGTTTCAGGACAGCTCCAAGAATGAGATGCAGCTTGTTGACCTGCTTTCGGGTCAGCATAAAAACCTGATGATAGTAGGCGACCCCGACCAGAATATCTATGAGTGGCGAGGCTCTGATGTGAAGCTGCTGGTTGAATTCGACAAAACGCACCAGCCGACAAATACGGTCTTCCTCAATCAGAATTACCGCTCCACACCGCAGATACTCAACTGTGCCAATACCCTTATCGAAAAGAACAAGCTGCGCCTTGAAAAGGAGCTTTTCACAAACAGTGCAAGCGGCGCGGAGGTGCTGCATTATCACTCTGCAAATGACTTCGCGGAGGCTGACAGGATAATCGAGTGCATACAGGATATCCGAAAGGCAAGCAGTGTGGATTATTCGGATTTTGCGGTGCTGTACAGGTCGGTATTTCTGTCCCGTGTTATCGAGAAGAAATTCACCGAAAACGGCATTCCGTATGAGATCATCGGCGGCGTGAAGTTCTTTCAGCGTATGGAGGTGCAGGATATAGTTGCGTATCTGCGCCTTATCGCATTCGACGACGATATCTCGCTGAAACGCATCATCAACAAGCCACGCAGGAAATTCGGAAGGACAAGGCTGCAGCAGCTCGTAGCGCTGCAGGCGGGCGGAAAATCGCTGTATCAGACCTTAAAGGAAAACCTGCTGTATTCCGCATTCCGCAACAGCGGTGCAGATGAATTTGTGTCGCTGATAGAAAGTGCAAGGGAAAAAGCTGCGGAGATGTCGCTTTCTGACGCGGTCGTGATGATATGCGAGGACAGCGGCTATGAGAAATATATCCGTGAGCAGGGCGATATGGAGCGCTTTGAAAACCTGTCGGAATTCAAGCGTATCGCTATGGAGTTTGAGAAAGGCTACGGCGAGGAGGTAACGCTGAAAGACTTCATCAACCATATCTCCTTGCAGGCAGAGGACGACGAGACCGAAAGCGACAGAGTAAAGCTGATGACGGTGCACGCCGCAAAGGGACTTGAATT